>CANEHE010000005.1 GCA_947427285.1 uncultured Porphyromonadaceae bacterium
GCTCACTGAAAGGCGCGAAAATGGAGGTAAACGGAAGTAGAGGCAGATTAGACAGAGAACTTCAAAAGAGAAATCCGTGAAAACAGGAAGCTCCCAACAAAAAAAGAACATAGTCGGCAGCGTGAAACCGGGCAAACCACCTGTAAGGAAGTATGGTTTTATCTGTCCGGTCAGACGTGTCAGGTCGGGCAGATAAAATCATTCTTCCCGGTTTGCCCGCCGTGGATGATGGCTTGTTACATTCATGGATCAAGTGATCATATACGGCTTTCCGCACCCGGTTCAAGTGGATAGCGAAAAAGAAAAATCATCTGAAAACCCGTAAAAGCACCTCTTTGGCATAAGCATAAAAGAAATGGGCCTTGCCTCATTAGTCTAAACAGTTGTTTAGGTGTGAGGCAAAGCCCTTTTCTCAGCTTATGCGGTAGTCGGCACACGTTCGTTCAAAATTCTTTTGTACGATGGTGTGCCGACGGATAAAATCGCTTTTACGGAAAAACCTATATGATAAAGAAAAAATCAGGGAGATTCATTTCAAAATCTCCCGTTTTATTGTTACTTTTGCATACGAAGAGTTCTTTGAAGGTTACGCAACGCGCAGAAGGATGATGCAGTAGATAACTAACTAATTCGTAACCTATTACTATCATGAGCAATTAACCTACGCTCATTTCCAATAAATTACACTCTTTTCGTAACTTCATTATGCAAAATTACATTTTTCAAAGCGAATAAACAAGGATGTGCAACACTTTTCCAGGCGAATAATCACATAAGTTGCACATTTTTCCAAATGAATGTAGCTGCAAAACTTGTGAATCTCGCCGAAAAACACTACTTTTGCAGTTAGTAGAGAATGGGCGCATATACGAGTTGGAATTGTTAAAATTTGGAGGTGTGAACCCCGTAAAATTCCATTTTGTAGATTATATGCACAACCTGCTCACTATCAGAAATATGCTATAATTGCGTCGGTAATTAGGTATAGTATTAAAACCGATTAAAATATATTGAAAACCCATGTTTTGTTGACCCTGTGGGCCAGACAGTTTTGATCCCTTCGGCCAATTTTCAACTGACCCCTTGCGCCAAAATAAGAGTATCCCGTCTGACGAGGTGTGCCGACAGGGGGCATTTTTATTTTGGGCAAAAGGATCAACCCGATTTTGGCGCAAAGGGTCAAATCATCCTGGCCTCAGTGGCCAGCTTAGCCTGGGGATTCCTCCCCCGTTCGGAGTGCTGTTGTTTATCGCTCCATATTTCTCGGTATAAGATTTTTTATGGTTTATGGAACTGTTAGGCCGTAATTGCAACTAACTTTGTAAAATGAAGCAAATGCAGAACGACAAAGATTACAATACCGCCTTTTCGGATATGGTTAAGCGACATGAAAAAATCATTTTCAGTGTCTGCTTCTTCTATGCTTCTAATGAAACACCCTTTGAGGACTTGCGTCAGGAGGTTTTAATTTCACTTTTCAACTCCTACCGTAATTTCAAACGACAATGTGCCGAATCTACTTGGGTTTATAAAGTATGCCTCAACACTTGTCTGTTTTCATTAAGAAAACTTACACCAAAAATCAAGACCCTTTCTTTAGAACAATTACCTCAATTACATTTTCAAGATGATTCAAATGGCGAATTGAAAGAAAAACTTGAATTGCTATATTCGGCCATATCCCGGCTTAACCCAATGGATAAAGCTCTTATTTTAATGTGGCTTGATGAATTGAGTTATGAAGAAATCGCTAACAATATGGGAATCACGCGCAACACCATAGCTTCGCGGCTATCCCGAATAAAGGAGAAATTATCACATAATATTGAAAAGTAGGTATGGAACTTCAAGAACTCAAATCTGCATGGAAATCTGTCGAGCCACATATATCTCGGCAAGATTATCACGATGATATGCTCAAAGGCTTTATTGACACCAAAACAAGCCTTCTGCGTCGCATATATATAAGCATGGCCTTTACAATTTTAGGTTTGCTACTTTTCGCAACCTCTATACTATGGGCACCATCGCTTCTGCCTATATGGTGGATTGTCGCGCTCTGTGGACTACTTGTAATTGGGATTTTTGCAGAGCTATATCTCGCAAAACTGGTCAAACGAATAGAATTTGAGAGTTGTACCCATTCTCAAATCCTGGATTCTGTTATCCGAATAAAAGTTTATTACCGGGATATAGAACTTTGGATTAGTGGAGGTGCAGTAATATTGTTCGGGGTTCTTTCTTTCTCTCCCTCATTTTTCAACATTTGGGATATGGCATTGGTATGGGGGCTATTGGTTTTGGGATTAGGACTTGAATTTGTGTGGTATAAAAAGAATACCCGCTATATCAATCAACTAAAAAAATGGACTAAATAAAACATATCATTATGAAAACAAAAACTCTTTTCTCCGTTCTTGTAGCCTTCATCGTCAGTTTTGCAGCTATCGGTTGCGGAAACAGTCAAAAGCCCGAAACAATCAAGGTCAACGCTGATTTGTGCGTCGCGCTGTTTCAAACCGAAGAAACAGATGGTTCGTTCACGGCCAAGCAGCCCTCTCTTATGGAAGAATCCGTGCATATTCAAGAATTGATACGCTATCAAGGCGACACCGAAATAACGATGCCGTTCCACTTTGCCGATGTTGAGAAATATGCTGAAATCACGAAAAGCAATCTGGGAAAACGAATCGCAATAAGAGTCAACGGAGTTGTTATTTCGACACCGATAGTAAAAATGCAAATCACGGATGGAGCTTGCTCGGTTCCACTATCAAAAGAACAAGTATTGCAGTTATTCCCGAATATAAACTAACTATCCCTATCGCGTGAGCCATCTTTCGGAGTGGCTCATGTGCTTTTCAAGCGTAACCGGCTGCTTTGTCACGGTGGCACACTGCTCAAAACTCTCTGGTCATCATAAGCAATCGCAAGTTAACCATCATTAACGTGTTTCGGAAAGAAATAACCAGCTATTGCCCGTTATTAATAAACGGACGAATACAAAGAATTTGCGATGTGCTGAGTTTTTATTAATTTTGCACTCTGGTTTCGACGCAATGTCCTTAATTTTCCGGAACCGCCTGTATAGGAACCAGTAATCGCCAGATAAAGGTAATGTAAATACAAGGTAAAAATCAAATAACCCTTTTTAGATAAAAAAGATGAAAATCGCACAAATCAAAGGCCGCGAGGTTCTCGACTCCCGTGGCAATCCTACAGTAGAAGTAGATGTGGTTCTTGAGAGCGGTGCGCGGGGTCGTGCAGCTGTTCCCTCCGGTGCTTCTACCGGTGTGAACGAGGCTCTGGAACTGCGTGACGGAGATAAAAACCGCTATATGGGCAAAGGTGTACTTAAGGCAGTAGCCAATGTGAACGGGCCCATAGCGGATGCTCTCATCGGCATGAATGCTCTCGACCAGATCTCCATTGACGAGACCATGCTGAAACTCGACGGAACTGCCACCAAAAGTTCACTCGGTGCCAATGCCATTCTTGGAGTCTCATTGGCAGTGGCAAAAGCCGCAGCAGACTATCTTGATCTGCCTCTATATAAATATATAGGAGGCACCAACACATACGTGCTTCCTGTCCCGATGATGAATATCATCAACGGTGGGGCGCATTCCGACGCTCCGATATGTTTTCAGGAATTCATGATCCGCCCTGTAGGAGCATGCTGTTATCATGAAGGGATCCGTATGGGTACCGAAGTATTCCATCATCTGAAAAAAGTGCTTAAAGAGCGTGGTCTCTCCACTGCAGTTGGTGACGAGGGTGGCTTTGCTCCAGCTCTTGATGGAACCGAAGATGCACTCAACGTAATCATGAAGGCTATCAAGGATGCAGGTTATGAGCCTGGGAAAGATGTTACCATCGGTCTTGACTGCGCCGCATCGGAATTCTACAAAGACGGAAAATACGACTACACCTGGAAACAGGCTGACGGTAAAGTACTCAACAGCGAGGAACAGGCCAAATATCTTGAAACCCTCATCAACGAATATCCTATCGACTCGATTGAAGACGGCATGGCCGAAAACGACTGGGAGGGATGGCGCATACTTACCAAACTTATTGGAGACCGTTGTCAGCTTGTAGGCGATGACCTTTTCGTAACCAACGTAAAATATCTGGAACGTGGTATCGCTGAAGGTTGCGCCAACTCTATTCTTGTAAAAGTCAACCAGATAGGCACTCTTACCGAAACACTCAGGGCTGTTGAGATGGCACAGCGCAACGGATATACAGCTGTGATATCACACCGTTCTGGAGAGACCGAAGACGCCACAATAGCAGACATTGCAGTGGCAACCAATGCCGGTCAGATAAAGACTGGATCTGCAAGCCGCTCAGACCGTATGGCAAAATACAACCAGTTGCTTCGTATCGAAGAGGAGCTTGGTGACAATGCGGCCTACGGTTACAAGAAGATTGCCAGAAAATACTGAGAACCGCTACATTTAATCTGGGAACAGTATAGACCCGATTTAAAAAAACAACGTCGCAGATCAAGAAATTTGATCTGCGACGTTGCTTTTAAGAATTATAATATCTCCGACAATCATTCCATCTCGCCATATCCACTCCCATCCATCGGTTCGACATTGTCACGCTGACGGGGAGCTTTGCTTTTCATATTGCCGAAAGTATATTTGATGGTCAGTTGGATTCTCCGTCCGCCACGCCAACGTTCAGCCGACTGAAAATAATCCGTGCCGTTGACAGTGGTCTTAAACTTACGCGAATCGAATATGTCGCGACAGTTGATTGCTACAGACCAATCTCCGAAGGCTCTACGTATGCCGGCATCCACACTCCAACCACCTTGATGAGATCCTTGTGCCTCCAGATGGCGTGAACTATATTTTCCCGACGCCTGGAAATTGAGATTCCAGGGCAAACGGACGGTAGCCATACACCGGATATCCCAGGCAAATGAATTCTGTTTATCTCCTGACAATCTTACAGGATTACCGAAATCATCATAGACAGTATGGTTCCATGCGGATATATGATTATTGTAAAGATTCAAAGTAGTGGTTAGATCCAGATGAGATCTGAAAAGATTGTTCTTCACAACAATCTCCACACCCGAATTTGCCTGCTTCGACACGTTGGCATAAGTGGTATAGATAATATCTCCCGATCCATAACTGATCCGGTTAATGATGTTGTCTGACGTGCGCAGATATGCTGACAATGAAATCATGTGATATGTCCATGTCTTGATGTAATTCAATTCAAAAGAATTGGAATACTGAGGTTCAAGCTCCGGATTACCGAACTTCACATTTGTAGGATCCGAAATATCACGGAAAGAATTCAGCTGGCCTCCCCATGGTCTACGGATACGACGCGTGTAGTTGATCTGAATCTCATTGTCATGCGGAAGAGAATATGACAGATAAGCCGAGGGGAAAAGTGCGAATGCATTTTTTCTGAACACAGGCACTTCATCCTCTGTCTGGCCGTATGCGAGTGATCTGGAGCGTACCTGCCAGGCCTCTCCACGAAGACCAGCCGAAAAACTAAAATTTTTCACTTTCCCTCCTAATGTGAGATATAAGGCAGATATGTTGTTGTCGTATATGAACCTGTTGAACAGTTCCGGCACCACTGTCTGATCCAATGGCGAAGTGCCTTCCCTTGTAGTGACCGGTGTATTTTCATGATTATAGTTTCCATTGAATCCAGCCTCAAGTTTAAGCCATGGCAGAATCTGATTTGAATAGTCCACCTTGGCCTCATAACTGTTGACATTTATTGTCTGATCCTGTTCCTGATAATCATCAGAAATCAGTTCGCCGGGAAAAATCTGTTCCTGACGATAGCTGTTCCACATAGGGCCGCCCCAATGGTTATATGCCGCCATGATGTCAAGAGTGTGCGATTCACTCCATTTACGTGTATATCCGAGTTCGGCATGCGCTCCACGATTGTCACTCCGGTTATGGGCCCATTGGGTGTTAGTGGTCCATTGACCGGGAATATTGGAATTATATGAGGTGACTGTCTTGCCCCAGCGATGCCCAAACATACCGAAACCGTTTACATAGAAAGCATCTTTGTCGGTAAGATGATAGGTGGCACCTGCACGGATGAAAAGATTGTTGCCATGATTACGCCCATCCGCATCGGAATTCAAGAAAGAACCATCGGTGTATGTCCGACGTACTATAGAGCCATTCTTACCATGACGCATACGGAATCCAACACTTGCGTATGTCTCCCATTTTGAATCGGAATAGTTGAAATTGACAGAGGCATTTCCTCCTCCACGAGAGTTGACTCCTATTTCGGCACTACCAAAATATCCACCTCTACGGTCTTTTTTGAGAATAATATTGATAATACCCGCTGTTCCCTCCGGACTGAATTTAGCTGACGGATTGGTGATCACCTCGATCTTCTCGATAGACTCACCGGGAATCTGCTCAAGGATCTGAGCTCTATTGTCGGCAGTAAGTCCCGATTCCTTTCCGTTGATCCATACCGTCACAGAAGAGTTGCCTCTCAGGGATACCTCCCCGTCCTGATCCACCTCCACTGACGGGATTGACTCAAGAAGCTCACTGGCCGACTGACCGGCGGCCATTATGTTGGCATCAACATTAAACACTTT
The DNA here is from genome assembly GCA_947427285.1 of uncultured Porphyromonadaceae bacterium. Lineage (GTDB taxonomy): Bacteria > Bacteroidota > Bacteroidia > Bacteroidales > Muribaculaceae > Lepagella. The sequence goes on from CANEHE010000005.1 coordinate 6,626, forward strand.
TTTGTCAAGCTCAAATTTCATCTGACTCCTGACGCCCTCCACTACCACTTCCTGAAGCAATTTGGTATCATCGGCAAGCCGGAGAGTTCCGAGATCTATATTTTTGCCCGAGACAGCCACAGGTCTCTCCTGATCAACGCTGCCGACATTTGTCACTCTGACAAGGTATTTCCCGTCGGCCACTCCGGCAATTACAAACCGGCCGTTCTCGTCCGTATTGGTTCCTATCGGTAATGGTTTGTTGGTCCTGGAATCTATTAACTGAACCGTAGCAAAAGCCACGGGATCGCCATTTTCCTTTGAAACGGCAACACCGCTGATATCTCCTTTGGCATAAAGGAGATGCGGACATAAAAACAAGGTGGCGGTCATGGCCACCCGAATAATGGTCTTCTTCATCAATCAAGAGAAGCAATATAGGGTTACGCAGTTTGGTTTCAATTCACTCATTTATGACAACAAGAGACACTACAGGTTTAACAACAGAAATAAAAAATTTATAGTGTTCACATGAATATGACCCGTACTTTGTCTGTAGACGAAAAATAACTACCTTTGCACTCCGGTAGCCGACATGCAAGCCTCTCCCCCTGTCACGAACAAAGTACGGCACCAACAATCCTGATGCGCATCGTCAAACGTCTGCACTGGTTTGTACTGAAGAGCTTTCTTCCACTTTTCGCGATGACATTTTTCATCGTGCTCTTCATCGTGCTGATGCAGTTCCTATGGAAATACATCGACGATCTGGTAGGCAAAGGACTTTCTGTCGATGTACTCGCGGAACTGTTCTTTTATGCCGCTGTCAGCATGGTGCCCATGGCTCTCCCGCTTGCCATTCTATTGGCCAGTCTGATGACATTCGGTAATTTCGGCGAGAAATTCGAACTTACGGCCATGAAAGCCTCCGGCATATCGCTTGTAAGAGTGATGGCCCCGCTAATCATCCTTATAGGAGGCATTGCCATCGGAGCATTCTTCTTCCAGAACAATGTACTCCCCCATGCACAAGTAAAAATGTGGACACTTCTTTTCTCTATGAAACAGAAAAGTCCCGAACTTGAAATTCCAGAGGGTGTGTTCTATGACCAGATTCCTGGCTACAACCTGTTTGTCAAAGAAAAAAACCAGCAGACAGGAATGCTCTACGACGTAATGATATACGATGTAAGCCGGGGAGGAGACCAAGGCACTATCCTTCTGGCCGATTCAGCACGTCTGGCTTTCACACCGGACAACCGTTATCTGTTTCTGCATCTGTTTCAGGGAGAAGAGTTTGAAAACCTCCGTGACCAGTCTTCGCTGGATGCCAATGTCCCCTTCAGGAGAGAGACATTTCTCGACAAACAGGTTCTAATACCCTTCGATGCCAATTTCAACCGACTTGACGACAATTCGATGCGGAAACAATATGTCGGCAAGAACATTTCAGAGCTGAACCAGACTATTGACTCAATAAATATCCGACTCGATTCAATCGGACGGGATAACACGGCTACCCTACGCAGCGGTCCGTTAGCCATACTTGAAGGCAAGACGCAAGGATATTCAGGGATAGAGACCCCGCCGGGACTCGCCGAGATGAAAGCGAAAAAACAACCGATAAGTCTGGACTCCCTCCTTATGAGACTTGATGAAGGTTCACGTCGAAGGGTAGCGGATATGGCCATGCAGAACATCCGGAGAGAGAGAAACGAAAGCGAATTTAAAGCGGCCACAATGGCTGATGACCGCAAAACACTGCGCAGACATGAAATAGAGCTGCTCAAAAAATACACACTCTCTGTGGCATGCATGATCATGTTCTTTATCGGAGCCCCGTTGGGAGCCATAATACGCAAGGGGGGAATAGGTACACCTTTGGTAATATCGGTATTGCTCTTTCTGGTCTACTATATAATCGACAATACCGGATACAAGATGGCTCGCGACGGGCGATGGATAGTATGGATAGGAATGTGGCTGTCAACTATAATTCTCGCTCCACTTGGCATATATGTCACCTGGAAAGCGATGAATGACTCATCTGTATTCGACAAAGACCTGTATCTCTCTCTGTTACGCAAAATACTTGGCACCAGACAAGCTCGAAAAATAAATTATAAGGAGATCATCATCAATGACATATCGACCGACGATGCTATCAGACAACTTGAAGAGCTCCGCGATCTGTGCAGAGATTTTGCCGATAGTAACAGACCACTTCAGTCGTATCTCACCTATTGGATGAAAGGATATGACACCGACAAGATACATCAGATCATCACCCGATTGGAAAGCACAGTCTCATATATGACCGACTGCAGAAATCCGATAGCGGTCAACAAACTTATTGATTATCCTGTACTTCGGACTCTCTGGGCTTATCATCCGTCGCATAACCGATGGCTCAGCCGCATTCTGGTCATGCTCTTCCCGATAGGAATACCCGTATGGATATGGGGATTACAGGCACAGAAAACTCTCAAGGCCGATATAAGAAAAGTCGCCGCTGTAAGCGACTCCATCATAACCATCCTGAAGGAACCGGACCCAATCCAGTCTTAGAGGCTCTGCCTGAAAAGAGTTCGGAACCAACAGTCAAACCGTCAGTCCCGAACAAAAGGCATTTGATTTAGGATCTAAGCTATAGTGTAGTCATAATGACTTAAAGGCCATGATCAAATACACGTCTTAATGGATTTTACTCCACGCCTCGGTTTTCCTTATTGAAAATATGGCGAAGACGTGAGAATATGCGTTTGGAAGTAGATTCGGTAGGCACGATATTCGGTGCTCCTTTCAGACTCTCGATAGCAGATTTCTCTGTATCGGTAAGATTTTCCGGCACATATACCATAACGTTTACCAAAAGATCTCCTTTGACATTACTATGCATCTTGGGAAGACCCTTGCCTCGCAGACGCAATACTTTCCCAGGCTGCGTACCCGGAGCTATCTTAAGACGGGCTCGACCCTCCACTGTGGGAACTTCTGCAGAACCCCCAAGAGCGGCTGTGGGGAAATCAAGCATAAGATTGAAAATAAGGTCGTCACCATCACGGATAAGTTCCGGATCATTCTCTTCTTGAATTACGATGAGAAGATCACCGTTCACTCCTCCATGACGAGGAGCATTGCCCTTGCCGCGCATAGTGAGCACCATGCCGTTTTCCACACCTGGTGGAATCATGAAGCTGACAATGTCATCCTTCTTTTCAACGCCCGAACCATGACAAAAAGTACATGGCTCACTGATAATTTTTCCTTCGCCATTGCAATCTGGACATACGGCCTCACTCTGCATGGCACCAAACATGGTCTGCTGGACATGGTTTATGTAACCAGACCCACCGCAACGGGTACAGGTCTTGAAAGCTGTGCCATTCTTGGCACCGGTTCCGTGACAATGCTCGCAGGCCACCAGACGGGGGATCTTGAGTTTCTTCTCCACCCCGTTCATTATATCCTTAAGATTGACCTTGACTGTGATCCTAAGGTCGGTACCTTTATTGGTGCGTTTACGCGGATGCCGGGAGCCATACGTGGCACCACCCATTCCACCACCGACATCGCCGAAAATGTCGCCGAAATGAGCGAATATATCCTCCATCGTGAAGCCACCGCCTCCGAAGCCACCGCCAAAACCACCGGCTCCTCCGAAACCCTGCTGCCCCATCGAATGACCGAAACGATCATATTTGGCTCGTTTCTCGGAATCGCTGAGCACATCGTAAGCCTCAGCCGCCTCTTTGAATTTCTCTTCAGCCTCCTTGTCGTCCGGATTGCGGTCGGGATGGTATTTGACAGCAAGCTTACGGTATGCCTTCTTTATCTCCTCGCCTGACGCATCTCTGGCCACGCCAAGCACATCATAATAGTCTCTTTTCTCAGCCATGATTATACATCATTATTGACCGACAACAACCTTAGCATGCCTAAGCACCTTGTCGTTGATGGTATAACCTTTCTGCACAGTATCAAGTATTTTCCCTTTCTGATCATCGGCTGCGACAGGAACAACAGAAATGGCCTCATGACGCTCTGTGTCGAAATCGCGATCTTCCGGATAGATTTCCTTAACACCGTTCTGTTCAAGAAATTTCTTGAACTTATTATAAATAAGCACCATTCCCTCCTTTACCGAGTTCGCATTGTCCGTTTTGTCTGCGGCCTCTATACCTCTTTCGAAATCATCAAGTATAGGCAATAGACCTTTCAATACCTGTTCACCGGCATTTTTTATTATTTCAGATTTCTCTTTCAACGTACGTTTGCGGAAGTTGTCAAACTCAGCCATGAGAAACATGTATTCCTTTTTCTCCTTCTCAACCGACGCACGGACATGCTCAAGTTCTTCATTGAGTTTGAGCACCTCAGCCTCCAGACCTTGTTCTTCGTCCGATTCATTTTCAGGAGCCACTTCCTCAATATCCGCGGCAGATGTCTCGTCAAGAATATCTTTATCCTGATAATCAGGCTTATGTTCGTTGAATTTATCTTTTTTCCTATCTTTCATAGTCAATAGATGGATTTTATTGTGTCTTATGCAAATTATGGGCCAAAAAATGTTAACCGGCCCTGTTTTTCTAACAAACCAGATAAAATTCGGTTCGTCTCCTGTTCATAAACGCATAATGGCGGAATAATATCCTTCGGTAGCCCTCCATTTTTCCCACACTTTTCCGGCTTGGTCAATGCTGGAAAAGATGCCATAGACAGCCGATCCGCTGCCCGACATCTGGGCATAATCAGCTCCTCCATCATAAAGATCCTTTTTAAGATGTAGCAATACAGGATATTTTTCGAATAGATGGGTTTCAAAATCATTGACCAGGACATCCCGCCATTCTAATACAGATTCTGAAAAGACTTTTTCAGAATTATCAGACCTACAGACGATTCCAGAAAAAGCTTCTTTTGTGGAAATGGCAAACGGCGGTTTCAGAATTACCAGCCAGTACCCTGTCAGATCTATAGACAACGGAGTAATCCGGTCTCCTATTCCCTCTGCAAGACATGGCCTGTTATAAATAAAAAACGGACAGTCTGCCCCAAGTGTGGCGGACAAGTGGAAAAGTTCCTCCTGTCCGAGATGACCTCCCGTGAGTCTGTCAAGCATCAACAGCGTGAAAGATGCATCAGCCGATCCTCCGCCAAGGCCGGCACCATCAGGTATATGTTTTTCAAGATGAATATTCATTGCCGGCATCTCACATCCCATCTTCTCATAATATCTTTTTTCAAAGGCATCCACAGCCTTCCATACCAGATTTTTATGTAATGGGCAATCAATCGGATTTCCGGTAAACAAAAAGCGATGATCTTTTTCTTCCGGGATCGGAGTTATTTCAATAATATCCGAAAACGGCCATGGTGAATATGGTGTGCCGCTGAAAAGTCCGATAGGATAAAACACCGTCGAAAGCTCATGGTATCCGTCTGCACGTCTGCCGACGACATTGAGTCCGATATTTATCTTGGCATTGACAGTCTGAATCATTTCTTTCAGGTAGATCTTGATTTTTTTATATGCAGAATGAATTCCGGAGAAAACACACGGCGTCCCCATAATGCCAGAAGTCCACCTCTGACTGACAGATAAGTCAGAAAAGCCATCCAGAGACCATTGTTATCAGGGAGACCCAATCCGTTCGGGTGCAGAAAAGCGATCGCAAAAAAAGCTACAGAAGCGACTATCGTCACCACAAGCATCTGACGTGTGGCCGTAAGACCGATATAGAAACCATCATAAATGAACGCAGCCACCGTAAGAGGAGGGATCAACATAAGCCACAGACGATACTGTCCGACATTCGCTCTAACTGCAGAGCTGTCGGTAATGAATCCGACTATCTCCGGCGATAAAAAGGCATATATGAGAAAGAACACCACCGCCATGCCTGCCGACCAGACAATCAGTCTCCGGCGACACCGCTTCATCATCGGGAAATCGGAAGCACCGGCGAAACGTCCTGTAAGAGCTTCAGCCGTGAATGCGAAACCATCCATAAAGAAAGAAAAGAAATGAAAGAACTGCATCATCACGGCATTGGTGGCCAGAGTCAGTTCTCCAAGTCTTGCTCCGATGGCTGTAGTCGACAATGATACCGCCATAATACATCCTGAACGGAAAAATATATCGGTATTCACAGAGAAAAACCGTTTAAGACCACCGTCAGACCATATCTCCCGCCAACTGCACCAGAGTCTTCCTGATGCACGCTTCCGGGCCAGAACCAGAGCCAGAATGAGGCCAACCCAATTCGCAGTCATTGTACCGTATGCGATTCCTATGAAACCCATTCGAAATCCAAACACAAGCGACAGACTGGCCGCAATATTTATAATATTGACCGATATGGATATCACCATCGGCAAAAAGGTAGTCTGCATGCCAAAGAGCCATCCCTGCACAGCTGTAGTGGCCAGAATGGCCGGTGCCGATATCAGACATAGCGAATAATACCGTGACGCAAGCGATCTCACTTCTCCAACCGGTGATATGACAGAGAGAAGGCCATCCCGCAGCATTCCTCCAACAATAAGCAACGTCATGCCTATCATCAAACCGAGAATAAAAGCACGGGTAAAAATCCGGCGCACGCCCCGTTCGTCACCGGATCCAAAAGCAAGTGCTGTCATTCCAGTGGTGCCCATACGGAGAAATCCGAAAAGCCAGAATGTCACATTAAGCATCATCGACCCCACAGCAATGGCTCCGATAAACGAATCCGCCTTCAGATGTCCAGCGATCGCAGTGTCACACAGACCAAGCAACGGCACTGTGACATTGCTTATAATGGCCGGAACACTCAGGCGTAATATTTCACGGTTCAATTTCATGATCATCACCAATGCAAAGTTAAGCCTTATTCCCGGCATGACCAAGCTAATTGGTACACCAGCTTGCACAATCCGGCATTTTTCGATACTTTTGCATCTTGATTATGCAGATAAGACAGATCCCAAACTTCATATACCGCCACCTTGGATGGCTGCTTCCACTATTTATCATTATCTGGTTTTTATGGAAAGGCTCGTTCACACCTGTCTCCGGGTGGCTGCCATGGTTCTGGGGGAGCATGACAGGATGCGCAGTCATGCTTCTCGTCTGGCAGATTTTCTACCTTATCCGGGGATTACGCGCCTCGGCAGATTCACGAATGCTACGCCTGCGGTTTCTCGGAGCGATTATGGTATTATTCTTCTGTACGGGGGCATGGCTCTTCTCCGAAGCCTTCCTATACATCAACCATAAAGCCGCTAATGGAATGGCACATACCATTCCGCCTATCAATGCCACCGAAGGGCTGTTCCGGTCCATGATGTGCTCACTGAAACTTTTTCTATTGGACGTCAACGGATTTGTTTTCAACAGCATATCCAGTCGTCCCGATATGAGAAGTCTCATCACTATCCAGGCAGTCCTGTCGTTCAGCTGTACGATGGTGCTTGTGGTCAGCCTCATTACCGAACGTATGCGGGCCTATATCCGGCTGCGGTTTCGTACACGTGTGAGTTCTGGCAAACCCCATCTATATATATTTTTCGGTATAAACGACCGCACCGAACTGCTGGCCCGCAGCATCCGTAAAGACAATGAGACGTCCTCCAAAGGAAACATCATCTTTATCGAACGGGCAAGAGTTGACAGCGACGAGGGAAGCGAATGGACAAAAATTGTAAATATGATCACTCACAAGAGGGAATATTTCTCTCTTGCCCGATGTCTTGACGCACGTATAGCTCTTTCGCGGATTTCTCTTGATGAAACCACCTCTGTCAGCCCGGATGAGGATCTGTTCGGCCGCCTCGGACTCCAGTCTGTCCGTCGTGCCATCCTCTCTCTGAACAAAGTGCAAAACGCAAAGCTCCATATTTTTCTGTTGTCCGACGATGAAAAATCCAACACACTAGGCACTGTCCTGCTCAGCCATGACAATCTGTTTTCTCCAGGCAGAATGCCAAATGTAATTACCTCAATCCATTGTCGCGCGAGACGCGATGACTCGTCAACCGCCCTGACCGGACTTGGGCTGACCCGTAATATCAATGTGGATATAATCGATGAATCCCGTCTCGCCACCGAATGCCTGCGGTTGGATTCCAAATTCCATCCTGTCAATTTCATTGAAACCATACCGGGGCATACATTCGCCGCCACTCCTTTCAATTCTTTAATTGTAGGATTCGGACCCACCGGACGCGATGCGATGAAGTTTCTATATGAATTCGGGAGTTTTCTCTCTCCTGAATCTGAGAAGGGAATTGAAGTCCGCAGTCCGTTCCGATGCATGGCGATCGATCCTGAAATGGATACACTCAAAGGGAGATTCATCAACAGTGCTCCTGAAATATCCTCAAAACATAATCCTGACGGTTCGCCTCTTATGGAATTCAAAGCTCTGGATCCGTCATCATGCGAATTCATATCGGAAATTCTTCCTGGAATAGCTGGAGTTCTGAATTATGTGGTGATTGCAACCGATGACGATAAAAAAAACATAGACACAGCCATTGATATTTTCAAAGCCGTCAGAGCATCCAGAACTGATCTGTCTCATATCAAGATTGCTGTCAGATGTAGCAATAGTCTGAACGCATCGTATTTCCAACAGGTGACAACTGCATTCTCCACAGGATTTTCCGCTGATCCTGTTATAGAAACTTTCGGGTCGCCAGAACAGATATACACCTGCGACCTGATAATCCGAGACAGGCTGAATGCCCTTGCCGAACAGTTCTTTAACAACTATAACCGTTGCTCCAACCGTTTTATTGACGGGACGGAGTGCCAATCTGCACCAACATGGACCCAACGGCGTGGTCTCCTGTGCGGCCACCTTATCCGGAATGCGGATGGAAAAATTGTGGAATCAAATCCGGAACTACGGACCATTGATATCGACAGATTCCGGGAGCTGGCACGAAAAGAATCACAAGATTTATCCAACGCTCTCCATGCCCAGACAAAACTAATTCTCCTCCAACGCATATACAATCATCTGCCGAAGGACGATCAGAACAGATTCCGCACCGAAATGGAAAATCTTCCCGATCCGGCATCCGTGATTTACGGACCGGGAGATGACGCATTTCCCGACACAGTCAAAGAACTTGCTATGCTTGAACATCTGAGATGGTCATCTGCCATCGAATTGCTTGGATATACCCGCGGCACACGCGAAAACCATACCACAGATGAACGACGGAGAATACACCATTGTCTTGTGCCATGGGAAAACCTCGATGAGGAATCTGCCGCCAAATCATCATCCGGCATCCATGTCGACTACAAACTATACGACCTGATGGTTATATACACCACTCTGAACATGTATCATCAGAAGCAATTGAAATGAATCCAGACACACTACCAGAAGAACTTGAATCTCTTGTAGAAGAGATGGCCCGTCATGTGCATGACACATGGATGAGGCGAAGAATGGCAGAAGGCTGGACACACGGCCCCAGACGTGACGACCGGCTACTTACGCATCCATGTCTGACAAGTTACGACAGTCTGCCGGAAAACGAAAAGGATTTTGACAGGGCAACCGCCCGAGCTACAGTCAACTTCATTTTATCGAATGGATTTAGTCTGATCCCATCCGGGAAACATGTACCCCGAACAATCTCATGACAGAGACTCCGATTTCCGCTGAAACCCTTTTCAATGAATGTCTGAGACATCTCTCTTATCGTCCCGAAGTAGGCCAGAGAGAGGCTCTTACGGAATTATGTCGCTTTGTCATAGATTCCAGGCCAGGAAAAACTTTTATACTTAACGGATTTGCAGGCACAGGCAAGACTTCGCTTCTGGCATCGCTGATAAAAGCCATGTCTGCATTCCGTCTGAAGACCGTCACTCTCGCACCGACCGGACGGGCAGCAAAAGTAGCGTCCGCCTTTTCCGGCAGTCCGGCTTCTACAATCCACAGACGCATATACCGTCCTGTCGACTCAGGACCATCAGGTGAAGGGTGGATATTGGCCCCCAACAGATCATCACACACTCTTTTCATCGTAGACGAAGCCTCTATGCTGACAGACACGCGTGACAGCCGGAGTTTGTTGCAACACCTCATCCGCTACGTGTATTCAGCTCCGGGATGCGCCATCGTCTTTGTTGGAGATATTGCCCAGCTGCCGCCTGTGGGACACACCGACAGTCCGGCAATGGAGCGTCGGCGTCTCTGTGAACTCGGGCTCTTCCCGTCGTATATATCACTCTCCCACCCGATGCGTCAGGCTACCGGAAGCGGTATATTATGGAATGCCACAAATATCAGGAAAGCTCTTTTCTCCTCCACAAAAAATATATTCAGACTGGTGGCAACCCCTTTCGAAGATGTCAACCTTGTGGAACCCGGAGAAATGGCCGATACGCTTTCAGCATCATGGTCAGAAGTCGGGATGGAGGAAACCATTGTCATAACCCGGTCCAACAGACGGGCAAATCGTATCAATGGAGAAATCCGTGTCCGCATACTTGGAGCGGAAGAACCTGTAACACGGGGAGAAAGACTTATTATAAGCAAAAATGACTATTTCTGGTGTCCTAAAAACCAGAAGAAAGGATTTATCGCAAACGGAGAATCAGCGGAAGTACTATGGGTCGGAAAGATGGAGAAAGCCTACGGTCGTTGGTTTGTCGATACCGAACTTAAATTTTCAGATTCCGAACAGCCATTGGCAACGAAAATAATGCTTCGAAGCCTTATGGCGAATGGTCCCGCTATTCCGAAGGAAGAACAGCAACGATTCTTCACAACTGTACTTTCATCCTACGAAGGTGAATACTCCGAAAAACTCAAAGCCACCGACGAGGACCCATTCTATAACGCACTTCAGGTGAAGTACGCATATTGCGTCACATGCCACAAAGCGCAAGGAGGCCAGTGGCGTCATGTGTATATCGATCTCTCAGCAATAGATCCCCAATCGATAGGTCCGGAATTTTACCGTTGGCTGTATACCGCCGTCACACGGGCATCTGAAAAACTGTTTCTTGTCAACCCCTCTTTTCCCGTGGCATGACCGTTCTATTGCACAAACCAGACTAATCCGCTAACTTTGCATTGCCGTCCCGGCTCAATTCCCACAAAAACCGATACCAGTGGCAGACCAGTCAAGAACAAAAAAAAGCATTAAGAACATCTCTGTAGCCATGGGGATGCTTTTAGGCAATTTTTTTCTGCAGTTCCTATGCCGGGATGTCTTTCTTGAGCGTCTCGGAGACGAAGTGTTGGGTCTGAACACCACTGCTACCAATCTGTTGCAATTTCTCAACATAGCTGAACTCGGCATTGGAGCGGCAATCGGGTTCTCCTTATATAGACCCCTGTATGAGAATGATACACGGAAAATCAATGAGATAATATCACTGCAAGGCCATCTCTACCGTCGGATTGCATTCATAGTAATAGCTGGAGCATTGATTCTCAGTGCATTCTTCCCCTTGATATTCGCCAAGATGAAATTGCCATTATGGTATGCATACGCATCTTTCGGCGTACTTCTCATCTCCTCATTACTATCCTATTTTGTCAATTATAAAGAGGTTCTTCTGACAGCCGATCAGAAAGAATACAAAATTGCCTACAGCTACCGGGGATGTATGATGGCGCGTCTGGCAGTACAGTATTTTCTTGTAAAATACTGTGACAATCCTTATATCTGGTGGCTTGTTGTGGAAGGAGGATTCGCCGTAATCGCATCTTTCGCTCTCAACATAATGATAAGACATACTTATCCTTTCCTCCGGACTGGAGTGAGCACAGCTAAAGAACTCAAAAACAAATACCCGGAAATAGTAAAGAAAATCAAACAGATTTTCTTCCACAAGATAAGCACATTCGTCCTCCAGCAGACAAGTCCCCTGATCATATATGCCTTCGCATCTCTTACGTTGGTCACATATTATGGCAACTACATGATGGTTGTCACCGGACTGACTCTTATCCTCAACGCTCTTTTCAACTCTATCGGAGCCGGTATCGGAAATCTTGTGGCCACAGGAGACAAAAAACGTATCATGTCTGTTTTCGATGAATTGTTCTCGATACGTTTCTATTTCAGTGCCGGAGCCGCAATTGTCCTGTTCATACTGACTCCGTCCTTCATCTCTCTCTGGATCGGCTCCCAATATCTGCTTCCACAATCCACACTCCTGATACTTTGTATCACCCTCTTTCTTAACGCTTCCCGCAATTCTGTGGATTCATACATCAATGCCTACGGACTTTTTCAGGATGTGTGGGCTCCTGTCACTGAAGCCTGTCTGAATCTCGGCCTTTCCATACTTTTCGGATGGATATGGGGTCTCAACGGCATACTGATGGGAGTAGTGGCCAGTCTGGTTCTGATAGTCTTTATATGGAAACCTTACTTCCTTTTCCATTGGGGAATGAAAGAACCTATAGGCATATATATAAGAATATATCTGTGCCATCTGGCTGCTCTGGGAGCTGCCTGCTTGGCTCTATGGGGAATAATGCCTGCAATCTCCGGTACGCAACTAACCGGAGTGATGGATTTCGTATTACTTACCCTTAAAACCGTAGGAACGGCTGGAATCATCCTCTATGCCACACAAATGACCCTGACACGGGGAATGCGTTTGTTCACACGTCGTATAATTTCCAGAATTCCACATCGATGAAAACATTCGTAATCAATCTTCCGCAATCTTCCGACCGACTTAACTCTTTGAGAAAGCATCTGTCTGAGCATCCATACATTGATCTTGAAGTAATTGAAGCTGTAGACGGACGCATCCTCTCTACAGAAGAAACAGACCGGCTGTTTGATCGAGAAAAATTCCATCGTCATTATCACCGTGCACCACGCCCGGGAGAGATCGGATGCACACTCTCCCATCAGAAAGCCTATAGAAAAATCACACAGAGCGATGTCAACACTCTCATAATTGAAGATGACATCCAAATACTCCGTAATATCGGGAAAGAACTGGAAGAGACCGACAGATGGTTAAGTTCATCCGACCGTCCCAGAATACTGCTACTCGGGACTGCATGTCTTTACAGGAGAAGCAGAAAGCATAAGGAATCATTGAAATTCGAACAACGTCTTGTATCCCCGGTCTGTTATGCCCACGGCACATACGCATACGCTCTCAATCCGGAAGCGGCCCGCATTCTCCTCAATCCTCAGCCATACTTCACAGCTGACGCTTTTATGCTGTTCCGGAAATATCTTGATATAGAAATAAAAGCGGTCATTCCTCCGGCAATCACTCCTACAATTGAAAGCCTACTCCATGACTCCATTGTGGCTCCTCATAATGAGCCGGTCAAAAAATTACAATTAGCCACACGCGCCTATTACCGGATGCGGGATATCTATTACCGGATGATGACAGCATCCGGCATAATAAAAAAACTTGAATACATAGACTACCGGGGCAGCAGTTCCTCCCACTGATTCATAACCGCAGCCTCCGAAAATCTGTCCGAGATCCCTCTCGCTTCACGCCCCATCCTTTCTCTGAGTTCTTCATTGTTCATCAGCATCCGCAGGCATCCGGCGAATTTTTCCATATCCCCGTCAGGCACAAGAAAACCATTTTTATTGTTTTCTATCATCTCCGACGGCCCGCAGTCGATATCGAAACTCACACATGGCAATCCTACAGACATGGCTTCCAACAAAACCAAAGAGAAGCCCTCATAACGGGAAGGCATGACATATATTGAACTTCCGAGCATCTCCTTATATACATTCTCTACCGGATCATGAAATACAATACTGTCGTTTCCAACCAATGAATCAGCAGTTGAAATCAGGCTGTCTTTGGCTTCTCCGTTTCCAAAAATATCAAGACTCCATTCCGGATAGTCGGAATATATCATACTCCAGACCTTGATCAGACGGTCATACCCTTTCTCATGGGATAATCTCCCGAATGCAACTATCCTCTTCCGGGAATAATCAGGGACAACCTCCGGAATACCTGTGACAAAATTGGGAATCACATGTATATTGTCAAGTTTTGGCCATGCCCTACGGTCTCTTTCCGTCAGCACGACAAAGGCATCATATCGGGATGCGATGCGTCCCTCTTTATGCATTCTCCATCTGTCGACAAGACGTCGTATTCCCTTTCTTCCCCACTGCAATCTGTGTCTGCGGGTAAAATGGAACTCCAGAATCTTCCGACAACGATGTTTTATGCCATAAAGGAATACAGACTCCTCCGCAAACACAGAAAAAATGACATCCGGATCTTCCCTCCTGATCACTTCCTTCAACTCAATCTTATGGATTTTTCGCCTTTTCCATTGATTGATGTGCCATTTCAGAGGATTGATTCCCATATCATCCAGATAATTTATATCCAGATCATATATCCGGATGCTCCGATGGAGAGGGAAGAACGGACTCATTCCCTTATTGTCAGACAAAACCATCACGACATCATGACCATGTCTGGCAAACCAATTTGCCTTCATGGTGACAATCCTCTCCATTCCTCCGGGATTACAAAGCCGCGGAATACAATACAGAATCTTCATCGTACAGAAAGAGGGTACCCGTTAAAAAATATCCCAAAAGCAATCAGTCTGTTTTTTGACCTGGTGACGTTGAATTGACTCCGATTCCGAAAAGAGCAAAATCAAAGATTGCCGGATCGTCCGGATCAATCATGCGCAACTTTCCCGTCAACTCCTCCACACTCTTGCGATCGTTACTCTTCCGGGTAAGAAGCCCCAGCTGACGCGACACATTGCCTACATGGACATCAAGAGGTATGAAGAGCTTGCCTTTGGGAATAGACTTCCATACACCCATATCCACAATGCCGTCATCGCGTACAAGCCATCTCAATGCCATATTGATGCGTTTAAGAGCAGAGCCTTTCAGATTGACAGGAAGACACTGGGGACATACATCCCCATCATTGACCATACATATCACTTGCTGCATCTCGTCGACAAGTTTCCATGCCGGAGCCTCATCCATACCTGCACCGCAAGCCGCTGAAAAAGCCTCAAGTGATCCATATCGGGAATATATGGCATGCAATCCTCTCATAAGCCATCGGAAATGCCGACCAAAAAATGTGCGGTGAATATTCTGGTCTTCCGGAAATTGCTCATAACCTTTCTCCATAAGGAAAGCGTATGGCTCATTGTCCATCCATCCGAGCAACCGTTCCGCATCGCGACATATCATGGGTCGGTTGCCCCACGCTATTATGGCGGCAAGAAGCGAAACTATCTCTATATCCTGCAACCTTGAAAATCTACGCGGGAACTGTACCGGATCCGCCGTAATGAACTCAGGTGAGTTTATACGCGCGGCTTCGCTACGAAGAAGTTCCGCCACATCTTCGGGAATCATCGTCATAGAACCTCTATCTTTCACCGTGAAGCGGTTTGTTTTCAAGATGACGAGCTATATCCGGACGTACTGTCTTCAACGTACCGACAAAAGCGGAATCAAAAGCGGCGGCCGCCTCAGGCATCTTGTTCTCGACATATTTGCTCTGTCTGACACGCACCTCAAGAAGACGTCTCTGAAGTTCCATCGTGTCTTTCCATTGGGCATTGACAAATTCTCTGGCAGCAGTACGACCCTCCATCTGCGCAGCCTCTATCTCAGCCGTTACAGCCTCGGAATGTTCTGTGCCCCTGCAACCTGCAAAAGCCAATAATGCCATAGCGGCATATAAATGCTTTTTCATGTATTGTTACATATTATGCCGGAGCATGCGTTGCAACGCATGCTCCGGCAAGTATACTTGTATTTTTATTTTTCACCATACATCGAGTCCCACCAACGCGGATCATTCTGAAGCCATTTGGCAAACCAGGCCATGATGGTGGCATGCCAAACGATGCGCTTATCATACTCTCTGACCACATGGTTGGCACCGTCGACAGTTATGAACTCCACATCACGGCCAAGTACCTTCAGAGCATTGAAAAGCTGTATGCTCTCTCCTATCGGGACATTGGTGTCCTCTGTGCCGTGAAGAAGCAGAAGAGGCGTGTGGATCTTGTCTGCATTGAACAGAGCTCCCTGACGGGTGAAAAGCTCAGGATTGCTCCAGGGATAAGATTTCGCAGCAGCCACGGAATTATACGTATAACCCCAGAATCCTTCTCCCCAGTAACTGGTGACATTCGATATGCCGGCATGCGACACTGCAGCAGCGAAAATGTCTGTAAGGGTCTGAAGGTACATGGTCATGAAGCCTCCGTAAGAAGCACCGAGACATCCAACACGCGAACTGTCGACATAAGGATGATCCTCACAGAATTTCTTGACACCCTCTATGATGTCGTCAGCCGTACGCTTACCCCAGGCATTGACATGACGCGCCGAGAATTCCTGTCCGTAACCGATGGTACCGCTGGGATTCACCACATAGACCACATAGTCGCGGGAAGCAAAAAGCTGAGGTACGTATGCATGGCTCATTCCACGTTCGGAAGGAGTAGTGCCTCCATAATAATATACTATAAGAGGATATTTTTTTGTTGGGTCAAAATCGGGAGGCAGACACATCATGCCGTCAATCTCCGAGCCGTCGGAGGAAGTGAATTTCCAGGGCTGAGTCTTTCCAAAATTCACCTTAGCAAGACGATCGGCGTCCGGATCGGCGATCAAGATCGATTTTCCTGATTTTAGATCCATCATATATGCCCGGCCGGCATATTCGTATGCCTGTCCGGTATATCCAAGATAACGGTCTTCCTTATTCCCCAAAGAGAAATTGCTGACATTGTCAACTTCCACCGGAAGACGTGTGATTTTCCCGTCCGACGGATTGAGACTGTATACGGGTGTATAAAATCCTTCTTTTGCCTTGAAATATATTTTGCCGTTCACAGCGTTCCAGACAGGCTTCCCGTCGATCGAAGGATCGAAGTCTCGGGTCATCGGCTTAACGTCTCCCGTGGCAATATCCAACAGATATCCTTGCATATCAAAGTCGTTGGGTATGGGATGATCCCCGGCGTTAACCCCGGTCTTGCCGAAAAGTGACGGCGATCCTACCACAAAAAGTCTTTTGCCATCGGGAGAATATACCGCACTGCCGATTTCTCCAGCCGCTTTTACCAATGTATCGGTGCGGAGAGTCTTCATATCCATCTCCACAAGATCCGTTCTGTAAAAAGGATACTGTGAAGGGGTCTCCCGCATTGACTGGAACAACAGTCTGGAACCGTCTGGTGCAAAATCCACAGGATATGTAGAGGCACCTCCGAACGTAAGAGGTTGCGACGCGGATGTGGCAAGATCATATTTCACCAGATAGACACGATCGCGATTACCCGGTATCCGGTCATCAGGATCGGACCACCGCTGCATTATACCTTCATTTTTCTTACCTTCCAGCTCCTTGTAATACACAAAATAACTTGCATCCGGACTCCATAAAATACGATTAGAGGGGATTCCTTCAGCTATCGTGGTGGTAGTTCGCGAGGGAAGCGTCACATTCATCAGATCATAACTCTCTCCCCGCTTCACTGTATAGTAGAGGGTGGAACCGGAAGGCATCCATCCCGCAGAAGAGTCCAGATTAGAGTCGATAATCTTACCGGTTCTGGTATCTGTCAGTGTGGCCCATGATCGCTGGTCATTCAAGCCGAACACCTCTACAAACCGGGTTATCATATATTTCCCATCAGGAGAAAGACTCGTTGAAGTGGCCCGTGGACCGTCGCTCATGTCGAAAATAGAGAACCGGTGAAGTTTCTCAGGTTCGAAAACAAACGCCACATCGGCATATTTCACATCAGGCTCAAACTCCACTTTCACCGACGGGGCCGACGGCATCTCAGAGGATGTCAGAACTCTCAGAGAGATCTCGGCTGTTCGTTCAGGTTCCAGTTCAATAGGGATGGAAACCGTACTTTTGGCCGTCACCGCACTGTCGACATCGGCTTTGGAGGCCTTTACTTTCCCGTCGACAGCTACTTCAAAAACACTTGTGGATGTAACTTTCAAGGTTCCCTTCACAAAGCGTTCGGGACGCAACGATGTAAACAATGTCTCCACAGCACGACCGCTTTCAGGGCGACGCAGCTCAATGAATCCTGTCGTATCAGTGCTCTCAAGAACCGTTACCGGAGCTTTGACAAGTTTACGGGCGGCACCCTCCAGAAGATTTATATCATTAAACCGGTGCGGTGCCAGAAGAGTGTCTCCAATAACCGGAGAAGTCACCGTGACAGGAGGCAATGCCTCAAGCCGGGTTGTCTGCCGGGAGGCTGCGAAAGCCACACCTCCTATTGTCAGAGGAGCAGCCAGAGCGAATAGAATATATGCTGGTTTCATGGTATATTATTGGGGTTGTATGTGGTCAGCAACATATCAATATCAGACTGACCCTTTTTCAAGAAGGAGTCTGATAAGAAGGGATCCCTTTAAGTTTCATATCGAATATAAGAGTGGAATACGGTTTTATATCTCCGCTCCCTGTAGAACCGTAAGCCGCACGCCATGGAATGATGACAGTTACCGAGTCTCCGACATGCATATTGGTCAGAGCAAGCCAGAAACCGGGAATGTTCTTATATGGCTGGGAGGTGTATACACTGTCGGTCTTGGCATAAGATGAATCGACGATAACACTATCCATAGTCATCACCTGATATTTCACATCGACAGTGGAATTATCAAGCGGCACAAGATTCTTTTCTGTCAGAGAACGATCGTTGTGCCACTTCATAAGCACATATATATCGGCAGCCCAATCCGCTGTCACACGCTCATAAACGTATGTGCCGTCCGGCTTCATAGAATATTGCTGCTCAAGAATAAACGTCTCGTTCTTCTCTTTCCATTCGGTATAATCCTTATTTTTGTCATCATCAAGACAGGACGCGAGAGGGAACAGAAGTGCGACAGCAACAGCCGTCCGGATAACATTCTTTATCTGCATGGTTATGATTGACTTGTCGGTACTCAGAATTTCACCTCAGGAGCTTTCCGGGCTCCCTCTTCGGCCTTGAACTGGGGCTTTGCCTCAAAACCGAACCATCCGGCATAGATCACAGTCGGGAATTTCTTGATCGCTGTGTTATATACCTTGACCGCCTCGGTATAACGCTTGCGTTCTGTCGATATACGGTTTTCGGTGCCTTCAAGCTGTGCCTGCAGACTCAGGAAATTTTCATTTGCCTTGAGATCCGGATAAGCCTCCGTGACAGCAAGCAATGATTTAAGAGCCTGTGAAAGTTCTCCCTGTGCCTGCTGGTATTTTGCCAGAGTCTCTTCATTCAGATTGTCGGCATCTATAGTGATCGACGTCGCTTTTGCTCTGGCGAGAGTAACCTTCTCCAGAGTTTCGCTTTCGTGAGTGGAATATCCCTTCACGGTATTGACCAGATTGGGAATAAGATCGGCTCTACGCTGATACTGGTTTTCCACCTGTGCCCAGGCTTCATCCACACTCTGTTGTTTTTCGACGAGAGAATTATAATTACACGATGTCAGCGACCCTGACATAAGAATCACGCCCAGACAAAGGGCAATCCTGATCAATGTTTTTCTTATCATTATTATATAATATTCAGATTTGATATTCAGAGAAGTTTTCTCAAAAGACTGTTGAGACTTACACTATCGGAAAGGAGAGAACGCAACTCATCGGCATTTACACGGTTTTGTTCCATTGAATCGCGATGACGCAGAGTGACAGTATTGTCTTCCAACGTCTGATGGTCGACAGTGATGCAGAACGGCGTGCCTATGGCGTCCTGACGGCGATATCGCTTACCTATCGAATCTTTTTCATCATACTGGCAAGTGAAGTCAAAGCGGAGACGATGCTGTATCTCACGGGCTTTCTCAGGCAATCCGTCCTTCTTCACAAGCGGCAGCACCGCACACTTCACCGGAGCCAGAGCCGGTGGAAAATGCAGTACGACCCGGCTATCTCCACCTTCAAGTTGCTGAGCCTCATAGCAACTGCAGAGCACTGAAAGGAACATCCGGTCCACACCTATAGAAGTCTCTATCACGTAAGGGACATAGCTCTGATTCAGCTCCGGATCAAAATACTGTATCTTCTTGCCCGAGAATTTTTCATGCTGCGACAGATCGAAGTCCGTGCGGGAATGGATTCCCTCCACCTCCTTGAAACCGAAAGGCATTCTGAATTCGATATCGGTGGCAGCGTTGGCATAATGGGCCAGTTTCTCATGGTCGTGGAAACGATATTTGTCATCTCCCAGACCCAGAGCTTTATGCCATGCAAGACGGGCCGAACGCCAATAGTCGAAATACTTCAATTCCTCCCCCGGACGAACGAAGAACTGCATCTCCATCTGTTCAAACTCACGCATGCGGAAAATGAACTGTCTGGCAACAATCTCATTGCGGAAAGCCTTGCCTATCTGGGCTATGCCAAACGGAATGCGCATACGCCCGGTTTTCTGCACATTGAGATAATTCACGAATATTCCCTGAGCTGTCTCCGGACGGAGATAGATATCCATGGCCCCATCAGCCGTAGACCCCATCTCAGTCTTGAACATAAGATTGAACTGACGCACATCGGTCCAATTGCGTGTTCCTGACACAGGATCCACAATCTCATAATCCAGTATAATCTGCTTGAGGGCTACCAGATCATTATCGTTCATGGCCTGCGAGAAACGTTGATGGAGTTCATCGCGTTTCGCAGCATGCTCCAATACACGCGGATTGGTCTGACGAAACATCTTCTCATCAAATTTATCGCCAAACCTTTTGGCAGCCTTAGCCACCTCCTTGTCTATCTTCTCATCAAATTTAGCTATCTCATCCTCAATAAGCACATCTGCACGATATCTCTTCTTGGAATCGCGATTGTCAATAAGAGGATCATTGAAAGCATCCACATGACCGGAAGCCTTCCAGATTGAGGGATGCATGAATATGGCCGAGTCGATACCGACAATATTGTCATGAAGCATTGTCATCGCCTCCCACCAATAGCGTTTTATATTGTTTTTCAGTTCGACGCCATTCTGGCCGTAATCGTACACAGCCGACAGGCCATCGTAAATCTCACTTGACTGGAACACAAACCCATACTCTTTAGCATGAGCGACGATTGTCTTGAAGACATCTTCCTGTTTTGCCATTTTTCGTGTATGCTTGGAGACCCTTTCCTAAAGGAGGAGACCATGTCTTTCATCACACATATCCCATCCAGGCGGGCACTGATTTATATCGTATTGATCTTTTAACTTGCAAAGATAAGAAATTTTTCCGGAATAACTGCAATACACACCCACCTCCCATGAATTACTCCCTTGAATTTACATTGTGCAGATGATAATTTACGAACGATAAATAGATTCAGGGAAATCACCATGACTCTCCGTCAAAGCGATTTCCCTGACATTCCAAGGTTACGTTCGAAAAAGTATTTACATCCCGATATATAAACCGGAAATTATGGTGCGCACGAAGGGACTCGAACCCCCACGTCGTAAGACACCAGATCCTAAGTCTGGCGCGGCTACCAATTACGCCACGTGCGCTTCTTGCGTTGCAAAGTTACGCATTTATTTCCATCCGACCAAATTCCACGCTTTAAGAAATCCGAAATCAGTTCTTCTTTATACCTTTCATCCTTACACGCATGGTGTCGAAGCCCTTTCCATACACTCCATTGACATTCGTCTGGGTAATGAAGGCATCCGGATCAATCGATTTTATGATGCGGCATATCGTCACCGATTCCATTTTGCGACACCACACCATCAGAATCTTTATCTCCTTTTTGCTGTACCAGCCTTCTCCGTCAAGCACGGTTACTCCGCGATGTGCCTCCATATTGATCCGATCGGCTATTTCGCTCCACTTAGTAGAGAATATCATGAACTGCTTCGCCTGTCGGTTGGTGTTGATAAGCAGATCCGTAACATACGAAATAACGTATGTCACCACCCATCCGTAAACCATAAGTGGTACTCTTACCTGAAGCCGCTCTACAAAAGTTCCTTCAAAAGGAAGCAGAATAGAAGTAGCCACAATCAGCATATCAACAATGATCATCGTTCGTCCGATGCTGACATTGCTCACCTTGGAGACCATCGCAGCGATGATATCAGTGCCGCCTGTCGAACCATTGTGAATGAAAGCCGTGCCGACTCCCATTCCACAGAGTATACCCCCAAGTATCACACTCATCGAAATGTCGGCGATCAGAGGATGGCCGAGCCGCATAAACAGACTCTCGAAAACACCTATGGAAAGAGCGGCAGCCGTGGCACCGAAAATAGTTCGCAAAACAAATGATTTACCTACTATCTTGAAAGCCATGGCAAGCAGAATGAGATTGCACGCGTATTGCGTCACTGCAACCGGGATCAGCCCTCCTGTAGCGAAATATACAAGCGCACCCACACCGGCGAGCCCGCCGATTATCACTTCATGCGGAAGAATGAATCCACAAAATCCGATGGCATAAATCACCACGCCGAAGACAATCATTACGTAGTCTTTGGCATTTGTCATCAAAGAATTATAGGTAGGAGCCATAAATACAGTCAATTTAAAATGGATGTCTACGGCACAAAATTAGTGATTTTTTTTCAATGGAGTGCAAAAAAATTATTACCTTTGTACTTCAATAATTATTCCAAGCACCTCCATAACCATGGGCTATCTCAAAATCCATATCACAGGGGCGATACTCGCTTTCTCCGGTCTCTCTGCCATGGGCGGGAACTTCCTCGACACCTCCGCAGCCCCGAATCTTGTCACATTCGGAGCACGCATAGGTGTCAACTCATCCAATGTCACGGTAAGCGACGACATGTTCGACTTATGGAACAAAAACTCCTGGGGCACTGGATTCGATCTCGGAGTGGTTGCAGATATCAACATACGTAATTACATAGCTATACAGCCCGGTATATTTTTCCAATCGCGAAGCGGCGACTACACATACGCATCACGTTTCTGGGTACCTACGGAAGGAGAGGACGGCACAATATCCAACGAGGCCCGCGACATGGTACAGTATGGTCATCTGCGCAGCTACAACATATACGTGCCCATACTGGCGTCTGTAAGATTCAACATATCGGATAAAGTCCGATGGAGTGTTGATGTCGGACCATATTTCAGCATCAAGCTAAAATCCACGGGGAACGGATATATCTATGATCTACGTTACGAGGGGATAGATAAACTCGCTACCCTGCACCGTACCGAGACAGAGCGACGCGGATTTGATTTCGGATTCAAACTGGGGACAGGATTTAAATTCTTCAATCACTACTATCTCGGCGTACACTACATGGCCGGTGCTACCGACGCATGGAAAACAACCGGCATGGGAGGACGCAACAAAGCGTGGGTCTTCTCCGCAGGATACGATTTCTGACATCTTACTATGAAGCATTTTCTCTTTTCAGTCCAGACCACAATAATATTATTGCTGACATGTCTGACTGCATCATGTGGAGACAGTCCTGAATATGATGAAGGTCGTGAATTTGACGCAAAGATCATCGGGAACTGGGTATCGGCAGACGGCAACGATCTGTACACATTTGACAATGATTCACAGCACTCATACACTCACACAATTCTGTCTCCCTTTTCTCTGGAAGAGGGACAATGGTGGACACGTAACGGATATCTGAATATGCTCAGGACAGACAGATTCGCTGTCACCTACAGATTTTCAGCATCCGCCAATGAACTTCGTCTAACACCTGTAGGGACATCAGGAAACGAGACGATTGTCCTCTACCGGCCATAACTGACATTTCAATTTCAATAAACAACTTTAATAAAAAAAACAACAAAGCAATGAAAAAGACACTTCGCTTTTTCGGCATGGTCATGATGGCCGTGCTTTTCAGTGGTTGTTTCACCGCATGCAGCGATGATGACAAAGACGAACTTGACTCCAATCTCGTAGGAATCTGGGATTATGTCAGCAACGACTCCTATTCGGAGTATGTGGAATTAACCAAAAACGGCAAAATCACCGTTGTGGAATCATACGCCGGCACACAGCAATACGTGGAGGAAGGAACTTGGTGGACCAGTGGTAACAGATTCTACGTCAAGTTTTATGATGAAGATGACGAGGAGTACTACACCGAATGGTCATATTATTCCTTGGAAGGAGACACCCTTTATATGTGGGGTGAAGACGAGAACAAGTCTGAAGCCGAGGTTTACAGACGTCGTAAATAATGCTGTTTTTCGCCGAAATCATAATACGGCGACATGACAGCAAACATATAATGCTCTAAAAACGTATTGTGAATATAGATACCGTAGAAGCCGTACTATATTCACAATATGTTTATGATAAAAACATCTTCAAATTATGGAAAAACA
Source organism: uncultured Porphyromonadaceae bacterium (assembly GCA_947427285.1). Lineage (GTDB taxonomy): Bacteria > Bacteroidota > Bacteroidia > Bacteroidales > Muribaculaceae > Lepagella. The sequence goes on from CANEHE010000005.1 coordinate 30,944, forward strand.
GACAACTGACAGACATTGCTCCCACACAATCTCATCACGATGGATACCGGCAGCTCTTATCGCTCTCGGACTTCTTTTTCTCGGAGTATTTATCAAAGGCGGATTCCAAAGCATATCAAGCAACTCCAGAGTAGTCACAGTAAGGGGACTGTGCGAGAAAGAGGTAATGGCCAATAAAGTGACATGGCCCATCGTCAGCAAGGAGGTAGGCAATGACCTCTCCACAATCTACCGTAATATACAGTCTACAGACTCCGCCATTGTCCGTTTTCTCCGAAGCAACGGTATTGAGGAATCTGAAATAGCGGTCAATGCTCCTCAGGTAGTCGATCTTCAGGCCGACAGATATAATTCCGGAAACGTGCCTTACAGATACAATGTAACTACCGTAGTAGTCGTGACATCGTCCAAAGTTGAGGCCGTCAACAAACTTATGACACGCCAGACAGATCTACTCAAAGAGGGGATCGCGATTGTGGCCGGTGACTACAATTATCAGACCACATACGAATATACTGGCCTTAACAATATAAAGCCAGCAATGATAGCCGAGGCCACAAAAAATGCCCGTGAGGCGGCCAGAAAATTCGCGGAGGATTCCGACAGCCGGCTTGGAAAGATCAAAACCGCTTCACAAGGACAATTCTCGATTGAAGACCGCGATCAATACACCCCTTATATCAAACGTGTACGTGTGGTCTCTACCATCGAATATTTCCTCAAGAACTGAAGTGAGAAATCAGGTGACAGGGATTGGATTACAGATATATGGATCTCATTGAAATCGAATCGCTTGAAGGGAACGACGATGTAAGTGTCTACGGATCGCTTACCGAATCGCAACTGCGCTATCGTCTCCATCCGGAGAACGCAATATTCATTGCTGAAAGTCCGAAAGTGATAAAAGTAGCTTTGCAGGCCGGATACCGACCTCTGTCAATCCTTTGCGAAAAGAAACATATCGCAGGCGACGCTGCAGAAGTGATTGGCATGGCCGGAAATATAAAAGTATTCACCGGCAGCCGGGAAATTCTGCAATCCCTCACGGGTTACAAACTTACCCGTGGTGTACTTTGTGCCATGCGTCGTCCTTCTCTTCCCTCCATCGACACAATACTCCGCGATGCAACCAGAATCGCAGTCATCGATAGTGTGACAGACACCACCAATATCGGAGCCATATTTCGTTCGGCGGCAGCCTTAGGAATAGATGCCCTACTTCTCACACCTACCTCATGCGACCCGCTCAACCGCCGAGCCGTAAGAGTATCGATGGGGAGCGTGTTTCTTATCCCGTGGACATATCTTGACAGACCGATTGAATCGCTACGAACATACGGTTTCGCCACCGCTGCAATGGCACTCTCCGACAAATCCATACCGCTCGACTCTCCGTTGATAAAAAGGGAACCACGTCTTGCCATAGTATTGGGAACCGAAGGCGACGGACTTGCAGACAATGTAATTGCAGAGTGCGACTATACCGTGCGCATCCCCATGTGTCATGGCGTCGATTCACTCAATGTCGCGGCGGCATCGGCTGTGGCATTCTGGGAGCTTTCCCTCAACAGAGACTGAGAAATTGCCTATTCAGCCGAAAATGGTTAATTTTGCATACATAAATCCAGAGGCAATGAACACCATAGCTATAATCGGGGCCGGACAGCTTGGCAGCCGTCATCTTCAGGGAGTGCACAAAAGTCGGCATACCCTTGACATTCATGTTGTGGACTCGTGCAAGAAATCGCTTGAGACAGCACGAAGCCGATACGATCAGATAGAACCGGGAGGTTATCATTCCGTCCACTTCTCCGACACCATCGCAGATCTTCCCGACCACATCGACATAGCGATTGTTGCGACAAGCTCGCTTCCACGTTTCGATGTGATGAAGGAATTGATATCCAGAAAAAAGATCGACACCTTGATTCTGGAAAAATTCCTTTTTCCGAAACTATGGCAATATGCAAAAGCATCCGAAATTATTAAAGAATCCGGCGTGCGTGCCTTTGTCAACTGTCCGCGACGAATGTATCCGGCATACGACATTATCGAACATTCACTTGACCGAACCCTACCGGTGACAATGGTAAAGAAAGCTCCCGACTGGGGTTTATGCTGCAATGCCATTCATTACATCGACATCTTCATGCGCATGACAGGCCAACACAAATTTGAGGTTGACACAAGAGGACTTTTACCAGAAACAGCAGCCAGCAAACGCGCGGGATATATCGAACTCTACGGCACCCTCCGTATATCCACTCCCCGTGGTGATCTTCTGGAGATGACCTCTACCGAATGGGAAACGGAAAACATTCTCACCATCGACAACGGCAGTCAGAATGTGGAAATCAACGAGACCGGAGGCAAAACCCGGATAAACGGAACAGAGCATTCGACACCTGTCATATACCAGAGCGACCTTTCCGGAAAAGTAGTCGATATGATTCTGGATGGAATCACACCTGAGCTGACTCCTTACGAGGAATCCCGGGTATATCATGAAAGATTGTTTGAAGCTCTTGCAGGGTTCGTGCGCCGTCTTCCTGATTCTCCGGCATGCGTAAAAACAAATGATCCGTTGCTACCAATCACTTAAGAGGCTGTTAAAATAGAAATGAACGACGAAAAAATATGGGTTGTCGGCACAGGAGCCATGGCTCGCGAATATGCAAAGGTGCTGAAAGCCCTGTCAGCCGATTTCACCGCAATTGGCCGCAGTCAGACAAATGCGGAACGTTTTTCGGAAGAGACAGACTGCCATACCCTCTCCGGAGGCATTGAGAAAGTTCTTTCCGGCAACACCGACATTCCTGATCGTGCGATAGTGGCAGTCAGTGTTGATCAGCTGGCTCCTGTGACATCCGCATTGATCCAAGCCGGTGTACAGAAGATTCTTGTGGAAAAACCCGGCTGTTGTCTACCGTCCGAACTTGAATCGCTCCAATCACTCGCTGAAAAGGCTGAATGCCGAGTATACATAGCCTATAACCGCAGATTTTACGCCTCTGTACTTGAGGCCGAGAAAATAATCGAGAATGACGGAGGCCTGAAGTCAATGCACTTTGAATTTACAGAATGGTCAAGATCCGTCACTGCCATCGAACGGCCACGCGAGGTATTCGAAAACTGGTTCTATGCCAATTCCACCCATGTGGTGGACCTTGCTTTTTTCATCGGGGGATTACCTGAGAAAATTGCGTCTTTCACATCAGGCAGACTGGACTGGCACACCCCTGCCATTTTCACCGGTGCAGGCAAAACAGAAAAAGACGTCCTTTTCAGTTATTGCGCCAACTGGAACGCCCCCGGTCGATGGGGAGTGGAACTTCTCACTCCGCTTCACCGGCTCTACCTGAAACCAATGGAGCAGCTCCAGATCCAAAACCTCAACAGTGTGAAAATAGATCCGGTGGAAATCGATGACACGTTGGACAGAAATTTCAAGCCAGGTCTATACCGACAGACAAAAGCGTTTCTTTCGGACAATATCTCCCGCCTCTGTCCGCTTGGAGAACAATTATGTCATGTAAAAACGATTTACGACAAGATAGTCAATGGTTGAAGCACTCTCAGATAATGCTACCATCCCCAAGAAACGAGTGCTCTGTATAAGCGATTCGTTCGGATTGCCTCGACCCGATGTGCCATATACCTCAACATGGATCTCCATGCTCAAGGAACGGTTCCCTTCCATAGATTTCATCGGCTGTTTCCGACGACTGAGCAACACCGACATTCTCGCCACATCCTCCTACGGAGAATATCTCAGATGGTATGAACCCCACGTAGTGATAGTACAACTTGGAATCTGCGACTGTTCGCCACGCTATCTTCGCACCACATCTCCGCTTTACAAGGCTTTAGGTGCGATCCCGCAGAGACTGGCTGCTCCTGTATGGAAGATGATCAGACTAAGAAAGCGCAGTCTTGACCGCACGGATGTCAGCCACGACAGGTACAGAGCTAATCTTACGGGGTATATCTCGGAGTGTAAACGTATTGAAGTCGGGGGCGTGGTTCTGGTCAAAATAGGCATCCCGTCAGAAAAAATGCGGGCATCAAACCCGCTTATACTTGAATCCATCGCCCGGTTCAATGCCTGTATCGATGAAGTGGCTTCTGAATACGCCGGATATGTAGAAGTGGCAGATCCATTGGGAGCAGCCATTGCTGCTGATTATATATCCGACGGATATCATCCGAATTCTGTCGGAAATACCAGAGTGGCCGATGCATTACAGAAAGCACTCCAACGCATCATACTCCGGTCATAACCCGTCATAGATTGAAATAATACGTGCCGGTAGAAAGCACAACATAGAAATTGAAAGTAGTGCCCCGCAGATAATAACTTGTGTTTACAGCCGGGACATCCACGCCAAGATTCCATGATTGTGTCCACGGATCCCATGCATTGATGACTGTCACATCATACTGAATCCCATTATATGTATAACTGACATGCAACGGCAACGTACGCCATACACCCATGGCATCGTAACCGCACGCCACTACTGTAGTGACACCGGAATTCTGCCAATCGGGAGATGACAGAGGAGCATTAACAACGATAGGTCCATTATATGAGTTCCACCCGGGTCCCCACGGTGATCCCCATCCGGAAGGACCGAGAGGACCGGGATTCCACCCTATTCCATTAGGAGGATTCGGATTGAACGAGCCGCCAGTCCCTGGCGCAGGCATACTGTTGCCGCCACCAAATGACCCTCCCGATCCGGGAGCCGGCATACTGTTCTGGGCTACAGATATTGCACCGATCGCCACCGCGACTATGACGATACCGATATGGCGCATGAATGAAGTTATGTTTTTCCGGTTCATGAGTTCTCTTTTTTTACTGACAGGCTTATGTCTGTCATTGTGTCTCATCTGAAAAACAAACAGGTACTCCGGGGAGTTCACCACAAAACACAAGAGCGTCTGATGAATCCGAAGATAGTGTCATAAGCTCCCTCCCGGACTGACGGGCTACTCAAGATAAGATCATGCAATCCGTCATCTATAGTGCTTACCTGAGGGTCTCGGCCGAGTTTCTTCCCTCTCTTCTGAATCTCCGCAGGGTCAAGTACCGCGTCTCCCAACTGGAAGGCCGGAGTCCATGAACAGCCATCCACTTTACGGCTGCTGTGCATCACAAGGACAGGCACGGTTATATGACCGGCTTTCTTCATCAGGAGGTCATGCGCACGATCGATTGAATGTACCCATCCCAACGTCACCGGAGGTGAATATACCATTTTCCACACCGTGTCGTATGTCCACTCTCCATGATGGTCCTTAAGCAGACTATAGGCATATCCGTCACAATGAGCCTGCCTTATCTTGGCCTCGGGAAATATCTTTCCGGCAAATCCGGCCAATGGGATGGCAACACCTCTCATGAAACGGGAAAAGTTCCATTCCAGAAACGGAGAATCGGTCACTACTCTGTTGACACCACATCTCGCTCCTTTCTCAGCCACAAACAAGGCTACTGTCAGACCACCTGTGCTGTGTCCTGACAGTGTGATATCGCTGTTGCCGTCGCGACGTATCTGACTCAATGCAGAATCTATATCGGCGAAATATTCTTTCTGATCACGGACATTGAAAGGATATTGCCACGGTTCAAGACTGCGGCCATACCGGCGCAGATCCACCGCATAGAAATTAAAACCTGAGTCCACGAACCTCTCCCCCATCTCGCTCTGAAAGAAATAGTCGTTGAAGCCGTGTATGTATAGATAGGCTCTTCGTGATCCCCCGGCACACAGTTTCCGTATGATTGTAGAGCGACAAGGGCCGTCAAAGCTCTCCCCTTGATCCACATAACGTGATTCATAGCCGGGAAGGATATCTGTATGCCATGCTGTATCTGTTGTCCGTGTCTTAGGTCCTGAATAATGCACTTCGTAGTCCCAACCGGCACCGGCATACGCGGAAGCGAGCACGGCAACGGTCAGGAATACAGGTATGCGACGCACAAAATTCATCATGACGGCTGATGTGCACCCCGGAGAAGATCATTTACAGTCTTGACCGGATTAAAAGTCTCAGCTGGTACTTCCACAAAAATAGTATTCCAATCACTCATCGCCCCATTCCATAGACCAGGAAGTTCCAGAGCTTTTATCTCATTTCCCCCACGGCTTTTCTGTGATATGAAGCCTGTGGAAGGATCCACATATTCAGAAAGATTGAACTTCTCCCCTTTCCAGTTGCGGATAGAAACCACCAGATCCACCGGATTGAAATGTGAGGCCTCTTTGAGGAGTTTTTTCTCATGTCTGGGGTCAAGCTGCGTGGATTCAAGAATCTGAGGCTGGACAGTGCCATCCGGCGAGTAAACCATAAACGGTCCGCCACCGGGTTCACCTTCGTTTATCACCATTCCGCACACACGCAGTGGCCGATTGAATTTGCGCAACAGATATGCCGCCTTGTCTATCGGAAGCATCTTTGAAGCAAAGTCATTCTCCACACACAACACCTCACGGAGAAACGCCAGCATATCATTCATCTCTTCTTCAGAAGGAAGACCTTCGTCAAGACGTCGGCAGTATTCGTTTATTTTCTGTTTTGTGGCCACTAAAATTCCTCCAAGCATCTTCTTGGCCCTGACCGTGGGTTCACGCAATGCATCGGGCACCACATTGTCCACATTCTTGATAAAGATCACATCCGCATCAAGATCATTCAGATTCTCTATAAGAGCTCCGTGTCCGCCAGGCCGGAAAAACAGTTCCCCTTCCTCCCGATATGGGGTTCCGTCAGAATTGGCGGCGACAGTGTCGGTGGACGGTTTCTGAACAGAGAAGGATATATCAAACTTCTTCCCTGTCTCGTTTTCCATTATTCCTTGTATCTCTTCTATTCTGGCCTCGGCAAGCGGTTGATGTTCATCGCTTACAGTGAAATGAACCTTCACATCCCCTTTCTTCCCGGCAGCATACTCAGCTCCTTCGGCCAGATGTTCCTCAATCGCGGTTCGGGCTCCTCCGAGAGTCTTGTGAAACAGCAAAAGTGCTTTCGGGAGCTGACCATAGTTCAAGCCGTCCTGCATGATCAATGCCCGCACCACATCCTTATATCGGCCTTCACCTATAAGTGTATATACACTTTTTCCATATTTCTCCATGCATACGAAATTGAGAGGAGAAAAGAACGCGAATCTGCCTATTGAGCTGAAAAACTCTTTCATAAAATCATCGGACGGACGTTCCTTCTTACCTTCCAGAAATGCGAACAGATTCTTGAACATTCTGGAAGCAGCCCCGCTTGCAGGCACCATTTTCTGGACCGTACCTCCGGCATTAAGATACTCGTCCCAAATCCGGATGCTCCTCTCCTCCATTTCCGGAGAAGGGCGCGTGATACCATGACCGACAACCGCCGGGCCTTCTATTTTAAGGTAAGGGAATCCATCCCTGAGCATCTCCAGCTGCCGGGCAAGTTTTTCCTTACTGATTCCTTTTCGTGATATGGTCTGAAGATCTTTTTCTGTAAATTTCATTTGTCAGAAGAATAAATAAGTAATCAAAATGTCATTTTCACACATTCCTAACAAATGTAGGGAATATTTTGATTTAAGGCTCCTCCGAAAAAATCACTTATCCATTCTCTGACGCAATAAATCAATTTTTCTGCTGATCAAAGGCAATGTCATTTCAAGACGATGCACCTCCCTTCTGGCCTCGGCCAACTGCCACGTACGTGAAACCACAGCAACATCCGCGGCAGATACCGGAACCACAATCACTTTTCCTGACTGTCCGGAATATGTGACAGTAAACCGATCGGGGCCACCTGAAGCCAACAGCATCCCTATCGAGTCGGCCTCGGCACCTGTAAACAGTACTGTGGTAAGGTTGCCTGACCTATAATTAAGGGCTTGATCATGGGGGACAACGGCAGAACGGACCGAACGACTCCCGTCAGAAACCGATATGTTTGAGAATGTATTTCCCGACAGCACCGCAACAAGTTCAAACCCCTCCGACTTGGAGATACGCGCAGTCAGGCCAGTACGCGACAGCGGATAGGATTTTTTGGCCGATTTAAGTATCATGTACCCCTCCACTTCACGAGGGTTCTCGGAATAAGCAAAATCCTTAAGAAGAGAATCTACGGTATTATAGGCATTTGTCAGTGAATCTTCGGCAAGAGTCCTTCTTTTTTCCAAAACTGCCACCGAATCGGCAAGACTTGCTTTCCAATTTTCATATTTATCTGCGTTACGGCTTCGTTCCTGCCTCTGCACACACGAGGTCATCGCCATCGTCATTATCGCGACGATACCCAGCATTCTGTATGTCTTCATATCTTTTGTCAATTTCGTGTTACATCCTTCACGCCTTTTACTGTCCGTAGTTTCCGTAGAAGAGATGACAGACGTCCGGTATCTGTAAGATTTATCGTCAGAAATCCCTGGAATACACCATCATCTGAATCAATGGATATGTTGCGCAGACTCATATCCGGCTCCTTGGCTATGATTGAGGTAATGTTGGTGACAATGCCTATATCATCGTGTCCCACTACTTTCAGCGTCACAGGCATCTGCACACCGGAAGATCCACTCCATTCCACAGCCACGATACGATAGGGATAACGCTGACGGATATTCGGTGCATTCGGACAATTTTTCTGATGCACCCTTATCACGCCTTCGGAACTTATGAAACCGAACACGTCATCGCCAAACAATGGGGAGCAGCATTTTGCCATCTGGTATCTCAACCCCTTGATTGTCTTGCCTCCCACAGCCAGAATCTCAGCAGGGGATTCCTCTTCTAACTCCCGTAAGTGAAACTCACCGGCAGAGACCGTCGGTACCTCTTCGTCCGGAGCGGATTCCGCCTCAAAATCAGCGAAAACTTTTCCGGCATCAAGTTTCTCATCAGCAAGGTCCGCGAAAAAGTCATTGGTAGACTTGTAGCCGAGTTTTTTGATGAACCGCATCAACGTCGGTTCGTCAAGATCGATCTTCCGGTTTTTCGCACGCCGCTCCATCAGCTCCCTTCCAAGTTCGGCGCGCCGGAGTTTCTGTTCGTTAAGCGACTGGCGAATCTTATTACGGGCCTTGGTGGTAGTCGCGATTGCAAGCCAGTCCTGTGTCGGCGTCTGGTTCGCGGAAGTTATGATCTCAACAGTATCACCGTTGGCAATCCGATGGTTGATACGGCGGTGCGCTCCGTAAATTATGGCACCGGTACATCTGCAACCCACATTGCTGTGGACAGCAAACGCAAAATCAAGCACAGTGGCCCCGGTCGACAGTCTGAGAAGGTCCCCCTTCGGAGTAAACGCAAAGACCTCCTTGAGGGCACTCCCCGGCTTCACATCTCTCATCAATTGCATGGGACCGGAATCAGCACTTTCAAGGATGTCGCGTATATTGTTCATCCACTGGTCCGTACTGTCTCCTTTCACTCCCTTGTAACGCCAATGCGCAGCCAAACCTTTTTCGGCCACAAGGTCCATTCGCCGTGTGCGGAACTGCACCTCCACCCATTTGGAATCAGGGCCCATCACTGTGGCATGAAGACTTTCATATCCGTTGCTCTTCGGAATGGTGATCCAGTCCTTCATACGTGCCGGATTGGCTGTGTACATATCAGCAAGAATGGAATAGGCGAGCCAGCAATCCCGTTTCTCCCGTTCAAGAGGTGTATCAATAATCACCCGTATGGCAAAAAGATCGTATATATGCTGGAGATCAACCTTCTGCTTTTTTATCTTGGCCCAGATGGAAGATATGGACTTTGTACGTCCTTTGATGGAAAATTTGAGTCCCGCCGCAGTCAGTTTCTCTTTTACAGGAGCGATAAATGCCGCGATATATGCTTCGCGCGCCCGTTTGGTCTCATTGAGTTTTCTGGCAATCTGCGTATATATCTCACGGTTTGTGTATTTGAGGGCAAGATCCTCCAGTTCACTCTTGAGCTGATAAAGTCCAAGACGATGGGCAAGCTGCGCATACAGGCAGTCGGCCTCAAAAGCCACATTGCGTACCCACACGTCATCAGGATGCCGGTTGATAGCCCTCATCAACACCAGATGGTACACGATCATGACTATGATAACCCGTATGTCGTCTGCCAGAGAAAGGAGAAGCCCCCGGAAATTCTCTTGATTGGTTATTTCTGTCTTCGATCCGAAGCGCATCACTTCTCTCATACCGTGTACAATGGAAACGATATCCTCTCCCCACATCTTCTTCATCCGATCAATAGACTCTGGCATCAGATGGCATATAGGAAAAATAAGTATGGCCGCGAGTATATTATGGTCCGGCTCCACACTTTCCGCAAACAGACGTGCCGTGCGGACACTCATCAATATAAACGGAAGTCCATGTGGGTCACGAATAGGAATACCTTCGGACATACCATGCCGGAAGTCCTCTAACCATGAGATCTCTTCCGCCGAAAACCGGCTGCCGGCAATCTCCTTTATCTCTCCGATAAGTCGTGAGATCTCCCTGAGTTCCGCAAAAATAAGAGGCTGTTTAATAATCATTGTTAAACACAAGGTGGTGTATTTTCTGTTAAGTCACAATTTATGAGGAGGGAGCATAGCGGCCTGCGGGTGACCGACGAGTAAATGCGAATTAACTGGAAAGACACCATTAATGAACTGATTTTAATTCTTTGTTAAAGAGGTTTTATAACAATGCTTACGCCTTTTACGAAATATTTGAGCGGCTTTATCCCTTTGGCTCAGCCACATAGCCCGCTATGCTCCTTCGTCGCAGGTACAAATCCATCTCAAATCTTTCGGCCTTGTGTTAACAAGCATTATTAAACAGCCTCTAAGTTTGTCTTCCATTGATGTCGCATAAAGGATATCACGGGATTCCGAGAAAACGGTGAAGTTGAACCGAAAGTGTCCAGCGTGGATCGGCAAGCACGCGTCTGATGGTGCGCATGCGGTTGGCACGGCATACTTCCTCATCAGCCACATAACATGGCTGCAGATACATGAATGTGTCAGTGAGACGACATGGGAGGGAGAAATATGGCTCCAGATCCTGACCGAGATCCACAACCTTGATCTCATCGGCTCTTTCCGCACGCAAAGGGAGCGCAGCGACTCCGTCGATTCCTAACTTGGGACTCACTGTCACCCAGTCGGCAGCCTCCGGCACCGGGAAAGTGCCATTGGTCTCTATCGCCACTTTCTTTCCTGTGGCGCGGCGAAGCATCCGGACAAACTCATTGTCAATATGCATGCATGGCTCTCCCCCGGTCAATACGATCCAGCCGGCCGTATAAAGATTGACAGCCCTGATGATGTCATCATCACTCATGAATATCCCCTCCTCATGACTGGTGTCGCAAAACGGACATGTAAGGTTGCAACCTGAGAAACGCACGAATACAGACGGAAAACCTGTATGATGCCCCTCTCCCTGAAGAGAATAGAAAATCTCGTTGACTTTACGCATTTCGGTAGAATGTCAGTCGTCAAGTTCGTAAACAGCTGAATTGCCCTCACTTTCCTGCACCTCACAGCGAAAGCAGTTAGGTACTGTCTCCACCACCCATCGGGCGATGTTCTCTGCGGTAGGGTTAAACGGCAACACATCATTCAGCAGCACGTGGTCAAGACGGGCCGCCACCTGATCCTTTATAAGGGAGAAATCAGTAACCATCCCGTCGGCATTCAATTCTTTTGCCTTGCATTCGACGGTAAGGATCCAGTTATGCCCGTGAACCGCCGAACATTTACTCGGATAAGAAAGGTCAAGCCGATGGGCAGCCGATATTTCAAGTCGTTTCTTTACGTAATACATCCTGTTTTCCTCTACAATACCTCATACTCAGTGGGATCTGACAAGCCAGCCTCCCGGAAAGCCTCCTGACGCTCACGGCATGTGCCGCAACGTCCGCAATGACGCTCACCCCCCTTATAACAACTATATGTGTCGGAGTAGTCTACTCCCAGAGCCGCACCACGTCGTGCGATCTCAGTCTTTGTAAGATCTGTATAGGGAGCGACTATATCAATACCATTGTATGTTCCGGCCTTCATGGCAGCCGACATAGACGAGATGAATGCGCTCCGGCAATCCGGATATATGGCATGATCCCCTCCATGGTTGGCTATCATCACATGTTTTAATCCCTCCGACTCCGCAAGTCCGCAGGCCACGGAAAGCATGATGCCATTACGGAATGGGACCACTGTCGATCTCATATTCTCATCATCGTAGTTACCCTCGGGAATCTCCTTCGCCCCGGAGAGCAACGAACTCTTGAAATAACGGCCCATGAACTCAAGAGGAATCACTATATGGGTAATCCCGAGTCGGGCACACTGCCGGGCCGCACAGTCAATTTCTCTGGCATTATGGTTTGATCCATAATCGAAACTGACAGCCAGAGCGATCTGTCCGCTGTATTCGTGAAGCATGGTGACGGAATCCATTCCGCCGGAAAGGACAATTACAGAGTCTTTACTCATCTTGACAATTTTTTCAGGTGAAACGTTCAGGTATCTGCAATCAACGGCGTATAAACGCGTCTGTGTTGAAATTTTGCGCCAAACGCATACGGCGCAACTCCTCATGATCGGCATCCGCCCGGTTTGCAAAAGGATATATGCTTATTCCTCCCCGTGGCATGAAAATTCCACGCACTTCAAGATAACAGGGATCCATTAATTCCCAGAGATCATTGAGAATGATATTGACGCAGTCTTCGTGGAAATCGCCATGATTGCGGAATGAGAACAGATACAGTTTCAGACTCTTGCTCTCGACCATACGGAGGCGCGGTATATAGGAGATGAAAATGTGGCCGAAATCCGGCTGTCCCGTCTTGGGACACAGAGTGGTAAACTCCGGACAGTCAAACGTCACCACATATTCGCGGCCCACATGCCGGTTGTCAAATATCTCCAGCAGAGCCGGAGAATAGTCAGAGGGATACTCTACGCCCTGGCAGCCGAGCAACGTCAGGCGTTCAAGTGATTCATCAGATCGCATAATAACAAAAATCTTTTAAAGCCGGAGAAGTCCTGAAAAACAGATCCTTAATCCGGAAATACGACAAAACACGCGCCGAGCTGCCACCATCGTCGCGTAACTGCGGAAACATCTGTCATGGGGGTTCCGCGTTTTCCCTGCAAAATTAACCAAAATTTCTATTTCCTCAAAATCATCCACCCCGGAGAATAAAACCAAAAACAAAAGAAATTGCATTTAGACAGATCCAATCAACGAACAGGCAAAGGGACTTTATCTCATCGGAAGTGAAGCCTTTGGCGATAAGCTTGAAAGCATAGCAGAGTTGCTTGTCAGAAATCTCGTGTCAGCCCTGCGGCACGGCGAGGTCGATATGTAAAACAGACGATACCATACCGCGAAAGTATGATATCGTCCGCTATGACGAAAAGACGAAGACGATGTTTCAGTTATCTGTAATAATTACAGACCCCATCATAAATTTTATTTACAATATGACCTACAACCGCGCGAGAAACCCAACGAGGAATAGCGGTGTAACCTTGAATAACAGCGGTTATTCCTTCGGTTAGACCTGCTTTTGCAACAGTTTTAACGACACTATCTCCGCAGAGAATGTCATACATGCTGTCTGATTTAACCACTTTGATTTGGACACTCTGTTGGGTGTTGTCATTCTCTATGACCGTCACGTTCCCATAAGTAGCAAGGTATACACCCTCAGCTACTTTAGTTCTTTGTTGGGCAGATGCGGTTTCTGTGCAACATACGATTGCAATAATTGCAATCATAAGACTAATGAGTTTTTTCATACACATTGTGTGTTTTGGGTGGTCTTACAGTCCTGTCGACCGATTTCATGAATAAGAAACGTGGACTGGATTGCCACACCTCCGAATGATGGTCCTGAGAAAACCTTAAGTGCGAGATATGAAAACAGCAGCCCACGCTATAGCGTGAGAATCGTCTTGTTACCTCTTGCACTTATCGAAAATTTCTCAGGTTTTCATTCGCAAGATAAGCAAAACGCTTCTTCTTAATTTGATATGTCCGCGCATTTATTGCGCACCGCAAATTTAGTACAAATTTTTGAAATACACAAATGTAATTTCAAAACCAATATCCACGCAACTATTTCATTTGTCGCCATTTTTCTCTCTGCCTATAAAGTACACTATTAGCACCCGATGTTTTCCAAATATTACTGATAATCAGCCGATTTGCACAATTTAGAAATATTTGCTAATTTTGTATTCAGGACTAGGGCCATCTTTTATATATTCAAGATTATCTGAAAAATGAGATTGAAAACCATATTAGTTTCACTGCTTCTTTTCGCTTCGGCAACATCATTTATATCCGCAATGGCTGCCGGTATTCCAAATCCGAAGCGGGAATTCCGGGGGGCATGGCTTCATGTGATCGGACAGTCGCAGTGGCAGAACAAATCGACCGCACAAGCCAAACAATATATCATTGACCAGTTTGACAAACTTTCTGACGCGGGATGCAATGCCGTGATTTTTCAGGTGCGTCCCACAGCCGACGCGCTTTATGAATCGGACCTGGAACCCTGGTCGGCATGGCTCACCGGTAAAAGAGGAAAAGCCCCTTCTCCGTCATGGGACCCGATGGCATACGCCATCGAGGAAGCGCACCGACGGGGAATGGAGTTTCATGCGTGGCTCAACCCTTATCGTGTGACATCATCGCCAAAGGATGTATTGCCGTCATCACACGACGCCAACCGACATCCCGAACGATATGTCAGATTCAACGGACAGACATTTTTCGACCCTGCATATCAGGAAAACAGAGATTTCATCTGCAAAGTAATTGACGACATCACAAAACGGTATGATGTTGATGCTATCCATATCGACGATTATTTCTATCCCTATCCTGCGGGTGGAAAGAAATTCGATGCCGATCAGGCCAGCTACGCTAAATTCGGAAACGGGATGAACAAAGGTGACTGGCGGCGACACAATGTGGATTTGCTGATAGAGCAGATTCACAAGACTATTAAAACCCGAAAGCCGTGGGTTCGTTTCGGTGTAAGTCCGTTCGGTATCTGGCGCAATAAAAGCTGCGATCCGAGAGGCAGTCAAAGTTCCGGTCTTCAAAATTATGACGACCTGTATGCCGATGTACTTCTGTGGGCAAAAAAAGGTTGGATAGACTATATGGCTCCCCAGCTCTACTGGAACCTCGACACCAAGGCTGCTCCAAGCCGCACGCTTGCCAAGTGGTGGAATGACAATGCCAATGGTGTAGACGTGTATATCGGTCAGGATGTGAAACGGACGATGGATGTGGCCGATCCGCGTAACCACGACAAAAATGAACTCGACACCAAAGTACGTCTGTCGCGCGAACTCCCTAATGTGCAGGGCAATGTATGGTGGCATGGATATTGGGTGACAGGCAATTATAAAGGAGCAGCCGATTCGCTTGCACTGAAATATCAATCCACGATTGCCCTGCCGCCTGTGTATGGCAATCCGGACGTGACGCCGAAAGCCCCCGACGGTCTGCATCTTGAAAAACGCGACGGCAAAATTTTTCTGTCATGGCATGCGCCTGAAACGGGACAGAAACCTGTTGCAACCGATGCAATCCGTTTTGTAGTATATCAGTTTTACAAAGGAGAGAAACCGGATATTAATGACTCCCAGACCATCATTGCTCTTACACCATATACAAACGTGCTGATCACAGAGGAGGGAATCCATGTCGACCTGAAAGGACATACCTTTTATGTGACCTCACTCGACAGGATGAACCGGGAATCAGCACCCGCTGTTTATACAGTAAAATGATTCTCTAATGAAAAGATTTCTTATTGCATTTCTCAGCGTGCTGGCCTTTCTTCCACAGGCCGGCGCGCAAGGTTTTTTAGATAGTTTCGAACGTGCATTGGATAAACTGACAGGCAACGAGTCAGAAACAATCTCTTTCAAAAATATCAAAGGTAGATCTTACGGTGCGAACCCCGGACTCGCGATGACATGCAGGGAAGCGGGCGTGAAAGGAAATACCGGATTTCTACTGATTACTTTTGCCGCTACGGGTGATACGGTAAAGAATGTGGTGATGTCATCCTCAGATCCTACAGCCTCGCTACGTCTCAACAATCCTCAGATAGCTGATTCGACAGCGACATTTACCGTGTCTCCTTCTTACCTTCCTTTAGGGGACAAACGCAGTAAAAAACCTCTTCCAGAAAAGAATGAGTTATTCAGTATCGGAACTCCGACAGTCAACTTGACTGTCCCGGCCGGAGAGATGGTGGATGTGATGGTGACTTACTATGATTTCCCAAAAAAGGTGAACAAGATAGAACGTGTGGATGTGCAGATGAAGCAAATGCAACCCGAAGGCGGAGACCGGTATTTCGGATTCACACTCGACAATATCCCTCTGACACGTAAGAAATAAGAAGTTATAAAAACAAAGTCGGCCCTTGTTGTTTTCAGTACAATCAAGGGCCGACTTCATATAATTAAGTCTATCATTCCTCTTTCTTTTTACGGCTACGGGTAGTTTTCGTCGGCTTGGCCACCTCCTCCTGAGGCTGCTCCACCCCTGCAAGCACACCGTCTATCATGATACGTCCGCAATACTCGCAGACTATGATCTTTTTGTGCATCTTGATCTCAAGACGCCGCTGAGGAGGTATGCGGTTAAAGCATCCGCCGCATGCTCCACGCTGCACGGTCACGATACCGAGACCATTATGGGCATTCTTGCGTATGCGCTTGAAAGCAGCCAACGTGTATGAGTCAATCAGAGGTTCAAGAGCCTTGGCCTGCTCACGGATGTTCTCCTCCTCCTGACGGGTCTCGGAAACGATTTCCTCCAGTTCACGGCGTTTCTCTTCCAGAATATGCTCGTTGTCGGCCAATTCATCCTTAGCGACCGCTATGTCGGCCTTTTTCTGTTCCTGTCTGGCCTGAGCCTCCCGGATGTTTTTCTCAGCAAGCTCGATTTCAAGGCTTTCAAACTCCCTTTCTTTCTCAAGAAAAGCATATTCACGGTTGTTGCGGACATTATTTATCTGGTCCTCGTATTTCTCAATCTTTCCCTTGCGCTCGGCTATCTCACCGTTTTTCTGATTGACAAAAGCCTTCAGATCCGCAATCTCCTCCTTGAGATTCTGTATACGTGTCTGATAACGCACAATCTCATCTTCAAGATCCTTCACCTCATGGGGAAGCTCTCCACGCAGTATCTTGATGCGGTCTATCTCAGACAAAAGTGTCTGCAGCTGGAAGAGTGCTTTGAGACGTTCCTCCACGCTTCTCTCTTTTTCGTTTTTCTTATCGGTTGCCATATATGATAATTATCTTTTTTCTATAATTGGACTATTGTCATCCGGAGATAAAATCTCCTGTCAAAGATATGCGACTGGATTTCGGTCTGTCTGCGAGAACAGAGCCTGACAATCGGGGAAACTCTCCCGGATGATACGCGAAAGTATTTTTCGCGCACAAAGCTCGCTTTCGTAATGACCGATGTCAGCGATCAATATTCTGTCGGAATTATCCGTAAAATCATGATATTTCACATCTGCAGTCACTATCGCGTCCGCATGCTCCGCGATAGCCTTTCTGATAAACGACGCCCCGGAACCTCCGCAAAGAGCTACCTTACGGATGACAAGATGCGGGGAAGCAGCCGAATAACGCAGACACTTTACATCGAAATCCTCCTTCACCCGACGCAGAAATTCGATGGCAGGCACCGGTTTTATATTGCCGATGATTCCGAGACCCTCATATTCCGAATCCGGACGGGGTTCCAATGGCCGCAGATCCTCAAGCCCGAGAATATGCGCCATCTCATAACTCACGCCGTCTCTGGCCGAGTCCAGATTGGTGTGTGCCGAATAAATCGCAATTCCGTCACGCAAAGCTCCGATCACTATCCTCTGGGCCGGAGTAGCACCCGTCAGTTCTTTCAATCCCCTGAAAAGAAGAGGATGATGGCTGACTATAAGGTTACACTTTCGTTCCCGGGCCTCCTGAAGCACCTGTTCAGTGACGTCAAGACATAACAGAACACCGGTGACATGTTGGTCCGGACTGCCAACCTGAAGACCGACATTGTCATAGTCCTCCTGAAGTCTTTTGGGAGCGAAGCGTTCTATAGCCTCCGCGACAGAAGTCACTGTCGGCTGGATCTTACTTTCCTTTCTCATCCCTTATGAGAACGCCAATGGTGTTCAGTTTTCCTTATCCGACATCTCCACTTTCAGACACAGCTCGTCAAGTTGTGCCTGATCGATTACAGACGGAGACTCATTCATCACATCGCGTCCGGAATTGTTCTTCGGGAAAGCGATCACATCGCGGATTGTGTCGAGACCGGCGAGTATCGACACAAAACGGTCGAACCCAAGAGCGAGACCTCCATGAGGAGGAGCACCATATTTGAAAGCATTCATCAGGAAACCGAACTGTTCCATGGCCTTTTCCTGAGT
Organism: uncultured Porphyromonadaceae bacterium; assembly: GCA_947427285.1. Classification (GTDB taxonomy): domain Bacteria; phylum Bacteroidota; class Bacteroidia; order Bacteroidales; family Muribaculaceae; genus Lepagella. Next base: position 49,405 of record CANEHE010000005.1, read on the forward strand.
AAAGCCAAGAAGCTCAAACATCGTGTCCTGAAGAGCGGCGTCATGTATACGGATGGAGCCTCCACCCAGCTCCGTACCGTTGACCACGATATCGTATGCCGTGGCACGCACCTTCCCGGTGTCAGTGTGCAGCAACGGGATGTCTTCCGGATTGGGTGAAGTGAAAGGATGATGCATGGCATAATAACGCTGGGTCTCCTCATCCCATTCAAAGAGCGGGAAATCGATCACCCACAAAGGAGCGAAATTATTCTTGTCGCGAAGACCGAGGCGTTCTCCCATCTCAAGCCGAAGCTCACAAAGCTGTTTGCGGGTCTTCATAGCCTCGCCGCTCATGATAAGCATCAGATCGCCGGGACGTGCTTCCATTTTTCCAGCCCAGTCACGAAGCTCATCTTCGGAGAAGAACTTCCCTACCGAACTCTTGACACTGCCGTCGGCTTCGATTTTCACCCATACAAGACCTTTGGCTCCTATCTGTGGACGCTTCACGAAATCAGTCAGCTGGTCAATCTGCTTGCGGGTATATGTGGCACATCCGGGTGCGACAATACCCACAGTCAGTTCCGCATCGTCCATAACCGCGAATCCTTTCCCTTTCACCATCTCTGTCAGTTCCACGAAAGGCATTCCGAAACGGATATCCGGCTTGTCACTGCCGTACAGGCGCATGGCATCGTTCCATGTCATACGGGGGAACGAGTCGCTGAAATCAATCCCCTTCACATATTTGAAGATATGTTTCACCAGACCCTCAAACATCTCAATCACATCTTCCTGATCCACAAAACTCATTTCGCAGTCAATCTGAGTGAACTCCGGCTGCCTGTCGGCACGGAGATCCTCATCGCGGAAACATTTCGCAATCTGGAAATACCTGTCATAACCGCTCACCATCAGGAGCTGTTTGAACAACTGGGGACTCTGCGGAAGAGCATAAAACTCTCCGGGATTCATACGCGAGGGAACGACAAAGTCACGCGCCCCCTCTGGAGTGGACTTCACCAGAATCGGGGTCTCGATTTCGAGGAACCCCTTTGAGTCAAGATAACGGCGTATCTCAAACGCCATACGGTGGCGGAGTTCAAGATTGCGGCGCACGCAGGGACGACGCAAGTCAAGATAACGGTACTTCATCCGAAGGTCATCCCCTCCGTCCGTATTGTCCTCGATAGTGAAAGGAGGAATATCACTCTTGTTGAGTACAGTCAAGCCATCAGCATAAATCTCAATATCTCCGGTAGGGATATTGTGATTTTTACTGGTACGCTCCTCTACCCGGCCTGTCACCTGCACCACAAACTCTCTGCCGAGTCCGTTCGCAGCCTCACAAAGTTCCGGATTGATTTCCTGGTTGAAAACTATCTGGGTTATACCGTAGCGGTCACGAAGGTCGACAAACGTCATACCTCCCATCTTACGGCTTCGCTGCACCCATCCGGCAAGCTTCACATGTTCGCCGGCATTGTCCAGACGGAGTTCTCCGCATGTCCTGTCTCTATACATAAGTGATATCTATACTTTTCCCGGACACCGACAGACAAAACCGAAAAGTGTCCGACAGGGATTATATGTAAAAACACAATTACTCCATCCGCACCTGCGCTGCTTTCCCCGGATCAGTTCGACAGGGTCCGCTTCGCTTTTACAGACAGAGTCATTCTTTTCAGACTGCAAAGATACGAAGAATTATCGATTCCCCGTATCTTTGCGGCACAAATTATTTTATAATCTGCATGAACAAATTTCTTAATCGCGGATCAGTCGGTCAGCTTGCGATAACGGATACGGTGAGGTGTCTCGTTCCCGTCGCGTTTGCGCCGGTATTCCTCATAATCGGAATAGGAACCTTCATAATAAGTGACTTTACTATCTCCCTCAAATGCCAGGATGTGAGTGGCAATCCTGTCGAGAAACCAACGGTCATGGCTGACTACAACCGCACATCCGGCAAAATTCTCCAATCCCTCTTCAAGAGCACGGAGGGTATTGACATCAATATCATTGGTAGGTTCGTCAAGCAGAAGCACGTTGCCCTCTTCCTTAAGTGCCATTGCAAGGTGCAGACGGTTGCGTTCGCCACCCGAAAGCACACCGATTTTCTTCTCCTGATCGGCACCGGTGAAGTTGAACTTCGAAAGATAAGCACGCGCATTCATGTCGCGGCCGCCCATACGGAATGACTCCACTCCTTGGGAGATAACTTCATACACTGTCTTTTCCGGAGACAGGTCTTTGTGCGTCTGATCCACATACGCCACCTTTACAGTCTCCCCTACCTCAAACTCACCACGGTCCTGATTCTCCAGACCCATTATAAGTTTGAACAGAGTGGTTTTTCCAGCACCGTTCGGACCTATTACCCCTACTATACCATTTGGAGGAAGCATGAAATTGAGGTCAGTGAAAAGAGCCTTGTCTCCATACGCTTTCGCCACATGTATGGCCTCGATGACCTTGTTGCCGAGACGCGGACCATTGGGGATGAAAATTTCCAGTTTCTCCTCCCTCTGCTTCTGGTCTTCATTGAGAAGGCGGTCGTAACTGGCAAGACGGGCTTTACCTTTGGCCTGGCGGGCTTTGGGAGCCATCCGCACCCATTCAAGTTCCCGTTCAAGAGTCTTGCGCCGTTTCGACGCCTGCTTCTCCTCCTGAGCCATCCGTTTGGTCTTCTGGTCAAGCCAGGAAGAATAGTTGCCTTTCCAGGGGATACCCTCTCCCCGGTCAAGCTCAAGTATCCATCCGGCCACATGATCCAGAAAATAACGGTCGTGTGTGACAGCGATCACAGTGCCGGGATATTGCTGCAGATGCTGTTCAAGCCAATCGATAGACTCGGCATCAAGATGGTTGGTCGGTTCGTCGAGAAGAAGCACATCAGGCTGTTGGAGGAGCAACCGGCATAAAGCCACTCTACGGCGTTCACCACCAGAGAGAGTCGATATTTTCTGGTCATCCGGCGGACATCTCAAGGCATCCATGGCCCGCTCCAACTTATTATCTATATTCCAGGCGTCAGCAGCATCAAGTTTGTCCTGAAGCTCAGACTGACGATTGATAAGAGCATCCATCTTCTCCGGATTCTCCAGTACTTCCGGATCAGCAAAGGCATTGTTGACCTCATCGTACTCCTTAAGGAGATCCATTATAGGCTTTACTCCCTCACGCACAATCTCGACCACAGTCTTGTCCGGGTCAAGTTTCGGGTCCTGCTCAAGATACCCCACGGAATAACCCGGTGAGAATACCACATTGCCCTGATACTCCTTATCGATACCGGCTATGATTTTCATCAGCGTCGACTTACCGGAACCGTTCAGACCTATTATGCCTATCTTGGCACCATAGAAGAATGATAGGTAGATGTTCTTGAGAATCTGTCGCTGCGGCGGAATGATCTTACTGACTCCCACCATCGAGAAGATTATTTTCTTATCGTCTGCCATATTGAATATAATTACGTAGATAGAGCCGGAAAGCCCTGTGAGGCAATCCGGCCCGCGAAATTAGTCAAAAAATACGAAAGCGGCAAATCGGGATTATTTCCCCATCAACTTGGCAAGAGTCTCATAGAAGGCAGGATCCTCTCCAGATGTGATGTTCATTATCTTTCCTTCCGGATTTACAATGATTTTTGTAGGAAAACCCTGCACTCCATAAGCAGAGAGAAGGGCATCCTGTTTCTCTTTGGAAAGATATACATGCACCCAGGGAAGTTTATGCTTCTCCACGCCGGCACGCCAACGCTCAGGAGTTTCCTGACAGTCGATTCCGATCACTTCCAGTTCAGGTTTATATTTCTCGTAAGCACTCTTTAGCTCCGGGAAACCTTTGATGCACCATCCGCACCATGATCCCCAGAAATCGAGTATCACCCATTTCCCTCTGAAATTGGAAAGACTCACTTCCTTCCCGTTAAGATCAGGAAGCGTGAATGCCGGAGCCTCAACATGATTCGCCTCCATCTCGGCCCGCTTGCGGTCAGCCTCAAGCTGAGCCTTCACACTCTTGCGTTTCTGTTCAAACATAGGGTAGAGCGCACTGCCTGATGCAGTAGGCAAGACCATCGGCTCATACTTCTCAAAACTTTCAGGCTCAAGACTCAACATAGCAAAGACGGCAGCCGGAGAGGAGGGATTCTTCTCGATAAAATCAGTATAGATCTTAACAAAACGTTCGAAAAGTCCCGGCATCTCACTCTGCGGACGTTTTCCTTCCTGAATATCCTTAGCCTCCATTTCAATAGGAAGAGCGGCTGTCATTATTTCCGACATACCATCCATAAGAGCCGTACCGGTGACAGTGTAACGGATAGGATTGAACTGCGTCACCTTCAACGTCAGATTCTCTCCGGGACGTGTATAGAAGTCAGCCGAATTATCCGAATTGAAATCTACACTGAACCGATAGTCTCCGTCTGCAGGGGTGGGAATGACAAAATCCTTCTTACCGGAGATGTCGACCGTATCACTCACAATCCGCAGATCGGATTTACTACGGGCACTCGCCAGATTCGCAATTGTGGCTCTCTGCACTATCACCGTTCCGGACGGTGCCGGAGATGGAAACGATACATTGATATCAGCCGAGGCCGAGGCAATGGCCAGAACAGCCAGTGCGGGGGTCAATAGTTTTCTCATATCTTAATTTTTGAAGTTATATCTGTTATTATATTCAACGTTTGAGAAATAAAAAAGTATCTCTGTTCAAGACAGCCGGGAAAGCAACAGGTTTGTAAACTCATAATTTTTCAATCCCCATGAAGGTGCTTCCACCATTTCCGGAGGAGCTTGCGAAAGAAACCGTTCAATAGCAATCTCCCGTGGCACAAGCCGCACCACCCGACGACAAAAATCAACATATTCGTCAAGGTCAAGGACCTGTATGTCCGGAACTCCAGCTTTCCACTCACGCCAGAGAGGTGTTCCCTTTATCAACTGGAGCTGATGTAGTTTGAGAGAATCCACCGGCAGATGACACGCCCGCTCCACTGAGGCAAGTGCGTCATCAAGAGTTTCACCCGGCAGGCCGACGATCAGATGGAGTCCGCATCTCAATCCTTCACCGGAGGCCCTCTCCACTGCCTCCACAGTCTGACGCCACGTATGTCCACGGTTGATACGCCGGAGTGTACGGTCAAAACTTGTCTCTGCTCCGAACTCCATGATTACAGGAGTAATCCGGTTAATCTCTCCGAGCATTGATGCGACAGGAGTCGGGAAACAGTCCGGTCTTGTCCCTATGATCACACCTACCACTCCATCATGCGACACGACATCTTTCACAACACGCTCCATTTCCTCTACCGTCGTGCCGTGTGTGAAAGTGAATGCCTGAAAATAGACAAGATATCGCATATACGGATACTTACGGCTGAAAAACGTCTTGCCACGTTCAATTTGCCTAGCAACCGACTCCGAATCCGAACAATATGATGGAACAAACGATCTGTTGTCACAATAAAGACATCCGCCCCGACCGATTGTACCATCCCGGTTGGGACAACTTCTACCGGCATCTACGGATATTTTCTGTACTTTTATCCCTGGAAAAATCCGGGAAAGATATTCCGAATAATCGGTATAATACGGATTCATGGCATCCGGGCTTTAAGTGGCCTCTGTGAAGCAAGAAGCATATCGCCGATAACAAGACAGGACATGGCTTCGACCACAGGCACAGCTCTGAGAGCGACACACACATCGTGTCTCCCCCGAGGCTGAAGTATACACGGATTTCCATCGATGTCTACAGTCGGCACAGGCCTCATCAAAGTGGGGACAGGTTTGAACACAACAGAAAAATATATATCCTGTCCATTGCTGACACCACCCTGTATACCCCCGCTGAAATTGGTCAGCGTAGTGATCCCGCCTTTTTTACAGGGATCTGCAACAAAAATATCCGCCACCGAACTGCCAGACTTACGACAGGCATCACTCCCGATGCCGTATTCAAAAGCCTTGGCCGCATTGATACTCATCATCGCCTCAGCGAGGCGGGAATGCAATTTATCAAAAACAGGTTCTCCAAGCCCTATAGGACAGCCTCTTATAATACAACTTACCCGTCCTCCTATGGAATCACGACTCTGTATGGCCCTCTCTATCTCAGAATCCATTTCCCCGAAGTCCGTTGGCTTTTCATATATATCCTGAGACATCCACGATCCCGTTCCCGAGACCCACCCCTCCACGGATATACCCTCTGCATCCAGAATCTGGCGAACCATCGCGCCCCCGGCCACCCAATTGGCTGTCTCCCTGGCACTCGCACGGCCTCCTCCGGCCGCTTCCCGTATACCATACTTTTTCTGCCATGTGAAATCGGCATGACAGGGCCGGAACACCCGCGATATATCTGAATAATCGGACTGACGGGAATCATGGTTGGGAATCATGAAGCCAATCGGAGTGCCAAGAGTAAGACCATCGGATGAAATTCCGGAAAGGATCTGAATCCTATCTGATTCCCTTCTTTGACTCACACCTTTGGATTTCCCCGGACGACGCCGGTCAAGTTCCTGTTGAATCCGATCAACCGATATAGGAATACGCGAGGGCATCCCGTCAAGGATTCCTCCGATCGCCGGTCCATGACTTTCTCCAAAGGTAGTAAGGCGCAAATATCTTCCGAAGGTATTCATCGCTCAGATACTATATCAGCCGCAGTGGCCCGACACACACGTAGCCAATCGGCGGGATTAACCTTCAACTGCAATCCCCGTTGGCCGGCAGAGACATATATGAACGGAAATCCAAGAGCCTCCTCGGAAAGAAAGACCGGGAAATTTTTCTTCATCCCGAGAGCGGTGCATCCTCCACGGATGTATCCTGTGACGTCCAACAGATCTTTCATCGGGATCATCTCCACCTTCTTGTTGCCGGAAATCTTAGCCGCTTTCTTGAGATCCACCTCGCGGTCGCCCGCCACAATGCAGACTATGTATCCTGTTCTGTCGCCATGCAAAACCAATGTCTTGAACACCTGTTCCACAGGTTCGCCAAGCGACTCGGCCACATGACCGGCAGCCAGATCGTTCACATCCACTTCGTACGGGACAAGCTCATAATCAATGCCGGCACGGTCGAGCAACCGTGCGGCATTTGTCTTCTGTATTCCCGTCTTAGCCTTCATCCTCTACCACTTATGTCCAATACATAAGACCTACTTGTCCATTGTCAGAAGTAGCTCCTCGTTATTGCGTGTCATTTCCATCCGTTTCTTCATGAATTCCATCGCCTCCAATGAATTCATATCGGCAAGATAATTTCTGAGAATCCACATACGACTGAGAGTCTCCGAAGGAAGCAGCAGATCATCACGCCTGGTAGAGGAGGCCACAATATCCACAGCCGGGAAGATACGCTTGTTGGAAAGTTTACGGTCAAGTTGAAGTTCCATGTTGCCCGTACCCTTGAATTCCTCAAAAATCACCTCGTCCATCTTTGAGGAGGTCTCTGTGAGGGCCGTCGCTATTATGGTCAGCGAACCGCCACTTTCAATATTACGCGCGGCACCGAAAAACCTCTTGGGTCTTTGAAGCGCATTGGCATCCACACCGCCAGAAAGGATCTTGCCCGATGCAGGCGAGACCGTATTGTATGCCCTGGCAAGCCGCGTGATGGAATCAAGCATTATCACCACATCATGTCCGCATTCCACCAGTCTCTTGGCCTTCTCGAGAACCAGGCCGGCGATCTTCACATGCCGGTCAGCCGGTTCGTCAAAAGTAGAGGCGATAACCTCAGCATTCACACTCCGGGCCATGTCCGTCACCTCCTCCGGACGCTCGTCAATGAGAAGCATGATGATGTACGTGTCCGGATGGTTCTCGGCGATCGCATTTGCTATATCCTTAAGCAGAATGGTTTTGCCTGTCTTAGGAGGAGCCACGATGAGTGCCCTCTGTCCCTTGCCTATGGGAGCGAACATATCCACCACGCGAGTGGAGATATTCACACTGCCGGAGCGTGTAAGATTGAATTTCTCATCCGGAAACAGAGGAATAAGGTGCTCAAAGGGTTCACGATCACGTATCAGTTTAGGATCCAAGCCATTGATACTGGAAATATTACAGAGAGGATAATACTTCTCTCCTTCACGGGGAGGACGTATGCCACCTTCCACCACGTCACCCGTCTTCAAGCCATATTGCTTGATCTGCTGTTGGGTCACATATATGTCATCCGGACTTCCGAGATAATTATAGTCGCTTGAGCGGAGAAATCCATATCCTTCCGGCATAATCTCCAGCAATCCCTGTGCAATCAGAATTCCATCGAAGTCAAACCGTGTTTCAACACGCCGCTGTTGCATCTGATGCATCTGCCGCTCCATCTGGCGTTGACGCTGACGCTCCTTCTTGCTTATATGTTTGGGCTGTTTCTGCGGCTGTGGTGCTACAGCTTGTCCTGAAGCGTTGGGTTCGCCGATTACTATGGGTGACGAAGCCTCAATAATAACAGCCTCTTCTATCTCACGACGCGAGCGAGGTGTGAATGTCTTGCGACGGGCATTGGTGAAAAATGAGTCCAAACTTGGCTTTTCCCCGTTCTGGGGCTGATTCCGTGGAGTGAACATCCGTTTCCCGGAAGTTTCCGCCACCTCTACGAGAGGTTGTTCAGTAATAGATTTCTGTTCAGACTCTCCTATTACTTTCTCTTCTTTCTCATCCTTTACCACCATCTCCTCCGATTGGGGCGTCACAATCACAGGTAAATCTGTATTCAGAGAATGATCGACAACCGACTCTGGTGTATCCTCCGAAGCATCAAGGGGTAGAACAGGCTGTACCGCTTCCTTTGCTTTTGGTTTCCGTCCCCGTTTCTTCGGTTCTTCCATCTTGATCGGAGCCTCATCCGCCGCTTCGGATTCGGGTAATTGGCCCGAAGGCTCCGAAAGATTCTGATTCTGTTCCTCTTTCGCCGATTCAACCATCTTCTGAGAATTTGGTTTACGGCCGCGTTTCTTTAGTGTCGGTTCAGTCATTCCGGTTTGATCAGAAGCCTGCTGAGTCTGATTATCCGGTGTCTCGACCGATTCTTCCGCGGTCTTCTGCGTAGCGGTTTTCCGACCACGCTTGCGGTCGGCCGGACGCTTACCGGCACGCTCATTCAGTTTTGCAGCCTGATCCTTGGCACTATTGACTGCATCATTGTCAAGTATATAATACACTATCTCCTCTGTGGAGTGTGAAGCGGTCTTTTTCATACCCAACCCCTCCGCAATGCGGTGAAGATCAGATTCGGGAAGAGAATGAAGTTCGTCTAAACTATACATAGTCTGATTGATAATATCAAAAATACATCAGGAGCCATAAACGGTATCACCGTTCCAAATGCCACTGAAACCTGTCAATATGGCGACTTTCAGACAGAAATAAAATTCCCAAAGCATACGCCATCGAATGACTGATAAATAATTGTCATCAACATACCCCCACACGAAACAGGGACTACATCCTGACAAAAAACAAAATTGAGATTGAATTGATATATGAATGGATTTCAACGGAGAAAGTAAACCCAGACATATCTGACGACAAATTCCAATCCATACCTCTCCTCCATAATCGGAGCAGCCGGATTATATCGGGCCAAGCCACCCTCTCAGGATTGAATTATCGTCTGAATTGATTAGAGAACCGGAAACAGAGAACCCGTACCGGATATGTCAAGAAGAGAGCTGAACGCATCGCGTCCTATTTATTACAATGCAAAATTATAAAAAGTTTTTAAGTCAGCCAAATTTATGACGCTTTCCATAAAATATTGTATGGCGACTGTTTTCCCAACAGTCGCCATACGTGTTTTCCATAATACTTTTTCGAACTAACCTAACATCATGAAACGATTTTCTAATATTACAACATCTATATCGTCACAATGGTTCGGAAAAAGTTTTATTTTTTTGCACTCACTCTTATTTCTGTCCCTGCACTATGGGCCACTATCTGAGGGGCATATTGCGATTGAACGGTGGCGATACCAAGTGAATAAGTGCCTTGACGATCCACATAACAGTCGTAAGTGATGACGTGTGATCCTTTCGGCAGAAATCCTATAAAGAAGTTGGTGGTCTCGTCTCTCACTTCCCGATAAAGCCATAGTCCGTCGACAAACGTATAGTCCGACAATTGAACAGTCGGCTCCAGACATGCGGAACGCGAGTCCGTAACAGCCACATAGTCCATATCACGGCTGGTGTTCAGTGTCAGGGTCACTCTCACTTTATCTCCGACTCTCAGAGCCTTAGCATCGGCCACAGGCGATACTCCACCGTCAGTGACAAGATACAGAGCTTTGCTCACAGATATCTCCGGCATGGAACTTTCCTTGACATCGTCAATCGGAGCCACATATTGCGACATGACACTTCCCCATGCCGGACCCACTCCTGTCCGGATTATCTTCAATTCCCGGGCCGAGGCTTCAGCCAAAGGAAGAGTCACACGGCAATATCCGGCAGGACTTTCATCCGAAGGCAACGCCACAGGCATTCCACCAATAGTAATGGATGGAGTATCAGATGGAGATGTCCAGTCTGTGCCAGATCCCAGAATAGCCTGGATCACATCGACGGTATAGGGCTCCGCACCCCAGTTCTCTACCTCTCTTTTTATGATGAGCCCCTGTCGCAACCGATCTACACTTGACGATGCGGGTGTAATATCAGAAAATGCTTCCAAAACCTGCGCCGTTGCAAAAAGTGAGGAATATCCTCCGTAACCGGAAGGCAAGTTTTCATAACGCATACCAAGAGAGGGAGTGTAGACAGCGTTCTGACGGAGTGATTCAAGCACTCTTGATGCTTCGGATGCATAACCTTCACGATTAAGGACTATAGCTGCCTGAGCACGAGCCGGGATCGTCAGATTCCGCCATTCTTTCCTTACGACCGACAACGCCTTGGCCTGAAGAGCCGCAACACCCGCCGACATCTTTTTCTTACCGAAGAACCCACGGATATAAAGCCATTCTACAGCACGGCTGACCGAAATCCTGTTTTTTGACGCACGATACGATTCCAGTACCGCATTGTCAAGATATTTACGACCACGTTCTATTGCCGGGCCAATATCTCCAGAAGAGGGCAGCCAGCCGTTTTTACGAAGCATACCGAAATGCAACAACACATTAGATGTCATATATTCCGAAGATTGCATTCCCGGGCACCAGCTCCATCCTCCATCGGAGTTCTGGAGTGCTATAATCTCTTTCTGCAATCGCGAAATTGTTGGATCGATATTCTCAAGAAGAGTCGAGAGACCTCTCATTCTAAGCGTTTCCGACGAAGCGTCGTTCAACCATGGTGTATTGATAAGTTCCACCGTTTTAAGATCGGCATTTGTTGACAATGCCGACTGCGAGTCGGAAGCAGCAAGACGACGGATCTCCTCAGCAACTGCCGGATACTTATTGACAATTCCTTTTGCCGTGGCATCGCCATCATAGGCCCGCAGAAGCGAAAGAAGATTTTTCGATTTGGGAACCACTACTGAAGGAAGAGCCGTGACACAATACCATATAGGGTTGTCACAATACTGGAGCGTGACGGAAGCATCGTCAGCGAAAGACGGCAACTTCATTGTGAACTCTCTCTCCGACGGATTCAGATAGAATGCTGTTGATTCCGTGACTGGTGTCGACGAAGGCAACACGGTAATCAACCCCTGTTCGCCATCAGTGTGAGCCGCCGACCCGGCGTAGGCACGGATAAGGAGATAACCTATCGAGTCAGGTACAGCAAAATCCACAGTCATAACACGGCTGCCCGAGGGAGATACTGAGGAAGAATCGCTTACCCTGCTCATCAACACGTCTCCCGTCATCGGGTCCACAATCTCTATCTTTCCCCAGATATCTGTTATGGAATCTGTGGCATTGTAAAGAGTGGAAGTTATTGAGGCGCGGTCGCCTGTACGTAGGAATCTCGGCATGTTGACACTCACCATCACCGGTTTTGCCGCAGTGGCCTCAAGAGTTGTGACCGCACTTTGAAGATCCCGTGTGTAACCAAGAAGCTGAAGTTGCCATGTGGTATTGAAATCAGGCACCGTAAACTCCAATGTCTGCACACCCTCACTGTCGGTCTGAAGCATAGGTTTGAAGAAAGCTACCGGACACTCCATCTCACGCAAGGGTATATCTTCCGTGCGGACTGACTCTGAATCATCGGCAGATTCGGCTACACCATCAATGCCTCCGGCCATCTGATTCTTGACTGCGCCAAAATCAGCATTCGATTTCATCATGACTGCTTGAGATGAAGTTTCTTTAACTTCATTCACAACATTCTCCGCCTTGACCACAGCTTCTGGCATTGCTCCTCCCCTGATGCGAAGATGACGTGTCATATAGTTGTAAGGCACCAGAGAATAACCGTACGTCTGCCAACCAGGTAATATCAAGATCTTGTCAGAGGAATGTCGTATGGAAGAGAGGGCGAATGAATTCGAAATATTTCCCCTATAGGCCATCTCAAGCGACAACGGATTATACCATCCCTTCGAATCCGGAGAGAAAATCCATCTGAACGGAGCGATGGCATTTATCGCCTTATCGCTCATCACAGCCATGACAGGCAAAAATGATTGCGGACTTCCGTTATATTGGAACCGGAATCTCCAAGTTTCCTTATCGCCAGGGACAAGTCTGTCACGGAATGTCTCCGTGATAATTTCCAATTTATCTTCTGAACCCGATGGAAGGATTTCTATCTGAGCCTGATAATTCTTAAGGTCGGCCACTGTCGCAAGTGTCAGCCACAAACGGTTTCCCTTCTCCGGCACCTCTACCTTTACCGACGATGTGCGTCTGTCCACGACAAGCCATTCCGATTTGACGAATCCTTTTGTATCTGTCAGATAACAAAGTACATGAGAATCTTTGTAACTGCTGCCGACAGGCACATCAATATGATGTTCGCCGGATTTGGCTGTTATTTTCTTTAGGGGTGTCCATAAATGTGTCTCGACAGGAGGCATCCGATCCGATGATCTCCATACGATGAAATCTGCTGAAGCGGACGCGGTGGTATCAGCACCCGTCACCTGAAACTTTGCCTCATATTTCCCGGAAGAAAGCTTTGCAAAATCAATGTGCATTTCCGGTGCCATGAAAGATCCTGACAGAATCTTTTCACCTTTGTCATTAGTGATTACATAATCAATATTTCTTGCGGCCGGAAGTCCTAAAATATCCGTAACCCTTACACTCACTGTCGATGGAGCCTCCGAAGCATTTACGATCGATGGCAGAGCCGGCAGCACATTATAAGCCGATCCGAGAGCGAATGTAGCTGTAGGAGCCTGTTGGGTCTCACCTGCCGGAGAAGTGACCGAAACATTGAGACGATATGCACCGAAAGCATAAGGAGTATCTTTCAACATCCGTGTGTCAAGCTGAATCTTGAAACAACCATCCGCATCTGTCGAAGCAGTTCCTGCAAAAGTGGCATCAGGCGACTGGGTGCCACGCCAACACCACCAGCTTGCATAACGGATATCATACCGGACCTCAGCATCGGCCACAGGCATTCCGCTGTATGTGCGTGCATGTCCGGAGATAGTCACCATATCACCGGCATGAGCTACCGGGCTTACCGAATCTATCTCGGCAAAGAAAGCAGGTGTCTTGTAATCGGCTACCTCAAAATATCCGTTGCCGACGTATGTTCCTGAACAGACAACTTCCATACTCCACGTTCCGAGCAGACCGGAAAGAGGCAGAACAAAATCGGCAGGCACGCGTCCGTGACTGTCTGTCTCTCCAGTATGCGAAGCCACGACGGCATTATTGGCATCACGCAGATTGATAGAGACCTTTGTCTGTGGAGCGACCTCCATATCATGCCCATCAACAGTATAACATACAGCCACACAAGAGACCGAATCACCCGGATGATATACAGACAAATCAGTAAACACCTCCGCAGCAATACGTTTTACCGATTTACTCTCTTCTGTGGTATATAGATAGGCGTTATAATACTGCACATCATTTCCTCGGGTGAGTTTTAAACCCCAGCTCCCCCGGGCGGCATCTACATCACCAGCCTCCCCGGTGACAGCAGTGGCTTTGGTTTTAAGAATACCTTTCTCCATAGTCCTGAATTCCACTTTGACACCTTCAAGAGGAGCACCACCGACTGCATCAACCACATATATTTTACGTTTTTGGTCATTACCATTCACACCGACCGTAATCACCTGCATCCCACTCACACGGAAAGCTGTGGGACGCTTGTCAGTCACATTCTTGGGTATTCCTTTCACATCAGAAGTCGATGACGGCACAGTCACATAAAGTCCGCATGGAAGCACTCCTAAATCGACTACAGTATCAAGACGTCTCGGGATATTCATCCCTGTAGACAGTGCAACCGATTTCACCACTTTGCCGGAAGAGACAAGCTGTGAGACCGTCTTACCACGATATTCAGCCACATCTGGAACGGATAAGACCAAAAGATTTGTCTGGCGGGTATTAAACAGCCGCATCGAGACCTTTACAGGAACGGTAGGTGCAAATTGGGAAAGACTTGAAACCCGCACCTCCGGAGCTGTGAGTGAAGCGACAGTATTGGAAAGGCGTCCTGAGCCATAAGCATCCGGCCAGCGTTTCAAAGCATCGGAGGCCAGCTCATAAAATCCGGTCGCCTTTTTCACTGCTTCCATATCCAGACTGTCCGTATGCAGATAGTCCCCAGGAGAAGTGAAGGCAGCGAGTTGATTTATAAGCATAATACTTTGTGGTTTACCTTCAAGCCGCGAAATACAGTCCTGGATCCATCGGACCCGGTTTTCTCCTGAAAGAATCTGCGTACGTTGCGTCATGGCGTATGCCAAAGGATCCAGTTTCGATCCCCCGGAATAACGGTCAAGTCTTGAATCAATCAATGAATCGATAAGAGTCGATGCCAACTGTGACGGTCGCGATTGCATATCTGAATCCGCACTCGTCACTCTGAACGGGATGGTGCCTCCGGACGCAGAGGAAAAATTTTTTAGCAAATCAATCCCCTTATACACAATGAAGTCGCTTTCATCCGGAATAAAATTCGAAATATCCGTAGATGTAAGCAGAGGAGCAAGAGCTTGAAGTTCAGGCCCATCGGATTGTCCCAACAACTTGATAGACTCCTCTACAAGCGATACTACCTTCTTGGCAAAAAGGGCACGGCTCCAATCCGCCACATTCTCAGGGTAGACATTCAGAGGAAGAGTACGTCCGTTAAAGACACCTGCATTCGTGGAATAGTAGTCGGCATATATCTGTGCTTCCAGAAGTCTTGCCAACGCGCCATATTCCGATGGCATCAACAACGCTAACGAATCCATCCTGTGGATCGACCGGCCCACATTTGCCCGGTCTACCATATTTTCGGCTACCGTCAGCTGCATGCAGCTTTCAAGCACACCTATATAGTTTCTTTCGGCCATGGATTTTTTTAACATGGCCGAAGCATTCCCGACCACAGTCTGTGGAAAAGCAAAGTCAGGCACACCAGAAGGCGTCGCTTTACTTTTTGTGGCTGCAAAGGTTCCTATAGAACCCATGAGAGCCAATAACAAAAGCAATACGTTTCTCATAGAATTTCAACCCTTATCGATGGATATAAGTTCAAAGACCTCCATAAATACGGAGGTCCGGTTTCTTTAATAAGAATCTCAGGATCATTTCGCCTTCGCACGACGCTTTCCCCTCTTCTGTTTTCTCATCTGCTCCATTTTACGACGGAAACTTTCTTCTGCATCCTTCATTTTGTAAAGCTGACGAGGGGTAAGCATCTTAGAGAATTTCTCTTCATAGCGACGGGTGATATCAGCATCCTTCGATTTACTTTGAACAAGTGCCTCGGAAAGACGCGCATAGTCTGCATCAGTCGATTTTGAATTTCCAGTGACACTTTTCTCCAGCTTACGTGTGGTTGAGAAATTCTTATGACGTTCCTCCTCCATCTGGAGATATATTTCGCCAAATTCCTTGGCCTTGTCGGCAGGCAGCTCTATTTCCTGAACTATATATTTGATCTTGAATTCCCTGAATTCGCGGTGCATCTCCTCCCTGTTCTTTTTCTGACCCATGGAAGGCAACGCAAAGAGTGCCGCTGCCGCAATCAATAACAGATTCCTGACGTTCATGTCTGTATATCTCTACTTGTTTTTAGAAACTGTAAAAAATGACTGTTAATTTGTCACCTGCAGGTCACGATAATTTGAATTGAAGGTATAGTCGAAATCTTCCACCAATTCATCTATACCTTCGTAAGAATCCACCACCTCTTCCTCAAGCTCAAAACCAGACTGTCCGCTCTCATACGGACCACGGTCAAATTCAAGTGGATCAGATGAAGGATCGGAGAGTGCCTGAGCCACAAGGGCCGGTGGATTCTCCAGGTCAAGAGGTCTCTCACCACTCATGGTATGAAACATTTTCATCATACACCATATTCCAGCGAACATCGCCGCAAGATACACGTATGGCCTTACTCTATGCCACCTTGAGAGACGCGCCGGACGAACCTCCTCCCGCAAAAGAAGATTGGCTGCTACCTCGCTCTGCATTTGCTGGAAATATCCTTCCGGCACACGAAAGCCAGTATCTCGTCCTAATTTATGTTCAAGTCTGTCTTCAAATTTCATTGTTGTCTCTGCCGGGCGACAACGGCACATACCTATCCCGGCTCACTTCATTTGACAATCCATCGGTTTATCGGTTTAAGAGCCTGTTCAAATTTTTATTAAAGATTTTTATAAAAGATCCTGAAATGGATTCATCCCATCAGCTCCCTGAAGATATTTTTTAACGAATTCCTTTTATGCACACGGGCAGACTCTTCTATTAGACTTTGTAGATCAGTGTCAATCCCTACATGATGCCAGAATCTATCGACCAAAACCGGCGTAAGATAATGAAGTGCCGCCGGACGCGTCCAACCCAACCGAAAAATCAGATTGCCTATATAGTCTGACAAATACGACTGCAGCTCGCTTCTTAATCCATCAACCTGATCAGGTGCCATAATCATTTTCAGTTCATATACCTTCTTCAGATCCTCAAGTCTTCTATAACTGCATGGAGCGTATGGCTGAGTCCAACTGAAATTGCACAAAGGCTGATCAGTGAAGGCAATCGACCGGGCATGCCTGAAATAATGAAAGTTCAGGATCTCACCTGTGCCCCATTCTCCATCGAAACGCAATCGCAAAGTCTCGGCCAGAAGATCACGACGCCATAATTTATCGGTGACAGAAGGGGTAATGATTCGATCCGAACCGCTCATGGCTACCATTGACAGAAATTCCGAACCATTTATCAGTTCATTAAGAGTGACATCAGACGGCACCGCCTCCTTCACAGCAATGTGCTTGATCCGTTTCATCTTTCTGGCCTGAACGGCATCCGCCTCCAGACTATCTGCCAATCTCTCAATGGGCTCTACGGATCCATCTTCAATCCATTCCTCGATATCTGAGAACACGACATATTTCCCTACAGCATGCTCTACACCGCACCGAAGAAGATTCCATAACACCCGACGTCCGGTATATCGGACAGCCTTGACGACGTCAGCCCAATCTTCGCGATATTCCACCAGACGCGAACTTGCCCCTGAAATACCCCCGTCCACAAGTATCACCTCGTCTTCCGGCCCTACAGCCTGCAATGCGGCCTGCAGACATCTTCCGACGCCTGACTCCTCTTCAAGAACCGGAATCACGACACTGACCATACTCGCCAACTCATGTCATTCTTTAAGACGCAGAATCCTGTAACCTAGCGTCTCCTTAGCCCGAAGTTTCATTAATTCCGAAAGAGGCTCACGTTCAAGCTGCACGACACCGTATTTGCGCGATGCGTGCAGAATAAACGGTCGGCCGTCGATGATCCGCACAAAACCGACATCAAGATAATCGAAATCCTGCGAACGGTCTACAATGAATATGATATCATTGTCGTTCAAAAGCTCGATTACATTCTTCTTGCCAATCGACTCCTTTTTCATATAGGGAATCTTATGTGCCCGATAACCCATCTCAAGCATCTGCATCCTATCCAATGTGACCGAATCGGTCAATGCCGGATAATCCTCACTGTGACGGGTTATGTAGTCCAGTGTACGTGATGTGGACACATTTCCCGGAAAATCAAATGTCACCTCTCTGAGTCCGTTGCGGTAACAATTGTCAGCTATCCAGTCACTGGCATAGCGCAGACGCGACGGGAAGCCGGTATTCTCACCACGACGATATCGTATCCCCTGTAATTCCCCGATAAAATCACGTTGACGCGCCCCAGGCTGCAAAGATGCTTTTGCAGCAGCCACAGCATACTCCACGAACTCCAGTTCATCCATGACATCAAGACATACCGTCATGGCTCCCTGCGCAGAATCAAGATGGGATGTCCGGTCATAACTCGCCCCTGTCAGAAAATCCGCTGCCGCTCCGACCCTTGAGGCTGTCGCACCTCCATTGTCACGGGCTGCCAAAATCAAAGAATCAATCTTTTCGCTACAACCCGATCCACGCAAAATCACATCCTGTCCATTGACAGTGAAAAAACTTATAAATACCGCAAAGGAGAGAATAATCGTCCGTATAATGCTGACATTCATAATAACTGAATTTCATTATGGTTGGATTATCCTATCAACGCCAACCATCATGCAAATATAATGCAAATTTTTTATCCCACCAAAACATTCCTTCATTGACTGTCAGCAGTGGCATAACGAAAAACAGAAGCCACTGTCGGACAATCGGCAGCGGCTTCTACTATTTTATTCTATAGATTTCATTCTATCATCTGGAAGGCATCTTCACCCGACGTGAATCCCATATCAGATACACGATAAGCAATGCGTATGCCACGCATCCGAGAATCTGAGATGTCTCAAACGGCACAGGATTCTCATAGTTGAATCCTGCAAAACGTGTTATGGCCGCAAACACCCCGAAGAGTGCGCCTCCCGCGATAAGACCGGAAGAAATGAGTGTTCCGCGGTCGCGACGAAGATCATTTATCTTCTGATCTTTGGAAGAGTTGGCGACAAAATATGCCACCGCACCTCCTACAAGAAGCGGAGTGTTGAGATGCAGTGGGATGAACATGCCGAGGCAGAACGCAAGCGCAGGAACTCCGAGCCAGTTGAGGATCAAGGCGAGCACCGCACCTACCATATAAAGAATCCACGGTGTATCGCCACCCATCATGAGGGGTTCGATAACCTTGGCCATCGCATTGGCCTGAGGAGCCACAAGGGCATCCGGTCCTGTGAAGCCATACACCTTGTTCAGCACAAGAATCACTCCGCCGACGGTAGCCGCAGAAACAAGCGTTCCAAGAAATTTCCACTGTTCCTGTTTCTTAGGCGTGGAGCCAAGCCAATAACCTATTTTCAGGTCTGTCACGAAGCCTCCAGCCATTGAGAGTGCCGTGCAGACCACTCCGCCTATCACCATCGATGCCACAATGCCGGAAGTGCCGCTCAGACCGATGCCCACAAAAATCGCAGAGGCAATGATAAGTGTCATGAGAGTCATTCCGGAAACCGGATTAGAACCAACGATTGCAATCGCATTGGCAGCAACTGTAGTGAATAGGAAAGCAATCACTGTAACCACAAGCCACGCCACAGCAGCCTGCCAGAGCGTATGAATCACCCCGAACCAGAAGAAAAGGAATACCGCTGCAAGCGCAATCACTACAAAGAACACAATGTGCTTCATAGATATGTCAAGCTGCCAACGTATCTCCTTCGCCCCGGAAGCCTTGCCACGAAGTTCACGACCTGCAAGACCTATCGCCTGGGCAATAATACCCCACGACTTCACAATTCCTATCACACCGGCCATGGCGATACCGCCGATGCCGATCATACGGGCATAGTTAGCGAAAATAGCCTGCGGTTCAAGAGAAGCGATCTCCGGAGCTCCGTAAGTTCCCATCAAAGGTATGATTATCCACCACACGAAGATTGAACCGGCAAAGATGACGAAAGCATATTTGAGACCGATTATGTACCCCAGACCGAGAAGAGCAGCCCCTGTGTTACAGCTCAATACAAGTTTTGCCTTTTCAGCCACAGCTGTTCCCCAGGAAGATGCAGTGGAGGTAATGGTCTCGGCCCACCAGCCGAAAGTTGCCACAATATAATCGTAAGCACCGCCGATGAGCGAAGCAAGCACAAGAGTCTTGGCCTGTCCTCCGTCTTGAGCGGCTGCCCCCTGACCGGAAATCAACACCTGAGTGGTGGCTGTCGCCTCCGGGAAAGGGTATTTGCCATGCATGTCCTTCACAAAATACTTGCGGAAAGGTATGAAGAAAAGAATACCGAGTATTCCCCCCAGAAGCGAGCTGAGGAAAATCTGGTAGAATTCAACCATAATCTCAGGATATGTACCCTGAAGAATGTAAAGTGCCGGTAAAGTAAAGATCGCCCCGGCCACGATAACGCCCGAACAAGCACCGATAGATTGTATTATCACATTCTGTCCCAAAGCGTTCTTCTTGCCCAAGGCGTTGGAAAGACCGACGGCTATTATCGCAATGGGTATCGCAGCCTCAAACACCTGGCCTACCTTCAATCCCAGATAAGCCGCCGCGGCACTGAAAACAATTGCCATAATCAGACCTGTAATCACCGAATACGGAGTAACCTCTTTCTGGTCATGCGCCGGCTCCATGACGGGTTTATACTCCTCGTCGGCCGCCAATTCGCGGAAAGCGTTTTCCGGCAACCCTGTCCCCGTGGTCAGACTGTCATCCTCCACATTAAGGAAATTCTCGTCTTGCTGTTTCATGTATGTCTGTATTTGTTAGTTTTTTCGGCATTGACATAAGTGTAGCCTGGCAGATATCAAGCTCCATACCCGCTCAGGATATCACGGTTCAAGTCGCGAATTTAGCAAAAATTATCGGTCTGACGAAATTCCAATCGCTTTTTATCAACTTACTGTGATATTTTCCTGTTTTACTTTCGTCTCGCCAATTCGTCTTACCAAACATTTATGATATATCAATTTCGCAATCTTACTCTATAGATAGTATGCGGAGGATTGTTAAAGTCAATCAGATGATGCCGTGACCTTTTAAGGCCTGCGACCCATACAATATCTCTGGTAGGGAGATGCTCAAGAACGACCACACGTTCTGCCTCCGACGGTGTCAGCCGGGCATCTCTGACAATGTCACTGACAAGACTGCTTCCTTTCATTCCCAACGGTGAAATCCGGTCTCCTCTCTTTCTGAACCGTAATCGAAACCTTTCAGGCTCCTCTGCGAGCCACAACGTCCGGTTCCCATCAGGTTTTCTGATCATTTCCAACGATTCCGCGGTTAATGTCAGCGACAAGACTTCCAGATCAGGCATCCTTGATGTAACCTGCAACTTTTCAAATCCATCTCGGGAACGTACCACCCGTCCGCCGGGCAACTCCCAACAGGCACCGACACGGGGATTCATCAATGAACGGTGCATCTCGGCCGCCTGCGAGGCCGTTCCTCCAAGCGGACGAATGAAATGATACAAAATACTTGCAGGAGAAGAACTCCCATTAAGGACTGCAACGTCGATCTTTTCACTCTCCACCAACGGATTCATAAAATCCTCAAGCAAGCGGAAGTCAGCCTGCAGAGCCGAGACACTCTTACCGATACTCTCTCTTACACCGGGCCACTTCTCCGCAAGAAGCGGCAGCACTTCGTTCCTGAGGAAATTACGACGGAAATCAGAATTCAGATTCGAAGAATCCACAATGAACTCCTGATTGATTTCGCTGAGCCAACTCTCAATATCTTTACGGCTCACCTTAAGTAACGGACGTACTATCTCACCATTATCCTCCACCATGCTCTTGAGTCCCCGAAGACCGGCTCCACGCATGAGTGCCAACAGAAATGTCTCGGCATTGTCATCGGAATTATGGGCCACTGCCACCCGCGCATACCCCTCTTTCCTGATCTTCTCCCGGAAATAATCGTAACGCAGACGCCTGCAGCCCTCTTCAAGCGACAATCCGGATGAACGACAATAGTCAGCGGCATCAAAATGGACCGTATCAAGTACTACGTCATGTAGCCTACACAATCTTTCCACGAACCTTCGGTCCCGTTCACTCTCCTCCCCCCGAAGATGGAAATCACAGTGTACAGCTGTAAACGGTCGTCCGATAAGAAGGAGTGATCTGAAGAGAGCCACACTGTCTGCTCCGCCGCTCAATCCGAGCAGCAACGGCCTATCGGCCGGTAAGGCCGACAATACACTGGATACAGACTCTACGACGCAGGAACCCATAAGTGATAATCAAACCACTGACATTCAGCGCACATAGACCGGTATCACACAAGTGATGCGCGCTACATCGCGGATATCGGCACGATCGATCGTAAATTCAGGATATTCTCCGGCATTATAACTCACACACCGAATCACATTGCCGTCTTTGTCGGGAAATACACGCTTGAGCATGATCCCATCCGGAGTGGCGAGGGCGTATGTCTCTCCCCATCGCATTATATTGCCGTTGATTTTTGCCAGTCCCACCAGCGATCCCGGAGGGATAGACAATTCGGGATGATCCACATTGATCATACTGTGACCTGTAGCGCGAATGAAGAAATCCGTATCACGCGGCACGCCCGGCACCATCAGGCGCGGGAGATTGCTGAACGCACTGGAATCGAAGAATCCTGTCAGATGTCCGCATTCAGCTGTAATATCCTCCACGAAAGGAAACGACGGACCATCAGTCCGATGGTCATCCGACACCAGCATCGGCCCCTCCCCTTTCATAAGCCACCTGCGGTTAAGCTCCGGATAGCGAGACAGTATCGCTTCGCATGTCCGCCCTGTGATATCTTTTCCGGGCTTTCTCGATTTTCCCAGAGTACCCACAGATATTCCGGTGTCTCTGGTAATCTTGTTGTCATTATAACCTTTGTATGCCGCATACTGGTCAAGACGGTCCACCTTGCGGACAATCGCCGGTTCTTCTATTGTCCCGCTCATTGTCATATTATTTGATATTCTTTGTCAAAGATATACGTTTCCTGCAAAAGCCAAATACTCCGGTCGCAGTTACCACCGAATATATTGGAATAGAAAAACGTCCACAAATTTACATAAAATCCAATTAAATTCCAAAATTCCGAATTGACAAATATTGAATCATAATGTATCATATTAAAAATTCTAAAACAGAATCAGAAAATAGTCTATATCCTTTTGCTTGAAAAAATTTATTTACTAATTTTGTTCTTATAATTCAAAGAGACCGTGAATATATGGAATAATTTCCGATATGAATCACAACGTTCTTCTTCAATAGAAATTTCTAATTAACTCATAAATAACTACAATCATGGCAAAAGAATGGATTTGCACCGTCTGTGGCTATGTTGCCGAAGGCGAAAATCCCCCAGCAAAATGCCCCCAGTGCGGAGCTCCCGCATCAAAATTTGAAGAACTCGATAAATCCGCACTTCTCCAATTCGTCACCGAACACAAAATCGGCGATGCAAAAGGTGCTGACGAGGAAATGATCAAAGATCTCAACACTCATTTCCAAGGCGAATGCACCGAAGTCGGTATGTATCTCGCCATGTCGCGTCAGGCCGACCGCGAAGGTTATCCCGAAATAGCAGAGGCTTTCAAGCGTTATGCCTGGGAAGAGGCAGAGCATGCAGCAAAGTTTGCCGAGCTTCTTGGCGATGTGGTCTGGGACACAAAGACCAACCTTGAAAAGCGAATGCATGCCGAAGCCGGTGCCAACGCCGACAAGATGCGCATCGCACGCAACGCAAAGGCCGCCAACCTTGACGCAATCCACGACACTGTGCACGAGATGGCCAAAGACGAGGCACGCCACGGCAAAGGCTTCGAAGGCCTTTTTAACCGTTATTTCAAAAAGTAAGAGGCTGTCTAAAAATGACTGTTAATTTGAGCTGCTGAACCAAAATATTGTTAAACCGTCCGGCTCTCTTACGCTAAAATCCATCGGCGGCGCAGTCACATAGCCCGCTATGCTCCTTTGCCTTGAACGAATTTTATCTGTAAGACAGCCGCCTCAAATTTAACATTGATTTTTAAACAGCCTCTAAAAAGATCTATCGGACAAATAAATCAGGGAGGCAAGGCTTTTTGCCTCCCTGTTCTATTGATATTTACATCTTATGGGGCGAATAATTGCAATTGATTACGGCAGAAAACGATGTGGAGTGGCAGTCACTGACATTCTGCGCATCGCAGCCAACGGACTGCCGACACAACGCACATGCGACCTGATAGGATTTCTCCATCATTATACCGCCACAGAAGACGTAGACTTATTTGTAGTAGGCTTACCTCGCACACTGAAAGGAGAACCATCGGAATCAATGCGATACATCACACCCTTTCTGCGAGTACTTAAAAAAGAATTTCCGGGGATTCCGGTGGAGATGTTCGACGAACGATTCACTTCGGCCATAGCCCACCGCGAAATGATTGCTGGAGGAGTAAAAAAGACAGATCGCCAACGCAAGGATCTCGCCGACCGCACGGCCGCTGTCATTATTCTCACTGATTTCTTGAATTCCCGACGCAACACCATCTCCTGATCCTATCCCAGAAACATATCTCCTTTTTTGGCCAGACAAAATAATTTGTCTAACTTTGCCGTGGAATAGAAATGACCGGGCGCGTGAGCCATCAAGACGTAAAGACGGACAAACGCTCACAGGGAACGGGGTGGGAATCCCCGACAGACGCGCTGCTGTATTTTTCCGTTCCGACAAGATTTCTCAACGAAATCATGATCGGTAGAATCTATGTCTACCATAAGCCACTGGCAATGGTGTGCCTTAACGAAATCGTATGCACACCTTTACTGTCGGGAAGGCCGGACATAGAAAGGAAATAAGTCAGAAGACCTGCACCCGGATAATATCTTTCAGACGAAGCTTCGCGAAATAAGCTTGAAAGGAGTAAATCAAAAAGCACCGCAGATATTCCAATCTGTATGTGAATGCCATAAAATTGACATCCGATCCGGTGCTTATTCCCCCTTCCATATTTATTTTGTCAGATGCTTCATAAAACCGGATCAATACATACCGATTTATGAAACATAATTTTTTACACATATATGAACGGCAGATCTTCTGCCATTAGATTCTTTCAATCATAGCCGAAACCTTAGACAGGAGCACATCATCCGACAAACATCACAGATGATGACATGAATCCGAATGAGAAACACATTTTCTAAAAGAAAACACATCACAGTAAATAGAATATAGATTGATTTTGATTGAGACGCCCTGTCGCCGGGAGGCCACAGGGCGTTGCCATAATCTGTTTTTCGAATACCGAATAAAATTCTTAACTTTGCATCGCCTTAGAAGGAGTCGCCGAGAATTCTTGCAGCCCTCAAACAGGCTCTCAGTTATGAATTGGATAATTTTAATTGTCGCCGGCTTATGTGAGGTCGGTTTCACCTATTGTCTCGGACGGGCAAAATCCGTTGATGGCCCCTCTTGGTGGGGATGGATGTCCGGATTCCTAATCTTCACAGTTATCAGTATGGGATTGCTGGCAAAAGCCTCTCAAAATCTGCCTATCGGCACCGCATACGCCGTCTGGACAGGTATCGGAGCCGTCGGAACAGTCTTGGCAGGTATATTCTTCTTTCACGAACCCGCCACATTCTGGAGATTGTTTTTCATCTTCACTCCCATTTCTTCAATCATCGGACTTAAAATAGTTTCAATATGATATGGAATTCAGAAAAATGCGTCGGTCCCGCCAACAACTCTCAAAAGCGGAATGTGACATAATACTTACTACCGCTACTTCAGGCACACTCGCGTTGCTCGGTGATGACGGATATCCATACGCAGTGCCTATCAGTCATGTGTATGCCGATGGCAAACTATATTTCCATAGTGCGTTGACAGGCCACAAAATCGATGCCATAAGACATTACGACAAAGCCTCATTCTGTGTAATTTCTGCCGATAATGTACAGCCTTCAGAATTTACAACATATTTCAGAAGTGTAATTGTATTCGGACGCATCCGAATCGTTGAATCAGAAGAAGAGAAGCTCCGTTCAGCAATCTTACTTGGCAACCGATTCAATCCCGTAGATACTGAGGGATTACAAAAAGAAATAGAAAAAGGATTATCACGTATGCTTGTTTTCTATATGGATATTGAACATATATCGGGGAAAGAGGCTATTGAACTTGTGAAGACCAGAAATGATTATCTTTGTTGAGTGCAAAGGTAATCAGAGATTTTTGCTAACTTTGCACTATGGATTTACTTTCGCAACAGATAAATCCGCAGTCATAACCATATTACGATGAAACTTCCCATTTATCTCTACGGTCAGGGGGTGCTCCGTGAAGAGACAGAAGACATAACCCCCGACTACCCGGAACTTAAGAAACTTATAGCCGACATGTGGGAAACCATGTATGCCAGCGACGGTGTCGGTCTGGCTGCTCCCCAGATAGGTAAATCGATCAGTCTGATTGTGCTTGACGGGTCTGTTCTGTCAGATGATTTCCCGGAATGCGCCAATTCAAAAATGGTGCTGATCAACCCCGTACTTGAGGTTATAGAAGACCAGGCTCCGGTGTCCAGAGGAGAAGGATGTCTGTCTCTGCCGGGATTATCCGAAAACGTAAGCCGGGTGGAGCATGTACGGCTCAATTGGCTTGATGAAAACTTTCAGGAGCACGAACAGGAATTTCACGGCTTTCTCAGCCGAATCATGCAGCATGAATACGACCATCTGCTCGGTCTCGTCTATACAGACCACATCGCACCCATTCGAAAAGCCTTGATTCGCAGCAAACTAAACAATATAGCCAAAGGTAAAGTCCATTGCGATTACAAAGTCCTATCATCTCACTGACATTCCAATAAAACAGAAGAGACACGCTTGAAAACGTGTCTCTTCTGTTTTATAATCTTGAAGAAATTCCTATCATCCGATCTTGATTCCCGAGAAGCCCATGAAGGCCATCGCGAGAATACCTGCGCATACCAAAGCGATAGGTACACCTTTCATTCCCCGTGGAACAGCCGTTAGATCCAACTGCTCACGGATTCCTGCGAAAATCCAGAGTGCCAATGTAAATCCAAGAGATGTAGCGAATCCATAAGTGACAGACTCCATTAGATTGAAACCTTTCTGAATCACAAGAATGGCCACACCAAGCACAGCACAGTTGGTCGTGATCAATGGCAAAAACACTCCAAGAGACTGATACAAAGCCGGAGCGATCTTCTTCATCACAATCTCAAGCATCTGCACCAGAAAAGCTATCACCAGAATAAACACTATGGTCTGAAGATAACCAAGTTCAAGAGGATCAAGCACATAATATTGCAATAGCCACGCAACTACGGTGGCAAGGGTTATGACAAACGTCACGGCTGCTCCCATACCAAGAGCCGAACTGGTCTTTTTCGATACTCCAAGGAATGGACAGATACCAAGGAACTGTGCGAAAACGATATTGTTGATAAATATCGCCGTGATTATAATGGATAGATATGTAAGCATCTTCTAATCTTTTTTGATTTGAAAGTCAACAGGAGGTCTTACGGATTCTGTTGACAATAGCTATCAGATAACCCAAAGCGAGGAAAGCACCGGGAGCAAGCACGAAAATGAGCATTCCGTAATCTTCCGGGAAAATCTCGGAGCCGAAAATTTTTCCTGTACCAAGTATCTCTCTTACTCCGCCAAGCAACGTAAGTGCGAATGTGAAACCGATTCCACACCCAAGACCGTCACATACGGAGTCTATCACAGGATTTTTACCGGCAAAAGCCTCTGCACGACCAAGAAGAATACAGTTCACTACAATCAGAGGAATAAAAATACCGAGAGAAGCGTTCAATGCCGGCATATACGCGCTGATTACCAACTGCAATGCGGTAACAAACGAAGCTATGACTACTATATATGCCGGTATCCGGACCTTGTCTGGCACCAGATTCTTTATCGCCGAAATAACCGCATTGGAGCATATCAGAACTGCGGCAGTGGCGACTCCCATCATCAGGCCATTCATAGCCGAGGAAGTGGTGCCAAGCGTAGCACACATACCCAGAAGCAACACAAACACCGGATTGCCTGGTACTATTCCGTTATAAATAAGTTTCCAATAATTTTTCATCTCTTTATAGGAAATTTTTACAAATGGGCAACTTCAAATCAACTCTGCTGTTTCGCCGGAGCCACCTCGACCCCTTGACTTTTTGCATAAGTAAGATAAGCGTCGTAAGCATCACGAAGAGTCTCCAGAAAAGCCCGTGACGAAATAGTGGCGGCAGTAATGGCATCTATATCCCCCGAATCCTTGCTGACATAAAATGCCGTCTGAGAAGGATTCTTGTCCAACACACTTCTTGCACCGGCAGGGTCGCGAAACCATAACTGCATTTTCGAACCGAGTCCAGGAGTCTCAGCCTGACTCAACACCTGATAGTCACGTACCGTACCGTCGAGAGTAAAACCAGCCATGACAATTATTTCCCCGGCAAAGCCATTCATGGAACCTCCCTTCACAGCAGCACCCTGAAGTTTACCACCTTTCATGGCGGGATAAACAATAAAGGGACGTCCATCTATATCGGTAGACCATGCATCTGCCTCCGGATCGTTGTCAAATGGAGGCGCGACCTGCCGGATGGCTTCCACCTGCTGCTCCTTTTCCATTTTTGCTATCGGTTCCTTTGTGGCGGAATACACCGCACCGAGCAATGCTCCGGCAATCACTGTGATCGCACCGAGCGAAAGAATCATATTAGGTAGCGTAGACTGTAGCTTTTTCATTCTCTGAAAAATATCTTTTAAGCCTTGACAGCGGAAGTTTTCCGGCGTCCGAAAAGGCGGGGATGGCAATATCGGTTAATGATGGGGGTGAACGAGTTCATCAGAAGAATCGCAAAGGAAACTCCCTCCGGATATGATCCATAGCGGCGGATTACAATGGTGATAAACCCGATCATGAATCCATATATAATCTGCCCCTGACGTGTCATGGGCGAAGTGACATAGTCCGTAGCCATGAATACCGCTCCGAGCAAAAGTCCTCCCGCAAAAATATCAAGCACCGGATTTCCACCGAACGCCCATGAGAATAAAGCTGCGGAAGCTATCATTGATACCGGTATATGCCAAGTGATAACCTTGGTAATAAGAAGATATGCGAGACCGATCAGAATCGCCACCGACCCTACTTCTCCCAGCGAACCGTTCATGTGCCCGATTGCCATGTCCATGAAATCAACATTGTCGAGGCCGATCTTGCCGTAGGAATAATCGTTAAGCGAAGCAAGCAATGTGGCTCCTGTGTTGGCGTCTGTCCCCGTGGCACCTGTGATGTGACCTATACCGGACGGTACATCCACCGGCCACGTGGTCATGGCTGCCGGGAAAGAGATCAGAAGGAATACACGTCCCACCAAGGCTGGATTCCAGATGTTGCAGCCCAGTCCTCCGAACGACATCTTTCCGATTCCGATAGCGACCACCGCTCCTATCACCACCATCCACCATGGAAGAATACTGGGAAGATTGAATGCCAACAGAATGCCTGTGATTATTGCTGATCCGTTGGAAAGGCTCAAGTGTCGATGAAACAGAAATCGATCTATCAATCCCTCTGTGAGCAGACATGCCGCCACACTGATACCTATTACGAGCAGAGCCTGCAGACCGAAGGTCCATACGGCTACAACCAACGCAGGGATAAGAGCTATTATGACATTCCACATGCAATGATCTATGCTATTGCGGGAATGAATATGCGGAGAGAGGGAAACGGTCAGTTTAGTGTCCATTTGTAAAGCGGGATCTGACAGGATTATGTTAAATTTTAATTCACCAGAATATTAATCTCACAAAATATCGGCGAGTTATTATTTTTTCGGGAGATTACGTATTTCACGTTTGGCATAACGGATATAATCAAGAAGCGGACGATGCGAAGGACAGACATAAGAACAGCATCCGCATTCAAGACAACTCATCACATGCAGAGAGGTAATCTCTTCAAACCTCTTCGCTATGGATAGATTCATCATCTGATACGGTTCCAGTCCCATGGGGCATACCGAAACACATTTTGCGCACCTGATGCATGGTTCTTCCTCATGCCTCTGGCTTATGGAGCGGGGAAGCACAAGTATTCCTGAAACCGCTTTGGTAGTAGGCGCGTCAAGATTGGCCATCGCCTTTCCCATCATCGGACCGCCCGCAATAACCTTTCCTGTGTTTTCAGGCAAACCTCCGGCCGCCTCGATAATAGTACGGATAGATGTGCCGAGTTTCACCAGATAGTTACCAGGCTTCTTAAGTTCCGGACCGGTCACGGTGACTATTCTCTGTGTCAGAGGCCGACGGTTGTAAACCGCATCATATACAGCGTATGCCGTCGCCACATTGTCTACAACAGCACCTACGTCCACAGGGAGGGCACCTTCCGGCACCTGACGTCCTGTAATAGCCTCGATCAATTGCTTTTCCCCTCCTTGAGGATATTTCATTCTGAGTTTGACGACGGATATGTCATCCGAACCTTTCAGATACCTGCGGAAAGCAGCAATAGCCTGAGGTTTGTTGGCCTCGATGCCGATGACCGCCTTCTCCACTCCCACAGCTTTCATTATCAACCGGCAACCGGCCACTATGTATTCGGGCCAACCGCACATCAACACCTCATCACATGTGAGATACGGCTCGCACTCAGCTCCGTTGAGAATGACAATCTCCGCTTTCTTCCCTTCAGGAATAGATAGTTTGACGCGGGTAGGGAAGGTAGCACCGCCAAGCCCTACCACACCGGCATTGCCGACAATATCAATAATCTCCTTTGGAGTCAGTGCGTCAACCTCTTCCTGTGTCCGGGGTGACAATGCCTCCTCAGCCTCATCGACAGCAGTCTCTATTATTTCTGTAGCGATAATCACGGCTTCACGCCAGAAACCGGATATATCACGTAGCTTCTCTATGCGTTTGACCGTGCCTGCCACAGGGCTATGCACCGGAGCTGACACAAAAGCCGCAGCTTCTGCCACCATCTCTCCGGCGGAAACAGTCTGACCAGGCTTTACTATACATCTTGCGGGGACACCGATGCTTTCAGCCAGTTCCAGACGTATTTCCGACGATACATCTGCCTTTATCATCGGGATGCCCGATGTAAGTTTATTGGGATCCGGGTGGATTCCACCCTTCCGGAAAGTCTTGAGTTTCATGATTCAGCTTCTTTCTTTTCAGGGATAAGATTTCCATGATGCACAATGGAATGGCGCGGACAAGCCGCCTCACACTCCCCACATCCGACACATGCCTCCGGATTTATATGGGCCAGAAAATCCGTCACCTCCACAGCCTCATGTGTACATACACGCTTACATTTGCCACACCCTATACAGCTGACCGTACATTCTTTCATGGCCAGCGGGCCCTTGTCATGGTTCATGCATGCCACCCAGACAAGAGGCTTATCGGGAATATCCTCAACAAGTTCAAGCAGACCACGCGGACATGTCTTGACACATTTGCCACATCCGACACATTTTTCATAGTCGACAACAGCTATTCCACTCTTCGGATCAATATGCAAGGCATCAAACATACATGAGGCCACACAGTCGCCACGTCCGAGACATCCATAGTTGCAATCTGTCTCTCCCTGATACAGGGCACCCTCCATAGCACATGAAGTGACACCGTCATAATTGTTGACAATCTGTCGTTCGCCACATCCGCCGTTGCAGCGCATCACCGCCACACGACGCACACCGGCTTTCGCCTCCAATCCGACAATGACCGAAATTTTGTCCATGATGTCTTTACCGGCTCCCGTGCAATTGAATCCATCAAGCGAATCTGTCTCGGCACAAGCTTTTGCAAAAGCCTGACATCCGGCAAATCCACATCCGCCGCAGTTAGCTCCTGGAAGCAATTCCTCGATTTCGGCAATCTTGGGATTTTCATAGACATGGAATTTCTTAGCGACAAAATAAAGCACAATTGCCGCCAGTGCTCCGATGATGCCCAGCACAATGATAGAGGTTGAAATCACACCCATACTGAAGGTTGATGCAGGTTAGAGTATTAAAACAGCAATACTTATTTTAACCCTCTGATTTAATGTTTGTTTGTAATGGTTAGTCGATCGAGGGGAGAGGGAGTTTGAAAATTCAGCACAAAGTTAGCGATTCGTTCCCATTCACGCAAAAGATTCGACAGCTAAAATCACTCACATTTCTCGATACTGAAACAAAATTCATGACGCACACGATCTCTCATAAGCCACAACAGTACAAAAAAGAATATCGTGGCTCCTATTCCCCCCATTGCGGCCGCAGCCTGCGAAGAAGTCAGCAACCATATCCCGGTCATGACAACCATCATAGCCACACAAGGCACCACAGTAGCGAGGACAATCGCTTTCCTATGCATGCGCTCGGTACCAATCACTCTGACCTTTTCTCCCGCTTTGAATCTTTCCGCACGCTCTGTCGCAATCTCAATCGCATTCTTATCAGCCTTTCCACTAATAGAACACAAAGCAGCAGCCGGACATCCGCCACATTCTCCTGCATCTGTCAGACGGACTGTAACAATATTCCTCTCACGATTGACTTTAACCACTATACCATCGTGGAATATGTGATCAATATATTCTGTCTCATTCATTTCAATAAACTTTTCTGACTTACTCTGATTAGACAATAAGTATTAAAGAAACAAATTTAGACAAAATTCCCGATACACGCACAATTTTCATAGTAACCATTAATGTGTACGTATGCGGTTTTATTTGGTCAATATATAAACTTTAACTAACTTTGCAGCATATTTAAATACAAAGACTGCTAAAACAATGATGAACAAGCCCGCATACTGCAATTGGTGGTGGCGTCATACGGATTTCCGATGGCACGGCTTGGTCATGTACCCACAGATACAATCTTAACTTAAAAATCAAGATATATTATGATACGCCATCGGTCTAAAAAACCAGATGGCGTATCATATTTTATACCACAAATAAAAACCAGTATCGATGACAAAGAAAATTACTTTTCAATCAACAAACCACGGTAAATTGCCAATAGACCACAACGGTTTTTATGGACAGTTCGGCGGATGTTTCGTACCCGAGAGACTCAAACCCAATCTCATAGAACTTGAAGAAGCATTCTACAATGCCCTTGCTGATCATACTTTCATCTCACAATATATCAGACTCCTAAAAGAATATTCAGGACGCCCGACACCTCTTTACCGAGCTGAAAATCTCAGTCGACTCTATGGCACAAACATTTATCTCAAACGGGAAGACCTAAATCACACAGGAGCACACAAAATCAACAATGCCATAGGTATGGCGTTGCTTGCTAAGCGTATGGGTAAAAAGAGAATAATTGCCGAAACAGGAGCAGGGCAACACGGAGTCGCCACCGCTACAGTCTGCGCTTTGACGGGACTCGACTGCACTGTATATATGGGAGCTACGGACGTTGAACGTCAACGATCCAATGTAGAGCGAATGACTATGCTCGGAGCCGAGGTAGTAAGCGTGATCTCAGGGAACGGTACACTTCAGGATGCTGTGGAGGCAGCTATGACAGAATGGATGAACAGAAAAGATGACACTTTCTATATGATAGGATCGGCTGTAGGGCCACATCCATTTCCGGAAATTGTAGCTCGATTCCAATCCGTGATAAGTAAGGAAATTTGCGATCAGATATATCCTTTAACAGGCAAACAAGCTCCTGATTACGTGATTGCCTGTGTGGGAGACGAAAGCAATGCGTCAGGAGCCTTTTATCATTACCTTGATAATCAAAATGTAAAACTGATAGCAGTGGAAGCGGCCGGACAAGTTATAGAATCCGGCAAACATGCACTTTCAATATGCACCGGAAAAGAAACAATACTACACGGCGCACGTACTCTGTCCATAACAGATAGTCAAGGCAACGTAACCGAACCATATTCAATCTCAGCCGGACTCGATTATCCTGGAGTGGGTCCCCTCATAGCATACCTCGCTTCAGAAAAACGTATACAATGCTTATGGGCTACAGACAATGAAGCTGTTGAAGCTGCTTTTCTACTCGCCCGAACTGAAGGCATTATACCCGCTATGGAAAGCTCCCACGCTCTGGCAGCATTATCCAAAATGAATTTTATGAGCGATGATATAGTTCGTTGTTTGTCTATCGGGACGTGGGGACAAAGATCTGGATACTTTTCTCTCCTACAGCCACAAACCAGACATCATTATTGCCAAATAAAGTTTTTTGACTAATTTTGTAATATAAAAATAAGACTACAATGACTGAAATCAAAGATATTGTTTCCCAAACAGGCGATAATGCCGACGAGAAGCGAAAAATAGTGCTCAGCGGAATCCGGGCCACCGGAAATCTTCATCTCGGAAACTATTACGGTGCTCTGAGCAAATTTGTGAAGATGCAGGATGATTATGACTGTCGTTTCTTCATCGCCGACCTACATGCTCTTACCACTCATCCCGACCCGAAGACCCTTCATGAGAATGTGAAGCAGATCCTTGCTGAATATCTGGCGGCAGGACTCGACCCCGATAAGAACATCCTTTATGTACAAAGCGACATACCCGAGATTTCAGAATTATATGTTTTAATGAACATGCACGTGGGCATCGGCGAACTGATGCGTACAGCTTCATTCAAAGATAAAGCCCGAAAAGCACTTGGCATCTCCACATCTGCATCCGACACGGAAGAAGAGATTGAAAAAGAGATAATCGGCAACCAGACAAACCGACGTGTCAATGCTGGCCTTCTGACATATCCCACTCTCATGGCGGTGGATATCCTTATCCATCACGCTGATTTCGTACCGGTAGGCAAAGATCAGGAGCAACATCTGGAGCTTACAAGGCGTTTTGCCCGTCGCTTCAACAGTTTCTATAAAACTGAATATTTCGGTGAACCTGTCAATTTCAATTTCGGCGACCATGCTGTAAAAGTACCGGGGCTCGATGGCTCAGGGAAGATGGGGAAAAGCGAAGGAAACTGCATATATCTCATCGATGACGAAAAAACTCTCCGTAAAAAGGTAATGAGAGCTGTGACCGACCAGGGGCCACAAGAACCCGGATCGAAACCGTCACAACCCGTAGAGAACCTGTTCACACTTCTCGACATTGTGTCTGAGCCGGAAGTAGCCAAGCACTTCCGCGACGCATACGCGGACTGTTCCATCCGATACGGAGATCTGAAAAAACAACTGGCTGAAGATATTCTCAAAGTCACTCTTCCGATACGTCAGCGTATACTTGACATACGTGACAATGATGAATATCTGTCTAAAGTAGTGCGCGACGGAGCCGAAAGGACACGCGAATATGCCTCCCGGACACTCCGGGAAGTACGGGAAATTATGGGATTGCGCAAAATCTGACCATTATGCGGAATCTCTATCCCGGTCTCACATTTCTAACTGTTGTTGCGATCCTTATATCGGTATTGCTGACGGGATGTGCGCCAAAACACGACCAAAATTCCGACTCACCAACGACGGAATACTCGGTAAGTTATCCATTGCAAGGGGTGCTGCTGTCACGTATAGCCGGAGATTCCGTCAATGTGACAGTCCTTATTCCACCCGGCGTAGACCCGGAACATTATGAACCATCTATTCAGACACTGCGATCGCTTGAGAACAGCCGCGCATATTTTACAATGGGCACCCCCGGCTTTGAGGAAGCAATACTCAGAAAAACATCGGAAACACTGGAGAAAGTCGACTGCTCCTCTGCTATACGCCACATATCAGGTACGCACGGCGATGGAGAGACAGACCCCCATCTATGGAACTCGGTACGCAACGCTATGTCAATCGCATACTCAATGCGAGACTGGCTCATATGTTCCGATCCTAAACATGCCGGAGGATATAACAGCCGCTACTCAGAAGTTGTGGATCATCTGACTGCCATTGATGACTCTATTGCCTCGATACTCGCGACATCCAGAGGCAAAACTTTTGTGGTGATGCATCCCTCTCTAAGTTATTTCGCACGCGATTATGGTCTCCGACAGATTGCAATGGAGACCGAGGGAAAAGAAGCCTCTCCCAAACAATTAGCCGACAGAATGGATGAGGCACGCCGAAGCGGTGCCGTAATAATGGTGCTTGATGCCGCAAACCCCTCCGGGCAGGCTCAGACCATAGCCAGACAACTCGGATTAAAAACAATCACAGTGCCCCTCAATGGCGAAGACTGGGAGAAAAATCTGCTGACCATAGCAAAGGCCATAGCCGATGGAAAATAAAACCACACCTTTAATAAAGTTGTCAGATATAACGGTATCGTTCGATCGCAAAGAGATCCTCCACGACGTCAACCTCGTCGTAAACCGTGAAGATTTCATGGCCATAACCGGCCCAAACGGAGGTGGGAAGACAACTCTTCTGCGTATAATGCTACGTTTGCTCAAGCCGTCATACGGGCAAGTGGAGTATTTCGACTCCGAGGGCCTACGGATCAAACGTTTACATATCGGATATCTTCCACAAAAGAGTATGATTGACACCCGTTTTCCGATCAATGTAGGCGAAGTGGTCAGATCCGGTCTTCTCCATGGATTCAAAGGACGGGGAAATTCAGTCACAGACCGCAAGAGATTTGACCACATCGTGGAACTCACCTCCATCGGAGAACTTCTTCAGCGACCTATATCCGACCTCTCCGGGGGACAACTTCAACGCACGCTACTTGCCAGAGCCATTGTGTCAAATCCCGAAGTACTTGTACTCGACGAGCCTTTGTCGTATGTTGACAAACGGTTTGAACATCAGATATATCACATAATGGAAGGCCTCCGACAGTATATGACTATAATCCTTGTCAGCCATGAGATGTCTGTCATATCAGGAATGGCAAACCGGCATATAATAGTAGACAGTACCGTCCGCGAATGCAAGGCTCTCCACCATTACGTGCCGGGCGAATGCGACAATTATGACCTCGGATAATTACATTCTATACAGATGGTGCTCAACTGGATATGGATAGGATTCTTCGTGGTGGCATTTCTCACCGCGGCAGGGAAGACATTATTGACCGGAGATCTTGATGTATGGTCGGCCATAATGAACAGTTCTTTTGATCAGGCGGCCTTTGCCTTTGAGATATCTTTGGGACTCACCGGAGTTCTTACCCTATGGATGGGTATCATGAAAATCGGCGAACGGGGAGGTGTAATTGAATTTTTCGGTCGTCTCATATCTCCTTTCTTCTCTCGTCTGTTCCCAGCCATCCCTAAAGGACATCCGGCTATGGGAGCCATTTTCATGAACATATCGGCCAACATGCTGGGGCTTGACAATGCGGCTACTCCGATGGGATTGCGCGCCATGCAGGAGATGCAGACACTCAATCCAAAGAAAGACACTGCCTCAGACGCCATGATAATGTTTCTTGTGCTCAACAGTTCCGGCCTATGCCTTATCCCTATCAGCATAATGATGTATCGTGCACAGGGAGGAGCATCGAATCCCACGGATATTTTCATCCCCATACTTATTGCGACTGCAATCGCCACTCTCACAGGACTGATCGCACTCTGTCTGAAACAACGCATACGCATGGATGCGGTGTTATGGAGCTGGCTGGGAGGGATAGCATTGGCAGTAGCCGGGATCACCTGGTTCTTCTCCTCGCTCCCGCCAGATAAAGTGCAAATCTACTCCACGTTTGGAGCCAATGTGATTCTATTCACAGTGATAATCGGATTTATAGTATCCGGTATCAGGAAACATATCAATGTATATGACACCTTTATAGAAGGAGCAAAAGATGGCTTCAAGACAGCTGTGACTATCATACCCTATCTGGTAGCGATTCTGGTAGCGATCGGAATGTTTCGCGCCTCCGGTGCTCTGGACGCATTCACAGACGGGGTGGAAGCATTAGTAAGACTGATCGGCTTCGACACTGAATGGGTAGGTGCTCTGCCCACCATGATGATAAAACCGTTGAGCGGATCCGGATCATGTGCCATGATGCTTGATGTAATGAAAGCCAACGGTCCGGACGCGTTTGTCAGCAAAGTCGCAGCCGCCGTACGGGGCTCGACAGACACCACCTTTTATATTCTCGCCGTCTATTTCGGTTCCGTCGGTGTCATGAAGACAAGGTATGCCGCCGGGTATGCATTGCTGGCAGACATAACGGGAGCGATCGCAGCGGTAGTCGTCAGCTACTTCTTCTTCGGATAATTAGACTCTGTTTAAAATCACTGTTAAACAAGATCTTAACCAGATTCCTTCCCGAAACCGATTATCCGTTCCACGAGATCATCATAAGAAAGATCATCTGCCGTAAGCCAATGTATGGACGCATCCCGACGAAGCCATGTGAGCTGCTTTTTCGCATATACTCTGGTGTTTTTCGCCATACGAGTCAAAGCCTCCTCCAACGTCCATTCCCCGTCCAGATAACGGAGAATCTCTTTCACTCCTACTGTGTTGAGTGAATTAAGATGACGCAGATGCGCAACAGACCGGATTTCCTCTACAAGTCCGGCATCAGCCATCTGATATACCCGCGAATTTATGCGGTCAAAGAGAACATCCCTGGGAAGATCTATGGCTACCTTCACTACCTTCCAGGGTAATGCGACATTTCCGGAAGCGCGTCCGGTCAACAGCGAACTGTAAGGACGGCCTGCGGTAAGGGAAATCTCCACTGCGTGAAACACCCGTCGGATATTGGCCCGGTCTACCTTTGACCCATAATCAGGGTCAAGCATATCAAGCCTATCCAACAGCCATGAATCCCCTTTCGCCTCATGCAACCGCGTCAAAGGAATCCTGACAGAAAGGGGGACCTCGGGCAATTCATCAATACCGTTGCACAATGCATCGACATACATCACCGAACCTCCGCAAACAACGGCATTTCCTGTGCGTCTCATCACATCGGAAATGATCCGTATCGCATCTTCACGAAATCTGGAGGCACTATAATACCTATCAAGAGGAAGAGTTCCAACAAGATGATGGGGCACCTTTCCCATATCCTCCAGAGTAGGTGCGGCTGTCACCACAGGAAGTCCGCGGTATATCTGACGCGAATCGGCAGATATTATCTCCGACCCTATTCTGGAGGCCAGAGATACAGCAAGGGCCGACTTGCCCGAAGCTGTCGGCCCCGTTATGACATATAGTATGCCAGATACTGTATCTGTCAAATAGATCTTATTTCAAATACCGGAAGGCTCACTGGGCCACAAGCCGGCAGATATTGACTATTACCTCGGTAGCCTTTTCCATCGATGGCACAGGCACAAACTCGTAACGGCCATGGAAATTCAGACCACCTGCAAAAATATTAGGACACGGGAGTCCCTTGAAAGAAAGCTGCGCACCATCGGTACCCCCTCGGATGGGAACAACCTTAGGCTGCACACCGGCCTCACGCATCGCCTCCTCGGCATAACGGATGATATGCATCACTGGTTCTATTTTCTCCCGCATGTTATAATATTGATCTCCCATCTCAAGAGATGTAGAACCCGGATATTCGGTATTTGTCTTTCTGACCAGATGCTCAATCTCCCGCTTGCGGCTCTCAAAACGTTCACGGTCATGGTCGCGGATTATATAGGTCAGTACAGTCTGCTCCACACTTCCTTGAATGCCAACCAGATGATAGAACCCTTCGTAGCCTTCGGTGTGTTCCGGAGTCTCCCAACGGGGAAGCATCTCAATGAAGTTAGCAGCCACCCTGATGGAATTTACCATCTTATGCTTTGCGGAACCGGGATGGACATTCCGTCCTTTTATCGTGACCTTGGCAAAAGCGGCATTGAAATTCTCATATTCAAGTTCGCCGATCTCACCGCCATCCATAGTGTAGGCAAAATCACATCCAAACCGTTCCACATCAAATTTATGCGCCCCCTTTCCGATCTCCTCGTCGGGGTTAAAGGCAATACGGATCTTGCCATGTTTGATTTCCGGATGGGCCTGAAGATATGCCATGGCGGTAACAATCTCAGCTATTCCTGCCTTGTCATCGGCCCCGAGAAGAGTTGTGCCGTCAGTCACTATCAATTCCTGACCCACATAATCAAGCAACTCAGGAAAATCTGTAGGGCTGAGTACTATCTCCTGTTCCTTGTTGAGGATGATATCATTTCCGTCATACTCCTTCACTATGCGAGGACGCACATGTTTTCCACTCATTTCAGGAGCAGTGTCGACATGAGCGATAAAACCGATCACAGGGACCTCCTTGTCGGTATTGGCCGGAAGAGAGGCCATGAGATATCCGTTGTCGTCAAGCGAAATATCCTCAAGACCCATTTTCTCCAATTCATCCCTGAGATGCTTCACAAATACCATCTGTCCGGGAGTGGAGGGGGTCATGTTTGTTTCCTCATCGCTCTGGGTATCGTAGCTGATATAGTCTAAAAAACGTTCTACGAGTGTCATTTCTATTTTTGTAAGTCGTTTCGTTTATAGTTCAGTTTCAAAATCAGAGACTATCAACAGGATTTCCCTCCGAATTCTCCTTAAGATTCCGGAGACGCTCCATTATGCGGGCCTGCTGCTGCTCCAGTTCCTCTATCTCACGTGCTTTCTGATTTGCCCGAAACACACTGACACCGTCGCGCAAAGCCGCCAATTCGGTATCGATGGTGCGCAGTTCCTGTTCATTGATATCGGAAGCACCCGAGAGACGTTTACGTGCCACCCGCAAATGATCGAGAATCTCGGATCCGTCAGTTGTCTTGTTACTGTGACGCATACGGTGACGCCACGCCATAATGCAGGAATATTGTTTGGCCACTGACTTTGCAAGGAAAGCCTGACGGGCTTGTTCCCCTTTTCCAGCCAGATAGGCATCCTGATACATTTTGATGGATTCCTCCTTTTTCATCACAATGATAGTTTTTATCGCGTAAAGTTAACACTTTTTTCCGGAACCTGCAAGATGTCAAGGTTTCCGACACATACCGGTCAGATCGCCCCAATGTTACAGTCCCGGCGTAAACAGCTATTTTACAGTCCGATTAACAATTATTATGGCTATATTTTTGTACAGGTCCGTGCATTTTTCTTAAATTTGCATAAGGAATATGAAACTATTCGGATTCAACAAACCAGCTGCCGACATCGAAGCAGCTCTTGATTTTCTGGTGGTCATGGCACTGGTGGTATTTGCCGGTATATGGGCCTACAGAGAATTCATGTCTACTCCACCCTACATCGACAGGTCAAGATTTCCAGTGGCCGGAATAGATATTTCGGCCCATAACGGCATGATGAATCTGGATGCCGCAGCCAAATCCGGAGTGGAATTTGTATTCATAAAGGCCTCCGAAGGTGCCACTTTCCGCGATGAAAACTTCAGAATAAACTATACAAAAGCCCGCCACGCCGGACTTAAGACAGGAGCTTACCATTTTTTTCGTTTTGATGTGGACGGTGTAAGGCAAGCCATAAACTTTCTTGCCGCTGTTGGCTACAGACATTTGGATCTGGGACTGGCCATCGACGTGGAGAGACACGGCAATCCTGAAGGAATCCCACCAGACTCCATTTCTCTGAGACTTACCCAGATGGTAGATTATCTGAATCTTATGGGACATCGAGTCACATTCTATTCCAACCGGCAGGGATATTTCGATTATCTGCATCAGTCTTTTCCCGGAAGTCCGCTATGGATATGTTCATTTCAGGAAGATCCGATAAATGCCGAATGGACTTTCTGGCAATATGACCATCACGGGAAAGTGGACGGAATCAACGGTGACGTGGATCTCAACGTTTTCTGCGGCACCCGCAGGGAATGGAAAAACTTCCTTCAAGGAGCCTTATGGCCATATTCCGATCAGAATTCCCGCACGGACAATTCCACAACCGAATACTCTCAATCCTCACAATAAAAGCCTCTCTTCACCCGTTTTTATCAAGCGGACATAGTGCCGCCTACGCTTTTCTTGAACACACTCAAACATCACCGGAACAGTGTCAAAATTCCTACATATCAACTCCCGGACACAGTCCGCACTCTGTATGCTCATTGTTGTCATGGCAACAATTGTTCTCCCTCGGAGTGTCCACGCCCTTCCGACAAGTCATTACGCCTCTTCATCGGTTCTCGCCTCCGGGAAATGGTCCAAGATAAAAGTTAATGAGACAGGCATGCAGTTCCTGTCAAATTCACAACTGAAGAATCTGGGATTCAACGATCCCTCCAAAGTAAACATATACGGCTACGGTGGACGCGTCATAAGCGAGATTCTTGATTCCAGACAGATTGACGATCTGCCTGTGCTGCCTGTTATACGTACAGCAGACGGAATACTGTTTTTCGGTGTGAATTCACTTCTTTGGGAGAAATCGAGTTCCTCCCTTTACGGACAATATGCACACCGCACACATGACTATGAGGAGGCAAGTTACTATTTTGTCAGCGACCGCGATGCTCAGTCTCGGGAAATCGAGACAATAGACCGCACTGTTATTTCCGGCAATCCCATTACTTCATTTGTCGAACGTATCGTGCATGAAAAGGATCTGACGCCACAGGGACGTTCTGGACGAAACGTGCTTGGCGAAGAATTTCTTTCCGCATCAACACGTACATTCCCTTTCACCCTGCCAGGCAACATAGGAAGCAATGTCGCTCTCACTTCCCGGTTCATCACCAGAACCACATCAACACAAATTCCTAAATTTACTCTCAGTGCGGGAGGCAATACAATCGGCACTGTGACTACAGGTTACATCACCAAGGATCAATACCTGTCGGTATCTTCAAAAAGACAATTTTCTGTTCCGGCAAACGGCGAAAAGCTCGACATCCAGATAAAAGCGGACCTTCCTAAATCCGGAGTAAACTATTTCGCGACCCTCGACTATCTGAAATTGGAATATGAACGGGCTCTTTCACTCTCCGGTGCAGAACTTCATTTCTACCTTCCGGCTAACATATCCGGCACTGTGGAACTGTCGGGATGCTCCGGGAATATCGTCGTATGGGACGTGACGGAAGCCTCTTCTCCTAAAAAAGTAGATTTCAAACTTGACGGGCAGACTATACGTTTCGCACATTCCGACGGCACCTATCGCGAATACGTGGCATTCGATCCCTCAAAAGTAAATCGTGCCCCTTCCGCATCTGGCAGCCTGCAGAATCAGGATATCCATTCTCTTCCTGTACCTGATATGGTGATAATAACTCCGAAAGAATTCATGCAACAGGCCGAACGTATCGCTGATATGCGGCGTCGTGTCGACGGATTCACAGTCCACGTGCTCACGCCGGATATTATCTACAACGAGTTCTCATGCGGCACACGCGACATCTCCGCGATACGGAAAATGCTAAAGATGTGGCACGACCGTGAATCCGGAGACACCCGACAACTGCGTTATTGCCTTATAATGTCGAGACCATCGTTCGACAACAAAGCCCTGACCGCCTCG
The DNA here is from genome assembly GCA_947427285.1 of uncultured Porphyromonadaceae bacterium. Classification (GTDB taxonomy): domain Bacteria; phylum Bacteroidota; class Bacteroidia; order Bacteroidales; family Muribaculaceae; genus Lepagella. The sequence continues at coordinate 92,936 of CANEHE010000005.1, forward strand.
GTAAAAAACAGCATCCGACGCGTTCCTATATGGTACAATTCAACGTCTGATTCCGGAACAGACGATTATGAGGGAAACACATATTGTACGGATGACATCATGGGGATGCTTGATGATTGCACCGGGGATTTTAAAATTAACTCGGCTACTATCCATGTTGCAGTCGGAAGAATGCCTGTGAAAAATGTCACCGAAGCCACACAGATGGTTGACAAACTCATCAGGTATGTGGAAGAACCGGATTTAGGCTCATGGAGAAACAATATTCTTTTGATCGCAGACGATCAAGACGGCTCGATTCATCTGGACCAGACAGAGAGAGTATACGCCAACATGACATCAGATCCGGTAGGGGCATCCTATTTCATTGAGAAACTATATTTCGATGCATATCCTATAGTCTCATCCGGCTCAGGACTCACCTATCCGGGTCCAAGAGCGAAATTTGCCCAGAAACTTGAGGAGGGACTGATGTATGTCGGTTATATCGGTCACGGGCATCCCAAAGGTCTGGCGCATGAGAATTTTCTCACCTGGACTGATATTACCTCTGTTTCCAACACCAAACTTCCGTTCTTTTACACCGCGACATGTATCTTCACTCCATGGGATAGCGAAGGAGATACAGCCGGAGAAGAATTGTATCTTAATCCCCGACACGGTTATATCGGTCTCCTAACAACAACTCGCTCAACAGGAATTATAGCTAACGGCACTCTGAGTCAGGCATTGGCACAGGGTATATTCAGCCGACAGCCCGATGGAACGCGTCGACGTGTAGGAGACATATCACGGATAGGCAGAAACAAGATAGGAGACAGCAAAAACAAACTTTTGTATATAATCGTAGGAGATCCTGCACTGCAGCTCCCGATTCCGATTGGCACTGTTGCCATTGATTCCATCGGCAACACTGACCTCACAGATCCATCTGCAGAGGCACCTGTGCTCGGAGCACGTGGACGATTTCCCGTATCAGGCAAAATATTGGGATTGGACGGCCAGACTGATACCGGATTCAACGGCGTAGTGGAACTCACACTTTTCGATGCAGAGAAGGTTATCACGACTTATGCAAACCTTGAAGAAGACACATGCAAACGCACATATAACGATCGCTCCTCCCGCTTGTTCCGAACCAGTGCCATAGTTAAGAATGGCGTATGGGAAACAACCTTCCTGATTCCGTCCGATATCGAAAACAATACATCGCCTGCATACGTCACGGCATACGCTTACTCGGAAACAGGCGTGGAAGCCAACGGACACACCGATCGTCTGTTTGTATACGGCTTCGATGAATCCGCACCGGAAGACAATGATGGTCCCGTCATCTCCAGATTCACTCTCAACAGCGATTCTTTCCGAGACGGAGGAGCTGTGAACTCCACCCCTCTGGTACTCGCATCATTCTCGGACGATTCGGGCATAAATACATCTTCCGTCGGAATAGGACATGCCATGACACTGACCCTTGACGGAAAGAAAACACTATCCGATGTTGCAAACTTCTATGTCCCGTCCCTGTCTGACCCATGCAGCGGATCACTATCATATCTGCTTGATCAGGTAGAACCCGGGGATCACACACTTGACCTAACCGTATGGGACAATGCAGGCAATTTCTCTTCCGCCTCTCTCAGATTTACCGTAGCGGCCCATGCAAGTCCGGTAATTTCAAGTCTGTCGTCCGATGCCAATCCGGCAAAAGCGGGTGTGACATTCACTCTCACGACAGAGATGCCAGAACCCGGTTCCGAGTGCGTGATCGATGTGTTCGACCTAAACGGGCGGCGACTATGGTCGTATACCTCCCCCATCAATTCCTCAGCTGACTCCGTGATAAGCGTACGCTGGAATCTCTGCGACACTGCCGGGCACAGAGTCCCCAGAGGTATATATCTCTATCGGGCCACCCTTCGCACCTCCGCAGGCATTGCAGACAGTGTGACCAAAAAATTGGCAGTCGCAGCGCAATAATATGATCGATGAAATTAATCAGTCTGCTTGAGAATTACGGCAACGCATCACCTCTGCCAACACCTCCCCTTCTACTTCTGACTGACGTATCGCTTTTGAAGTCGGGGAAACCATTCTTCGTACCGGACGATGGTCATGAATACCGTGCATTCCCCTCTATGGCAATAAGGATATGCCGTCTCGGCAAAAGCATCCCGGCAAGATTCGCCCACCGGTATTACCAGAAAGCCGCTCCGGCTCTGAACATACGAGACATTACTCTTCTGTCTCTTCTCCGCAAAGAATCCCTGCCTTGGACCGAAGCGGTGGCTTTTGACTACTCCACACCGACAGGCGATTTCATATCTCTGCCACAAATGGGCATGGATGACATTAAATTCACCTTCCGACATCTGGACAACACAGGAAAGGAAATATCTTCCCCTATCGTGTTCGATCCAGAAAGACTTCAAATCGGAGCAGACAAAGCCATCGAGGTTCTCAGCCGCAGGTTTACTCTCAAGGACGGCGACATTATATTTCTCGGCCATACACCCGACAGCTTTCTCTTGTCTCCCCGACAGACAGTCGAGGCTTTCACAGACACCAAACGGAATTTATTTGTAAAATTACGCTAACATATCCCAAGTGTCCCGGCACACCTCCCCCTCATGAATATTAAATTGAAACTTTCCTTTATCCTCTTTTTCTCATTTATAATAATCATAACGGCAACCGCCTCCGACGACAGTATATTTACCACGTCCTCGCTTCTTTCAAAAGGCAGATGGGTGAAAATAACGACCCGCGAAACCGGCCTTTACGAGATTTCACATCAAAAATTGAGAGAACTTGGATTTTCCAATCCAGACAAAGTAGGAGTTTTCGGGCATGGGGCACAGCCTCAACCGGAAAATTTCAAGGAGAATTCAGGAGAGATAATCTTCAATGATGATCTGCGCCAGATCGCTTCCGCTCATTTCGGAGACAAACTGGTATTTTACGGACAAGGCCCCGAATCCATCTATTATGATCCTGAAAAGGGAACCTTTCTGCGCGATAACCGTAACCTCTGGACGGAATACGGTCACTATTTTCTATCTGAATGCACCGAACAGCCCATCGGATTCGAAACGCCTTCGACACCCGCTGATCCCAATGATGTGATTACAGAAATCTCCAGTGCAAAAGCATATATGTATCATGACCTTGACATCTCTCTCGGTGCCAAAGGAAGCGGACGTATGTTTCTTGGAGAAGCGTTCAATCATACCGCGCCACAAGACCCTCAGACGCGGGAGGTGGAGTATACATGGCCGTATTCGTTTCCAGACATGATTACTGGAAGTGAGACCAAAATGATGTCCCTATTCTATCTTCAGGGAGGGAAAGGTGGCGTACTCTCTTTCGGTGCCAAAGGTGGTTCGAACAACTACTCCAAATGGAAACTCATGAGAATCTCCGATTACACTCTTGAACCGTTTATTTCAGAACCTGTAGACATATCTCTTCCCGGTTCCTCCGGTGATATTTTCATGAATTTCGCTCTTGACGCAAGGCATGCCTCAAATACCACATACTGTCATCTCGACTATTGGACCATCACTTACGAATCCCGGATTCCCACTCTGAGTCACTCTCCACAAACCATGATCACTATTCCAGGTGTTTCGGGCAGGCAAATGAAAATCACACTCGCCGCCCCCTCCCATCGCCTCCTTGACGTGTCGCGTCCGGAAAGGCCGGTCTTATCGGTTCCCTCATCTGGAAACCAGTGTACTCTCACCGCTTCCGCAGACAATCCGTCATACATAGTGTTCGATCCGGCACGGAAACTTATGGAACCGTTGGCTTACAATGAAATATCCAACCAGAATCTCCATGCCATGGATACGGGCGACACAGATTTCCTGATTTTCACAATGCCGGAATATCTGGATGGAGCCAACCGTCTGGCAGAACTACATCGGCAATATGACGGCATAAACACAACTATTGTCGAGGTCCCGGAACTATACAATGAATTCTCGTCCGGCAATCCTGATCCGATGGCATATCGTGCGTTCGCCAAAATGGTCTACGAACGCTCTGCCGGTAAACTTCGTAACATTGTGCTTATCGGGCCGGCGGAAGCCAACCTCAAGATAGATGCTGTGCCGGGAACCGAACCCTCAAAAATGCTTTTCTATCAATATGGACATGAGGCACCTCTATTGGCCGGAAGCAATGCAATCGACTTTTACGCAAGTTTCGACGACTACACGACCGCATCGCTTGAAAGACGCCGTCTTGCCACCGGTATAGGTATCATACCATGCAGATCTCAGGCCGAACTTGAAAATTATATCGAGAAAGTAGAACGATTCCTATCCGATGACACTTATGCCTATCGGATCAACAGAGTCCTGTATGCCGGAGGAAAAGGTGATAGCAACATGCACATACGGCAAGCCGATGAATTTGCAACGCGACTGGATGCCATCTCCGACAAATCATATTCATTCAATCCCATTTCCGACTCGTATTTCGATCCCGAACAAGCCCGTTCCCGTTTTCTGAAGTCCATAGACCAGAGCGGATTCGTATATTTCCTGGGACACGGAAGCACTTCACATATAGACAGCCGGATAAACCTCATTCTAATGAAAGATCTGAGGCTGTTCCATAACCGCAACACACCTTTCATGGCACTATGCGGATGCGATCTTACCAACAGCGACAGGGGAAACCGGGGCATATCCGAAACAATGGTGATAACCAATCCAAATGCTCTGATAGCTGCCCTGACATCTTTCAGAGAAAGCTATGCCTCGTCAAACTCCACCATGCTGAATCATTTAGGCACTGTAATGGCAACTCCATTGCCTGATCCTTACACCTCCCGCACCATAGGCGAGATGTATCAATATATGAAAAACAACACGTTCGCACAAAACGAACTGACATACACCATCGTCGGCGATCCCGCCATTAAAATACCCTCTCCTCTCAACGACATACACCTTGACTCGGAAACCACTCTTCCAGAACCGGGAAACACACTCACACTCTCCGGACGTATCACTGACACCAAAGGCAACACTCTCGACCGATTCAACGGAGAAATAGTGGGGCGCCTTCTCTCATCTACCGCAACCATCGAACTCGCTCCGGATTATGAGTCAAAATCCGACACTATCCCCTACCTTAAATATGCTCCTCCACGTGAAGTATTGACCATGTCATCAGCCAAAGTTGAAAACGGCATTTTCAGCTTATCTATACGCATACCGAAAGATGCCCAGGCATTCCGCGGAAAAGAGCTCCAACTGGCATTCGGGGCGTTCTCTCCGGAATATCGTACCGGAGCAGGACTCACTGTAGAAACAAACTTCAATGCTTCCAGTTCCCAACCTTCAGCAACACCCGCAGACAACATTCCCCCACAAATCGAGGTCTTTGAATATGACGTTCAATCCAATGCCCTGAATCTATTTGTGTCTGACAACGAGGCTTTAAATCTTTCCGAGCTTCCATTTTCTAACTGTCTGACTCTTTTTATCGACGGAAAGATATTTCCGAAAGCATATTATGCCACCAGATTGCTTGACCACAACCGTCCGGCATACTCCACATCGGTTCCACTTCCTCCGATCGCCGACGGACCCCATCAGGCAACTGTAGAAGTAACAGACGAAGCCGGAAATTCCGCATCAAGCTCCATATCTTTCTTTGTCGGACATAAAACTTCTGCCAGACTTGATTTGCACGAAGAAGCTGTCATCACTCAGGCTACTTTTACTATTTCGGATATAAAAAGCCTGATTCCAGACAGCGTTATGCTCATTGTGACAGGACCCGACGGAGAAATAATCACCTATAAAACGTGTAGTGCCGACAGTCTGATATGGGATCTTACCGATGATTCAGGACAACGTGTGCCTGCGGGTCTATACAAGGCAGTAGTCAGAGCTGGAGATTCCGATCACTCCTCTTTTATTTCAACAACGGCCGTGATTCCCGTTTTACCACAATAAGAGCCCGTCTCACCATATTCAGAGGCAATAATAACCTCTTTTTTCAGTTATAATTTCAGCAGGGACCCATGATTACCATTGTTTTTTAATCCCTGTCTCTCACTCCTCCATCCGGAAATTCCGGCAATTTTTTCAAACTGATGAAAATGATTCGCAGAACCCTCACCGTCGCCATGATGGCCGTCCTGATAGCCCCTTGCGCTCTTGCCGACGGCAACGACATAAAGGACAACGAGTTTAACCCGGTCAACACCGGTGTCACCACTCTAAGCATCACCCCCGATGCCCGCGGTAGCGCACTTGGAAACCTCGGTGCCGCAACCGATCCAGACATGAACTCACAGTTCTGGAACGCTTCAAAATACGCTTTCGGATACAGTACCGGCGGTCTTGCAATATCCTATACCCCTTGGTTGCGAAAAATAGTCAACGATATCTTTCTCGCAGATCTCTCAGGTTATTGGAAACTCGGAAGCGGCGACAATCAGGCTCTTTCGGCATCTTTCCGCTACTTCTCACTCGGTGAAGTATCAATGAACAGCGAAGGATCCTCTGCCGTACAGACCATCAATCCTTACGAATTTGCCCTTGATGTAGGTTACTCCCGTAAACTCTCCGAAAAATTCTCAATGGGAGTAGTACTCCGGTACATTCTATCCGACCTTTCATACGAAGAAACCTCCTCGGGAGAAACCAATTCCGCTGCCAACGCCTTTTCGGTCGATCTTTCCGGATATTATGTGACATACCCGATGATTGGTCGTAACGAATGTCAGTTCTCATTCGGATTCAACATCTCAAACGTAGGAACAAAGGTCAGCTATGACCACGGAGCCAACTACGCCTATCTCCCGACAAACCTCCGTCTCGGATGCAACTTCATGTTTCCGCTTGCCGACTATCACAACGTAGGTATCGGTCTTGATCTCAACAAACTGATGGTCCCCACCAAGCCACGCAGAAGCGACTACGACATGGATACTCCCGAAGGTCAGGACGCCTATAATGCCGCCGAAGAAAAATGGGAGACCATGTCACCGATAACCGGCATATTCAAGAGTTTCGGCGACGCACCTGGCGGTTTCAAAGAGGAACTTCAGGAGATTTCGTTCTCTCTCGGTGCTGAATACAGTTACAACCAACAGTTCTTCGCACGCATCGGATACAACTACGAACACCCGAACAAAGGCGGTCGGAGCTACTTCGGATTCGGTGCCGGATTTTCACTCAATGTTGTAAAACTCGATGCCTCATACATGCTCGCGACAGCACAGAGCAGTCCTCTCGACCAGACTCTACGTTTCACACTGACTTTCGATATGGACGGACTGCGCGATCTGCTCGGACGACGTCGTAAATAAAAAAACATCAACTCTGCATGATCGATTTCCGCACAGGTATCGGATATGATGTCCATCGCCTCTCTGAAAACCGGCAACTCTGGCTTGCAGGCGTATTGATCCCCCATACACACGGATTATTGGGACACAGCGATGCCGATGTCGCTATCCATGCGCTCTGCGATGCCCTCCTCGGGGCGGCCGCCTTGCGTGATATCGGATTCCATTTCCCGGACACAGATCCCCGATTCAAAGGGGCCGATTCAAAGATACTTCTTGCTCAAGTCACAACACTTCTGAGTCAGAACGATTGGAATATCAGCAATGTAGATATCACAATCTGTGCAGAGGCTCCGAAAATAAATCCTCATATCCCACAAATGAAAACAGTTCTGGCAGAGACAATGGATATAACTCCAGACAGAGTATCAGTCAAGGCCACTACCACAGAGCAACTCGGATTTACCGGTCGGCGCGAAGGAATATCGGCGTTAGCCACTGCCCTTATCTTCAGAAACTGACACTTTCCTATATCAAGTCCAGCCTACAGTACGGAGGCAAAGTCTGCCAATATTATTCCGATTTGCTGTTATACGAAATTTGAACCATCTCAACAACAAACTATTTTATCCTCCAGATGGTTATACAATAAGGAGATTGATTCCTCCTCCCATGTCTGCAAACTTAACTCCGGAATATATGACCCCTGCAAACGTTATATCCGTCAATCCCAGCAAAATCGCAGAAGGTGCGCGATTTCCCGACACGGTGCTCCAAAACGCAGCAAACGTTTCCCGAATCACAAATATCCGGACAAAGACTTATCAATCTCAAGATCCACTTGTCAGTTTTATATTCCCCACCAGAAAGACCGGTTTAATATCATCATCTCTCCTGTTTCTGGCAAGAATAATCCTCGGAAGTGCTCTTGTATTTCCAACTCTTGCGGGAATATACTTTCCAAAGACAGAACCAATACTCCACGCCGCGGCATTCACACTGGGGATTATTCTATTTATCGGTATTCTGGCAAGACCGATGGCGATTTTAACCGCATTCTATTTTGGATTTACACTGCTTGAGAATTCTGTCACAGCCACTTCGATAGCTACAACGGCGGTCTTTGTAATATCCATAATAATTGCCTTGATCGGACCGGGAAAGATAAGCATCGACGGGATAATCCGACATATAATTTCACATACCCGCCCCCACCATTCTACAATACCAACTTACAAAGCGTTTTCTTCTGCAGAATGAAACCGACTATCTCCTTTCTTCTTCATACATTTAAATGGGTAAACCGAGACATTTTCGACAATTCACTTCCTCCAATCGAATTTAAGATAGGAAATGCCGCATCTTATTCCGGAAAGTTCTTCCACCCCACCACACAAATAGGATTCTTACGGACAACACCAAACATAAACCCATATATTGTCATTAGCCGACGTTACGACATACCGGCGACACAAATAGAAGATATTGTCATCCATGAGCTTATCCATTATTATATCTATCTGTCAGGAATAAAGGATTCTTCCCCACACGGAAAACGATTTCTTGAAATAATGCGACAGATCAACCGCGATCATGGACGACATATCTCAGTAAGTACCCGCATCAATCCACAGACCCAGGCTACAGACACCAGAACCAGAAAAAAATATATATGTATCAGTCATCTTGAAACAGGAGACCTTGGAATCACAATATGCGGAAAAACATCCGTACTCAGACTGCATCAAGCAATCTCCAGAATACCATCAGTGAAGAAAACAGAATGGCACATCAGCATAAATCCATGGTTCAACAGATTTCCTATGGTCCGGTCATGCAAGATATATAAGATTTCCCACGAGAACTACGAAAAATATCTGCTTGATCCCAATCGGAGAGACACAAGTCGCCTCCAATTTCAGCCACCAGATTCCATCTCCAAATACAAAGATGTCTGAATCGCAATTTCCACATCACAAAAAATAAGGTTCTCAGTTAATAAATTCCAATTCAATCATTGATTTTCCACAGGCCGCCTTTGTCGGGGCCGATGCGGTGGAGGATGCCTTCGGCCTTGAGATTGGCAAGGTGGCGTTGGATGCCTTTGGTGGAGATGCCTATTTCGGCAGCGAGTGCGGTCGCGCTCAATTTGGGATTTTGGCGTAACAGGTCTATGATTTTGTCACGGGTTTTCTTGGGCTTTACAGGGGTGTCGGCCTTTTCTATTATCGGTTCGCTTTCTCCGATGGATTCGGTATATGTCACTATGTCGCGAGACAGGTGTGCAATCATTGTTTCGGTCATGAAGTTGCGGAAGATTGATAAATCCCCGTTTTCTCGGGTCGCTACCAACGCTTTTATATATTCCTCTTTGTCATCACTGAATATGCGGGAGGGTATCAGTCCATATTCAAATTGCAACCAGTTAATGAGTAGGCGCGCCATGCGTCCGTTACTGTCTGCCCACGGATGGATTGTCACCAGATTATAGTGCGCGTCAAAACTCTGTTCGTAAAGTTGCTGCACGGTCATTACCTTTGAATTTTTACGGTCAGCATTCAAAGCGTCGCAAAATTCTTTCAATTTCTGCGGCACCTTGTTGAATGCCATATTAACGCGAGTTCGGGATAAGATTCTTCAATTTAAACCAAACTAAAGGACATAGTG
>CANEHE010000006.1 GCA_947427285.1 uncultured Porphyromonadaceae bacterium
CCAAAGGGGGCAAATCAGCCTGGCTCAAGGGGTCATCCGACCCTGGGTTTTCCAGAATTGTAGGCTTTCAACTTTTCAGCTATCATCAATTCTATAAATTCTCTGTTGGGACAGTCGGACTTCGGCTGATTTTTAGAGAAGTCCCAATTCTCAGGATTCACAGATATGCCAAGACTGACATATTTACGCTTCCTGTCCTTTGTCACTCTCAGCATTAGAGGTGATTCGTTGTTACTCAGCACTTTCGACTTGTAACAAACTACGTTTACTGTGGTTGACACGGTTTACACGGTGGTTTACACAGTTCGTGTAAACTGAGGCGTTCAGACATAAAAAAAGTAGTCAGCGATTTGCTAACTACTTGATTTTAAGTGGTCCCACTAGGGCTTGAACCTAGGACTCCCTGATTATGAGTCAGGTGCTCTGACCAACTGAGCTATAGGACCGTCGGAAACTGTTTGGCGATGTCTGGATTGGATATTTCATCAGAACATCGCTGATGTTTCACGTTTCACGTTTGTGGGTGCAAAGTTAGTGATTTGTATTTGTTCGTGCAAGTTTTTATATGTTTTTTTTGTTTTGCTCAAAATGAAATGGATTTTGATGGGTTTGAAAAAGCGGTCGCATACTTCGAATGCGACCGCTGTGGGTATTGAACACTATGTTTCTTGGTCTGACGATTTTATATATGTGGTATTTACCGGTAGTCTTTGAGAATTACCTGCAGACGTTTTCTTGCGAAGAAAATGCGGCTTTTGACGGTGCCTAGTGGAAGTCCCATCTGCTCTGCGATCTCGCTGTATTTGTATCCGGCGATGTACATGGAGAAGGGTACTTTGTATTCTGGGGTGAAGGAGTTGATGGCTTCTGAGATCTCTTTCGCGGCGAATGATCCTTCGGGCGTGGTGAGTCCGGACTCCTGTGATAGATTGAGATGATACAGGTCTTCGGTGGTGTCGACTACGGTTGCGCTTCGAACCTGACGGCGGTAATTATTGATGAATATATTCCGCATGATTGTGAAGACCCATCCTTTGAAGTTGACGTTGTCAACGTATTTGGATTCGTTGTCGAGTACTTTGAGGGTTGTGTCCTGCACAAGATCCTGAGCTGCGTCACGGTTGGTGGTCAGCTGGTATGCGAAGTTCAGAAGGTTGCTCTGAAGGCCGAGGAGACGGTTTTTGAAAGAGTTGTGGTCAGACATGTTGTGGAATTTTAGTATTCTTATGTCTATATAACAATCTGTAATCGGAAATGATTGATGGCGGTCGTTATTTTTTTGGACAGTTTCTTAATTTTTTGAAGAGGGATATGTGATTTTGTGATGTGGGAAAAAATGCGTAAATTCGCGGCATGCAAATCTTTTTGAATAAGACAGCAATCAAGATATGACGATATGAGCAGATCTCTGAAAAAGATGGTTTTCTGGTTTTCGCGCCGTTCGCATCTTCCGGTGATATTGATCGGAGGGCTGGTGGTGTTGGTGCTGTTTTTTAATGATGAGACATCAATGCAGCTTAATCTCCGTTATCAGCGTGAGATAAATGAATTGAACCGGGAGATAAGGCTTAATCGTGACTCTGCGGCGTATTACCGTGGGAAGCGTGAGGCAATCCTTAACGGTGCCGATCATCTTGAGCGTATTGCCAGAGAGCAATATCATCTCCAGCGGCCCACGGAAGATGTGTATATTCTTGTGGAAAAATAGATGTTCCAGGTGTAACATCAAGCAGTGTATGTCTTTATTTTGAAAGGGTCCATTTTCATGACAAAATATGGGAGATAAAGGAAAAATCAGCACAGAGAAGCGTCGGAAACTTGACGAGAATATTGCTACTCTGGGAATACTTCTTGTGGCTGCGGCTATGTTGGCACCGTTTGCTAATCTGATGTCAACGAATTTTCTCGGAGTGTTCAAATGGGTGTATGCGGCTGGTGCGGTGATATATACGACGGCCAGAGTGATAGGTGCCGGTGATCCTGCGGATTCATTCCGGTTGCGCAGACTGCGTAGACTTGAATTCTGGGCCGGGATGTGCTTCATAGTCGGAGGGGCTTTCTGGTTTTACAATGAGGCGCGGTTCGCATCTGTGGTATCTGCCGGATCCCTGGCCATTTTGCGGGAGACTATATTGTTTTCTCTGGCAGGCGCAGCCATACAGGTGATAGCGTCGTGGATGATCTACAGCCGTGAAAAGAAGGAAAGAGGAGATAAAGGGGATCGATGATGTCTGTTGTGGGTAACGGTATTTATTAGTAATTTTGCGGAGTGAAAGAGCGAGAACGGTTCACGGTGGCTATAGACCGTGGAAATTCATACGTCAAGGCCACTCTTCTTGAAGGGAGCAGGCCGGTGGGACGTATTCGTTCGCAGCGGTGTGATTCCGATGCTTTGCGGGATCTTTGTGATGTCCGTGATATTTCCGCGGTAGTTGTGGCGTGTGTCGGATCGGAATCTTCCGGTTGGAGAGACATGCTCAATCCGTTGCATGGGATTCCGGTGCTGGAGGTGGATCATAACACTCCTTTGCCTATAGGGATAGACTATGGGACAATGGATACGCTTGGTCTTGACCGTATCGCGGCGGCTGTCGGTGCTGCGGCTCTTTTTCCGGGTCAGGCGTGTCTTGTCGCGGATGCTGGAACAGCGTTGACTCTTGATGTGGTCGATGCTTGCGGATGCTTCCGTGGCGGCGATATATCTCCAGGCATAAAACTCCGTCTACGGAGTCTGCACGAATACACCGACCGTCTTCCCGAAATAGAAAAGCAAGGGGATGTGCCTTGTTTCGGGTATGATACAGCAACGGCTATGCGCAGTGGCGCGGTCCGTGGCGCGGCAGCCGAAGTCATGGGAGCATTTTTGCGTGCCAGACGTCTGTACGGCACTTCGCTTATTGTGCTTACGGGAGGGGACAGCACTCTGATTGAACCTTATGTGCGGGAATATCTCGATTCCGGGGTGCGATTGGTGTCCGAGGGTGATCTTGTCGCCATCGGTCTATATCATATATTATTGCATAACAAACAAGTGGCAACTTGTCCAGAACGATAAGATGAAATATACAAAAACAATAGTGGTGGCTGCTGTGGCGGTTTTTGCCGGCTGTGGAATCACAGAGGCCCAGAATGTCACAACTCCCTATTCCATGTATGGCTATGGCATACTTGGCGACTATGCGACTTCGATGCAGCGTCAGATGGGAGGTGTCGGAGTGGCCATGAATTCAGGAAGACATATCAATGTAATGAATCCGGCTTCGTATGCTTCGATTGATTCGCTGACGTTCCTGTTCGATCTCGGGGCCGATGTGACGTTGCTCCGGTCGAAGGAGGGGAGCGCGAAGGAAAATGCTGTGGGAGGCGGTCTTGACTATATCACCATGCAGTTTCCAATCTGCAAATATATGGGCGGTTCAATAGGGCTTCTCCCTTACAGTTCGGTAGGTTATGCGTTCGGCAATGAGATACGTCACGGCACACGGCAGAATCAGGGTTCCGGAGGTATCAATGAGGCATATCTGGGTGTCAGCGGCCGTTATGCCGGAGTGGCGTTGGGATTCAATCTGTCGTATAATTTCGGAAATATAACCAATGATCTGTACTCTTCTCCAGAGAGTTCGGGAAAGACGCTTTTCGAACATGTGATGCAGATCCGGGACTGGAACATCGTGCTTGGAGCTCAATATACTGCCAATCTCGGTAAGAATTCACGTCTGACGGTCGGACTTACATATTCACCTAAAAAGACATTGCTTGGAAAATCATGGGCGACTGTGCAGGAACTTTCGATGGAGTCCCGTCCGGACACAGTCGGATCAATGAAACTACGTGGCAATTACTACACCCCCAACTGTTACGGCGTAGGAGTCAATTATACATTCGAACGCCAGTATCGGCTCAGTGTGGAGGTCGATTTCTCTTTTCAGGAATGGTCTAAGGCCAAGTATTCCGCTCTCAGGGCAGATCCTGACCCCAAGAAACCGAATGAGCCGGGACGTGTGGTATTTGACGGGATGGATTTCAACAACCGTAGCCGTTGGTCGGCGGGAGCTGAGTTTGTGCCCCGTGTACGCGGCAATTACGGACAGCGTATCAGTTATCGTATCGGCGGATTCTATACCCACGACTATCTCCGCATACTTGGCAACAACCTGCGGGAATATGGTGTTAGTGCCGGTGTGGGTCTTCCTACTCCGGAAGGAAAGACAATGATCAACGTAGGTGTGGAATGGCGTCGTCGTCAGGCTTATCCGGCCACTCTTATCAGTGAGAATTATTTCAACTTCACTCTGGGAGTGAACTTCAATGAACTGTGGTTCTGGAAGCGGAAAATCAAGTGATGCACCGGAAACGCCGGTTTCACCGCCTGTCAGGAATGCGTTCGCTTCTCTGCGTCATTGCCACCGGGATTGTCGCTGTTGTCATATTGCCGGGCTGTCGCGATGAGCGTAAGATTGATGTTGCGTCGCGACTTCGTCCGGAGAGTATGCCCACGATGTCTACTCGGAACGTCTCTACCCTTATCTCCGATTCCGGCATCACGCAGTATAAGATAGTAAGTCCGCTGTGGCTTGTCTATGATAACGTCGACACACCTTACTGGCGTTTCCCGCAAGGGTTGTATCTTCGGAAATATGATCCGATGTTCCGGGAGATCGCATCGGTGGCCGCGGATTCTGCCGTTTATTTCAAAGACCGGAGAATATGGCGTCTTGACGGACATGTGGAACTCAAGAAAGCTCCTAAAGACCTGTTCATGACCCAACAATTGTTTTGGGATGAACGTCGTCAGGAGATCTACAGCGATTCGTTCATACACATAGAGACCGCGACACATGTGTTAGAGGGGCATGGATTCGTATCGAACGACAGGCTTACTGGTTACAGGATAATCCGTCCGACAGGTATTTTCCCGGTCAACAGGGATAATTTGTCGGGAGGAGGGCCGTCGGCCGCTATGCCTGTCTCAGGCACGATTCCGCCAGCTGCATCATCGTCGGGAACCCATACACCTGACTGAACAAAATCGCAGTTCAGACAATTTTCAAATATAGACGGTCATTCCGTCGCAACAGATTCATGACAATAGCAACTGCAATTATTCTCACCCTTCTGGCAGTAGGATTTTCCGGACTTTTTTCCGGTGCTGAGATCGCGTACGTGCAGTCGAGTAAAGTACGCATGGAGATCAATGCTACCCGTGGAGGTCTTGCTGATCGCATTCTGCACCTGTTCTCGCGTCATGAGGATATGTTTATCTCCACCCTTCTGGTGGGCAATAATATTGTGCTTGTCATATATGGCATCACATTTTCGATACTGATAAATCCTCTTCTGGAAAGATGGTTTGGCGGTCAGGAGGCACTTGTACTGATATGCAATACGTTGCTTTCCACATTGGTGATTCTTGTAGGAGGGGAATTTTTGCCTAAGGCGACGTGTAGGATCAATCCTAATTTTACAATGCGTCTGATGTCGTCGCCACTGTTTCTGATATATGTGGTTTTGTATCCGGTGTCTCTGTTTATCTCATGGATATCCAAGGGACTGATGTGGTTGTTTGGTATAAAGGGAGAGGCTCCGAAGTCCGGTCTGCTTACCATTGATCAGCTTGATGATTATATAGAAAGACAACTTGAGGGTAAGGAAACCAGGACAGATATAGAGAATGAAGTTAAGATTTTCCGGAATGCCATCGACTTCAAGGACACCCAGATGGGGGAGTGCATGATCCCGCGCAACGAGATAGTCGCCGTAGGTATCGATACCACAAGTCGCGAGGAGCTGATTCAGCGGTTCATTTCGACCGGACTGTCTAAAATAGTGGTGTATAAGGAGGATATTGACGATATTGTAGGGTATATACATATTGATGAGATTTTCAAGAGGGAATCGGATTGGAAAGACCATCTGAAACCTGTGATATTTACTCCGGAGACTATGCTTGCCAATAAAATGATGCGCCGCATGTTGGCTCAGAAAAAGTCGCTGGTCATCGTGGTCGATGAGTTTGGAGGTACCGCCGGACTCGCCACTCTGGAAGATCTTGTGGAGGAGATTTTCGGGGAGATCGAGGATGAGCACGACAAGAAGACATTGACAGCCCGTCAGATTGGCACAGACAATTATGAATTTTCCGGCCGTGTTGAGATAGAATATATAAACGAGAAGTTCGGACTGGATATACGTGAGTCGGACGATTACCATACTCTGGCGGGATATGTGCTTGACAATCTGGAGTCTCTTCCCCGACAAGGTGATAGTTTCCGTCTGGACAACCTGCAGTTCAGAGTTCTCAAGATGTCTGCGTCGCGGATTCTGTTGTTGTCGGTGACGCGATTGGCAGAGGAGGACGATTAATTAGAACAGGTATCTTATATGATTGAAGACAATATAATTACCGAAGAACAGAACGAGCGGACAGTCCTTGTCGGACTTGTCACCCAGCAGCAAAGCGAGACAAAAGCCAATGAATATCTTGATGAACTGGCTTTTCTCGCACGTACGGCCGGAGCTGAGCCGGAGAAGCGGTTCCTTCAGAAGCTGGACTATCCCAATCCGCGTACATACGTCGGCACAGGTAAACTTGACGAGATACGCAATTATGTTGAGGAGAACGATATAGGGCTGGTGATTTTCGATGATGACCTCAGCCCCAAGCAGGTGAGCAACATAGAGAAGGAACTGAAAGTAAAGATTCTTGACCGGACGAGTCTGATACTTGATATTTTCGCCCGACGTGCCCAGACTGCCACTGCCCGCACACAGGTGGAGCTGGCCCAGTATCAATATCTGCTTCCGAGGCTTACCCGGATGTGGACCCATCTTGAACGCCAGCGCGGTGGTATCGGTATGCGTGGACCCGGCGAGACCCAGATAGAGACTGACCGACGTATAATCCTCGACAAGATATCACGCCTTAAGACAGAGCTTCGTGATATTGACCGTCAGAAATGCATCCAACGCAAAAACCGGGGTAAGCTTACACGTGTGGCTTTGGTCGGGTATACGAATGTGGGTAAGTCGACATTGATGAATCTTCTGAGTAAAAGCGATGTCTTCGCAGAAAACAAACTTTTTGCCACACTCGATACCACGGTCCGCAAGGTGGTGATAGACAATCTCCCGTTTCTGCTTACCGATACGGTGGGATTTATCCGGAAACTGCCGACCCATCTTGTGGATTCGTTCAAATCTACGCTTGATGAAGTGCGCGAGGCAGATGTGCTGGTGCATGTGGTGGATGTGAGCCATCCGCAGTTTGAGGAGCAGATCGAGGTGGTCAACCGCACGTTGCGAGAGGTATGTGGCGCGAGTGATAAACCTGTGATTCTGGTTTTCAACAAGATCGACGCTTTTCACCATATTCCTAAAGATCCGGATGATCTTACGCCCCGCACCCGGGAGAATATTACTCTCGATGAGTTCCGTCAGACCTGGATGGCCAGAATGAACAACGACTGCGTGTTTATCTCAGCCAAAGAGAAGCTGAACATCGATGAACTCAAAAGTCTGCTGTATCAGAAAGCAAAGGAGATTCATACGGAACGGTTCCCTTACAATGATTTCCTCTTTCAAAAATACGATCAGGATGGAGAACTTGAATGATACCCCTTTGCGGAGGTTGGAATGGTGGGACATCCGCAGACTTGAATCGCAGGGATGCACGTCGGCTGACTGGGAAAATGTGTTTGTGGCACCGGACTGTGATCTCTCGCTTATACGTAATGTCAGGTTTTCCGGTCGTGTCAGGATAGGAAGTCTCAGTCGTGGTCCGGAAGGGGAATGGCATGGCATAGAGAACGCGGTGCTTTATGATTGCCGTATCGGCGACCATGTGTCGATCCGGAATATAGGGATAGCCATCCGCGGTTATGAGATTGGAAATGGTGCTACGGTTGAGAATGTAGGTCTGATGGAATATGAGGCCGAGGCTCCGTGTGGAGTGGGCCGCCAGGTGAGCGTGCTCGACGAGACAGGTTCCCGTCCGGTGACTATTTATCCCGGTCTTTCAGCTCAGTTGGCTGTGCTTATGGCCCGTAAACCAAGATGGGGAGAAGAATACATGAAGCCGCTGCTTGACTCCTTTTTAGAGACACGTCTATCCCCTGGACGGATAGGTGAAGGTGCGGTGGTTGTCAATACGGGTGAGATCCGGAATGTCTTTGTCGACAGAGAGGTGAGAGTGGAGGGGGCATCACGGCTGTCAGACGGAAGCGTGATCAACAATGCCGCCCCTGGAAAATGTCTTGCTGGGATAGGTCCCGGAGTCCGTGCCCACAGGTTTATCGTGGAGGATGGCGTTGTAGACGGAGGGGCGACGCTTGAAGGGGCATACGTGGGTCAGGGGGCGCGTATCGACAAAGGATTCACCGCTCATGATTCGCTTTTCTTTGCCAATTGCACATGTGAGAACGGTGAGGGATGCGCTCTGTTCGCAGGCCCTTACACGACTACCATGCATAAGTCGACTCTGCTTATCGGAGCACTTACCCATTTCATGAATGCCGGCAGCGGTACAAACCAGAGCAATCATCTCTATAAGATGGGACCGGTGCACTGGGGTATATTGGAGCGCGGAGTAAAGACTTCAAGCGGAAGTTATGTGATGTGGGGAGCGAAGATAGGTGCTTTCTCACTTCTGGTAGGCAATCATAAGATGCATCCCGACAGTTCCGATTTTCCGTTCTCCTATCTGTTTGGCGATGAACGCGGAGGGACGATTGTAGTTCCTGGTATTATGCTCCGTAGCAGCGGACTTCTCCGCGACGAAAAGAAGTGGCCACTCAGGGAGCGTCGGGCGCGTAGAAAACTTCCTTTGCATGACAGAATCAATTTTGAGGTGCTTAATCCTGTGACAGTAGGAGCGATGGCCCGGGCTCTTCCGTTAATAAGCGAGTTGCGTAAACGTCCGGCCGACGATGACCGGTATGTCCGCTACAAAGGGCTTAAGTTGCGTGTGAGCAACCTTGAACGCGCCTCACGGTTCTATACGCTCGGTATATGCAAGTATCTTCATCTGAAGACAGGAGGCGCACCGTTTCCCGAAAGTCATGAAGATATCGCGGAGGAATGGATAGATCTTGCCGGTCAGTTTGTGGAGCGCAGCTGTCTGGAGCGGGTCATGGCATCGGAGTCTGTCGAAGAGATGGAGCGGCTTCTGACTGAGAGTCATGAGCGTTATCCTGAACTTGAACGCCGGTGGATTGCCATCGCTCTCCGAGAGTGGCGCGACCGCACATCGGAAATAGAGGTCGGAGCGGCAGAGTTTGACCGTATGATGGAGGAGGACCGCCGAGGGTATCTTGACAGTCTTGCTGAGGAAAACGCCATGCTTGCCCTTTGATGCGAGGGATTATTGAAATGACGGTTGCGGAAACATACAGAGGGATAATATCACGTCTGAGACCACGTTTCGGAGCCGGGGAGGCACGTGCGATGGCCGACCTGATATTTCATTCACAGAAAGGCTGGGGGCGTACAGAGATATTGATGCACGACGATCAGGAGGTTTCGGATCTCATGCAGAGGGGAGTGGAGAATATGGTAAGAAGAATTGAGGGAGGAGAGCCGGTGCAGTATGTCGCCGGTGAGGCTTATTTCCATGGTTTCTGGCTCAGGTCTGACAACCGCGCTCTTATCCCCCGGCCGGAAACGTCAGAACTTGTCGACCTTATCGAGGATGATTGGCGGGGGATGGAGGATCTGAGAATACTCGACATAGGGACGGGTTCCGGATGTATCGCCGTGGCTCTGGCCCGGAGTCTTCTGTTTTGCAAGGTAGATGGAATTGATATCTACGCACACGCGTTGGCTCTTGCCCGGGAAAACGCGGCGTTACTTAATGTCAGTGTGACTTTCAAGGAAGCTGACATGCGTGTTTTCAGACCTGCGCCCGAGAGTCTTGACGTAGTGGTTTCAAATCCTCCATATATAGACGAAAACGAAAAAAGTGATATGGAATCTGTTGTGACTGACTATGAACCTGCGCAGGCTCTTTTCGTGCCAGATTCAGATCCACTATGTTTCTACCGGCCTGTAGTCTCCATTGCCTCTGTCGGACTGAAGCCCGGTGGCAGACTCTATCTGGAGATAAATCCGCGCCATGCGTCTGATATATCGGAACTGTTGTCTGATGCGGGATTTGTCGAAGTTGACATACGCCTTGACATACATGGAAAGAAACGGTTCGCAACTGCCCGCAAACCTTCCGGGATATGAAAAGCCGTACTCTCCCTGATCCGGATAAATTGTTGCTCAGGATGATGAGTCTCTGTGCGGGGGCGGAGCATTCCACAGGTGAGATATCGCGTAAACTGATGCGGCAGGGATTGTCTTCGGAAGAGACGGCAAGGATAGTGGAGCGTCTGGTCGCAGATAAGTTTATTGATGATTCAAGGTTTGCGCGTGCTTATGTGAACGATAAGATAAAATTCTCAAACTGGGGACGCAACAAGATTCGTATGGGACTTCTTTCCAAAGGGATAAGTGTGCGGAATGTCGATGCGGCTCTTCGGAGTATAGACATGAAAGAGTATGGCGTGGCACTGCTCAGGGCTGCCAGATCAAAGTCAAAAGGTCTTGATCTGGAGGATTATCAATCGCGTATGCGGCTTTATCGGATGCTTTCATCTTGTGGATATGAGGGTATGTATATCAATAAGGTAATTGATTATCTTCGCAGATGAGATTGTCTGGAGTGGTTGCGTTTCTGCGTTCGATATCTCTCGGATTTGTCGAAATTGTATCGCCACGTTATTGTATGGTGTGTGGAGGGCATCTGTCTGCTGCGGAAAACATGATATGCGGATTATGCCGGGCAGAACTTCCGTCCACACACTATCATCGTCAGCCGGGCAATCCGATGGAGCTTAGATTCAAGGGCTATCCGACGGTGGAGAGAGCAACGGCTGTGTTTCGCTATGCCCGTTCTACACCGTTTGCGCGGGCTATCCATGATTTCAAATATAACAGATATCCCTCGTTGGCAGTGGAACTTGGAAGGGAGATGGGGCGCAGGCTACTGACCACGGGTTATCTGTCCGACATAGACATAATTCTTCCGGTGCCTGTCCACTTCATCAAGCGTCTGCACAGAGGTTACAATCAGTCGGAATGTCTGGCACGCGGTCTGGCTGATGTGACAGGGATTTTCATAGGTCATCATCTATATGCGCGTCGACCTCACCGTACACAGACAGGACGTACTCTGGAAGAACGACGGATGAATACCGAAAATGTATTCGCTGTGAAACGTCCGGAGGAACTGATCGGAAAAAGGGTCCTTATTCTGGACGATGTATGCACTACCGGTTCTACATTCATAGCCTGCGCGGATGCACTGAAAAAAGATGTCCCGGGAGTAAAGTGTGTGCTGTTGGCCCTTGCTGCTACCGAAGATCAGGCATAAAGTGTTTTCCCGTTGAACCAAATCTGGCCGGACTCTATTATCATTTATATGTAAGATGATCTCTACGTATATATGAAAGTGGGACAAGCCGGCAGACAATCTCATAATAGCGAAGATCATAAACTTATATTGAAGGATATCATAAAGGTAGTCTTTCCTGTCGGTGTGTCCGTATGGATGATATTATGGTTCTTTGGAAAGATTGATGTGGCGAAAATGGACCGCATCATATCCGGAGAATGCAATTTCTGGTGGATCGGTCTGATGATGGTGATATCAGTAATGTCCCATATCATCCGGGGAGTCCGCTGGGGGATACAGCTCAGGGGTGCCGGATTGCCCCGGGTGTCGGTCATGACGGAGAGCCTTTCGATATTCGGGGCGTATGCGCTCAATCTGATTTTTCCATTGCTTGGCGAGACGTGGAGATGTGTGTTCATGGCCAGGGAGGAAAAGTCAAAAATGTCCACAGTGGTAGGAACCGACCTCGGTGATCGCTTTTCGGATGCGGTGGTTATAATTGTGCTCTGTATTCTTGCTATGATCGTGGCTCGGGACAGTATGATTAGATTTAAAGACCATTATCGTTTTGGTGAGCGGCTGTTGGCGTTTATGGCAGATCCTTGGATATGGGGCAGTGTATTCGGTGTGGTTATTGTATTGGGCCTGATGTTTTATCTGTGCCGTCAGCGTACTTATGTAGTCAGACTGGTTGATGTGATAAGAGAGCTATGGCGTTCGTTTGCCGTCATGTTCAGGATGAAAGGTCGGGGCATGTATTTGGTTCTGACGCTTGGGATCTGGATATGTTACTATCTTGAGATATATGTCTGCTTTTTTGCTTTCCCTTTTACGCGGGAATTGATCTCGGATCCCTCTACATTCTATGGTCTGATTCCTTGTCTTGTGACTTTTGTGTTCGGGTCGGCCAGTATTGCGATTCCGTCTACCGGAGGACTTGGCCCCTGGAATATTGCTGTAGCCTATTCTCTGATGCTTTATGGAATCGGGGAGACTGATGGGGCTGCATACGCAATGGTAGTGTGGGGATTCCGGTCGGCTATGCTTGTTGTTCTGGGACTATTTACGGCAGGATGGATTTTTCTCCATCGGCAAAATAATCGTTAAATGATGTTTGATTAATATCATTTAACGGTTCGGGGGGTGTAATTATATTTGATTTTATTAATTTTGCGACGATATTAATTTAATTCATGAAATATGAAAAGATTTTCTCTTTCGTTAATTCTGGGCGTTTCGATGCTGTCTGTCTATGCGGCCGAACCCGAATTGACATTTCAAGGATCGGGAACAGAGACAGATCCGTATCTGATTTCCACTAAAGCGGATGTGTTGGCTCTTGCCGATGCATGTGGTCCTGGGATAGTGGCCAATGCGGGTCATTATGCCGGAGTATATTTCAAGTTGACGGCAGACATCGATATGGAGAATGCTACAGGATTCTATGGAATCGGCAGTGCGCCTATCGGAGTCGCTTCGGCAAATACTTACTATTTCGCCGGAAATTTTGATGGGCAGGGCCATTCCATTAAAAACATGAAGATCTATGGAGTCACGTTCGACGATTCAGGCAAAGCCATTACCAAGTATGGAGCCAATCAAGGACGCGCTTTCGTCGGGTTTTTCGGCACAGTCAAGTCGGGAGGCATAGTCCGGAATCTTATCATAGATTCATCCTGTTCCGTGACAGGTGTGAAGGATTGCGCGGGTGTTGTAGGTTATCTGGGAGCCGGTGGCACAGTGGAGAATTGTGCCAACTATGCTTCGGTGACATCCTATCATCAGTTTGCCGGAGGGATCGCCGGAGAGGTGGTGACTACAGCATCCGGTCAGCCGGCAGTAGTCAGGTCAAGTTTCAATGCTGGTACTGTCAAGGCAAACAATATGTATGCCGGAGGTATCACAGCAAACAGCTCCTACGCTACAATAGAGGAGTGTGCCAACATCGGATCAGTAAGTGCAACCCATTTCAACAGTGCGGCTACGGCGATGTCTCAGAGTCGTGCCGGCGGCATATCAGGCTCTATGACGGGTGCCACTATTGTTGACTGCTTCAATGCGGGAGATGTGGTGGCCGACAAGGAATCTGCTGGTGGCATAGTCGGGTATGGAGTTGTCGGAGGTGGCAAAGGAGCCGTGCTGACATGTGTGAATACAGGTGCTGTGCAAAGCTATTATACTGACAGGATGGGCAATATTGTGGGATATTCTGGTACCAGTACCACTCAGGCCCTTTCGAATGTGGCTTCCTGTTATTACGACGGACAGATGCTGAACCAGACGTTTCTCGCCAATGGCGCTGGTGCGTGTCCCGCTGGATCTGTCAAGGGGATGAATACCTCTGTTCTCACTTCCGGCTCGATACTCGTCGGCTTCTCTTCCCGATGGAAATTCAAAAAAGGTTTTTATCCTGTACCGGCAGCTATTTCCTTTGACGGGCTTGAGAGAGCTGCGGGCACATACGTGATGTTTCCGGAAGGGTATGATGCAACACATTTTATAGGGACGGCTACGCTAAGCTCCGCAGTGGAGGGGATTGCGGCCTCTGTTTCGGATGCTCCGGAGGGAGTGTTCTCTATTGCCGATGGTTCGGTCATTGCTACGCCAGGAGAGAATGTAGTGCTTGGCAAACTGACACTTTCCTTAGGTTCTTTTTCCCGTTCGCTTCCGGTATGTGCTTATGATATTCCCTTTGAAGGAGAAGGGACCAAGGAGAATCCGTATCTGATTTCTAAGAAATCGGATATGATGGCTTTCGCAAATATCTCCAACGAAGCGCGTAATCATTGGACCAGCTGTTATTTCAAGATGACTGCTGATATTGACATGGAGGGTGATAAGAACTTCAAGGGTATTGCCGTCGGACCCGACAGATATATCAATCAGGGAGCACTTCATCGGTGGTATTTCGACGGTGTGTTGGATGGTGATAATCATAAGATCTCCAATCTTGATATCAATACGGTCGTTTTTGACGACGGTATCGCCGGAAACTTTTCCACCGGATCCTATCATAACACTGGTCTGTTCGGATCTCTTGGTGCAGGCGCAGAGATACGCAATCTGATTCTGGACAAAACGTCTAAGATTACCGGTTATGGGTTGATTGGCGGTATTGCGGGTTCACTCCATCGTGGTCCTGCTGTCATTGACAATTGTCATGTGGCTGCCACTATCACTGCATATAATCGCTATTGTGGCGGTCTATTCGGTTATAGTGTCGATCATGCCGTGAAGATTACCAATTCGTCCTTCACAGGTACTATCCACTCGAATTATGACTATGTCGGGGGTATCGCAGGCTGGAATGGACATGTGGATGCTGTGATTTCTAATTGTGTCAACACAGGACATATTCTTGTTGAGCGTTTCAATGATTGTGTCCCTTACAACGAGAAAGTGTCGCGGGTAGGTGGACTTTCTGCTGTAAATTCCGGTACGATAGAATATTCTGCCAATTACGGCCCGGTGGAGATAGATGTGCCTGAAGCTGTCGCCGTAATTGATGGAGTAGGAGGAATATGCGGACAGAACACAAATTCCACCGGTGCCGGTATGGCCTCCATCCATCATAATCTGAATGTAGGGCAGGTTTCGGTAAACGGTGGTGTCAGTACGCTCAATGTAGGCAATATACTCGGATGGAGATATTTCGCCGAGAACAAGATACAAGGTCTTCTTGCTGCAAACTATTGTGATACTACGCTCAACATGCAGAATATGCCTGTTGACAGCGTTCCGGTGTCCGACACCCGTGAGGCATATATCGCCAGAACTACTTCACAGCTTACTTCTGGCACTCCGATAGAGGATCTGGCCGACTGGTTCTCATTTGAGGCCGGATATTATCCAATTCCCAAATCATTTGCAAATGTGGCCGGTGTGCGTTCTGCCGCTGCGACATTCTTTATTCTTCCAGAAGGAGAGTCGATACGTCGCATTCAGGCAGGCACATGGGCTCCTTTCAACACAGTATTTGACCTTGAGCCTACCCTTGAGAATGAAAACGGATTTGAGATAAGGAAAGACGGACTCCAGGCATTGGGTTCGGATAGAACCGTATTCAATACACTGACTCTCCGCAACGGGGATTACTTCAACTTCTATCCTTTGCGTAAGCTGGCAGGTAACTGGCAGGACGGTGTGGAGACAGTGTCGGATGAGGAGATTGTAAAGGTGGAATATTTCACTCCGCAGGGCTTATCTTTGAAAGTTCCTGTTAGAAATCAGGTGACAATTGAGGTAAGCACATCCGTTTCCGGACAAAAGACAGTCAGGAAAATAATCGGGAAATAAGAGTTTGTTCAAAAAATCAAAGAAAGTCAGGCTGCCGCAATCGGTGGTCTGACTTTATTAATAATCGTTAAATGATGTTGGGTTAACATCATTTAACGGCTCGAGGAGGGGTAAGCCGCTTCGCTTTTATTAATTTTGTAATCTATAACTTTCGTCTCATACAGGGGGGATATGATGCAAAAGGGGGGCCGTCACATCCATTCCTGATTCACTTTTATTTCACAATGAACCCCACGAAAATCGCATGAAACAACTTAAACAAATCTCGGTTGTGGCGTCGGGACTGATAGCGTTTGCCGCATCGGTCGTGGCTGCTCCGCCTGAATCGGTCGAGGCTCTCATGTCGGGAGGCTTGCCGCCCACACCTGAAGATTTCTCTTCAGAGATTGTGAACCGACAATTTGCTTCACAGCAGACTATGGATTTTCTCCGGCCGTCAGGTCAGTTCTCTCTGACATCGCCCGGAGAAGAACTTTCTGTGCGGACTTCTTATTCACGACCTCTCAGAAGCCCGAGAAAAGGCAGTCTGAAGACTGTCGCGGATCTTAAGGGCAACTATGTGATGACATGTAAGTCGTTGTTGTCTTCTTCTTACGGCGACACAGGTCAGAGTGCCGACATAACTATAGTTGAGGGTACTGACTCCATTCTCATCACTAATTTCTGGTCGCTCGGGATGCAATTGAAGGCTTGCGTGGATCCAGCTACCGGAAAAGTTACCATACCCAATCAGGTGGTAGGGCAGATGACCGACAACGGTCCGATAGATATCGCCTTTTGCAATACCAACGGCACCCCGGATCGTAAGAAAGGAATCGAGGGTTATGTGGATGATGAAGGAAAAATCAATATAACCTCATGGTGGGGAATATATGTGATGAGCGGTATCAACAAGGACCGTTACGCGTATGTTGGAAATGCCACCGTGATGGAACGCTCCAATGCCAGAATGAGTTTCAGTTTCAGCAACGGACAGAAAGCTGACTTCGGAGTGATAGTCCGTCAGCCGTATAAAAACCGCTTGCAGGTTGTCAATTTCGGCAATTATGGAATGACGGTAAACATCAATCTGAACACAAATAAAGGTGGGGTCATTCCATCCCAGGTGGCACGGCAATATCCGCAGAACGCTGATTTCATCACATGTTCGGTAG
Source organism: uncultured Porphyromonadaceae bacterium (assembly GCA_947427285.1). Taxonomy (GTDB): domain Bacteria; phylum Bacteroidota; class Bacteroidia; order Bacteroidales; family Muribaculaceae; genus Lepagella. The sequence continues at coordinate 16,885 of CANEHE010000006.1, forward strand.
ATGAGTTCACCGATGGAGGTCTTAAAGGACTACATGCGGATATTGTCCTGAATCAGGCGACTGACAGCCGAACCCTATCCTGGGGAAAGTGGACGGCTGTATCGCAGGGGAAACAGAATCTGTTTTTTGGTGCGATTATCGACGGACGCATTGTGTGCGACAATGACATAACATATCCTGTGGCTGCCACAGGTGAATGGCAGGGGACAGGCACACAGTCAGATCCCTACAGGATCCGTACGCCGGAAGATTTCGTGCTTTTGTCTGACAGAGTCAACAGTGTACCGGATTCTGAACTCACCGAAATGGTCGACGGGATAAAATGTTGCCGGATGTATGTCGGAAAATATTTCCGGATGGAAAACGATATCGACATGGGTGGTTTTCTGTTCACTCCCGTAGGCGCCAATCTCCAACACCGTTTTGCCGGAATATTCGACGGAAACGGACATACTGTCTCCAATCTCACCGAAGATGTCGGCACTGCAGGCATGGCCGGACTTTTCGGTATGACCGATTCTGTAAGTGTCATCCGCAATCTGACTCTGGTGAAACCTGTGATTCGTGCCGCCGGTCTGTGTGCGGCTACTGTGGCTGCCTGGAGCGATGGACTTGTGGAAAACTGCCATGTCAGGGAAGCCGATGTACTGAATGCCGGACGCACAGCAGCCGGACTCGTCGGTCTCGGCACCGAGGTGAAAAACTGTACTGTCGAAAACAGTCTCATTGACGGACGGGGTGGCAACTCTGCCGGTCTTGCAGGTCAGATTGACAGACTCGTCGAGAATTGTTCTGTGACTGGCAGCGACATATATACTGCTACTCCTATTCCGGGATATCCTTCAGGTGGTGTGGTAGCATCGATGAACGGAGCCACGGGCAGATATCTGTATTTCTCAGGAAAAGTGGACGCCGGTCAGTTCCTTACCTCTCCGGTGGTAGGAGGAGTAGCCGGTATTCTGAGTCGGGGCACTCTTGAGAAATCATTTGCCGTCGGCAAGATCATCGGTGGTTTCGAAGATGTCAATGTGCCTAACGCACAGCCTATTGCTGGCGGACTGGTGGGCCAGATGTCTGGTTCGCGCATTGAAGACTGTTATTCTGTGGGGAATGTTTCCACACGTTTGTCCCGTATGACAGGAGGTCTTACGGGTCTTGTGCGCAAATATGATGATGGTAAGGGAAATGTCCAGATGCCGGAACTTAAAAATTGCTTTACAGCCACCTCTATCGTATCGGAAACCTATCAGTATAATCCGGAAACGGAGATTCGTGAGTCAATGGGCAGCATAGCCGACGGCACTGAACTCAAAGCAGAGAATGTCTACTACGACAAACAGGTCACTAACCTTAATTCCAGACGCCACGGAGTGTTGACCTCCGTACTGACATCAGCCTCGGGACCAGTCGGTTTCGATTCAAGTGTATGGAACTTCAAGGAAGGACAGTATCCTCGTCTGAAAGGGATAGATGACAATGAGGCGGCTTCTCTCTCTGGATCAGCATTGGTGATTCATGAGCGCAGCAGCATGAAGAAACTCTCAAAGGATGCCGAAGTGCATCCTTTGGGAAACACACTTTATAGATTTCTTGTCAATGACACCGTCCGTGCTGTCGGACGTTATTGTTCCATAGAGGATGGAAAACTCAAGATTACCGAGGATTTTGGAACTGACACGCTGATGGTGGTCAACGGGAATGTCTCGATGACTTTTGAAATCAAGGTAGCTCCCGTTCCGTTTCTGGGCGAAGGAACAGCCACTACTCCCTATCTGATTTCCTCAAAAAGTGATCTGGTGGCCCTGTCAAGGATAACAACTAAGGTGAAACAGTATTTCCCCGAAACTTATTTCTTGATGACCAATGATATCGACATGGAATATGATAAGGATTTCGAAGGTATCGCGGCCGATCAGGACGCCTATTGTAAATTTGCTGGAATATTCGACGGAGGGAATAATACCGTAAGACGTATACGACTGGACTGGGTGGTATGGAAAGATCCTCAGCCTGCCGACGGAGAGATAGGTACACCCGATGACAATGGCTCAATGTATAACGGCCGCAAGGGATTCATTGGCAGTCTTGCCCCTGAGGGGATTCTGCGTAATCTCAATATTGCTGCGGATTGTAAATTCATGTTCTGGGCGCGTTCGGCGGCTTTGGTCGGACAGAACGAGGGTCTGGTGGAGAATTGCCGAAACTATGCCGATGTGACATGCATCAGCACAAATCCGGGGGGAATAGTGGGTGAAAACCGTAAGGGCACAATCCTCAACTGTTATAATGAAGGCGACATCACTTCAGGATTCAACTGTGCCGGAGGTATTGTCGGCAGCAACGCAGGAAAGGTTATAGGATGTGCCAATGCAGGCGACGTGACGGTGAAATCGATATCTTCATTCCAGGGACCAAATCTCACTATATTCCGCAATGCAGGCGGTATAGCCGGAGAGTCGACCGGAGGACTATATGAAGATTGCGTGAACTTTGGCACTGTCTTTGCTAAAAATTATGGTGCCGGTGGTATTTCGGGCACTCTGGGGAATGTCTCTTCTTCCACTGCTGTAGGAAAGAACTCCCTCCGTAATGTGATCAATATCGGAATGGTTTCTGCAGCCGATATCACACGTATCGGAGCACTTGGTGGAGTTGCCGGAACAAAAGGTGAAATAACCAATGCTTTCTGGGACGGACAGATCATAACTGTAAAGGCGAATGGAAACGGACATCTTAAAGGAGCTGAAGGAATCAACACCTCTGTGCTAACCTCCGGGAAAACATTGGATGGGTTTGACCCCGTGATGTGGCAGTTTGATGCTGGGATGTATCCCGTGCTGAAGCGGTTTGCCTCGGAGCCGAGGATTGACCGTGCACGTCGTGCAGTAGTGACTATGGATGCGGTAAGCACAGCCCGGCGTCTGCGCACAGATGCTGTCCTTGCAAAAGCCGACGGTCTTGTGTGGTCGCTGAGTCAGGGAAAGCATTTCACTATTGCGGCAGATCTGATGAAGTCTCCCGGAAATGTGGAAAGTCTGGTAGGTGATACCCTTTTGGCTGATTTCGGGACGTATGTCAAGTCGATACCGATATTTTGTCCTCCCGCTGTTCCTCTTGCTGGAGAAGGATCAGAAGAGAAACCATATATCATATCAACCACCGATGACTGGAATAGTCTCTCGGATTTCGCGACCCGTAACGGAGAGGATTTTACGGGCCAGTTCATAAGTCTCGCCTCAGATCTCGACTTCACGGAAAAGACGTTCAAGCCTTTGTTTGCGGACGGGATAACTTCTTTCGGAGGGACATTGCTTGGAGCCGGCCATCTGGTAAAAGGCATAGATTTCACTGCCGCAGCTACGTTTAATGCGCCTATCGGGGTAGTTGACGTTCCAGCCACGGTTTCCGATCTGACGCTTGAGGGGAAGGTGTCATCTACATTCGCCAATACCGGAGGTTTTACCGGTAAGGTCTACGGCAGGCTCGTCAATCTTGTCAATAGAGTGGATGTGATATCTACAAAGGCATCCACCTCTGCGTTCGGATATCTTTACAGCGGGGCATTCTTGCAGAATGTGGCCAATGAGGGTACTATCACGTCATCGTCGGGAACTTTGGCCGGTATTGCGGCTATGGCCGACGAAGGGGTGTCGTTTACCGATGTGACAAACAAGGGCGAGATCCGTACTACCGGAACGTCCACTGTGACTTATGTGGGTGGCATTGTGGCTAACTCCATGCCCTCTTCATTTCTGCGGTGTGCCAACAATGGTAAGTTTACATTCTCAAAGCCTGAGGCTACAAACGGAGTTGGCGGTATAATCGGATATGCCAATTCGTCATCTGCCCGGATTGCCGCCATGACTCTGACCGATTGCCATAATACTGCCGAGATAACGGCAAATAATTATCTGGGAGGACTTATCGGCAATCTCAATGCATCAGTTTCCGCGACCAATCCTTTGGTGCTGGCTGACTGCTCCAACACGGCGGATATCGCATCTGTGGCCGTCAAATCAACCACTGGAGCCGGTACGGCCGGAATCACAGCTCTATATTCACCGGGGTCGGTGATCCGCAATTGCTGGAATACTGGCAAAATAGTCTCTTCTAAAAATACTTATACGGCTGGCATCACTGCCGTTCAGAAGGTAGCTCCGACAGAGGCTCTTCCGGTTCTTGTGTCAGGATGTAGCAATAGTGGAGATATCGAGGCCAATGGAAATCAGGGTGCTGGGATAATGGCTACTATGGCCGCATATACCACTGTAGACAGTTGCGTCAACTCCGGAAATATTACTGGTGGATGGGGTCTCGGAGGAATAGTGGGATCTCTGCTTGGGGTCAATGCGCGGATACATGCATGTTATAATACCGGTACCATACATACATCGGTCAACCGATCTGGCGGTATTGTGGCTTATAATCAGAGTGATGCTTTTGTGTCGGACTGCATCAACTTCGGAGCTGTCAGCACTGCTCTCACAGAGGGAGGCACGAATATGAATACTTCCGGTTATGCGATCGGAGGTATTGCCGGATACGGAGCTTCGGAGTTCCTTCGCTGCATTAATCTCGGTAAAGTGGAGGGCCCCTCTCAAGTTGGAGGAATACTTGGTTATACCTATCCGAAACGCACGAAATTGATCGATTGTATCAATCTCGGGGAGATTGTCGCTCCCGCTGATACATGCGGTTCGATTGTCGGGGCAGACCTTTCGAATCCCAAGATGTGGACGGCAGAGAACAAGACCAAAGGCTGTCTGTTTATCACTCCTTCTTCCGAACAGAAAAACAATTCTATCGGTAAATCTGTATGTGAGTCCGAACTGGCATCAATCGAAATGGCCGCTGGCTGGTCTCGTAGTGACAACTATACTTATCCTATGCCTGAGGCACTGACTCCGGATACGCTGAAAGTAGTGGCAGCGAGAATGATTCTGGTAGATGATGAGAGTGCAGACAATGTGACGCGTGACTTCTTTGTGGGAAATCCGGAGGGTGTCACATGGACTGCCTCGGTGCCTAATCTGACTTTTGACGGTACGGATGCGAGATTCTCTTCCGAGGACTACAAGGGAGAAATCACTCTTACTGTCACTGCCGGCGATCACTCCCGTTCTTATCAGATCGGAGTCAATTGGATAAATGCGGTTGATGCGATAGATGTGGAGTCGACTGTGATCGGAGAATTGTTCTTTACTCCGGAAGGGATCAGATGTGCCGCTCCGACACATAAAGATGGAAAAGTATATCTCGTGATCCGTCTTTATGAGAATGGAAATCGTACAGCTGAAAAAGTTTTGAACCGATAATCAACAGAAAGTCCCTGAATTCTCAAAGTTCAGGGACTTTCTGCGTTAAATAATCTTAATATTAAGATTATTTAATGGCTCGAGGGGGTAAACCGAAACGGTTTTATTAACTTTGTAGCAATTCTTGTAATGTAATGGAATCTATATACGGCAGTGTAAGGTTTTTTTATTATTTTGCAGAATCGTTTATTCATAATAATACTGTTTCAATAATTATCAACTTTATGAAGTCAAGACTATTATGGCTGTCATGTCTGATGACGGGTGCCATGTTTCTTTCTCCTGATGTCGCGGCCAGACAGGGTGCTCCTCACTCTGTGATGGCTAAGGCCAACTATTCCGCTGTCACAGTGGATTGGAAGGCATCTGATGCAAAAAAGGAGTTGAAACTCCACAACGACAACGACTATGACGGAGATTCCGGCGTACAGACTAGTTCGCAACATCCTTGCGTGATTTATGTGGCGTCGGAGTTTTCTCCTTCCGATCTCACTCTTCTGGAGGGAGAGAAGATTGTGTCGCTCAATTATTTCGAATATCGTCCTACCTTGCGTGTGACCGCCATGATATGGGAGGATGGTGTGTTGGTGCGTGAGGCGGATGCCAATCTTGCCGTACCGGCCTTTGAGAAAGATCAATGGCGCACGGTGACATTTGCCGAACCGTATCAGATTGCCAAAGGGAAGACGGTCCGGATAGGATTCCGTATTGAGCACGGTACTAATGTCGATTTTGTGGCTATTATGGATCGTTCGCATGATTCACGCGGTGACCTGCGTTCCTACGATGGCAAGAACTGGGTGCACAACGGACGCGGTACATACCTTGTGACAGCGAATCTGCTCAACGAGACAGATGAGGCTCCGGACGGATACAATGTATATGCCGACGGCAAGAAGGCCAATGAGGCACTTTTGTCCAGTTCTTCGCTGATGCTGCCTGCACAGACCGACGGTGCTCATCTTTATAAGGTGGAGGCTGTATACGGCACGCAGTCCTATTTCACTCCGGAAGTGCCTGTGACCGTAAAGAGTGCGGGTATGTATTTCCCCTCTGTAGGTGCGGCTACAGCTGCCACTGATGCCATGAAAGGTACTCTCCATTGGAAAGCCCCGTTGCTGAAAGGGGAGGGCAATACTCTGTCTTGGTCTGATTCCCAATATAACAGTGCGATAGGCGGAACGGCCTCCTCAAATACCAAGGTATGGATCAAGAATGAATTCGAACAGGCCGACCTTCTTGCTTTCGCAGGTTCCAGAATCACAGCGATCAATGCCCATTTCCACGAGAAAGAGGCAAAGAGTATGATTGTTTTCGTGATGAAAGACGGTGTCATAGCCCACTATGATAGTGTGCCGGAGACTAAGATCGCTGAAATCGCGGCTGACGCATGGATTAAGATCCCTCTATCCGCTCCTGTCGAGATTGAGCCGGGCCACTCATACGCTTACGGATATTATCTGATCCATACACCCAAGACACATCCGGTCAGCACGGACAAGACTGAAGCTATGGGCAGCAAGGCTAATTCATTCTCGACCTCATCATCCAATTCCAAGGATTTCGCCACCAGCAAGCCTTCCTGGAAAACTCTGGCTTCCGGCGGACTCCCCGGTGGATGGATGCTGACAGCAGATGTGGAAGGTACGGTCGCCTCATACGGAACTGTCGCCTCATACAATGTGTGGCGCGACGGCGAGAAAGTCGCTTCCGCTCTGAAAACCACTGAATGGGAAGACGAGGTGCCGGCCCCCGGTGTCTACACTTACGGTATCGAGGCTGTCGGTTCGGATGGCAAGACCTCTGATCTATATACCGTCAAGGCCACATACAAGCTCCCAGATTCTTATCGTGCGCCGCTGATAGGTTCCTCCAAACTCGATAAGGAGACCCAGACAGTATCGTTCGACTGGGGAATGGATGTGGAGCTCAAGCATTATGGCTCTGCTACCTACAAAGTCGGTTTCGATGAGGATATGGTTCTTTCCTACGGTTCACGTTTCACTGCCGCCGAACTGGCCGACTATGAGGGTTACACCATCCGCAAACTTAATTTCGTCATAGGCGAGGATATTCCAGCCGGTTTCAAGCTGGAGATCATCAATGGCGAAGGCAAGACGGTAGCAAGTCAGGAGATCGCTCCAAATACGGTGCAGCCTCTGGCAATGTATTCGCTTGAACTTGATGCGCCTGTCACCATTACCGGCAAGGAGGATCTCATACTCGCATATACAGCTACTCTTCCAGGCAAAACATCACCTATCGTGCTTGATGCCGGTCCGCTTGTGACAGGTGGAGCTGTCGTCAAGTTGCCCGGAATGAGCTGGATCAATCTCGGTACTATCAACGCCACATATAACAATTACAATATTGTGATCGGTGCTGTGGTGAGTGAGAATGAATCCGAGTCTGCTCCCCAGAGAATCCTTTCACGCAATAGTGATGAACTGGCTCATGCTTTTGAACTTCCGGTCATCAACGCTGCTTCCGCTGCCGATGGTTTTGGAATCGGTTCGCTCAAAGCTCCCTCTGAGCCTCAGAAACGTGCGTTGAAGCCCACCACCTACAATGTGTATCGCAATGGAGAACTGGCATTGTCTACCTCAGACCGCTCTTTCTCGGAGAAACTTCCTTCGTACGACACCTGGACTTACACTGTGACTGCTGTCTATCCCAACGGCTGGGAGTCGGCTGAATCGGACCCCTTGATCATAGAAAATCCTGTCAATCAGGCTGGACCTGCGCCTTATGATCTCCGTGGCGACTTTAACAGTCTTACCTGGAAGGCTCCGGAGACCGCACCCGTGTTGACATATGCCAAAAACGGAAAGAGCTTCGGTGTCGGTATGACCGGATCCGGTACGCGTGAGACATTTGCTGTTCACAAATATCCTGTCGATTCGCTCAAGACTGCGGTCGGGCAGAGAATAAGCCATATCCGTTTCGCTCTCTTCAGCACTGAGCTTAACTCGGCCTCGATTGTAATTCTGAAGAATTTCAATATTGTATATGAGCAGCCCGTGGCTGTCTCTGATCTGGTGACAGTGACAGATGGTTATAACGAAATCCGCCTCAATCAGCCATACGAGATAGACGGCAAGGGCGAATTGATGATCGGTTATCATATCACATACGCCAATGGTATCAAGCCGATGATTTTCGACGAAGGACCCGCCGATGACGGCCTCGGAAATCTCCTTTCCGCGTCTGCTTCCCAGACTTCCTGGAAGACCCTTAAGAGCCTTAACAAGGATCTGGATGGCAACTGGCGTATATATGCTGTGTTGGAGACACCGGACATACATACCGTGATGAAGATGCGCCGCAGTTCCGATGCCCGCACTTATAATATCTATCGTGACGGTACTCTATTCAAGAGTGGTCTGACTTCCGAGTCATACTCACAGGAGACCTCTCTGTCTGGCGGTCGTTACACCGTGACGGCTGTGACCGGTGATGTGGAATCCGCACCCTCCAATGAGTATTATCTCGACAATTCAGGGGTTGAATCCATCGGAATGGAGTCTGACGGAGCACGGTATGACGCCGCTACCGCTACGATGATTATTTCCGAAGGCCATTCCGGCACAATATTCGATGCCGCCGGACGCCGCATGATGTATCTGAAGGGGACTGTTTCGGTAGCTTCCTTGTCTGCCGGGGTCTACATCTATGTTGATGCCGATGGTTCCACACTGAGATTCGTGCGCTGATTACGATATATCTGTAAAATATAATACAGGGTGCTTTTCTGATTCTGGAAGGCACCCTGTTCATTATATGTAAAAGACTTCAGAAACGTACTCCGACACTGGCGGAAAAATTCACGATGGAACTGAAAAGCGAATAGTCGCTGCTTCGATACCAGCTCCCATCGAAGATACCTTGAAAACCAAGGAAAAAATCAGAGATGTTCCATGTAAGCGACATTCGCCCTTTACCTCCGAGCGAAAGCATATCCTGTTTACCTCCCAGAGAGTCAAGGAAACTTCGGTTAAGTCCTACTACCGGGATGACGGTCACGTTATAGAGCCAATTGCGGGCAAAAGCAAGATTATATCCATAACCTGCCATAAGGCAGAAATTGTTGTAATGGAAGCGGTATTTGCGCGGTTCAATCTTTAGATAGGGGAGAAGATTCTCTGGAAGTGTAGAGAAATCGAGCGATATGTTTCTGTTTCCGTATGTAAACCCTATAATAGCTGAGCCCGAACTTTTTTTCTGCAATTTTGAAAACGAGTATGCAGCTCCCTGGGAATAACGTTTATGGTTGACAAAATAATAGGCATCTATACCGTGGGAGATTAACGACACTCCTGGGAACTCCTCCTTGAAAAGGCGTCCGTCATTATAATCGCCGAAGGTGCGTAGATATGACCCTCCGGTATTCTCATGATAATACGCTTCCACCGAAAACAGTGAACAGCTGAATCCGAAACCGAATTTCTTGTGAAGCATCGGTCTGTTGCCTATGATATTGCTCATGTCGAGTGAATATCCGAGACTGACAGCCATGTACTGAAGATAGAAACCAGCCGAACAATACACATCGCTCATCAGACGGATAGGCATGTCGTGGCGGACATTCATGGCATAACTGTCGGCCCAGTTGTCACTTTTGACCACGGCTTTCCATCGTTTCCCTGTGCCTTGTACAAACGTTGTGTCGTAACTGTTGAAAGTACGGTCCGCCCAATTGTAGGTGTTTACACAGAACTTCAGGAAGCGGGGATAGATTATTGTAGTGTCCTTAAGGTCAAGTTCCCCCTTGCGCAATCGGTTCCACCACCAGTCCGGATTGTCACTGCGTCTGAGCATACTTCCCCGGCTTTCGACAGAGTCTGTCTGTTCTGGATGTAAAGGGGAGGCTTCTCCGGCTGTATACATGCATGAACTTTCAGATGCCGAAACAGAAAGTGATACTGCCCCTGTCATAAGAAGCAGCACACATACAACCCTGTGAAGGGTAATACGTTTTAAGATTCTCATTTACTCGTAACGGACTGTTTGCGAAAAAGAAAGTGCAAAATTACAAATAATCCGCTTCCGACACGACATACCTAAACACCAAAAAGGACGAAAAGGACAAATCAGTCACAAAATATGTCCATCGGATGAATCCTTTATGAGTCGTGCTGCTTCATCCGCCTGTGCGGATGGCACATACAGAGCCGTGCCGGAGACACCTCCGTCAGGAGCAGGGAAAAGTTCAGAACCGGCACTTTCGCTCACACGGCAGTCTATGCCGTTCGAACGGAGCATTCCGGCTACTATATATGCATTTTCAGGAGAGCTGTATGTGTTAAGAAGTATGTAGTCCATATCATATTCCCATTTGATTCAACTTTTCTTGATAACGCCGGGCATTGGCCTGATGTTCGGAATATGATGATGTGAAATCGTGATATCCTGAGAAGTCGGAGCGCGCGCACATATATATGTCGGAAGTCGGAGATGAGTTTAGCAATGCGTCGATTGTGGCTGGATTTGAGATTCTTATAGGTCCCGGGGGCAAGCCCGATGAACGATAAGTGTTATAAGGTGAATCAAAAGAGAGATGTGTCTTGTTGACCCGTTTTATAGAGAAGTCACCTATCGCGAATTTGACTGTCGGGTCTGCCTGAAGCCGCATTCCCTTTTTGTATCGGTTGAGATAAAGGCGGCAGATTCGTCTTTTTTCATCTTTCTTGTTGGTCTCTTCATCAGCGATTGAGGCTATGACAGCCGCCTGCACCGGCGACAAACCGAGATCCCGCGCCTGTACGCGCCGTTTTTCGTTCCAGAATGAGGAATATCTTTTCCCTATCTTTTTTATAAAGTCTCTTGCGCTTGTATTCCAGTAGACTTCATAGTTGTCGGCGATGAAGAGGGCCATGGCGTTTTCCGGAGTGAGTCCGTAAGGTTCAGTAGTTTTGGGATCGGCAAGCGCATCAAGCAATTCCCGCTGGCTGAACCGCAGATGCCGGGAAACCTTTCCGGCAAGTTCTTCACGTGTCCTGATGTTATTGAGAGATATATTGACAATATATTGTTGTCCTCGTCCAAGAAGGCGTGCGGCGGAAAATGCCGATTGTCCCGGGCTGAGCCGATATGCTCCCGGACGAAGATGGAAAGCCGACCTCATCATCCCCGCCATACGCATTGTCAAGGATGCAAACCGTTTATTGGTGTGTCTTTCAAGAGAATCGGCAAGTTGCTCCATACTTCCCTCATCCGGCACAATGATGATTGCCTCTTTAGGGGATTTGGATGTGAATACCGGAAGCATATAGGCGAGTATGCCGCCTGTTACGGCCAGAGCCAACGCTACGACTACAATCGATACGTTACGTCTTTTTTGGTGTTTTTTGTCAGAACCGTCAGTCATTGATTAGAATCTGTTGATTATCGATGCAATTTCCTGAGCCTCCTCTGGAGATACGTTGGCAATCGGCAGACTCAACACTTCTTTGGCGAGTCTGTCGGCTACCGGAAAATCTCCTGTTAATGTACCTTGATAACATTTCTGTCTGTGCGGAGGAATGGGATAGTGTATCATTGTCTCCACACCATTCTCGGCAAGGAAAGACGCCAGTCTGTCGCGTTCCTGACATCTCACCACATACTGATGCCATGCCTGACGCAGACCGTCGTGTCGTGGGGGAAGAATTATTGCCGGATTGGAAATGGATTCATCGTAAGCCTTTGCGGTTGCCTCGCGATGTTCACGCTCTTCAAGAGCGTATGGAAGTTTCACTCTGAGAAAGGCAGCCTGTATCTCGTCGATCCGGCTGTTGTAGCCCTGCAGGGGATAATGATATTTCATCGACCCTCCATAGTTTGACAACTGACGTATTGTATCGGCAAGTTCAGTATCTGATGTCGTGACAGCTCCAGCATCGCCAAGCGCACCGATATTTTTCGCCGGATAGAAACTGACTGCTGACGCTACTCCCAGCGAACCGGTACGATGCCAGTTGTTATCGGCAGGATCAAATATTTCGGCACCGATCGCTTGGGCATTATCCTCAACGAGAAGAATACCATTGTCGTGTAGTGCCGCCAACCCCTCGGGATCATAAGCCGGATAACCGTAAAGATGCACGGCAACCACAGCACGTACTGACGTATCGGCGGCACGTACCATCGACGAAAGATTGACACTCATAGTGTCAGGATCAGGATCTACCAGCCTTACGGTCAACCCAAGCTGGGTGAGCGGAAGAACCGAAGCGATGAATGTGTTGGACGGTACCAGCACCGAATCACCGGGGCGGAGTCTGCCGGTCTCGATAAGTGCCCGGAAAATCAACCGTATGGCCTCCAGTCCGTTTGCAGTTCCCACAGCATAATGTGTGCCTGTAAAGTCAGCCAGTTCCCGCTCAAAGGCCTCGGTCTCGCGGCCAAGCAGATACCACCCTGACTCCACGACACGGCGGGCTGCCTCCATCAGTTGATCCGACAGGTAAGCATTGGTATCGGAAAGCCGTTGAAACGGATAGGACATAAACAATCTCTAAATTTTTGCACGTGATTCTTCCGGCTGCGTTGCCACAAAACGGACAAATTCTTCGAAATCGCGGATATAATCCTCTTCCTCATATTCACGAGAACAGAGCGCAAGTACAACGGTGCCGGTAGTGAACTCATGCATAGTGCGCCACGATCCCGGAGGAATGAGCAAACCGCGATTAGACCGGTTGAGCAGATAGGTGGTTTCTCTCTCTCCGTCTGTCAGTCTCACTTCAAGAGACCCTGACACAGCGACCAATACCTCCGCACATTGTCTATGGGCATGTGCGCCGCGGGTTTCCCCTCCGGGCACATCATAGATGTAAAATACCCGTTTTATCGGAAACGGTATGTGGCGCGATCCTTCGATAAACGAAAGATTGCCGCGTGGATCGCATATTTTTGGAAATTCAATGATTGATGCCTGTGTGAGTCGATTCATGATATATAACGTAAAAGTGAGCTTCCGGCAACGCCTTGAAACCGGCGGCACACCGCAGTCTATAGACATGCGCCGCACCGCCGGAATACGTTTTTGACTGAACCAATATTATTTGGCCTTGTCTTTTGTCTTCTCAAGAGGTTTCTCAAGAGCCTCCAGAGCCAGATCGAACGCCTCCTCAAAGGTGTCAGCAGTCTTGGAGGCAAACAGATCTGGAGAACCAGGCACTATCAGTTTAACGCCAGCCTCCTTGTTCATCGCTGTTTCAGGTTTGATCAGCCTGAGGTTCACGTCGACTCCGTCTATCGCTTCGTAACGGCGGAGAAGTTTCTCGATTTTCTTATTGACAAACGCTGTGAGATTGTCGCTGATGTCGAAATGAATTGCTTTGATGTTTGCTTCCATAATTACTGGGATTTGAAGGTTGATAATTCAGAGGCCGGAATCCGGCAACACAGATAGAGGAGGGTCAGGTGTCTGCAGATTACTTTCCGAGTTCGGCGGCGGGTTTGAATTTAACCACCTTGCGTGCCGGAATCTGGATTTTCTCCTTTGTGCGTGGATTTATTCCCATGCGGGCATCTTTCTCCATCACCTGAAAAGTGCCGAAGCCGAGAAGCTGCACTTTGTCATCATTTGCGAGAGCCTGCTCGATCGATTCAAGGCAAGCGTCGAGAGCTGCTTTGGCAGACGGTTTTGTAAGTCCGGCCTTGGCGGCGATTTCGTTCACGAGATCCGTTTTGTTCATTGTGACGTAGTTTTAAGTAAATGTCAAATTTAATTAATTGGGGCAAATATACAATTTACACTTGATACAACAAATTAAATCATCAAAAAAATCGCTGCGGATCTAATTTTTTTATGTTTTCGCGTGTTTTAACAGCTTTTAGAAGTATCCTACACCTCTGAAAGGGCAATTTTTTGTATTTTTGCACCATGTTTCGCAATTCAGCCAATGGGTGGAGCGCACAATTCCCTCCCGTAACAAAAAACCTTATCATAATCAATGTCATTGTCTGGCTCGTAGGGATGCTGGTGCCGGGATTCGGACAGACGATGGTAAATAAACTTGGACTCCACTTTTTTGAGGGTTCCATGTTCAATCCCGCGCAGGTTGTGACCTACATGTTCCTGCATTCCACGCAAACCATAACGCATCTTCTCTTCAATATGTTTTCGTTATGGATGTTCGGACGTTTTCTGGAACAGGTATGGGGGTCACGACGCTTTCTGATGTTTTACATGGTATGTGGAATCGGGGCTGCACTGATTCAGGAACTGGTCTGGGCTCTCACTTGGGAACACGAATACATCGCCGGCATAGCGAAACTTAACGGTCTCACATACGACCACATGAAATCAGTAGTGGATTCTGCTTTGGCCCATGGCGACAGTGAATTTATGAATGCAGTGGCATCGTTCAAGAACATGATGGTCACAGTCGGTGCTTCGGGAGCTGTCTTCGGACTCCTTCTCGGATTTGCTTTCGTTTTCCCGAATATGCCGCTCTATCTCTTCTTCATACCCGTTCCTATAAAGGCTAAATATATGGTAATGGGTTATGCTGTGCTGGAGTTTTTCTTCGGGATAACTGGCACACAGTCCACCGTGGCGCATTTCGCCCATCTTGGCGGTATGATATTCGGACTCGGAATACTATTGTATTGGAAAAAGAAAGGTACACTGAGGGGCAATCTGTTTTAAATGGGTTACGGGGATTTCAGATATAGATTACGCATGGCAGCCAGGCGCGAACCGGCTCTTTGGTGCATCATACGTATCAATGTTGGGGTCGCGTTGCTATTCTGGCTGACATCAATCATCGCATCTGTCCAGGATTCGGGTTTCAGTTTTGCCGCGTGGCTTTCGGTTCCAGCATCACTGTCCGCATTGGCTTCATTGGCATGGACTCCACTGACATATATGTTCACGCAGACCCAGCCGTTACATCTGCTTTTTAATATGCTCTGGCTGTTCTGGTTCGGACAGGTACTTTCCGACGCCACCGACCAGAAGCATATATGGCGCGGATATATTATCGGAGGACTTTCCGGAGCATTATTCTTCATAGTGTCGAAAACACTGATTCCTTCCCTTGGCGGTGCGAGCCTCAGCGGTGCATCCGGAGCGGTGGTAGCCATAATGGTCGAAGCTGCTTTCAGACAACCCGACAGAGAGTTCAGATTATTTCTGATAGGCAATGTAAAACTCAAATGGCTTGCGGTCATTTCATTGGGATTGTTGCTTCTCGGTCTCGGTGGTGGCAATGCCGGAGGACAGGCCGCTCATATAGGCGGGGCACTTGCAGGATGCATTCTTTTCTTCTTTGACCGAAGGAAGAGGATAGGTCGCAAAACCGTCCGCACATCTCCGAGACAAGCCGCAAAAGTAGTCAATGCAATGGCTGCCTACCGCACAGACATGGAACGTCTTGACGAGTTACTCGACAAAATAAAACTTTCCGGCTACGAATCTCTTACCAGATCCGAAAAGAAAGAACTACAGAAACTTTCCGACCGATAAAGCGGTTTTCTCTCCACACAACTATCAGCAATCATGGTTAGATTCATTCTGCGCCTCGCAGCCAAAATACTGAGTGTCGGACTATTCCTCCTCACACTTGCAGCAGCATGGGGAGGCCATATCAGTCCGCATATATGGGCCACACCATCCATTCTGGCCCTTATCCTTCCTTATCTGGGAATGACTACTGCGGCTGTAACCGTCTGTTGGGGCATCGCCCGCAAGATAGTGATGACGGCACTCGGAGTGTTGACACTTGTCGCCTCGATCGGATCACTGAGTGAAGCCGTTCCGTTCGGAAGTGAAAACAAGCCGGAGGGGGGAGTTCAATTCACTCTTCTGACCTACAATATGATGCATGGCATTGATTACTCTGATCCCACATCCGGTGCTGGCACAACACTCAGATATATACTCCATTCAGGAGCCGACATAGCCGTACTTCAGGAAATGTCCGGACTCGCTGCCTCCGAATTGCCTAACACTCCCCCTGATCTCATCGACTCGCTGAAAGCGACATATCCCTACCGCCTAATTGACCGGGCCAATTATCTTTCGGTTCTTTCCAGGTTTCCCATCGGATATTCCCGCGCGACAAATCCGAAAACAAGTTACGATTGTATATATACGGTCGACATACAGGGACATCGTCTGACATTGGTAAATACTCATCTGGAATCATACAGATTTTCGGACAACGAACGTGATGTGGTCAGCGACATCCATTCGGTGGGCTCTGCAAAATCAAGTCTGAAACGGTTCAAAGGCTCTATACTTTCCAAAATGAAACAAAGTTTCCGCATACGTGCCGATGAAAGCCAACAACTTCGTCGTCAACTCGATTCGTTGCCGGATCCGGTGATAGTATGCGGTGACTTCAATGATGTCCCTACCTCCTGGGCATACCGTAAAATCAAAGGTGACGATTTCCGGGACGCTTTCTCCGAGACAAACTTCGGACATCGCATCACCTATCACGCCCATCGCATGTATTTCCACATTGACCAGATGCTGTATCGAGGCGATATCCGGCCTATAAGTGTGAAGCGCATACGGGAAGGCGCGAGCGATCACTGGCCCCTCCTTGCAGAGTTTGAGTTTACAGGCAAGAGGCTTTAGGTTTCAGACCATTTTTAGATTGAAAATTCAAAATTGTACAATTTCCACAATATGAAAAAAACCTTGCTAACCTGCGCGGCTGCAATCAGTCTGCTTGTCGCGCCGACGACAACAATCATGGCACAGAACGCTGACAATCCGTTCCTGAAGCCTTACGGCACCAAGTATGAGATCCCTCCGTTTGAAAAGATCAAGACAAGTGACTTCATTCCGGCCATAAAAGCCGGTATCGAAGAGCAGAAACAGAATCTTTTCGCTATCACGGCCAACCGTGCCACTCCTGACTTTGACAACACTATAATTCCGTTGGAGAATCTTTCTCCCATCCTTGAGCGCGTGGCCGGTGTCTTCTATCATTATGACGGTGCCATGTCAACACCGGAGTTTGCCGAAATGGCCGAGCAGGCCATCCCTCTGCTCAATGAGGCCAGCAATGCCATCAACCTCGACGATCAGCTTTTCCAGCGTATCAAACAGGTTTATGACAACCGCAACAAATTGAAACTTAATGCGGTGCAGAAGCGTCTTGTAGAAAAGTATTACAAACAGTTTGCCGAACAGGGAGCCGCCCTTCCAGCTGACAAGAAAGCTGAACTCGTCAAGGTGAACGACGAGCTTTCAAAACTCTTTATCCAATACAACAAGAATCTTCTTAACGCCACCAATTCCTTCTATATCACCGTCTATGATAAGGCTGACCTTGCAGGCCTTCCCGAATCATCGATAGGCCAGGCAGCGGAAGAGGCAAAGAAACGTGGCCTTGACGGACTCTGGGTATTCACCCTTCACGCCCCGAGTCGTCTGCCGGTGCTCTCTTCGGCTGACAACCGCGGTCTACGCGAAGCGATGTATAAGGGTTACACCAGCCTTGCCTTCAACGGCGAGAACTCCAATATCCCTGTAATCGAAAAAATCGTGAAGCTCCGTGACAAGAAAGCAAAAATCATGGGCTTCGACAATTTCGCCCAGATGATGACATCCCGCGTAATGGCCCAGACACCAGAAAATGCTGAGAATCTTCTTCTTCAGGTGTTTGAGCCTGCCGTGGAGCGCAGCCGCGAGGAGGTTGCCGACATGCAGGCTTATGTCGATGCCAACGGCGGTGGATTCAAGATCGCTCCGTGGGACTATTATTACTATCAGGGAAAGGTGAAGAAACAGAAATTCAACCTGGAGGAATCGGAAGTACGTCCATACTTCTCTCTTGAGAACGTTCTCAAAGGGATGTTTACCGCAGCAGAACGCCTCTGGGGAATAAAGATGGTGGAGATGCCCGACGCTCCGAAATATATGGACGAGGTGACTGTATACGACGTACAGGATGCCAAGACAGGCGAGCATATCGCCGTGTGGATGTGCGACTATTTCCCCCGTGCCACAAAGCGTCAGGGCGCATGGATGGAGCAGATGCAGGCCGGAGGCCTCTACGGTGACGGCACCACGAAACGCCCCATCGTCTATAACGTAGGTAACTTCACCCGTCCTACCGCCGACACTCCGGCTCTTCTTACCATAGACGAGGTGGAAACCACATTCCACGAGTTTGGACACGCGCTTCAGGCAATGCTTTCACGCGCTCCTTACAAGAGCCTTTTCGGCACCAACGTCGACCGCGACTATGTGGAGATGTGCTCCCAGATGAACGAGCACTGGGCTTTCTCTCCCGAGCTTCTCAAAACCTACGCCAAGCACTACAAGACAGGCGAGACAATGCCCGACGATCTGATCGAGAAACTCAACGCTGCCTCAAAATTCAATCAGGGTTTTGTCACCACCGAACTTGCTGGATCCGCGCTCCTCGACCTCAATTATGGCAAGAATAATGGTGAGAACCTCGACGTAGTGGCATTTGAGAAGGAGATCGGCGACAAGATCGGCATGCCGGCAGAAATCACATATCGTTACCGTTCCCCCTACTTCAAACATATCTTCGGCGATGACGGATATGCTTCCGGTTACTACACCTACCTCTGGGCACAGGTTCTGGAAGCCGACGCATGGGAACTTTTCGAACAGAAAGGCATCTTCGACAAAAAGACTGCTGCTTCGTTCAAGAAGAACATACTTGAGAGTGGCGACACCGAAGACCCGACCACACTCTTCGTACGCTTCCGCGGTCACAAACCCGACGCAGCCGCCCTGCTCCGCCTCCGCGGCTTCGCCAAGTAAGGCTTTAGGTTAATAGGCATGAGGTTTTAGAAATAAAACTTGCCATCCTGCAATATAATCTTTAACTTTGTGCAGATTTGAAGTTTCAGCTTCAGATCTGCACTTTTCATTTGGAATGTAGAAATATGAATCGGAAGCGGCTTAAGTCAGACATAAGATGGGCTACGGCAATCATAGGATATTACATTTGGTTCCAGACGTTCTATAATGCCATGCGCTTCCAGAGCGTGTTTCCCTATGACACGCAAGCCGGAATTCTGACTGAACTGAATCCCGGCATCGGATATTCCTTTCAATATACAGAGGAATACCTGAATGCTGATATGCTACCGATTTCGGCAACATTACCTAAACAAACAGCTGTTTATAGCTCCGAACACCTTTTCCCATTCTTCTCAAATATGCTTCCGGAAGGGGCTGATCGTCGGGTCATCTGCCGCAGTCTTAAAATTGATGAGAATGATTTTTTCGGATTGCTTGAAGCAATGGCCGACAAGGATTTTATAGGAGCTGTAAATATCAGGAGAATCAAGAGGTTTAACAATGATTTTTAAACAGCCTCTGATAATAATGAGACAAGAAATTTCTGACATGAAAGATAATATCCGAGGTGCCTTGGCTGTAAGCGTACATGCGTGGCATCTCGGATATTTATAGCTTGGTACAGAAAGTGGGAGTCGAACCCACACGGTCCTTCCGGGCCAAGGGATTTTAAGTCCCTCGTGTCTACCATTCCACCATTTCTGCGGCTTTCCGATGCAAAGTTAGGTCTTTTTTACCTATTTTGCAAAAGTTTTCCTGTTTTGTTGCTTGCAGGCGGTATCAATTCATTAATTTTGTATCCATTTCAAGGCAATGATTCATTCAAACGACACAATCATATCTTCGTCTCCGTCATCGTACCGTATGGATTGGGGACGGCTGATTTCGGCCAAACGGCTTGGAATGGAGGAATATCACGATCCCCGGCATCATACCCGCAGCACTTTCCAGCGCGACTATGACAGGATGGTGTTCTCATCTCCTTTCAGGCGATTGCAGAACAAAACCCAGGTGTTTCCTCTTCCGGGAAGTATCTTTGTGCATAACAGGCTTACACACAGTCTGGAAGTGTCGTCTGTCGGTCGGTCGATGGCCAATGAGGTGAGCCGGAGTCTTCGCTCCCGTCATGCCGACTCTCCCTGGGTGGAGAAACTGATTGAACTTCCGGATATTGTAGCGACAGCATGTCTGTGTCATGACCTCGGTAATCCTCCTTTCGGGCATTCCGGAGAGAAAACCATATCAACGTTTTTCAGCGAGGGTCAAGGCTTGGAGATCAAACCGATGCTGAACGACAGGCAGTGGGCGGACTTTATCAACTTTGAAGGCAATGCCAATTCGTTCCGTCTGCTGACCCATAGATTTGTAGGTCGCAGAGAAGGCGGCTTTGCCATGACCTACAGTACTCTTGCTTCTATCGTGAAATATCCCCACTCATCTCTGCTGGCTGGAGAGAAAGGGAAGTTCGGTTATTTCGAATCGGAAGAGGCCACATGGCGAAAGGTGGCTTCTGAACTCGGTATTCCGGAGTTGAAGCCCGGCCTGTTTGCGCGTCATCCGCTTGTGTATCTTATGGAGGCCGCCGACGATATCTGTTATCAGATCATGGATCTGGAGGACGCGCATAAACTCCGCATTGTGGATCATGAGGAGCTTGTAGAGCTTTTTCTGGGTTTTTTCGACGATTCAAGAAAAAGACAGCTCCGGACTATGATGGAAAAACTGGATGATCCCAACGAGAGGGTGGCTTATCTTCGTTCAAGCGTCATCGGTGCGATGGTGGATGATTGTGCGCGTGCTTTTGTCGATAATGAGGAAGCCATTCTTTGCGGTGCGATGGAAGGGGAGTTGATTGAAAATATGTCGCCCGTACTTCGGGAGGCATACTATAATTGCAGTGCGAAGGCATGGGAGAAAATCTATCGGGCGCGTGAGGTGGTCGACATTGAGATTGCCGGCAATCGTATCATAACTTATCTGATGGAGTGCCTTGTGGAGGCTGTGCTGCATCCTGAAAGGAATTTCTCGCGACTTCTGCTTGAGATATTCCCAAAACAATATGATGTGCATGCTCCGACTGTCTACGGACGTGTGCAGAGTGCTCTTGATCATGTTTCGGCCATGACGGATGTCTATGCCCTCGATCTGTTCAGAAAATTGAACGGTGACAGTCTTCCGGCTGTTTAGACGATATCAATTCAATAATATCCTTTCAAATTCAGATAAAGTGAAAACAGGAACAATTCTGTGGATTCTTATGTTGCTGTCGGTGGTGACAGCAGCTGGTGCTCAGTCATTCCCGCCGAATCCCAATCTTTCTGACAGGCGCAATTATGTGTCTGATATGTCGCATACGCTGTCGGCAGGTACCGTAGCCCGCGTCAATAGTATTCTTGATGACTTCCGAAGCAATACTACGGCTGAGATTGCGGTAGCGATAGTGCCGGAAGTGGATGATATGTCGATAGAGGAATATTCCGTCCGGTTGTTTGAGGAATGGGGCCTTGGCAAGGCGGATAGGGACAACGGTGCGCTTCTTGTCATCTCTCCCGGAGTCCGTCGGGCACGGATAGAGACAGGTTATGGTATGGAAGGTGTGCTGCCGGATGCTGTCTGTTCCCGGATTATACGGGAAGTGGTTGTTCCGGCCATGAAGAGCAATAATATCGACGCTGCCGTGGAAGGAGCCGTGTCGGAGATGGTACGTGTGGCTTCTGATCCGGCTTATACCCAGGAACTTCTAAGCCGTCAGAAAGGAGCTGCTGTCAGAACACTTGATCCTGATACGGTATGGAGCTTCGTCTGGATAGTGGCGGGGTGTGCTTTTCTGTTCGCATTGTTATGTTTTATAACGGATATTTTGCGTAACAGACGTAAATCCAATTTCGAACGGGCCCAGAGTTGGCGCGCCCGGTTGCCTCTGTACTGGATATGTGGTATTGTGTCGCTTGGCGCGGGAATTATCTTTCCTTTGCTGGCTCTTTTTATGTATCGTATGTATCGGAGGAAACCTTTGCGATGCGATACTTGCGGAGCTAAGATGCATAAACTTTCAGAGGAGGAAGACAACCAGTTTCTGTCCGGTTCGCAGGATCTGGAGGAGAGGCTGGACACAGTGGATTATGATGTGTGGGAGTGTCCGGAATGCGGCACTGTGGAACGTTTCCCTTTTCCGAAGAAACAGAACAAATACAGCAGATGTGCCTATTGTGGCACTGTCGCCAGTCATCTTGTGTGTGACAGAATAGTGGTGCCTGCCACTACAAGGCATGCCGGACATGGCGAAAAAACATATAAATGTGAATACTGCAATCACCAAACACGTGTTCCATACGTTATACCAAAAAGGGATGACGGTGCTCTTGTCGCGGCGGCCGCTCTTGGTGCCATCGCTGGATCCGGCAGAGGACATGGAGGAGGTGGTTTCGGCGGAGGCTTTGGTGGAGGTTCCTCTGGTGGAGGAGGTGCTTCCGGCGGATGGTGACTCCGGTATTATTTTTTAATAGAATAACGTAAGTAATAATATATTATAGAAATAATGAAAATCAGATCATACGCATTTATTGGCGCATCGCTTTTTTTGATGTTGGCTACGGCATGCAATTCCGATAAAGCTGCCGATGACAGAAAATCGGAAAACAAGTCGCTTGAATTTGAAACGTATTCCTTTTCCCGGGTGGCAGAACAGTCGGGTGGAGAATCCGTGGATCTCCCCGGTGCCAGATATCTTCATGTGGTAGGGCAGGGAGTGCTTCCTGTGAAACTTGGTGACAATGATATCGCACAGCTTCGAGACTCTCTCCTAAGCATGGGGCGGGTGGAGTTTCCCTCTTCCGGAGATGCCGCACCTATTATAGACAAGGATTGGAAACTTACCAATCTTGCAGACTCTGTCCAGGCCTGCAACGAGCAATACAATTATCTCTCCATAGTTCTCAACACATCGGCCATCATAGTATGGCAGGCATACGTAGGGGAATATAACTGCGGAGCGGCTCATGGGATGTATGCCAACATGTATCTGAACTATTCCATGCGCTCTGGCCGGATCCTTTCATTGAAAGATCTCATGAAACCTGGTTATGAGAAAGCTCTCACATCTATTCTGGTGGAGAAACTTTCCTCTATTGATTCCATTCAGGCCACACCTTCCGAGATAGGAATTCCGTCGCAGTGGTATGTTACACCGACAGGCGTGACTTTCGTATACGGGGTATATGAGATTGCTCCATATTCCTCCGGAGAGATCGAAGTTCCGGTTTATCTTTACGAAATCGAGGAGTTGCTGACACCCGAAGGGTTATCCCTCCTTTCACCGACTGCCTGACGTTTCCGTCTTACAGCATAACAAACCAACACCCTGAAACCACAGCAAAACAGGTTTCAGGGTGTTGGTTTATTGTGATAAAGTATGTATTACGGAGTCACAAATGTTCCGAATTTATGTATGCAATCGGCAGGTACACTGGGAATATCAAGTTGATCCAACATGATTGTCACTTTATCAGACCCTTCCGGTAGATCGTATTTGGTCCAATAGTCATTAGGAAGAGAATAGATCTTTCCGTTCTTGTCCGCAAACATGTCCGGAAGAATGTTTCTCAATGAGAATTCGATTGTGCGGACTGAATTTCTGTCAAGTGCCGGAGATGTGATGCGTATTTTTGAGGGGCTTATCTTTGTCAGTGTAAACTCTCCCGCTACCTCCAGTTTGCCGCTTTCCGGTATCTGTCCTACTTCCTTGCCGTTTAGACGGATGCTGCTTATATCGAAAGGAGTGTTATCGATGGAGGTTACGGTGAAATCCACCTCTGTATTGGGAATAATATAGTCTCCGGAATTGTAGATTCTCGGAAAATCGTATACACTCTCCAGTTTCACGTTTACCGGATAAAGCAGACTGCTGTTGCGAGGAATTTCTTCACCTGTCCACTCAGTGGCGGAAATCAGATTGTTCTGTTGCTTGGGTTGCTCCGGATCATTGTCGGAACAGGCACACATAACCGCTGTCAGAACGAGTGCCGTTATGAAAGTTTTCGTGAGATACTTCATGTGAGTGTGGTTTTAGGGTTAATGTTTTCTCAATCGCAAAGTTATAATAAAATAAATTAGGAAAAACTTTGTTTTTAAGTTTTTCAGCAACGTACAAATGCCATACTGGAAGTTCTAAGGAAAATCGGAGCGGAGTTGACAGTCTCTAAATATTTTCTTGTCCGAGAGGGTATATCTCTCCGATTTTTAAGAGAAAGAGACGAAATTTTTGAAAAAATAGGATGGTATAAAGGTAATATTCGGAGTGTGGGTGCGTTACTTATGAGATGATATCTGTCCCGAAATTCTTTTATTATTTGGTCTCTCTCTTCCGCTCTGGAGGAGTGAGAACGTTGGCAATGACGATTATAGTGTTGTTGACTCTCGTCTTCCCGTTTCAGATGTCATCACAAAGGCAGCAGAAACTGGAAAACAGACCATACGCAGATCTGAAGCGGTGGCATCTGGGCTTTTCGGTTGGCATGCATCTTCAGGACCTGAAGTTTACGCATAACGATTATATCACTGATGACGGCCAACAGCTTAAGGCAGAGGTGCCCGGTTACTCTCCGGGGTTTTGTGTGAACGTACTCGGTGCCTTGAGGATGCATAAGTATTTCGAACTCCGCCTAAGTCCGGGCATGTATTTCGGCAGCAAGAACATCACTATGCTGGATGTCAACAGCGGTCATGTAGAGAGACAGGATGTGAAGTCGGCTTATGTGGTCGCGCCTCTTGATCTTAAAATTTCAGGCGATCGTCTGCGCAACGCCCGTCCGTATGCTCTGGTCGGTGTAATGGGCACATTCGACGTCAGTAAGAAAAGACCCGAACCGTTGCGGTTCAATTCCTTTGATGCCTATCTGACGGTCGGTATCGGCTGTGACTTCTATCTGCCGTTTTTCAAACTCAATCCCGAGGTGAAATTCTGTTTCGGACTGACCGATGTGCTCCAGCACAAGCGACCGGATCTGTCCGACAATCCGGAGATGATCAAGATGACCAACTCTCTGAAAAAGGTGAAGAGCTCGATGATAGTAATTACGTTTAATTTTGAGTGATATAAACCGGATAAACAGTTTCCTTTAACGCCATCAGAACTGACACACTTTACAGATGCGCTTGATTTTTCGAAAAATATCCGTCCCCCGTTACGTTGCCGCCATCACGGCAGTCATGTCTGTAATACTTGGATTCTGGAACCCCGCCCACGCTCAGGGCGATGTCCAGATGACGCAGTATTGGGCATTGCCGACAGCTTTCAATCCCGCTGCCACAGGTCAGACGGACTATCTTCGTGTGCGTGGTGCCGCGCGGTTGCAATGGGTGGGTATGCACAATGCCCCGCATAGTTTCCTTGTGTTAGCTGACTCACCTCTGAAGTTCGGCAAGAAACAGCATATCGGACTTGGTGTCGGGATGATGCAGGAAAGTCTCGGACTCTTCTCCAATCTGGGTCTTAACATTCAGGTGTCATACAAACTCCGTGTGTTGAAGGGCCTTCTGAGTATCGGTATAGAGGCCGGATATTATGATCAGAAGTTCAAGGGTTCGGAGGTTGAGATTCCCGACGGCGATGATTATCACGACAGCGGCGACGAGGCCATCCCTACCCAGGATATAACCGGCAACACTTTTGACTTCTCTCTCGGACTGGAATACACACACCGTTGGTTCTGGTTCGGAATAGGGGGCAAGCATCTGCTGCAGCCCACCATAACGATGACAGTGGAAGGGAGTGAGGCTTCGGAAGACCAGAAGTTCGAGACAGAACTCGCCCGGATGGTCTATTTCAACGGAGGAAGCAATATTCCGATTAAGAACTCGTTATTTGAATTGCAGCCATCCTTCCTTGTGAAGACTGATTTCAAGAGTGCCACGGCAGACATCACAATGCGTGCGCGATACAACAAATTCATATCTTTCGGGGTTGGCTACCGTTGGCAGGACGCCATCAGTGCGATGGTCGGAGTGGAGTTCAAGGGTTTTTTTCTCGGTTATTCCTACGATTATCCCCTTTCAGCCATAGGGAAAGTAAGTTCCGGAAGCCATGAGATTGTGGCGGGTTATCAGCTGAAACTTGATTTCTCCGGCAAGAACCGAAACAAACACCGGTCCATCCGGTTGATGTAAGATTAGGACTACTCCTTTCTTCCGATGAGTGATACAAAACCGAATTGCGGCCGGCGCGCCGGTCAACGACATATTTTTAAGAACCGACTTATGAAGATGACATCAAATATCAGATTTTTTGCTTTCCGCCGCTCTTTGCGGATGCTGCCTGTGGCGGCTTCCGCCGCAGTGGTGCTTCTTCTGTTGGCTTCCTGCATGGCTTCGCGCGGCGGGGCCAGCGGGGGTGAGGTGACAGGTGTGGGAGGCAGCGCATGGGCTGAACCGACTCCTTTCGGAATGGTGCTCGTCGACCGTGGTGCATTTAAGATGGGTCCCGCGCAGGATGATTCAGTGTGGGGTGTGAAAGGCAATGCACGCGGCGTTTCGGTCGATGCATTCTGGATGGACGAGACTGAAGTGACAAACTCCAAATACAAACAGTTTGTTTTCTGGGTCCGCGACTCCATCATCCGCGAACGTCTTGCTGACCCTGCTTTCGGCGGAAACGAGGCTTTCAAGATTGAGGAAGACAAGGAGGGAAATCCCATAAAGCCTTATCTGAACTGGAACAAGGCTATTCCCTGGCGTAATGCCAATGAGGATGAGCAGAGGGCCATAGAGAGTGTTTATCGCACAAATCCTATTACGGGTAGGCGTGAACTTGATCCGACCCAGCTGAACTACCGGTATGAGATATACAATCATACGGCTGCTGCCCAGCGCAAGAACCGTCTTGATCCCACGCGCCGGCAATATAATACCGATCTGCCGGTGCCTACCGATCTGCCGGTGATTTCCAAAGACACGGCATATATCAGCGAAGACGGCGAAATAATCCGTGAGACCATCAGTCGTGAACTTACGGGAGATTATGATTTCCTCAATACGTATATCGTGAACGTGTATCCCGATACTACTGCCTGGATCAACGATTTCGACAACGCTTACAATGAGCAGTATACACGTCTTTATTTCTCGCATGCGGGTTATAATGATTATCCTGTTGTCGGTGTCAGCTGGGAACAGGCGAATGCTTTCTCAAACTGGCGTACAGAGTTTCTCAGACGTGCTCTGGGACGTGAGGGGGTGATTATAGAGCCGTATAGGCTTCCGACGGAAGCCGAATGGGAATATGCCGCACGCGCAGGCAATTCTGAAAGTTCCTATCCCTGGGAGGAAACATTGCCTATGGATGAGCGTGGATGCTTCTATGCGAACTTCAAACCGTTGGAAGGAGATTTCGTGCGCGACGGTCATGTTATCACCTCTGCTGTCGGCACTTTCAAACCGAATGATTTCGGTCTTTACGACATGGCAGGAAATGTATCGGAATGGACTTCTACGGCCTATACCGAGAGTATAGACAAACTTACGAGTGACCTGAATCCCGAATATCGATATGATGCGGCCAAAGAGGATCCCTACAAGATGAAGCGCAAGATCGTGCGCGGAGGATCGTGGAAAGATGCCGCCAGAAATCTTCGGAGCGATCTTCGTCAGTGGGAATATCAGAACGAGCAGAGAAGTTATATCGGATTCCGCAATGTCCGTAGTCAGATCGGATTTGCAAAGGGGACCCAGAAGAGACAGAAAAAGTGACTTTCACCGCAATAAAACGTAGTATGCAACTATGGTCAAGATTCGAAAATACACCAACGGCATAGAACGCTTTCTCCATGGAGAGAAGGGACAGCGTTTCTTTAATTTCGCCTATTCCATCGGTGCCGCCATCGTGATTTGGGGCGCACTTTTCAAGATTCTTCATCTTCCGGGTGGAAGCACTCTGCTCTGTATCGGCATGGGAACAGAAATCGCGATGTTTATTCTCACGGCTTTTGACCGTCCTCCGAAGGAATATGCCTGGGAAGAGGTGTTCCCCGCTCTTGATTCGCATGACCCGGATGATCGCCCGGATTTTTCCGGCGGCGGAGGCGGGATAGTCATAAATGGCGGAGACGCTTCCGGCGTGACAGCAGGTGGAGTTCCTGCGGTTGTGGATGTGCACGCGGCAACCGGTCTTCCTTCAGGAGTATCTTTGTCGGAGGAGGACACGGAGTCACTACGTGAAAGCATACAGAAGATGAGTGCCGCAAGCGAACAGCTGTCGCAGATGGCGGAACTTACGGGTGCCACTCAAGACTATCTTTCACGTATGTCGGGTATTGCCGACCAGATGACCCAGCTTCAGGAAACCACCCGACAGCTCAACGAGGTCAGCCGAGTGCTTCTTGACTCATATCGGACCATCACTGATAATTCCGAGCGTGTCAACGGCAGTGCCACAGGATATGTAGACCGTATGGAGGATCTCAACCGAAATATCAGCGGTCTGAACACTATATATGAGATACAGCTGAAGGGTGTCAGCTCACAGCTTGATTCTATCGACCGTGTCAACCGTGGCCTGAAAGATATCCGGGACATGTATGAGAAATCGGCCAGGGAAAGTTCCCGTTATTGTGAGGAGACTGAGAAAATGGCCCGCTACATGAAGCAGCTCAATCAGGTCTATGAGAAGATGATCACGGCTATGACCATCAACATGTACAATCCGATGATGGGAGGTGCCCAGGCCTCAGGTACTCCTGGTGCCAGTCCGTTTGACCAGACTCCTGTCAGCGGCGAATGACCGGCGGTACAACTCTTTCACCGATTAACAACAACCGGTGTGGCACGGTGCTTTCACGTGCTGGCCGCACCATTCAAGAAACATTCCAATCCAGAATATGGCAGGAGGAAACAATGTAGCGAGGATGTCGCCCCGCCAGAGGATGATCAACCTCATGTACATCGTCTTGACGGCAATGTTGGCTCTCAATGTCTCTTCAGACGTGCTCAACGGTTTTACACAGGTTCAGGAGAGCCTGCACCGTACCAACACCACCATGACCTCCAAGAACGAAGTACAGTTCAAATATCTCAGCGGACTCAACGAACAGAATCCGGCAAAGGTGGGACCTTGGTTTGAAAAAGGTTCTCTGGTCCATGCCCGTTCTGCGAAGATATATGCCGATATAGAGGCATTGAAGAGCGAGATTGTGGCTCAGGCCGACGGTGCCTCAAACCGTGACCCTCTGAAACTTGTGAATCAGGATGACCTGGAAGCAGCTGCCGTCGTGATGCTGAATCCGGCCAGCAATAAGGGTCGCAGACTTCGTGCGGAACTTGATGAATATCGGAGTGCCATAGCCGCCAATATTTCTGATCCTGAAAAACGTAAGGCTGTGGAGACCATGCTTTCCACCGACGTGAAAGCCCCTGCAGGCACTGTAGGTCCATATTCCTGGGAGACCAAGATGTTTGACAGCATGCCGGCCGTGGCCGCCATCACTCTGCTTACAAAGCTCCAGAACGATATACGGCAGGCTGAGAACGAGGCTCTGTCGAGCATCATCACTAATGTTGATATAGGTGATGTGCGTGTCAACGAGTTGAATGCGTATGTTATTCCGAACTCAAACATGATCATGCGCGGAGGCAAATATTCAGCAAATATAGTTCTTGCGGCCATTGACACCACACAGCGTCCCACAATTTATGTCAACGGGTCGCGGCTGAACAATTCAAACGGACTTTATGAATTTGTTCCCGGGTCGTTGGGAACTCACGATTTTTCGGGATACATAGAGGTGACACGTGGAGATGGAACTGTCGACAAGAGACCGTTCAAATCATCATATACAGTTATTGAGCCTATGGCCACAATCTCCGCTACGATGATGAATGTGCTCTATGCCGGTATCAACAATCCTATCAGCATCTCTGTACCCGGAGTTCCGATGAATGCCGTACAGGCTACCATGACCAACGGAACCCTCACACGCAATGGTGACGTATGGGTGGCCCATCCGGGGAAAGTAGGATCGGAGGCAGTGATATCGGTGAGCGCACAGCTTGATGGCCGCACCCAGCAGGTCGGGTCGATGACATTCCGTGTCCGGAAACTGCCTGATCCGTTGCCTTATCTCGCAGTGAAAGATGGCTCTGGAAATGTCGTCCATTACAAAGGCACTCCGCGCCGGATATCAAAGGCGGCTCTTATGGCTTCTGACGGTATAGGTGCCGCCATCGACGATGATATTCTAAATGTCACCTATACAGTGGTAAGTTTCTCCACGTATTTCTTCGACAGTATGGGCAACGCCATTCCCGAGGTTTCAAACGGCACTCATTTCTCTTCCAGACAGAAGGAGCAGTTCAGGCGTCTAAAGCCGGGGAAAAGCTTTTTTATTTCAAATGTGAAGGCAAAAGGGCCGGACGGAATAACCCGTGACATCCCTCCGATGGAGGTGGGCCTCAATTGACTTTGCAATCACTCCTCACTTAACTACGCAGAAATCAACAGATATGAAAATCCATCGCAAAATATTTCCTCTTTGCTGCCTGATTGCCATCGGCTTCGGTGCTTTTGCACAGGTGGAGTCGGGAGGAGTCGTGCGCAAGCGTAGCGAACGCGACAAAAAGAAAAAAGAATCGTCAGGGCCGGTAGTCACCGACCGTATGCAGGGCTTTTATGAGGCTAAGCCTACCCATGATGCCGATCTCGACTACATGCGGAGGATTTATCGGCAGATCGATCTTTCCAAACCTGCCAACACTCCTCTTTATTATCCGGAGGATATCATCGACGGACAGGAAAATCTTTTCCGCCTTATACTCCGTCTGGTGGTGGACGGTTCGCTTCCCGCATACGAGTATCTTGACGGACGCGAAGTGTTTACCGATAAATATCGGATCAATGTGGCTGATATGCTTGATCGGTTTGATATCTATTATCAGAAAGCGAAAGGATCCACCGAAAAGAATCCCCGGTTCACTATAGAGGAAGCCGATGTCCCGTCGGGGCAGGTGCAGAAGTATTATGTTGTGGAGCGTTGGGAGTTTGACAAGCGTTCAAACCGCATGAAGACCAGGGTCGAGGCGATTTGCCCTGTGCTTACCCGTACCGGCGATTTTGGCGGAGAGACACCTTTCCCTATGTTCTGGGTGAAATTCGATGCCTTGCGTCCGTGGCTTTCGCAGAACTATGTTTTTCTATCTGATGATAACAATCTGGCCCGTTACAGCCTTGATGATTATTTCAATCTGGGTATGTATGACGGTGAGATATACAAGACACAGAACCTGCGCAATCTCTCAATGGTACAGATGTATCCGGATGAGGATATGCTCAAGCATGCCCAGGACAGCATAGATCAGCGGTTGAAGTCGTTCGGTAAGGATCTTTGGGTGCCTACCAGAGAGGAATATCTGGCTCAGAAAGAGAAAGAGGCTGAGGCAGCCGCCAGACTTGCCTCCGGCGACAGTATTCCCGAACGCACAGTAGCTTCGGAAGAGGAAACGGTGCAGGAACCGAAAAAGACCGTGTCGCGCCGATCGGCGCGTGCCACCAAGAAGCGTGCGCGTCCTAAAGTGAAAAAGGCACCGGCTCCGAAATCAAACTCCGGCAACAGCAACGCTGCCAAATCTGTGCGCCGTCGTAAACGTTGAACTGATTCTCTTGCATGATGGGCAAGAAAGGCTTTCCGTTGTTCAGTGTGGTGATGCCGGCTTTCAATGCCGCCAATACCATCCGCAGATCTGTCGGGAGCCTAAAGGATCAGACGTGTTCTGATTGGGAACTTGTAGTATGCGATGACGGCTCTACGGATGATACTTTGAATTTGCTTAGTATTCTGGAATCCTCAGATTCCAGAATACGTGTTATATCCAGGCAGTCCAACTCGGGATCTGCTTTCAAGCCCAGAAAGTGTGCTGTGGAGGCATCGTCCGGCCAATGGATCGTGGAGCTTGATGCCGATGACACTCTTTCTCCCGACTATCTTGAGTCTGCACGCAGAATCATAGAATCATCCGATGTGGATCTGGTTATTTCCAGAATGGAAACTATGGATGGAGACTGTGTGACGTGCAGTCTTCCTTCCTCTGAAGTTCCGCTTGAGCCTACTTCGGGCCGTAAGCTTGTAAAGTACACGATTGACAGCTGGGCCATCCCCCTTTTGCTTATATGTCGTAGAGATGTGGTATTATCCGCTTATGAGGAGGGAGAGGAAGGTTCATCAGTATTTGCCGATGAATTGTTTTCCCGACGAATTCTCGTACACTCACAGTCAGTCGCTTTTTCCCGGGGGATATATGCCTATAGGTTTAATCCGGATTCTGTGACAAATTCCGTAGGTGTCGCCCGGTTTTCATTTCTTCAGTCAGATCGCTCTCTTCTGGAATGGATAAGGTCTGAATTTGGAACTGCTTCCGAGGAATATCGTCTGGGATGCCGACGGTTGTTCGGAGGGGTATGCGGGGCATTTCTGCTTTTGCGAAAAGTGTCTTCCAGCACTGTCCGTCAGGAGTGTCGTGATATGATCGCCGAAGCATGGCGTCATCCGTTGTTCCGTGAGGCGAGGCGTCAGACCCATGGCATTCTGAAGTCTATTTCTTTTCTTGGGCCGATTGCCCTGCAAGCCGCACTGTATGTCAAGGACTGTAAAAAAGGATGAGAACAGCTACCGCAGCATTCTGAAAGGGACTTCTGCTTTCGGTGGAGTGCAGATATTTCAGATTCTTGTTAATCTTGTGCGCGGCAAATTTGTGGCTCTTTTTCTCGGGCCTGCCGGTATGGGCATATCAGCTCTTTTCACGACCGCTTCGTCTACCATTCAACAGTTCGGCTCTTTAGGGCTGAATCTTGCCATAGTAAAGGAGATAGCTGCTTCACGCGACAATTCTGAGGCGTTGCAGAGAGCGTTACATATCGGTCGCAGACTCATTTATGCCACTGCATTGCTCGGAGCTCTTGTGTGCATACTTTTCGCGTCACCTCTCAGTAGACTGACATTTGGCTCGGGAGATTATACCCTCTGGTTTGTAGTACTCTCGGCATCTGTATTCATGTCAATCGCCGGCTCCGGTGAGATGTCGCTTCTTCAAGGCATGCATGCTGTGAAACGGCTGTCTCTGGCATCCCTGATAGGTGCATTTGCCGGATTATTGTTTGGAGTGCCTCTTTATTGGCTGTTCGGTATTTCCGGTATTGTTCCTGCCATGATAATGCTTTCTCTTACAACCTGGTTATTCTATTTTTTTTCTGTCCGGCGATTGGTACGGCTGAAAAAAGATATGTTTTCCGGTTGGAGGGAGAATCTTCCTTTGGTGAGGAAGCTGCTGGGTCTCGGGTTAGTACTGATGGGAGCGGCTATGATGGGTACACTCACTAATTATCTTGTGGCGACATATCTGCGGTCAGCCGGATCGGTCACTGTTGTAGGTCTGTATCAGGCGGCAAATTCATTGACAAATCAGTATATAGGAATGGTGATAGCAGCAATGGGAATTGATTATTTCCCGCGTCTTGCCGCTGTGTCCACCGACAATATCCGCGTGAAGGATATAGTCAACCGACAGACGGAGATTGTCTCCATGATTGTTACACCGATTATCATACTGGTCATATTGTCGGCCCCGTTGATTATCCGGGTTTTGCTTACCGCTGAGTTTGAGCCTATAGTGGATGTGATGCGTTGGATGGGATTTGGAGTGTTTTTCCGGGTTCTTCTTTTCCCGCTTGGTTATATTTTCTATGTCAAGGACAATAAGCGGTTGTTCTTTTTGCTTGAGGGAGTAGTCGGCAATATCATTACTCTTGCCCTCAGTGTATTGCTTTTCAATTGGTTCGGCCTGGTCGGACTTGGTATGGCGGTTGGGGTTGACAATTTGCTGTCAGTTATCCTATATCTGATAATTTGCCGCAGACTGTATAATGTGGGATATTTCCGTAGGTCGTGGATTGGAGTGATCTATGCCACGTTGTTGTCAGGTGCTGCTTTTGCGTGCAGTTTTATATCGGTTCAGTGGCTTTCGTATGCATTGATGTCGGTATTGTTTCTGGTGGCACTCGGACTCGGTGTATATGGATTGAGAAAACTTATCCGGTCGGAGAATAAACCTGAGGAGAGTCTGGAAATTACTTCTGTCAATCTTGATGACTGACGAAATGCGGTTATAAATAGATAATTAAGTCCATTTAACGGATGACTGCAAAACAATTGCAGTCATCCGTCCTAATTTTGCAGTGTAGATTCCAGAAGGGTTCTGAATTTTAAATAAGGATGACCAATGAATGGTTTTCCAAAACATGCAAAAGAATATGGACAGCCACAGATTTATTTCAAGACCTTCGTTTTCTCCACGCCTTGCCGCGGGAGACAGAATGCATCTTCGTTTACGTTTTACCGACGGTACTGAGATTCTTTTCCGCACCGAGAATGCCGACAGTCTTGAGACACTGGTAGGACAAGTCAGAGAAGCGGCCGGTCATCGTCGGGGTCTCGCACGTGTGAGTATGCGCAACGCCTCCCGCGGATGGGCCATGGAAAGACCCCTAATGCTTTCTTGAGTTAATCCTTTCTACCGCAAATCTGAGACAGATAGGGTATCTATTGTTACCCTTTGGTTTCCGGGAGTATGCGCTCCACTGTTCCGCGGGAAAGATACCATACGTAACCTTCAGTGCTGTCTATCCCCAAAGCCTGATTGATGAGCTTCATGTATCCGCGTATCTGCCGGGCATATCCGCCGCGTTTTTTTGTATATACGCTTTCCTCGACAGATCCGAACTTATAGTCGACCACTATTGCCCGTTGCCTGTCGCGACTTATCATAACACGGTCCGGTCGCCAGTCGCGGCCTTCTGCCAATATCGGTCTTTCGCGGAGGAGTGTCCAGCTTCCGTCGAACCACGGGGTGACTTCCGGATGTGATATGAGTCCGAGAAGCTGACGTTGGGTCGCCTCCGCGGCATCGTAAGTAAGTTCCCCGGCTATCAGTTTCTTTTTTATCGCTTTCGGGAGATCGGAGACGGTTGCGACGTTCTCAAGGATTGAGTGGAGGAGATTGCCTCGCCGACGGGGATCGGATGATGAAGCCGTGTCAATATCCTCTTCTCCGGAAAGACTGACAGAGCGGCTTTTGTATTTAAGATGCAGTGAACCGGAAGATGGGGAATAGGGACATGCGGCTTTGACCGTTGGTCCCAGTCCGGATATGTTTTTTTGTTTCTTACGTTGTTTATCTTTTTCCAGACGGCCGGCAGGATCCGATGTCGGTATGCCATAAGTTATTACAGTTTCCTCTTCGGTCTGTAATGAGAACAAATCGGATTTCGCAACCCAGTCTCGTTCTTCTCCTGTGATTATAGAATCTATGTCGGCGATTGCCTCTGTATGCGATTCCGGATGGAAAAAATAGTATATCAGCTGATTGCAGCTACGAACATTCTCTGGAATGCTTTCTGAGGATGTCTTGGGCAGAGAGGTTACTATGTACAATTCTTCAACTGCACGGGTGAAAGCCACATAAGCGGTGTTGAGTCGGTCCATGGTTTCCCGGAACAGATTTTCAAGATATGGTCCGCGCAATGGGGAGAGTGGCATTAGCTGATGGTCTATTCGGACGGGAATGAGCGGAGGAAGCGGTGATGCGCCGTCAATCCGGAGCATAGGTTTCAACCATAGATAGTCCTGATTTCCGGCAGTGTTTTTTGTCTTTCCGAATTTGATGTTAAACTCAGGCAGAATGACACATTTGAATTCCAGACCTTTCGATTTATGTATTGTCATGATTCTCACTGCATCTGTCCCTTCGGGAGAGGCTATTGAAAGTTTATCGCCCTTCTCTTTCCACCATTCCAGAAACGATGCCGCATCTGCAGGATAGTTGGCGCAATAATCTATGACATTGTCTTGAAATGCGGCGATGAAGGGAGCCTCGGAGGCTTGGAGACTTGCTGGTATAAAATTATCGATGATGGTTTCCACCAAAGATGTGAGCGATACGGAGTGTAGGCCGTCCAGCATTTTCATGAGGGGTAGCCGGAGTGTCTCGTCTGCAAGAAATCTTGTCACGCATTCCGCCGGATCGAGTTCAGGATGCATTGATGTGAAATAAGCGAACATCGATGTGATGCCGGCACGCCTTACATTCCGTTCGGATTGAATGGTTTTTTCGGAGGAATGAGTGTCATTTTCCTCGGTCTGGTTGTATGGAATCGAGGACACAGCAACCATTTCAAGAGTGGCTACAATCAATCTTACAGCCTGTGATTCTCCAAGATGAAGCGACTCGTCGCTGATGAAATCAATTCTCCGGTCTGTATCGGGACGGCTGTTATAGTCGATAAGATGTCTGATGATTTCTGTACCCTGGGAGTTGCGTTCCACGAGGATGGCGATGTCTTGCTGACGATAACCTCTTTCAAGTAGGCGGCATATCGTCGGGGCCACATAACTGTATGTGTCGGTTTGTGCCTTATCTATGGAGTCTTCATGTTTTTCGCGAAATCTGACTTCAACATACCCGTCCTCTTCTTGTCTGGCCGGATACTGCACTACATTGGAATATAGTTCTCGGAACGAATGAGCCGGGTCGGATATGTCTATTCCCATAGCCGAGTCTGCACGGTCAAGTCTGGTGGAGGCCATAAGAAAGAAAAGGTTGTTGAATTCCACTATCCGACGGCAACTTCGGTGATTGGTGTTCTCTTGTTTCAGATTTCCGGCTGTGCGGAAAGGAAATCTCCTGAATTGAGCCGGTACTTTTGAAGTGATAAGGGATGGATCGGCGTTGCGGAAACGATATATGCTCTGTTTTGCATCGCCTATGATCAGATTCTGGCATGAACGGCTGACAGACTCACCGATCAAAGGGCGGATATTTTCCCATTGCATGGCTGATGTGTCTTGAAACTCATCGATCAGAAAATGGTCGAGTCGAGACCCGAGACGTTCGTAGATGAAAGGGGTGTCGTCATCTCCTATGATGCGCGAGAGCATTGTGTTGGTGTCGGCCAGTTCAATAAGGTTATTGTCTCTGAGAAAACTCTGGATGTTGTTTCTTACCCGGTGCATTATGGCGGGATAGGAGAGGGTCGGGGCATATATTCTCCAGAGAAGAAACTCTTCTGAGTTCTGTGCAGTTTTTAGATTATCGACTGCGGCATAGAAATCTCTGGCAGCATCGGCAAGAGTGGCTGCAAGTGACTGAGACACCCGTTTTTTAGGGAACCGTGAATTGAATATTGCAAAATCGTTGCCCAGTAGTTTGTTTTGCAGGCTTTCATATTTGAAATCCGGTTCCGTCATTATGTTATGGTGCTCAATGACTTTTCTCAGATGACTTTCCATTCTTCCCGCGCCATCGGTGCCGATGTCAAGCCCGGCGTGTATGAATGCCTTCTCAAGATTGCGGGCTGATTCATGTAAGGCCGTCAATGCGGTTTTTACCGGTGCGGTCAGGACGTTTTCGTACGTGTCGACAGTGGCGGAATAGTCTGGAAACAACTGGAAATATTCGTCAAATTCCTTACGGTTCTTTTTGAACCCCTCCATGTTCATGGTTCTGACAGCATCAGTTATGGATTTTCTTACGGAGGGACGGCGGCTGCTTGAACGAAGATGCACGTTCCATACAGCTCCGGATGCGGCGGCCTGTTCCATAAGTCTGTGCAGCCATCGCAGGGTCTGCGGATCAGCCTCTCCAGCGTTGATTTCACGCATTGTCAGATCTATGCCGATGGATATCAGAAGATCACTGTCGAGTTCGACCTGATAGGTGTCGTTAAGGTCTACCTCGTATGCGAATGTGCGTAACACATTCTGAAAAAAGGAGTCGATGGTCGATATCTGAAAATCGGAATAGTTGTTGAGCACTGATTCCAATGCCTCCCGGGCAATTTCCCTTATGGCACTCTCGTCTTCGCTGAATTCAAGCATGAAATCTTGAAGATAGTCTGTGTCTGGTGAAGGATTGCGGCCTGCGAGATCGGCAAGTTTGGCCACAATTCGCTCCTTCATTTCCGATGTGGCCTTGTTGGTGAATGTGATGGCCAGAATCTTGGAGACTGCATCAGCCGTTTCTCCAGGACGTCGGAGCCTGTATCGGCCGTTGCTGTCGGGTACGGATATCATCAGTCTGATGAAAGTCTTGGCAAGAGTATATGTTTTGCCTGAACCTGCGGAGGCGCGTTGGAGAGTAAGCATGATGATGAGACGGGTGTTGAAAAAACGGGAAATATGGCGTTAGCGAGAAGTCACTTCTTTATCTTATATCCGAGATTTTTAAGTATTTCGGAAGCACGGTCGCACCAGTCTCCCTGAAGCAGAATCTCACCGCCGCGGGAACTGCCGCCGGTGCCGGTCTTCTGTTTAAGCATACGGGCAATCTCGGCCACTTCCTTGTCGGACTCCGTGAAACCTTCTATGATTGTTGCGGTTTTACCTTTGCGCCCTTTTCTGTCAATAGCTACCCTTAAGGTCGGCATAACAGCTGGCGGTTCTGTATTTTTCTCTATCGGAGCATCTTCTCCTTCGGGCAGTATACCGCTCGCGTTAAGGGCGGCAAGAGCGTCTTTCCAGTCTGTAGGCATCTCAAAATTTCATCAGTTAGAGATAAGTTAAACGAGGTTATTAACCTATACGGTTATAATGGACTTACCGAAGAAAACCGAAAGCATGGCAAGTGTGGATATGGTAAAATTGTGCTGACCGCTGAGCCATTTGGTAATTTCACTCGGACGGCGACCCAATGCATCGGCAAACTGTTTTTTTGACAAGCCGCGTTCCTGCATGAGGTCATAAATTCTGTCAGAAATGGCAAAGGTGAGTCTTGCACTTTCTCGTTCTTCTGCGGGTATCTCTGCAAATAATCGTGGGAGTAAATCTAATTTTTCTTTCATAGCTCAAAAGTTTTATCAGTATCGATTGTATTTTGTGTTATGATTACCGATCCCTCTTTTACTCCTGATTTGAGAAGTTCCTCAAACTTTTGCAGAGTAACGACATATCCTTGAAGTACATTGTTCTCTTCATAGGTTCGCGTATTTTTATTCCTCCGTTACCGAGTATTATTATTTTGTCCGACAACCGCAGAGCATATAAACGCAACTTTGAACGTAAAGTGGGTAATGCGACCACGGAATCGCGCATTTTTCCTTCATTACGAAAGTATCGTTCGAGTGCTCCGCGCTCAATTATCTGCTCAACATAGCGGATAATGGCGCGATAATCAGCATTTAGCTCAGAGTCTTCTTTGAATTTGTTTACGAATTTATTGAACTCATTCAATTCATCACCAAGGAATTGAATGGTATAAACAGTACATTTGTCGCTGTTGTTAAGGAGTATAAGTTCGACTTCACTCATGTGGCTTTAGGTTGCGTTTTAATATATAACGCAAAAGGACAACTGGTATTTCACCGATAAGTGAAATATCTCAGGATAATTCATACGATGCAAAAAAGTGTAGAAGATAAAGGATTCCGGCCGTATCTTTTCCAAGACACAGCCGGAATCCAAGGGTGATTCTATGCAGATGTCAGAAGATAATCTGCAAACGGGCCATTATCCCGTTGACGCTCATCGAGGGGGCGTCGGCACGCCCCCAGGTGTGGGTATAGCTGTAATGCAGTCGTGCGATCATGTATTTGTTTATATAGTAGTTAAGCGTCGCCGAAAGATCGTTGAGCCGTCCGCCGTATACTCCGGCTGAGGCGTCGGTGAGAGTGGTGTAGTTATAACTGAGCACACATTCCAGGGCACCTTTTTTAGGCGTGGCGAGTCCGGCATCTGGCATGGAATAAGTATAATTGCCGCCGAGGATTAATCCTCGCAGAGTGGCGTATGCGCCTTGGGCTGTATAGGCGTGCAGACTGTTGCGCCGGTTCACACGCTGGAAGAAATATTGTGATTCAAGGGCCACAGGACCATAGTTGAGGAGCAATTCAGGGGTGAATTTCCATAGATTCATGGCATGGTCCACAGTCGCGTCGATGGCTGTGACCTGAGCGACACGTGTCGGGAAGTTGCTTTTGAACTGGAAAGAATTGTGCGGGGTATTGGGATCGTTAACGTTCTGAGGAGTCGCGAATCCTCCTGAGAAACCGACCTGTACCACTTTCCCCTCTTCATGAAGAGGTCGCGCCACGAGGCGAGAACGGAATCCCCATCCTTCCTGAGTGAACTGGTCGGGACGAAGCACCACAGTTGTGGCTTTCGGTTCGACGTGAACACTGGCTGTACCGAAAAACTTATCGCCGTTGTATACATACATCAGACCTATCTGTCGGGAGTCGTTGAAGACAGCGTTGCTGATGGGTTCCTCCATTGTCGGTTTCATTGAAGAACTTGTAGCACTCTGCAGACCATATTGGTGAATGAACGAACCCAGACGGAGCAGATGCTGGTCATTGAAGTCATATTCGAAATACAGATCTTTCAGTCCCACTTTGTTGTATGCGAAGCCCACATCAATTTTTGCTTTCCATTTTCCGTATTGCACCTTGGCTCCAAGTCTTACGTCAGGAATGGCAAAGCCATCCTTGAAATCAGGTTTCTGAGGAGTGCAGTAGAGTGCTCCGTCAAGAAGAATTCGTCCGGTGGGATTTATTTTAAGTTTAGGTTCCTCATTTTGGGCTGAGGTTGACATGGCCCCGCATATCAGCATGGCTGCGGAGGCGGAAAGTATATATTTGTTCATGGTAGATACAAGTTTAGATTTGGAATATTGACATATAGTATATGTAAGGGCCATTAATTCTGGATGGCCAGACTCTTTTTGCCCGGTTTTACCTTTCCGGCCTTCTGGAGTTGGGCAAATTCCTTCTTAGCTTTCTCAAGCTGTTTGTTGAAGCCCTCATCGGCATGCAGACGTGCCACGGCACCTGCAGCTACCACACGGCCGGCATCAACGTCGCTCTGGAAATGATATCCGCATATAACCCGCGATTCTCCCATCTGAAATCCGCGGTCGAGAATCTCGTCGATGCGGTCTGGATTTATTTCGGAAAGTACGAGTGCAGTTGCCCATCCGATAGAGGTATGTCCCGAAGGATAAGAAC
Organism: uncultured Porphyromonadaceae bacterium; assembly: GCA_947427285.1. Taxonomy (GTDB): domain Bacteria; phylum Bacteroidota; class Bacteroidia; order Bacteroidales; family Muribaculaceae; genus Lepagella. The sequence continues at coordinate 58,016 of CANEHE010000006.1, forward strand.
CATTGGTGGAAAGTTCCTCCTGTTGTTCGGGATTGCATGTCATCTCTTCGAAGAAGGCGAACGGACGGATACGGTTATAGTAGTTTTTTGCATCACGGGTGGCGAGGTCGCCTGCATCCTCACGCATTCCGACTACGAGTTTGTATATTTCCGGAGTACCGTCGGCAGTGATGTCTATTCCAAATGCTTCGGAGAAAGCCCGCGGCACACCGTCGCCTCCGACACGCGCATCCTGAAATGCCTGTTCGCCGCGCTCTGTGTTGCGCTGAGCCTTGCCCCAGTCATAACGTGCTCTGTCGTATAGGAACTGGACCGATCCCATGTCGGGTGGAGGAGGAAGTAGTTGAAGGCTGTTGGCTACATCACCTTCCTGAAGGAAAAACACTTCCGGTTGAGTCCGATGGTCTTTGATCTTTGTCTGTGTTGTCGTGTTTGTCTGGGCGAATACGCCGACGGCGAAAGCCATACCGATAATGGCTGCGTAATATCTGTAGATTGCTTTCATAGTATGGTGGTTTAAGTTAGAGTTTATATTGGTGATAAATCAACTATAACAACAAAGCCAGTGGTTAAAGAGTTTGAAAAAATGTTTATTTTTTGTGGATGTCCTTATATGACAAGGGCCTCTGGAAATTTCAGAGGCCCTTGATAATTTTTGTTTATTTTGACATTATTTTGTCGAGATCATCGAGATTGTCGGCACGGTCAACCAATTCGCCTTTGGCATTATACAGGAAGAATGCCGGTAGTTTGCTGACGTTGTATTTGAGCGCAGTCGAGGATCGGTCTCCCTCCGGGTCGAACACATTTGTCCACGGTAGATTTGATGCGGCCTCACGCCAGTCGTACTGGTCGTTGTCAAGGCTTACCTGATAGATATTGATGGCTCCGCCCTTATGATGTCGCGAAAGCACTTTGTTGATTATGGGGGCATCGGTGTGGTTCATGAGAGAGAAAACCACAAGAGTGCGCTTCCCGTTTGATAGTAATGATGACAGCCGTTTCTCTTTTCCGTCGGTCCCGGGCAAGGTGATCTCAATATGAGTCAGTTCCTTGTCGGCTTGAAGCACTCGCTGTTTTCCTTGTTTTGCGTTTCGTTCACGCAGGGCGCGTAGAGCGGTTTCCTCCAGTATACGTACTCTCGGGTCTGTCGGATTAAATTGTTTGAATGCTGTGGCTACGGCGGCATAATAATTGATGTCGGATAGATCCTCGGGGTTATAGAGCGGTGTGTCGCCGACGGTCTTTGTCAGCACATAGTAGCTGAGAAGTGATCCTTTCCCGTTTCGGATATATTTTTCAAAAACCTGACGTTTGAATGCACTGAGATCAGCTTGTGTTCCGACTGCGGCAGCCAGTTCATGATCGAAGGCAGCCATAAGTTTTGCCTGTTCAGAGCCGTCAAGGGAATAATTGGTCGCCAGTCCTGGAATTGTCCCCTTTACGATGATGGTTTCAGTGGAATCTACAGGGAAATATATGAAATCCTTACCGATACGGAGCCGGTAGACGTCGGGAGCCGCAGGAGATGGGACTGAAATTGAAAAAGAGCCGTTCGGAGAGAACCAGGTGGAGTCGAGAGCCTGCCAGTTGCCGTGAAAATCGGATTTTTCAATTGTGACTGCATCGCCTGATGTGCCGGAAATCTCTCCTTTCACTTTGAATGTCCGCTCGCCGCACGACTGGAGCGAGAGAATGGCCAGCATCCATATTGCGGCGAAAACAGAAAATGATATAGTCTTTCTAAAATTCATCGGTATATTTGGCGGAAAATATGTTTCCGGCCACAAATTTAACCAAAAAATCCTATATAGGGCCAGAGATATTCTCCAGCAGTTGGTAAATTTTGACTGAATATGAATTCATGGATAGCTCTTATCCGGGGTTGAAACACTTAAGTCTCAAAAAAAAATGTTATCTTTGCGCGAATTTTCAAAGAGAAGAATACAAGCAAATTTTTTATGTTAAAACCAATCAAGAAAACCATCGACCTCGGTGACGGACGGACTATCACCATCGAGACCGGTAAACTCGCCAAACAGGCCGATGGAGCGGTAGAAGTAAGAATGGGCAACACGATGTTGCTCGCCACTGTCTGCTCGGCTCAGGAGGCCAACGAAGGAGTGGATTTTATGCCACTGACAGTGGAATACAAGGAGAAATACTCTTCAATCGGTCGTTACCCTGGCGGATTCCTTAAAAGAGAAGGACGCGCCAGCGACTACGAGATATTGACTTCGCGCCTGGTTGACCGGGTGCTCCGTCCTCTTTTTCCCGATAATTATCATGCCGAGACTTTTGTCAACGTCACTCTCTATTCGGCTGACGAGAACGATGCTCCCGACGCTCTGGCCGGAATTGCGGCTTCTGCGGCTCTGGCAGTCAGCGATATCCCCTTCAACGGGCCTATTTCCGAAGTCCGTGTGGCCCGCGTAGGCGGCGAATGGGTGATCAATCCTACTTTCGCCCAGATGGAGGAGGCCGACATAGAACTTATGGTCGGTGCCACCTACGACAATATCATGATGGTGGAGGGTGAGATGAACGAGGTTTCGGAAGCAGAACTTCTTGAAGCACTCAAAGTGGCTCATGCCGAAATCAAGAAGCATTGCGTGGCTCAGATCGAACTCATGAAAGAGGCCGGTAAAGAAACCAAGCGTGAATACTGCCACGAAATCAATGATGATGAGCTTCGTGCGGATGTGGCTGCCAAATGTTACGACAAGGCTTATGCCATAGCTAAGGCAGGCAATGCCGACAAACACTGGCGTAACGATGCCTTCAAGGCCGTACGCGACGAATATATAGAGTCTCTTCCCGAGATGACGGAGGAGCAGCTGGAGAAATACACCGAGGATCAGCGTATAGCGATGGTGAAGCGTTATTATCACGACGTGGAGAAAGAGGCTATGCGCCGCTGTGTGCTCGACGAGGGTATCCGTCTCGACGGCCGCAAGACCACACAGATCCGCCCCATCTGGTGTGAGGTGGATTACCTTCCGGGTCCTCATGGCACTGCGGTCTTCACACGTGGTGAGACACAGGCTCTTGTCACAGCGACTCTCGGCACTACCCTCGACGAGAAAATCATAGACGATGTGCTCAACAAGAGCACGGAGCGTTTTTTGCTTCACTACAACTTCCCTCCGTTCTCTACCGGCGAAGCGCGCCCTCAGCGTGGAGTCGGTCGTCGCGAGATAGGCCACGGCAACCTTGCCCATCGTGCCCTCAAACGCATGTTCCCGGATGATTTCCCCTATACATGCCGTATTGTCAGCGATATACTTGAATCCAACGGTTCCTCTTCGATGGCCACTGTCTGTGGAGGCACACTTGCTCTGCTTGACGCCGGCGTGAAGATGAAACGCCCGGTGGCCGGAGTTGCCATGGGTCTCATATCCGACAAGGATAATGTGAAATATGCCATACTGTCCGATATTCTGGGCGACGAAGACCATCTCGGTGACATGGACTTCAAGGTGACTGGTACTACCGAAGGTATCACGGCCACTCAGATGGATATAAAGTGCGACGGTCTCAGCTATGAGGTGCTTGAGAAGGCACTTGCACAGGCTCGGGAGGGACGTCTGCACATTCTCAACATCATCAATGAGACTATTCCTGAGGCTCGTGAGGATTACAAACCTCATGTTCCGCGCCTTGTGACCATTGAGATTCCGAAGGAGATGATCGGTGCTGTTATCGGCCCGCAAGGTAAGGTGATTCAGGGTATTCAGGAAGAGACTGGAACCGTGATTTCAATCGATGAGGATGAGAAGACAGGTATCGGCCGCGTTGAAATCGCTTCGAAAGACAAGGAAAGCATCAATAAAGCACTTGCCCGCATCAAGGCTATCGTGGCTCAGCCCGAAGAAGGAGAGGTCTACGAAGGTACCGTACGTTCGATCCTCGATTTCGGTGCGTTTGTTGAGTTTATGCCAGGACGCGATGGTCTGCTGCATATTTCCGAAATATCGTGGAACCGTCTTGACGACATGGCTGCAAGCGGTCTGAAAGAGGGTGATAAGGTGACAGTCAAGCTCATAGAGATTGACAAGAAGACCGGCAAATACCGTCTGTCGATGCGTGCTCTTCAGCCGAAACCCGAAGGTTATGTGGAACGAGAGGCACGTCCGCGCCGCGAGGGAGGCGACCGTGGCCCGCGTCCACGTCGTGACGGAGATCGTGGTCCCCGCCGTGAAGGAGGCGATCGCGGACCCCGTGGACCCCGCAACCGCGACTGATCGAATAGAATTTATCAATATAACGAAGCGGATGTTCCTGACCCGGTACATCCGCTTTAATAGTTCCTAACAATACTTATTTATTTGAATAACTTTTTGAATACCTTCTTGATATTGCTGCTGCTTACTTCTACTACATATATGCCGGAAGGGATTGACGATATGTTGATTTTTCTGTCGGAACTCAACATTATCAGACGTCCGGTCATATCGAATACTCTTACTTCTGGACAGTCGATTCCCTCGACAGACAGAACATCATTTTTGTTGATCAATGCTATACTTTCAGTATTTTCGATACTGGAAACACCTGAATTCGAGTCAATATGGAAAGCGGGCGATATTGTCTGTGTCTGATAGTTGCCGGTCTTATCGGTGAGTGTGATTCTCACATCATACCATTTGTCTAAACTTGTCTTGTTAATTCCCTTGAGGCTTCCGCGATAAAAATATCCGTAACCTGGCATGAAGAACATTTCAGGTATCTCTTCCGTATGTATTTCAGTCCATGTGTCTGATCCATGAGACGAATATTCGACTTTTACACTTTTAAGAGGTTCTACCTCCATACATCCTAAACCTTCCTCGTCGTATTTGATCTTAAAGTCACCGGCATAAAATTCCACTACTGCATTTTCTGGTTGGTTAAGCCTGTCGGTCACGTGTCCGTTGCCATCCCGGAACATCAGTGTCTGCATTGTCGGTGGAAACCAGTCTGTAGCCGCCATAATACAGTTGAGTTCAGTAGTATTGATTCCTGGGATCTTGCCGTCAATCAGAGTATTAGCATTCGTGATTGTAAACTTATGAGTACCTCCTTCAGTACTTTGTTTCACGTCGGTGGCGAAAAGGTCTGTAGTGCGAACTTCTCCATTGCGCCCGAGATAACCGTAATGGAGCCAACCCATATCCAAAAGCATTTCGAAAAATTCCTCCGGAAGTGGTTCGTCCTCTTCCATTGGCATCAAGGTTACTGTGATAGGTACGGTATTACCGTAAATTCCCTCATATTCTGCCAATGAAGCAGGCAAATAAGGATTCAGATGTTCTTTATATAGACCATTTTCTCTATTACCAGGAGTATATTGCCATATATCGCCAAGAATACTCATGTATCCACTCGGAAGTATATTCAGATTCTCCTTATAAAAAGTATTGTCTTTCACCCGAAACAGCGGGCCGTCGACCGAGCAGTTCTCCCCGTTCACAGTTTCGTTTATTATGCACTCGCACAATGTCTCAATATCTCCGGATGAGGGTGAGCATACATTTGCAGTGAGTGTTATCGGTTTTCCCGGAGCTACATATAATGCATCAACTCCCATCTTAATTGTCTGATTTAAATGTCCCTTTAGATCTACGGCATTACCTGCGGTATATCCAATCACTCCTCCGTTTTCCTGAGTTGTGCGTCCGGGCATGAAAGAAAATTCCTTATGAGCCCACAATGCAGGGTTGTTGGAGTAAGTGCCGGGATTACGTCCGCAGTCGGTCTGGACAAAATATTGGGTAGTTCCGTCGGTGCTATACCCTATTGCTGAGGAGGCAAACAAAAATCCTTCCGGAAGATCATTGAGATAAAAAACAGGCGATGAGCTGATTTTCCGTATCCCGGTCTTTACATTTGTTCTGTCATCAATGAAGAAATCCTGTGAGATATACGGGAGCTCATTGTAAGAGACAAAGGAGGTGCCGAAAAATCTTCTCACATCACCTTCCGCAACAACGGTTTCTGTTTCATCATCAGGATTATATTCAATCTGAGCCACTGTAAACAGTGTTCCGTCTTTTTTCAGAAACCGGGTCTCGAATTTGTTGACGGCTTTTGATGCATCGACTTCGATAACCATGCCGTCTTTGAAAGAGTCAACCTGAGTGAATACCCCGTGAGAGTCACCGTTATCGGCGCGAAACCAGGTGAGCAGGACGTTGGGACACCATTCCTGAGGGGTGAATAGAATAGACATGGCATCGTTACCTTCATATTCCCATGTAGGCCCGAATAAGGCTTCTCCATATTGGATAAACCACGGCTTCATATTTTCCGGGTAAGAGAGTTTGACTGTCACCTCGACTGTGGCATTCTCCGTTGCCGCAGATTCGTTCCCGGAGAGCCTTGCACATTCGTTTTTCACGATTTCGCATGATTCTCCGAAAACTGTTGTCTTTTTCTCTCCATTGTGAGAGAATCGTGTCGTGGTGATATCAGCGGATGCCGGTACCCACACACACATGGCAAGAAGCCATCCGATAGTAGATTTCAATTTCATAACTTCAAAATGTTTGAAAAATTTTCATAAAATTAAATTCATTAGCGGTTGAAACCAATTTTCTGCCATACTTAAAATTCCTTTGCCCATCTCTCAATAAATACTTAAATTAGTGTTAAGTGTCTTGATGACAACATATTGCTGTTTAAGTATAATATTATACTACAGTATTGGAGTCTCTCGTTTATCAGATATATGAAATGTCGATGCCAGATATTGTTTCTGTTTTTGCTCTTCTTGAATTTGTCGGCACACGCAGTTCAGGATGCCGATTCGATAATGTTCCGTTTGAAGTCATTGTTCAGGGAGGGATATATGGATGCTCTGGTTGAAGAGAGTTCACACTTGGTTTGCGACTCAACTTTGGAATCTCATCTGTGGTATCATGTGCAGCATTACCGTATTTCCGGATTGATGGCCAGAAGACATTACTCCGAGGCTCTTGATCTGGCCAATGCTATGATTGAACGATCAAAACCTGATTCCCTCCTTTACTGGGATATTCAGGCATATATTGTCATGAACGATGTTTTCTGCCAACTTGGTATGCTGAATGCCGCACGAAAATCAATAGACAAGGCCCACGCACGGCTTGATGACATAAATTATACTACTCCTTTGATACGAGACTGGACTTTGTCTGATTTCTACCTGGCTTCTTCTCTTCTTGCTCTTATTGAGCGTGACATTGACACTGCTCTCCGACAGTGGAGGAAAGCCGAGCCTTACAATAATTCAGCCGAAAGAAGAGTGACATTCTGGGGGCATGCGGGGAGTATATATAAGGCAGCTGGAGAGTTTGAAAAGGCGGATGTCTGTTTTCTGCGGGCAATAAAAGAGGACGTGGATAATCCCAATAGATTGCGATGTCTTATCCATTGCCTTCATTGGCGCAATCATCAGGGACATCACGATGATGCTCTTGATTTGCTTGGCGAATATGAACATCTTCTCCGGTTTGCTTCGGATCCGTATTTGGCACAGCACATATATCTCGCTATCGGGGAAACTCTTCAAGGTATCGGGGCAAAAGGGGAGGCTTCAAAGTATTTCCATATTTCTGCCCTGATATCCGACTCTTTGCGGCAAGCCGATGAAATACTTCACAATTCCATCGCAGGTTCATGGATCGATCCCGATGATTATTCTGCTTTACGTCAAAGCCGTGATGAATCTGAATGCTCACGTGCCTATATGGTCATGATTATATCTGTTGTCGGGGCGATAGTTATACCTGTGGCGACTGTCCTTTCCTATAGAAGACGACGTAACCACATATATGATCTTGAATCTTCAACACGTGCTGTCCGTGCTCATGCGGAGAGGGCAGCCGAGGCGAGTATATTGGCTGATCTCGTTGATCAACAGAGTCGGGATCTATGTGCGTCCTCGTTGATGACGGCAAAACTTTCAGCAGGGTTGTCGGAAGTGCAGAAAGAATTATGGCATACTGATAAGACTCGTGATCAGCGTCTCAGTTCAATTCGGGTTGCCGTGCAGGAATCTTTGTCTGTCAGACAGGAAGTAGAGGTGTTCAATCATAATTTCTCCCGTACCGTACGAGACTTCACTGATAAATTAACTGCTCTGCATCCCGGCCTTACAAAATCGGAAGTGCGTGTCGCCTCATATATATTTCTCGGTATGACATCGAAAGAGATTGCCCAGATGACTAACCGTTCGGTGCGTACGGTGGATTCGATACGTTATTCTCTACGGAAGAAGCTGTGTATAGACATTTCTACGGAGTCTTATCTACGCCAGATATCGGCCGGAGGAGTATAAGTCAGAGGGAAAGGCGGTAGCGTGTGTAGACGGTAGGGGAGGCTCCGAAGGCTGTCTTCTGGCGCAGAAGCCCTTCGTTGAGGATCATTCCCCCGTTTTCACATGATGTCCCGAAGTCGAACCATCGCCGGGATGAGAATGTCTCGGAAATCAAGGTGTGGAATATCACGGGCAGAAGATGCATATCCCGGGCCAGTGGTGTGGTGCATATATATTGCACGTGTGCAACTGTTCCTGTGTCGAACATGCACACGCCTGCCTGCATCTCTCCGTCGGCGCGAATGCCGAAAAGGCGGATGCGGTTGGGAAATCTGCTCCGGAGCAGTTCCAGTTCAGCAGCGGAGTGTACAGGCACGGCATTGTGGCGGTCATGCAGACAGTCGGTCAGGAGTCTGACGAAGGCGGCGGTATCGGATGTTTCCTCAACCGGAAGCCAATACCGGCGTCCACGTGAGAGTTCCCATCGTTTGGTTTTGGAAAATCCTTTCCAGGTCTGCATATCGATTGTTGAGGCGAGAGAGGCCTCTACAATAGAGGCTCCCGATCTGAACAGAAGATATTCATCGGTATGTGAGGGACGGTCGTGATAGAAGTAGGGAAGAGGCTTGTAATATACTTCTGTCACACCCTCTGTACGGCAGTATTTTAGCCAGTTATCCCAGATATGAGTTAGAGTCAGAGCATCGGTTTTAGGCGACAATATCCATCCTCCGTATGTAAGGCCTTGATGTGAGTGAAGAATGTTGTCATGTCGGTTTGCCGGAAGAACGGCAAGTAGACGCCCGTCATCGCCGTAAGCCATCATCGATGCGTCGCTGAAACGGTCGGAATGATAGTCCATGTAGCCGCGGTCAAAAAGAAACGTGGCGTTTGGGGAGGCCGCTACAAAGCGGTTCCATTCCTCTGTCTGACTTGATATGTAGGGACGGATCTCCATTATCTATCTTATCCAGGACATTGGGTTGAGTTTTTCGCGGTTTTTCCAGACCTCAAAATGTATCAGAGAGTGACCCGGTGTGTCGGGGTCTGTAGCGAGACGCCCGAGTGCCTGTCCCTGTTTGACTGAATCGCCGACCTTTACAGAGGCTGAGGCAATGTTGCCGTAGATGGTATAGTAGTTTCCGTGATTCACTATGACAACTGTATTGTATCCTGGCAGCATATATACTCCGCTGACACGGCCGGCGAATACGGCCTGTGCCGATGCTCCGTCTGCTACCTGTGCGTCGATTCCAGGATTGTCGTACATTACGTCCGGAAGATTAGGAAGCGCATGTCTGCCGAAGGGGCTTGTCACCCGGAAAGCACCGCTGACAGGTCGGGGCAGATTCCCCTTGGACGCCTCAAAATTGCTGTATGAGGCGGTTTTCGCATCACTTCTGGGCCTGCGTTTGCGGGCCTCGGCGTATTCACTGCCTGAAGATTTGCGGGGCTTTTCAGGTTTAGGTTGTTTATCTTTTTTAGGTTTTTCTTTCGGCTTCTCTTTCTTATCCTTTTTGGTTTCTCTCTTATCCTTGTTTGATGCCTCGGTCGGTTTCTCTTTCTCAGCTTTCGCTTCAGCCTCAGCCAGCAGACGTTCCTGTTCGGCGATTCTTTCCTGTTCACGTCTTTCTTCCTCGCGTCGGCGTGCTTCGGCAGCAGCCTGTTCCTGAGCGATGAGAGCGGCCACACGGTTGCGCAGGTCGTTGGCTTCGGCCTGCTTCTTGGCGAGATGTGAACGGAGTGCTTCTCCGTTTTTCTTAAGACCGGCCACCACGGCATCCTGTTCGGCATGCTGATGTTCAAGGCTGCGTTGTGCCGCTAACTGCGATCGGAGAGCACGGTCTTTGTCCGACTTTGTCTGTGCCAACAGTTCTGTCTGGTATCTGAGACGTTTTACTTTTTCTGTTATCAGGTGCGACTGGCGGTCTTTCCAATCGGAGAATTGCCGTAGATATCGCATACGTCGCATGGCCTGGTTGAAACTTTTTGAAGAGAATATGAAAGCCAGAGTAGATTGACTTCCTTTTTTGAGACGCATTTTCTTCACTGCCTCCAGATATTTCACTCTCATGCGCGACAGTTCGCTTTCTCCGGCGGAGATCTGGGACTGAAGTGCATCTATTTTTGAATCAAGGCCCTTTACCTGCGATGATATGGCGGCGACTTGCTTCTTTGTATCGTTGATTTCCGAACTGATACGCCCCAGATCGGCCAGTCCCGTCTTCACCGCTTTATCGTTGGCTGCTATCTCTGCCTGGGTCTTTTTAATTTCCTGCTGAGTGGCCTGTTGACGACGCTTCACGTCGGCTGAGGATTCTGTTTTCTGTTTTTCCGCACTACGTCTCTTTTTTGAGGATTTCTTCTGGTTGCCCCCTTTTTTTGTATTCGCTTTTTTGCGGGAACCTTTCCCTGTCTGGGTGGTTGTGGCCTTGCGGTCTCGCTGAGAGTTAGCGTCCATGGAGGGAATGGATAGAAGAAGTGAAAGCAATATGATGATAAGATTTCGTGTCATTGTCAGGAGGTTCACTATATCAGGTTATGATCTCTTTCTTTTTAGTCAGGAAACTTGTTCCGTTTATTTTTTCAGTTTAAGGAACTGTCGGATTGAAACCTGACGATAGTCTGAAGGAATACCTATGCGGTCGAAGCCTTTGTCTCCCCATTTAGGGGCATTGAGTTCGATAGTCAGCGATCGTGACACCGCATCGCGGTCGAAAGTGAACCTGAGTTCAGTGTCTTTCCCTGAGTAACTGTAGTCCAACTGGGCTGTCGCTTCATCGAAAAGTGATGTCAGCATGAGAAGAATCACCCGGCCATCGCTGTCTGTTTTGAAACCATAGTGCACAAGCGAGTCATCAGGTTGACCCGTAGGCACTACGAGCCATCCGTCGTTTTCCGAATATATGTCCACTCGTCTGGCATCGGTTTTTGAGAGAGTGCCACGTCCGGCAAGAAATACCCGTCCGAGAAATAGATCCTGAATGTCGGAAAGTGTGACGTCGGCGAGACGCTGGAGTGTGACGAGCGACTCACTGATATATGTGCGGTTCAGCTTGTTGATTACAAGTATGGAGTCGCGGTCGGCCTCCAGACGTGCCACTTCTCCTTTCAGCGGAACACGTACGGATATCAACAGTTCCGCTCCACGTTTCATATATAGTTTAACGGAAGGCTTTACTATAAGATTAAGAGATGTTATCTTACCGGACATGCCTACGCTTTTCCAATCGGAATAGCCGCTACATATATGCTTTAGAGCGTCCGTTTTAGTGTTTCCTGCGGTAATGACCGGTCCGGCAGTCGTATCGGGGACAGCCAAGACATTCTTTTTTGCACACGCTGTCAGTGTAAGTGTCAGGAATATGAATATTATGGAAAACAGTCGGTTCATCTGGAAATGATTTTGTCAATGTCCGTTTATGGTCGTTATTCTTCCCATTGTCGGGTTTTGACCTTTTTTTGCAGTACTGCATCGTCGGGAGAGAGTTTCAGAGCTTTCTCCCAGTATTCCACGGCTTCGTCAGGCCGGGCGTTATGGAAAAGTATATCGCCGAAATGGGAATAGAGTTCGGCGGATATATCCCCTGCGCTTTCAGCTTTCTCCACGGCAGCCTGCTGATGGATGAGAGCTTCCGCATAATCCCCTCTTTTGAACAGAATCCATGCGTAGGTGTCGATGAATGTCGGATTGTCCGGATCGATCTCGATGGCCCGTTTGCTCATCTTGTATGCCCGCTCAAGGTCTCCTCCCTCCTCCTCGAGATAATAGGCATAATTGTTGAGCACCATAGGATTGTCCGGCATGAAGCGGAGGGAATTCTCGTATGCGGTGAATGCCAGTGAATCCCTCCCTGCCTGATAGAAAAGATCACCGAGTATATTGTAGAGAGTACTTGCCCTCATAAGGGGTTCGTATTGCATTTTCATCGGTATGGACTGATCCGGGATGGAATCGGAAGCGGATAGACTGGGATTTATCTCTTTCAGCAGCGAGTCGTAGACTTCTACGGCGCGGTCGTAGTCTTTAGACATGGCTGCTGCCTGTGCCATAAGAAGGCGAAGGCTTTCGGAAGGTTTCAGGTGTGTGGCAGCGCGATCGAAGGTGCGGAGGGCATCTGTAGGTTTTTCGGCGGCCAACTGATAACTCATCAGCTGCCCCCAGTAGTCTTCCTTATCCGGGGATAGGTCAATGGCATAACCTATTTGTTCTATCGCGTCGTTGACGTCTCCTTTTGCGGCTGAATATCGGGCGGCAAGGTCGAGCACTTCCGGTTCATGCGGGTATTGGGCCTGAAGGGCGTCGAAAAGGTTGTCTCCGCGCGACGTCGCACTTTTGTCATTGATGATGCGTTGCAGATATTGGGCGAGCAGTTCCGCTTTCTGGCTGAGATCGAAATCCTCGCTTAAGAGAGCCTCGTAGGTTTTGATGTCGTAGGTGGAAGAGTCTCCGATTTCCTTGTAATAGGCGGCTAAAGCCAGCTTCGCGGCACCGTTGTCGGGAGCGATACGCTCTGCCTCAAGATAGCAGTTAAGTGCTGAGTCCGGATTGCCGAGGGCTGAATGGACATTTCCAAGCAGAATCCTGTAACGCGGATCCTTGGGAGAATAGTCAACCAGATCGTGGGCTTCTCCAAGAGCTCCGGCTGTATCCTGCGATTGAATGAAATAAGTTATCTTTCTGAGCGATATTTCAGGCGATTTCCCCTCTACTTTCTCATATCGGTCAAGGGCTCCGATGGCCCCCTGAAGGTTGTGGTCAGCCATATATGCTTCCGACAGATGATATAATGTGGCGGTCTTGGAAGGGAACAGGGAGTCGGAACGTTCATAGATACGTATGGCTTCCTTGAGAGTGTCGAGATGTGCTGCCAGATAGGCATAATAGGCTGATTCAAAAAAATCTCCCGGGTATTGTTCCACAAACGGACGCATCATGTTGAGCGAACGCAGGAGCATCTCCCCGGATTGGAATGTATCCGTCTCTATGGTTAGTCTGCGTGCGCCGTATGCTGATTGTGCCTCTGTATACGACGGGTCGATATGATAGGCTTTCTTATACATCTCAAAGGCTTCCGCATCTTTTGCGTCTACCTGAAGACGTATCCCTTCCAGATAATAATACCGGGCTTTGTCGCGTATACGGGTATTCTCACCCCCTTTTCCGGCGGCGAGAACTCCAAGGAACACTAACAATGCAAGTATGGCGGTGAAGGTTTTTTTCAAAGCAGTAGTGTGTGGGATAGTGTAGATAACAGAGATATTGTTCCTTATTTAATTTCAGGAGATGCCGGTATGCCCGAAGGCACCATCTTCACGTTTTGTGCGGTCCAATTCCTTGACCTCGTCCCATTTCACATGGGAGTATTGTTTTATGACCATCTGGCATATACGGTCCCCATCGTTGACAGTGAAGTCTTCTTCGCCGAGATTGATGAGTATTATTCCTATCTCTCCCCGATAGTCTGCATCGACAGTGCCGGGACTGTTGACGATCGAGAGTCCGTGACGCAAGGCCAGACCGGACCGGGGCCTTATCTGGCATTCATATCCGGTGGGAAGCTGGATGTGAAGACCTGTGCCTACGAGAGCCCTCTGCATCGGTTTTAATGTGACCGGGCCGTCTGGAAGATATGCCCGCACATCCATTCCCGCAGCTTCCGGAGTGCTGTATGACGGAAGGGGATGATGGCTGCGGTTGAGTATCTTTACTGAGATTCTTTCCATAACGTTGATGTTGTATGTTTATAGTGTTCTGGCCTGATGAGAGAGACTCGACAACTACATCGCAATCATCCGGACACCACTTTAACCTTTATGATCGGCAAAATGTTCGTGCCGGATCGGGAAGCAGGTATCCGTCTGTCAGGATTGCAAGATGCAAATTTAGTGAAAATTCCGCAAATCTGTTATCTGGATGTTGATCGAAATTTAATAGTGTGATTTTTTAATGGTTTTTGGCTGTTTTTCACGTCTGTTTTTGTCTGGAAATTGTTATAACAGTGACCAATTTATCCGGATTATGACAATGACGCCCTATTCCGGATATTGACTACCTTCACATGAATCATCTGCCATCTATAAATATTGTCGGTCTCGGGGAAGTGCTCTGGGACATGTTTCCCGATGGGAAAAGGCTTGGGGGCGCACCGGCCAATTTTGTGTATAATATCAGTCAGTTCGGACTGCCTGCCAAAGTGGTGAGCGCGGTAGGGGACGATTCTCTCGGACAACAGGCCATAGATGAGCTTGACCGTTTGGAGATAGACAATATGATTGCCGTTCTTCCGTCAGCTACAGGAGTGGTTGATGTCAGTCTGGACGGTAAAGGTGTACCGGTCTACTCTATCCGTGACAACATGGCTTACGATTTTATTCCGATGGGGGAGACTCTGCGTAATCTCGTGCATGAAACCACAGTGGTCTGTTTCGGCACTCTTGCCCAACGCAATCCGGTGTCGAGAGCAACCATAAATATGTTTCTCGACACCATGCCGGATGGGAGAGGCCGTCTGAAAGTTTTCGACATAAATCTTCGTCAGAATTTTTATTCCAGGGAAGTCATAGAGCAGTCGTTGATGAGATGCAATATTCTTAAGATCAACGATGAGGAACTTGAGATTGTAAGACGGTTGCTGAATTATTCCGGACTGAGAGAAGAAGATTTGTGCAAAAAACTGCTTTGCGATTATTCGCTTGATTGTGTTGTGCTCACTTGCGGAGCCGATGGCAGTCATGTCTTCGGGCGTCGCGGTAGCGAGTCTTTTATATCGGCTCCTGAGATAGATGTCGCTGATACGGTCGGTGCCGGGGATGCTTTCACAGCGGCTTTCACAGCCTCTCTTATTTCAGGGAAATCAATTGAAGATGCCCATCGGAAGGCTGTCGAGGTAGCGTCATACGTGTGTTCGCATTCAGGGGCTCTGTGCAGACTCCCGGAGAGTCTCACCACATTGTGAATCAATCGCTCCTGATATTGGCATCCTCGTGTAAGCAATTTGTTATCCGTATGAGTATGTAAATATTGGGTTTCGAGATTTGCCTGTATCATGAATTATTCTTAACTTTGCGCAAACCAAATTACTATCACTCTTGGACACAGATCCTTTGCCGTCGCCTCTGACGGCATCTATAAATCTTGCAATATCACTTCAGCGGGCCATAGAGTTTCATGCACCCGACTCGATGAGTTGGGTGGCATGGATCGCACTTATTGCCGTTGCGGTGCTCTGCCTGATGATATCAGCATTTGTCAGCGGCAGTGAAATAGCATATTTCGGGCTTACTCCTTCTGATATAGACACTCTCAGGGATTCCCGCGATGACAGACGGTGTGCCAGAGCATATACGCTTGTGAAAAATTCCGAGCAGCTTCTGGCCACGGTTCTGATATCAAACAATCTTGTGAATATCACTATGGTGGTGGTCATGACGTTTGCCATAAACCAGACGGTGACATTTATGTCGTCAACGGCTAATTTTCTGATACAGACAGTTTTTCTGACATTTATCCTATTGCTTTGCGGAGAGATACTTCCGAAACTGGTGGCGCGTGGACGTACATTGGCATGGGTGAAGGGATCATCAGGACTTCTTTCGCTTTTTTACCGTATGTCTTCGCCATTGGCGCGCCTTATGGTCAGATCCACGGTTTTTGTCAATCGGGTAGTTGTGAAGAAGAATGAGCCTATTTCTACCGATGAACTGGAGAAGGCTTTGGAAATATCCGATCTCAAGGACGGCAAAGACAAAGAGATGCTTGAAGGAATCCTCTCTTTCGGAGAGAAGGAGGTATGCGAGATCATGATTCCACGCATCGATGTGACGGCTATCGAATATCATGACTCCTGGAGCCAGGTGCTTGATGTAATTACCACTACCGGTTATTCCCGTATTCCGGTTTATGACACTTCACAGGACAGCATCCGGGGAATACTCTACAGCAAGGATCTGCTCCCCCATATAGAAAAGACAGACTCTGATTTCGAGTGGCAATCGTTACTGAGGGAACCCTATTTTGTCCCTGAGTCAAAGATGATCGATGACCTTCTTGAGGACTTCCGGAAAAGAAAGATGCACATAGCCATTGTTGTGGACGAGTATGGAGGAACTCGCGGCATAGTGACTCTTGAGGACATCATAGAGGAGATTGTCGGCCAGATTGACGATGAGTATGACCATGAGGAGAAACGGTATCGGCAGATCGCCCCGGATACCTACATATTTGATGCGAAGATTCCTCTTGGTGATTTCTGCCGCATAGTCGGGATTGATGCCGAAGAACTTGGCGATGACGTAGAGGCTGAGACTCTTGCCGGGCTTTTGCTGGAAATCAAAGGTGACTTCCCTCAGAGAAAGGAGACTTTTGTATGTGGCCGCTGTCATTTCATGGTGATTGATATAGAACGTCACCGCATTACCCGTGTCCGGGTGGCGGTAATGCCTCAGCCGGAAAAGGAATGACTTATTAAGTGTCTGTTAAAAAATGGAATAACCTCTAAATTATAAAGTAAGTTTTGGAAGAGGAATTTGTATATTGGCGTCATATCACTCCGATAGGTGTAAAAGTTGAAGAGGTGACAGGAGGAGAAGGAAAGACGGGCCGTACGTGGCTTGCGATGGCAAGACAGATTTACTGTGAAAACGGACGCGACGGTCTTTTCCGTACCATTCTGCATCTCCCTTCCGGAGCTCCGCTGATTGAAGAGGAGGAGACAAGAATTTCGATAACCCATACCCAGGGACTTTTTGCGGTGGCCTCTCTTCCTAAGACCCCGGAAACCGATTTGTCTGTCTTTTCTGCCAGAACAGTAATGGGTATAGATGCTGAAAGAGATGATCGTGAGCAGGTGATGGCGATCCGTGAGAAATTTCTGTCTGCTGATGAGATGAAGGCTGTAGGCGATTCTCTTGAACGCTGCATAATAGCCTGGACAGCAAAGGAAGCTCTCTACAAGGCCGCGTTCTCTTCAGGACTTGACTGTAAAGAGCATATTAGGATTGTGAGACTGCCGGAACCCGGTCCTCCGACTTTGAGAAAAGATATGCCTGATCCTCCAGTCGGTGAAGCGATACTCATGATGCCCGGTAGTGATCCTGTGCCGATGGAACTTTATACTTATCGCTCGGAGGGATATATAATCACCATAGCCTGTGCCGTCGGTTGTGTCAGGTACCCTCGTGGACGTCAGGATAACGCAGACAAGAGGTGATAATTTCTATATGAGTCTGGCCCACTCGGCGGCTCCACGCCTGATGACAGCAGTCTGAATTGCGGCCACACGACACAACATCGCTGTAAGCCGGGAGTGTCTGAGGCTTCCGGCCTCCTTGATGGTTTCCGAGAGAAGACGTTGACCGTCGAGAGGATAACCTTCATGGAAATATGTGCCTGCAAGGATAGCTTTCCGTATTCTGATCAGGCGAAGGAATCTGTATCTTTCCGGATGTCGTGAATTTTTGACTGCGGTCTCGGCATGGCGGATGGCAAGTTCGATCTTTTCGGCATTGGAATGAAACGAAGTCCCTGTGATCGACTTTTCCTGGGCATGTATATCGGCCAATACATTACGGTAGCCTTTTATGAATGGTCTTGTAAGAAGAAGTCTTATGCCGAGTTCCCAGTCATTCCAGGATGTCAGGTTGTGATTCCATCCTCCGACTTTGATGATCAGATCACGTTTTGCTGCGAATCTCTGTGTTCCTAAAAAGGAATGGAATATCTGGAATCCCATGTCTGCGTTTGGACTTGATTTGAGTTTTCTGGGTTTTCCGGAGAGTGGATGTAGAAATACAGGCCAGTGTAACAGTTCAAGATCAGGTTCAACCTCAAATTCCCGACGGATGGCCTTTATCATGGCAGGCCGCATCTCGTCATCGGAATCGAAAAAGCAGACCACATCGGTGTCTGCGTCTGCCAGACCGCGGTCGCGTGCGGCAGCTGCCCCTGGTTTGCTTTCCATCAGAAGAGTGGTCTCCATGGGGCCGTTGTAGAGGCGCATCCAACGTTCCACTATCTGCATCGTGCCGTCTGTGGAATTATTGTCGACCACAATCAGCCTGTCTGGTGCCTCTGTCTGTGCGGCGATACTGTCGAGTGTGCGGACCACAAGATGCGCCCGGTTGAATGTCGGTACAATTACACTTATAGATGGTTTCATGCTGTAAAATTACAAAACATTCGTCTAAAATCGCTATTTTTGCAATATGAAAATACTTTTCATTTGCAGTTCGCTGGGAGTGGACAGAATTGTGGGGCCACTGTTGCGTCAACGCGGACATATAGTCGATTCGGTAGGACCGGATTCCGATAGACCGGAATTGCGTCTGTCAAAACGCGACGGATTTTTTGGATCATCACGTTATCTCTACGATATAATGAAGACTCTGCCGGCAATGCGGGGGTATGATGCCGTTCAACTTGGATCGCATCTTTTTCTTGAACTTGGCCCGGGACGACTTTCATATTTTGTAAAAGAGTTGAAAAAAACAAACCGGGCACTATTTCTGTCGGCTCTAAGACCTGATTTCTTCTATACCGAGGCATGTGTGCGAAAAGGTCTTTTCCGTTTTTCTCCTTATCGTATAGGGACGGAAAAGTCTGCCCTTGCAAAATGCAATCCCGAAGCGGAATATGAGAATATGGAAAACGGAATTCGGGATTATGAACGGTTTCTGTTGAGTCAGTTGTCTGGAGTCATGACGTTTTCTCCAGAAATGGAGATTGCACTTAGACCTGTGACTGAGGGGATAATACGGTCGGTCCCTTTTCCAGTGCAGGTTCCCGACAATATGCCGGAAGAGATGACGGGAGACGGAAGGATATCTCTTATTGTGCCCGGAAACAGATTGACTGATCTTCGCGAAGGAAGGGATAGTCTGCGCCGCATGGCACGGGAGATTGCCGAGACTCTGGCGGAAGATTGCGTGCTGTTGGAAAATCTTGACAAGAATCATAGACTTCAGAGAGATGCGATATGGATGGATTCGGTATGCCGCTATTCTCCGTCACCCGATGCTTTGTCGGCTATGGCATGCGGAGTGGTTGCGGTAAGCGGTTGTCAGCCAGAGTATGCGGACTTTGTAAATACGTCTGCTATACCTCCTGTGATATGCGGGGCACCTGGAAAGGAAGAAGAGATAAAATCACGCCTCATATCATTGATTGAGCACCGCGACAGTCTTGTCACTCTTTCAGGATCTGCCCGGGAATTTGTAAGGAAATATCATTCTCCGGAGGCAGCTGCTTCCGCATTGGAGTGCTTATGGGAAAGGATGTGAGACTTCAGGTATTGATCTGCACTTTTGGTTACGAAGGCATCCGGAGGATTGTCTCCCGATCATATCCGGAGATGGAAGGAGTTGAGTATATTGTAAGTTGGCAGCTTCCAGACGGAGATGTGGAGATTCCCTCCCCAATCGCTTCAAGAAAAGATTTCACAGTTGCGAAAACCACCACACGTGGACTGAGTCGTAACCGCAATCTGGTACTTTCCCTGGCCACCGCTCCGGTAGCCATAATCGGAGATGATGATGTGGACTATACATCTGACGGACTGCTGAATGCGATAAGAACTATGGATATGCATCCCGATGCGGCACTGATAGCCATGCGCTATGGAACTCATTGCGTGGAGAAAGTATATCCCACTTATGGTTTTGAATTGAGCAGAACGCCGAAAGGTTATTATGTCTCAAGTATAGAGATGGTGATCCGTCCGGAGATTATAAATGGAGCCGGTCTGCGCTTTGACGAGCGTTTCGGCATAGGGTCAGTATTCATGGCGGGCGAGGAACAGCTGTTTGTCCACTCATTGCTACAGGCCGGATTTGAATGCCGCTATGCTCCGTTTGAGATCTGTCGTCACGAAGGCGACACAACATCGGCACGTCATGGTTCTGATCCGGAGTATATCTCGACAAAGGGAGCTGTCATACGTCTTTTGCATCCTTTCGGATGGTGGATGCGCATGCTGACACATGCAATTCGTGATGCAGGTGCGGATAAGGGAATATCGAGGATAGATTATATCCGGGCCTGGATTGGCGGTGTGGCAAGGTTGAGGTCATTGACATCAGGTTGATACAAAAGAAACGGTCTCCATTGCAGCCGGATAGGGCCACGATGGAGACCATGAAAGTCTGTTGACGAATTTATCCTTCGGTGATAGCGTCGGAGGGGCAGACCTGTGCGCAGCTGCCGCAGCTGATGCACTCATCGGGATTGATGTGATAGATGTCGCCGGGAGTGATAGCTCCTACAGGGCAAACGGGCTCGCAGGTTCCACAAGCCACGCAGTTGTCGCCAATTACGTATGCCATAGTTCTTTAGTTTTTAAGATTGTTATTAGAGTTGTTAGATTGGTCGTTTTCGTGAGTGCAAATTTAGGGCTTTATTTCCATACTGCAAAAAAACTTTCTTAAAATTTTTTCGCACATTCATTTTAGCTAAATTTGCATCATATATGCGGAAGATACTTCCTCCGCTTGTTATTTTATCAGACGATTATTTTACGTATTAAAATATAATGACGCCTCTCATATCTATAATAACTATCACGTGGAATGCTTCGTCCACGCTGCCACCGACTTTGAAATCGGTAGGGGAACAGACATTCCGGGATTTTGAACATATTCTGGTGGATGGTGCGTCTTCCGACGACACTCTGGCTGTTGCCCGCAGGGATGGTCTTCCCTCGCTGAGGATTGTCAGTGAGCCGGACCGCGGACTTTATGATGCCATGAACAAAGGGCTGCGTATGGCCCGTGGAAAATATGTACTGTTTCTGAATGCTGGCGATTCCTTTGCGGACTCTGCCGTGTTGCAGGCTTATGCCGATGCAGCGGCGGCAAATCCGGATATCATATATGCCGATACTCTTGTGGTGGATGAGGCAAGAAATGTGGTCGGCTCCAGACATCTGTCTGTGCCTGATCAGCTTACGCTCGACAGTTTCTCCCGGGGGATGCTTGTGTGTCATCAGGCTTTCATGGTGCGGCGCAGTCTGGCCCCGGAATATGATCTGCGTTATAGGTTTTCGTCCGATTATGACTGGACTATCCGTTGCATCGCGCTGACAGAGCCTTCAAAATGTATCAATCTGCACAGGAATGCGATTCATTATCTGTCTGATGGTCTTACCGGGCGCAACCATCGGGCATCGTTGATAGAGAGATTTCATGTGATGAGACGTCATTACGGGGTCGCTACGGCAGTAGGACGTCATTTGTCATTTATACCACGCGCTTTGTCAAGAAAATTCCGGCAATGAAGATTCTGATTGGTGGAGACGGCGATACTGGAGTGCATCTTGCCCGTCAACTTTCACGTGAGAGTCAGGATGTAGTGCTGATGGGTACGGATTCCGCACGGCTTTCGGAGATGGATGCCAGATTCAATATACTGACATACGAAGGAGATCCGACGTCGCCTGCGGCCCTCAGAGGAGCAGGTGCTCCAGGTTGTGATCTCTTTGTGGCTGTAACTCCATGGGGCACATCGAATCTTGTGGCGGCACAGATAGCGAAATCAATGGGAGCCGGCAAAACAGTGGCCCGGATCGATACTCCGGAGTTTCTTACTTCCGGTTCAGTTGAACTGTTCAGGCGGCTGGGTGTGGACACAATGGTATATCCGGAGCATCTTGCAGCCCGTGAAATTATCTCTGTGCTCGACCATGCATGGCTGAGAAACAGATACACACTGTGCGATGGAGAGATAGTAGTTGCAGGTATACGTATTCCTCGCGGAGCACCCGTTGACGGAATGCGACTGAGGGAGTTTGGTAAACAGAGTCATAGATTTCATGTGTCTGCCATTCGCCGACGCGGCACGACTATAATTCCGCGTGGTGATGATATGATCCGGGGACGCGATGTGGTCTGGTTCACATTTGCCGGAGATGATGAGTCGGAACTGGCGAGACTTTGCGGCCGCCCCGATCCCGATATAAGAAAAGTCATGATCGCAGGTGCTGGAAAAATGACCCGCGCCCTCTGTAGGAATCTTGGGTCAGATATTAGTGTGACTGTTATCGATCCTGACAGGAAAAGATGTTCCGCGCTTCTTGAAGTCTGTCGTGGAGTGACTGTTGTCAATGCGGATTATCGCGACCTTGATGTACTCCGGGAAGAGAAGATTCTAGATATGGATGCGTTTGTGGCTCTTACCGATTCTTCGGAAACCAATATCGTCAGCTGTATGGTGGCGCGTGAATTCGGTGTTGCGAAAACTGTGGCGGAGATAGAAGATGTTCAGTATTTTACCGAAGCCGACAGTCTTGATATAGATACCATAATAAATAAGAAACTTTTGACGTCGAGTCAGATATATCAGATGTTGCTTGACTCCTGGCTCCCTACTCCACGCTGTCTGGCTCTTGAGGAGGCAGAGGTTATAGAAGCTGTAGTGGGGTCTGGTGCTAAGATTACCAGGGGACGTATGCGTGATCTGAAACTTCCGGCTGATGCCACTGTCGGAGCATTGATACGTGATGGAAAAGGCCAGCTCGTGGGTGGCAACACCATGATTATGCCGGGAGACCATCTTGTGGTCTTCTGCTTGGCCGGTTCTCTCCGGAAAATAGAAAAATTTTTGTCATGAATTCCAATCTTCGATTTTCCGGAGTATTTTGTGTCCTCGGCTGGCTGATGATTCTGGAATCCGGTTTTCTGATTTTTCCGACCGTTGTTTCGGTCATATATCGGGAGCCGGACTGGTGGACATTTCTATGTGCGTCTGCCGGTGCAGGTGTATGCGGAAGTATTCTGACCGGACTCTTCCGTGGACGGTTTTCCCGTCTGTCACGGATGGATGCCTACCTTATCACTCCACTGGTATGGGTTTCATTTTCTCTTTTTGGAATGATTCCTTTTATGCTCGCGGACGTTCCTCTGGATTTGTCATCTGCCTTTTTTGAGACGATGAGTGGATTTACCACCACAGGAGCTACTGTGATTTCAGACGTCGAGGTCTGCAGTCATGGCCTGCTCTTCTGGCGCAGTCTTATCCAATGGATAGGAGGACTCGGGATTGTCCTTTTCATACTTGCTGTGCTTCCAGCGTTGAATCAGGACGGTGGAATATTCATGTTCAATGCAGAGATGACGGGCATCAGCCACGACAAACTTCATCCACGAATAAGGCAGACAGCCAAGACTCTCTGGGGAGTGTACGGAATACTCACCGTTTTATTGATGATTATCCTGTGGGTCGGGCCGATGGATCTGTTCGACAGCGTATGCCACTCAATGACCACTCTGTCTACAGGTGGCTTTTCCACGCGGAATGCAAGTATTGCTGCTTTCGACAGCAGTTATGTGGCATCGGCTGTCACGGCATTCATGCTTATCGGTGGAATGAATTTTGCATTGATCTATAATCTTTGCCGAGGAGATTTTTCTTCGGTGCGCCGCAATACGGCCCTTAAGACATATATTCTTGTCGTGGTCATATCTGCACTTGTCGTGTCACTGTCCATAGCTGTTTCCGGCATGGACTCCACTGCAGACAACAGGGTCCTTAAGCCTCTTTTTCTTGTGGCATCTGCCATTACCACTACCGGATTCACTTATGGCGATTTTGCCGGATACGGTCCGGTCGCGCTGAGTGTTGTGTTCATGCTGATGTTCTCCGGTGCCTGTGCGGGTTCGACTACGGGCGCAGTCAAGATTGACCGTCTGGTGGTGTGGGGCCGCGGCGTGCGCAATGAATCTATGCTTTCTATATACCCTAACCGTATGCTTCCTGTCGAGATGAACGGAAGAATGGTGTCGGAAGCTCAGAGGTCGAGACTAAGTGCTTTTTTAGCTCTGTATATTGCTCTTATTGCCGTAGGTACTTTGGCAGCCGGTGTTGCTGGATTCAGCTTCACGGATTCCCTTTTCGCTGTATGTTCCTGTATCGGGAACAACGGTCTTGGTTACGGTGCTACTGCCGCCGGTTACGGATGCATGCCGGCTGCTTTGAAGTGGGTATTGTCATTTCTCATGCTTGCCGGACGTCTGGAACTCTTTACTGTATTTGTGATTTTCATTCCGGCCTTCTGGAAAAGATGAACTTTTTCGGTGATTCTGACCAATTATATGGACTGATTTTATTACTTTTGCGGAAAATAAAAGAATTATGAACCATAATTTGTCCGCAGATGGAGACGTTGGTCGTGATGTGAGCCTTGTGACAATCGACGAAATCGCACGCAAGGTCAATAACATCACCTTCGACGAGGAGATTGTTGTGGTGGAAGACTGGCTGATGCAGAATGCTAAAACTATATTGCCGGCCAGAGTGGACGCTTTGCTTATCATACTCTGCACTGCCGGAAAAGGACGCATAGGCATTGATCTCAGGGAGTATGAGGTAGGCCCCGACACACTCATTATAATCCAGCCGAAGAATTACGTGTATCTTTATGAATGCGATGAGGACTCAAGAGCCAGCATTGTGACCTGTTCACGTAGGATGGTCGAGGAGGTGCTACCTAAATTCACTGACCTGCTTCCGCTACTTATCCATCATCGCACAGATCCTGTAAGCCATCTATCCCGTCGTGAGAGTGAGGAACTTGAACTGTTTTGTCATTTCCTGAGGAGGAAGCTCTCAGGGCCGCATACGCCGTTTCTGCAGAGGAAGGTGGTGTGTCTGCTTCAGGCCGCGCTGTTTGAGATGATGGACATCCAGCACGCCCGTTCGGAAAATACATCCGGAAGACATTCCCGAAAAGAGGAGCTGATGGCCCGGTTCATACTGGCTGTCAGTGAGAATTTCCGTCAATACCGGGAAGTGGGATATTATGCCGAGAAACTATGCATCACTCCAAAACATCTGTCGGCTGTCTGCAAGGAGATTTCAGGACGTACGGCAGGGGAGTGGATTGAAAATTACGTGACAATGGAGGCGAAGGTTTTATTGAAGACGACCGATCTCTCGGTACAGGAAATATCTTCCAGTCTCAGTTTTGCCAACCAGTCGTTTTTCGGAAAGTACTTCAAACGCCAGACCGGACTATCTCCCACGGAATTCCGTTGCAAGTTCTCATAAAGTCAAGAAGTCCGTACATTTGTACGACCCTCTAAAACAATTGCCAGACTTTACTTCACTATCACTTTCACGGTGCTGAAACCGATACGTACCATGTAGATGCCTGGTTCGACTGGAATATTCGTCACACCGATGCCGCATGTTTCATCGGCAACGTCTATACCTGCGGTAGTGAATATTTCAACTCTGATTTCAGCAGTGGATGTCACGGATATACAACCGTGCTCACCCCTTATCCCCGTGACATCAGAAGTCACATTTTCTACGGAACTGAATGCGATTTCTATAGGCGCACATGCCAGTGATTCTCCCTTGTCGTAGACGGCACTGATACAGTAAAGGTGTTTCCCATCCTCCGCTTTATTGTCGGTGTATGAAGTGTCGGTCACAGGACGCTCGTTGAGGCGTTCACCATCGCGATAGATGTTGTATCCTACAAGTTCTACATCTTTGCCCGGCTCCATGGGTGTGAATGTCACGTCATCCACACCAACTATCCATGCATCCCCTGACACGTGACGGATACCGAAGAAGCGGGCCCCGGCAGGCAGATCGAATGAGAACTTCGTCCATTCCGACGGCACATAGTCTATCCCTCCCAGACGCTTGAAATCGTTTATGTCGCGTGTCCCGTCGGAATACCAAACATCAATTGTTTCGGGATATTTTGATGCGAAACTTATCGCATAGAAAGTCAATGTCTGGGCTTCCCCGTTCAATTCCGGTGACACGGCTATATCATTGTTTGTTCTGCCGTCATGATTGAAGAAACCAGTCATGAAGTGTGTGCCGCTGTGGGCCATTCCCTGCGCTTGGAATAGTGACTCATCAGCTATTATCCATGCATATTGGGTCTTACCTTCATTTAATCCTTCAAGCACCATTCCGGTCGGGAGTCCGAGTGTACCTTTGTCCAGATCATAGAATGTCCAGTCGCCGAGACTGTCTACGGCAAATTTCTCTTCTATCTCAAATGATTCAGTAATCTGTACTGCTGTACCGCTCGGTAACGTGGGAGGAGTCCAAGTCAGCATCACAGCACTATTGTCCAGCGTGCCTGCAAGTGATTCAGGCGACGGATGCATCGATGTCTTGTAGTTCACCTTTTTCTCATCGGTGGTATTGTTTTCCTCTTTATCATCAGGATCTGACACGATGATTGCCTTATAAACAGCTTCTGCACCATCAGCAGCATTAAGCGTCTGATTGAAAACCACATGCTCTATCCGACCCGGAGCGAGAACCGGGAGGTCGCGACTGTCGCTCTTTTTCCCGTTGCGGTAAAGTTCCACCGATGCGCCTTTTACAGGAGTGACACCGTCATTCTCCACGTAAGTACTGATTCTGAACTCATAAGACTGTTCAGCGACAGCCGGAGTCTCAAGATGTATTGCCCGTAGATCGCTTCCTGAGTGAGCCTCGCGTACCTGCATGCGATCCATGAATACAAACGACTGTGAGTCTGTCCCGTTGGGATAGTCTATGAGATTCCCTTCAAACTGGAATTGCACCGTTTTTCCGGCAAATTCAGTAAGACTGTACGTCATACGGTTCCAACCTTTATCGTTCAGATCACCTACTCTAACCTTACCTAATTCCTTAAATTCACCTTGAGGTGTGCGTGCTTTTACGACAAGCTCGTTATTGTCTAATAAACGTGTGCCGTCTGTCGATGTTGGTACAAATATATCAAACGATATCACGGGCGACGTCAACCCGGAGAGATCTATTTTGCCTGTGAGCATCGACGGATGTGATTTGGCATCATAAGCATACATCGCTACAGAGCAGCCATCCCCTTCGGCCGACCAGGGTTTGATGGCACCAGACATATCTCCCTCGTGGAATATTGTAGATTTGCCTCCGTCGGCAGTGAAATCGACGGGCATTACATTCAGACGTTCGAATCCCTCTGTCAGTGGCGTGGTTAATGGCTTTCCAATTGCTACGGAAGGGCTCCCTACCGACATTGTTGATCCTCCATCTGTTTCCGCAACAATATAGAAACGGAAGAATTGTTGATCATTTGTCACCCCGGTCTTATATGTGTAGGTTGTACTTTTTACATCGCGTGCGATGGTCTGGAAGGTCAGTCCGTCTGTAAGATGATATTTGATCAGATCCGGATTGATCGGGTTGCCGTCACAGTCGGTTTCGGGTGCCTTCCAACTCAGTATGACTTCGCCTGTAGTATCTGTCTCGCTGATGTTCAGATCTGTAGGCTCATCGGGTTTGTTGACTCCAACGTAGATACTCTTTGTATAGGTTTCGGCTCCAATGCCAGAGGCGTTGTAGGTCACAATACCGAAAGTCTTATATCCGGTGCTTTTCTGAGTGTAGGTATAGGTAAGTTCCTGACCCGGCGTAACGTCCGTGAATGTTTTCGATACTGTCTGTAAGGCGTTTCCTGCATACGTGCCGTTACCGATCACCACTTTCTCCAGATTGGCTGTCAGTGGATTGCCATCCATATCAGTGGAGGGTGCTTTGAAGGTGATAGTGACTTTGTAAGGCTTTACCCCATCGCTTGCCGGACTTACTTTAAGATCTGTAATGGCGGAAGGCACCGTTGGCACCATTGGCTCATAGATGTCTATGCTGGGCAACTTGACATAAAGCGCGCCTGTCCGGGGTGTAACAGAATGCACGCCGAGATAGTAGGTGCCGTTGGAGGGTATTTTCACATAGTTGATGCAATCCATGCGCGAATCAAATTCGGTGGTAGGCATCACATCCAATGTCATTCCCTCAGCTGTGGCGGAAGAACCGAGTTTCACTTCCACTTTGCCGGGAGTGCCGTATTGGGGTACGAAAGGAGTGTAGACTTTGTAATATTTGCCGCTGTACATGGCAAGACCGGGAGTGATTATCCAGTCGTCTCCCTCTGTATTGGTATTGGCATCACCTACCGGGGCGGTACAGCGTGCATTCGACAGATTGTATTCCCATGTGTTGCCGTCATTGTTGGCGTCTATTACGGTCATGCCATCTATGTCCTTGAATTTGCGGCTGTATGGTATAGGCAATCCTTCCGGTTCTGGCTCCGGAAGATCTTTCATTTCAATTGTCGCCTCTACGTTGGCCACAAGATAACCTGAAAGATTTACTCCGTCGGGACGTTTGCGGGGGCAGGTGAACGACACCTCTGTCAGTTTCATGCCCTCCGTACTTGTGAATGTGTTGACGCGGGTTGAGTTGTCTGTGGTGTAGGTCCCGGCATCCGGATCAGTGAGTTGCAGATACTGAGCGGCGTTGGCGGCACTCAGTCCGTGTATCTTCACTTCCTTGATGGTGGCTCCTACTGGAGCCTTTACTGTCAGTAATTGTTTCTGTGTGGGATCGGTGGCAATGTCATCATCAGTGCCGCTCATACGTAAATTGAGATAGTAGGTGCCTTCAAGTTTGTCGCTGGTGGGACGTTTGTTGTAAAAATCGTCATATCCTCGACGCCATGTGTAGTTGCTGGGAGGTGTCTGACCTTCGTTATGAAGTCCACCGGTTGATGTGAGTGTCACTCCCTCGGAAATGAATTCTATTCCGTTGATATTTATCTCATACATGCTTGAACGCTCTTCCGGCACGTCTGGTACTGCCGGCGCATACCCTTGTGGAGTGATTGTCTCCGGCCTCTGGAAATTATAACTCACAGTCTTTGTAACAACCGGTGTATCTGGACCTTCCAGCGTAACATACACTTTGTAGATCTTGCGTGTTGACATGTTGACTCCGTTGCTCTTCTTGCGCGGACAGGTGAATGTTACCGATTCCAGTATTTTCCCTTCGGCCGGTGTGAAGCTCCACATAAAAGTGGAGGAGTCGAATGTGGCAGTCCCGTCTTCAGGATTGATCGGAGTCAGATATTCACAACTGTTGAGGACGGATTGCCCTGGAATCTCGATCTTTTTGATTGTGCTTCCGGAGGGGGCTGTAAATGTGACCTTTGTCTGCTGACTGGGATCGGAGGATATTATATCCGGGTTGTCACTGGTACGTATCTCCAGATAATAAGTCCCCTCGGAAGTGTTTTCCGTGCGTTTTGTTCCATTGTCATCATATCCCTTGCGCCATGTATAGGAATGCTTTGGATCCTCACCCTCATTATGGAGGCCGTCCCTGAGTGTCAGTGTCACTCCTTGTGTGAGAAGATCCACACCGTTGATATAACTGTAATGGTAACTTGCCCGTTCGTCCTGATTTGTCGGTATCGTCGGGGGTGCTGTAGGAGGGTGGATTGTCGCGGGATGTTGGAAATTCATCTCGACAGTCCTCACATTTTGCGACATCCCTCCGAAAGCTGTCAGTGCAGCCATCGCCAATAGGATAAATGCTTTTCTCATGTTGATAATATGTGTTGGTTAGTAAAAACGATGGGCAAAGGAAAGGATAATGGTAAAAAACACCAAAAACTTGATATGGACATACGATGGACATCATGGTTTTTAACATGTTTCCTCTGGATTTTTGCCTAATTTTGTATTGTGAAAAATCTATTGATAGTATTGTCCGTAATTGTATGCCTATGCATCGCATGCTCACGGCACAGACGTCTTCCGACCGGCTGGGAGTCGAGTGGCAATCCTCTTGCCGACACTCTGACCCTTCGTCTGGAACGTAGTTACGGCCATAATGCCGGTGCTCCGTCCCAACGCTGGGTATGGAGTCTTGACAGTATCGCGCGGGCTGATAAGGAGAATGGACGGGTAGGAGCCCGTGCCGCTTACTGGCGTGTGCGTCTCAATCTCAGAATGGGGAAAGTAGACCGCGCCCGTCATATCCTCGACTCAGCGATGTCTGCACTTGACTCCACGCGTTATACCGACGATTTCCATCATTTGAAGATGCTGCGTTGGCGTTTTGACCGCAGCCTGCTTCACCGCTATCTTGACGCCATTGACAACCTTAAATATTTCCGTGGAGTGGGCGATTCAACTTCAGTGGCGTATGTCCTGATGGATCTCGGAGA
This sequence comes from uncultured Porphyromonadaceae bacterium, assembly GCA_947427285.1. Classification (GTDB taxonomy): domain Bacteria; phylum Bacteroidota; class Bacteroidia; order Bacteroidales; family Muribaculaceae; genus Lepagella. Next base: position 88,295 of record CANEHE010000006.1, read on the forward strand.
TATAATGGAAAGAATTGGCGATTTTGGCCGAGGCCGTGCTTTTTGTCTTGAGGCATCTCGGATATGGCGTAATATAGGCCAGAACGAATATGCGGATAAAAATCTGCTTAACGTCGCTCTCATGTCTGACCGTAACCAGACAGACAGTATCCATCGTCTTCTGCTCGCAAATAAGGCTTATCATGCCGACACAGCGTTCTATGAATTGGTGTTGCGCAACCATTTTCTTAACACGGACTCAGTGGAATATCTTCTCAGGGCTTTTCCTTTGTCGGGTGGTACCCGACGCATGCGGGGCATGCGGGCCGTGCATCTTGCTCTGTTCAGCGACTGGTTGAGTCGAAACGGACGCGGGCGTGAGGCTCTCCCGTCTGCTCTGGAGGCTCAGAAACTTCACGACTCCACAGGAGATCCAGAATTCAACATGCTTGTATCGCATGCACTTGCCATGGCCTATCATGCTGCTAATACCACGGATTCGGCGGAAAAATATCTTCTGGAATATGTAAGGTGGAAAGACAGTATATCCGACAGCCGCATGGCGATGGAGGTGGCAAACAAGGCTTCGCGCGACGAAATCAATAATGTGGATATGGCACGCAATGTCAAGGCAGAGCGTGAACGGCTTATGGTCTGGATTTTTTTGTTGGCTGTGGTGTTGGTGTTCTTTGCTGTCTCATTTTCTTTCTATCGTCGTGCGCGTGACCGGGAAATGAAAGCCGCTATCGCACGTACTGAACTTGAGCATACCAAATCGCGCCTCGGACGTGAGGCTATTATAATGTACGAGAAAGAGCAGTTGTTGAAATCCATACAACAGGAAATAGAACATGGAGAGTCGGAGGGACAGCTCAATGCAAGTACTTCCGCACGCCTGCGCAATGCAATAAAGGTTCACAATTCAGGAGAGGAAGAGCGACGTGCATTTCTTGAAGTACATGATAACATGCTTCCAGGATTCTCCGCGCGCCTCAAAGGAACTTATTCCTCTCTATCGGAGAAACAGATAAGGCTTGCCGCTTATATTTGCGCCGGTATGTCTTCCGCCGCCATCGGCCGTGTGCTCAATATAACGCCGGCCTCGGTTGTCAAGAACCGTTATCGTCTTCGTTCCAAACTCGGTCTTGCTCCTGGGGAATCTCTTGAAGATTTCCTCCGTAAGTTCGCTGAATAGATAAACAGCTGCCTGAAACACCAGACAGCTGTTTATGGTAATTTGTATTGGTAAGCAAGTGTTTGACGATTCTGTCAGTCGCGGCCTCCGCCGAAGATGCGGAGAAGGAAAATGAACAGGTTGATGAAGTCCAGATAGAGGTTGAAGGCTCCCATTGTGGCGAGTTTGTCTGCCAGTGCCGGGTCGAGATTTGCCGCGGCCAGTTTCTTCACCTGCTGGGTATCCCATGCAGTAAGTCCTACGAAAATCAACACTCCGACAATGGATATGATCCAGTCAAATATCGAACTTGCTACGAAAATGTTGACTATCATGGCTATGATCAGCCCGAAAAGAGCCATTGTGAGGAATGTGCCCATACGGGTCAGATCGGTCTTTGTGAAATATCCATAGACCGACATGGCTCCGAATGTGCCTGCTGTGATGAAAAACGTATAGACGATCGTGCCGAGTTTGTAGGCAATGAATATCGGTGCAAGCCAGCATCCCATCAACGCGGCGTAGATGCAGAAGAGAAGGATACATGTGCCGGTCGACATTTTGGTGAGACGCATCGGTATAACCCATGCCATTACGAGCATGGCTATAGGCATGCCCCAGAAAATCAGCTTGTTCCCGAACAGGAAACTCATTGCTTGCGGAGAGGACGCCACTCCCAGAGCGCAGAAGGCGGAGATGAGCAGGCCGATGAACATTCTGATGTAGACGCGTTTCATCACCGCGTTGGTCTGTGTGGCGACATCTGTTCCGCCATAATAAGGCGGAGGAGTCTGGGGTCTGGTGTTGTAATCCATATTTAAACAGCTTCTAAGTTGAAGTTAATATTTTTTGAATATAAGCAGTAGAAAAACCACTTTTATGATTAACGGAAATTCCTCCGTGTTGTTTCGACAATTGTCGTCGGTTTCCGTTTAATTTTATCATTACATCCTTTCGGGCATCTCTATCCCGAGAAGTGAGGTTGCCGCACGAAGTGTGCGTGCTACGACTGCCGAAAGTTCAAGACGCAATGCTTTGACAGCGGCATTCTCCTCACGCAGAATCGTATAGTCGTGATAGAACTGGTTGTATTCCTTTGCCAGATCGTAGCAATAGTTGGCGATAAGAGCTGGAGAAAGCGAACGCCCTGCCTCGGCTACCGTGGAAGGAAAATCGGCTACTTTCTGAATCAGGGCCGTTTCCTTTTCATTGGGGATTGCTTGTGCCATTGCAGCCGTGTCGATTTCACCTGCCTTGCGGAGCACGGAGCGTATGCGGGCGTAGGTGTATTGGAGGAAAGGACCCGTGTTGCCGTTGAAGTCAATCGACTCTTTCGGATTGAACAGCATATTTTTGCGTGGGTCAACCTTCAACAGGAAATATTTCAGGGCACCGAGACCCACCATGCGGGAGATTTCCGCAGCTTCATCGGCCGGCATATCCTTGAAACGTTCAGCCGACGATTCAGCGGCATCGGAAATCATGGATGCCATCAGATCGTCTGCGTCTACTACGGTCCCTTCGCGACTCTTCATTTTCCCCTCGGGAAGTTCCACCATTCCGTAGGAGAAATGTACAAGATCCTTGCCCCATTTGAATCCCAGTTTGTCAAGCAGCAATGAAAGAACCTGAAAATGGTAGTTCTGTTCATTTCCTACCACATAGATCATCCTGTCGATGGGGAAATCGCGGTAACGGAGTTTGGCGGTGCCTATATCCTGGGTCATATATACGGATGTGCCGTCAGCGCGTAAGAGTAGTTTGTGGTCAAGACCGTCAGGAGTGAGGTCGGCCCATACCGAACCATCCTCCTTGCGATACATGATTCCTTTGTCGAGTCCACCGAGGACAAGATCCTTTCCTTCAAGATAGGTGTCTGATTCGTAATATATTTTGTCGAAATCCACTCCCATACGTCTGTATGTCTCGTCGAAGCCCGCGTACACCCATTCGTTCATCATCTTCCAGAGCGAACGCACCTCCTCGTCTCCGTTTTCCCATCGGCGAAGCATCTCGCGGGCCTCCTCCATGAGCTGACTTTTTTTCTCCGCCTCCTCTTTGGAGAGGTTTTCGGCAGCCATTATGGATTCAACTTCCGCTTTATAATGTTTGTCGAAAGCTACGTAGAAATCACCGATAAGGTGATCTCCTTTTTTCCCGGTAGATTCGGGAGTGGCACCATCACCCCATTTCTGCCATGCGAGCATAGATTTGCATATATGGATGCCACGGTCGTTCACTATGTTGGTTTTCACCACACGGTTCCCGTTTGCTTTCAGGATCTCGGCTACGGAATATCCGAGCAGATTGTTGCGCACGTGTCCCAGATGCAGAGGCTTGTTGGTGTTGGGAGAGGAGTATTCCACCATTACCAGCGGAGAGGTCTCGGTGGCTTGACGGAAGCCGTAGTTTTCATTGGCGGCGATCTCCGACAATTGTCCACGCCAGAACGACGGGGCCACCGATAGATTGAGGAAGCCTTTTATTACATTGAATTTCTCGATTGCCTCCACATTTCCCACAAGCCATTCACCTATTTCGTTGGCTGTCTGTTCAGGAGCTTTATGGGAAGCCTTCAGATATGGAAACACAACCACGGTAAGATGACCCTCAAATTCCTTTTTTGTAGGAGAGGGTATGGCATGCCGAGGGTCTGTATCGACTCCATACAATGCTTTGACGGCATCGGCAACACCTTGTGATATGATGTTCTGGATAGTCATTTCTGTTGTATTTGTTTTGATTGACAGAGGAGTATTCTCCCTGTGATGAAATGCAAAATTAACGAAAAAATATGAGGTGGAGAAATCCGGTGATTTCTCTGCTGTTACTGGCTTCTTTTTTTGTCGGTCGTGCGTTCGCGCGGATGGGCATTGAAATAGCTTTTTCGTAATTCCGCGAAACTCAGGTGTGTGTAGATCTGTGTGGTGGCGATTGATGCGTGTCCTAAAAGCTCCTTTACCGAATTTATTTCTGCCCCGTGGTTAAGCATTACGGTTGCGAATGTGTGTCGGAGCACATGTGGACTTTTTCTTGCCACAGAGGTCCCTTGCAGCATACGGCGCACTATTTCTGCAATACGGCTGCGGCTTACCGGACGTCCATGATGTGTGAAGAATATTCCCGAATCGCGTGCAGCCCCTGTTTTTTCGGTCTCCTCGTTGTCGCGCATATTCAGATATTTCCGGATTTCTGCAGCGATTGTGTCCGCAAAAGGGATAATCCTTTGCTTTGACCGTTTGCCGGTAACTTTCAATTGCATTGCGCTGAGATCCACGTCCGAATCCCGCAGACCTATAATTTCTGCACGCCGCATGCCGGTGGTGTAGAGCAGAGTGATGATGAGACGGTCTCTTATATCCGTGAAACTTTCGGGTGATAAGGAAGGCTCAAGAATACGTTCAATTTCCTTTTCCCTTACAAACTGCGGTAGAGGCTTGTCGGTTTTTGCAAGAGTTATGTCGGTTGCCGGATTTGTTTTGATTATCCTGCGTTTCATCAGATACCGGTAGAATGCCCGTAGGCTTTGGGCTTTCCGGCGGAGTGTTCTGGGTTTGTCTCCGCCTGCCGACAATAGAGAAAGCCACGCCCGGATGTCCGGAGTGGAAGCATTGGGCAATAGATCCGCTTCTGTAGAGAATACACTTGCTTCTGGTCGAGACAGGTTGTTTCCGGAAGGGGTCGGCAGGGAACGTGATGAGAGGAATTCCGCGAACTGTCTCAGATCTGCCAGATATGCATCCACGGTCAATGGGCTACGGTTGAGTTCATACCGCAGATATGTAGAGAATGATTTCTCAAGTTCGCTCATCCGGATATCTTTATGACTGATAATATCTCGCTTGCCCTCTCTGGTGGATATGACAAACCGATGCAGACCATAGATATGATCTACATCGAATGTTCTCTATATGCGTGTAAGCGAAAGAGGGGAAACTTTTTCCGAGTCGGATCTGATTACTGCTCGGCCTGACGGAGCTGTTGCACGTAGATGGCCTTGATCATTTTCTTGCGGTTTCTTACCGAAGGTTTCTCAAAGGCCTGACGGCGACGAAGTTCCTTTACAATGCCAGTTCTCTCATATTTGCGCTTGAATTTCTTCAGCGCCTTCTCGATGTTCTCGCCTTCTTTTACTTGTACGATGATCATTTTTTATGTGTTTCTTTTAGTTTGCGTGAAGTATTGTCGGCGTCCGACAGAACGCCTATATATTTTGCGGTGCAAAATTAGACAATCTTTTCCGTTCCGCAAAATTTTCACATCTTTTTTAGTTCCTTTTTAGAAAGCCTTTTTTAGAAGCAGTCTAAAAGAGTAGTCTGAAATTAAAAAAGTCTGTCAATGTCGTGGCTGTACAAACTTTTTGCCGTTACGTATATAAATGGTGCCCTGAATAGGATTTACGACCAACCGGCCAAATAGGTCGTATATGCGGTCGTCATTTTTCGTATCATCTTCAATTCTATCAACACCACTTTGAGAATATGATGGCGCACGAAAATCTTCTTGCGTAAAAATCACATTTCCATTTTCATCAAGGACGGACAACAGGTATCTTACACGCCCTGTTTCAGTTATGGTGCCGGGCCCTGGATCAAAATAGCTGTCGCTGGATGCGCCGATCCCTTCAACAAAAAACGCTTCATCCTCTATCAGTTCGCACGAATTCATCGAGATCCTTTTGCGCACCACGCCTCTGACATTGATGGAATCCACCTTTATTACTTTTCCCAAGCCAAAATCATCGCCGACTTTCAGATTCATGTCAATATGTGGCTTTCCCGGAGCAAAATAAGGTTTGCCGTGATCATCAAGATAGCTTTTATATACTATTCCATTATCTTCTTCATAAGCATATTGGACAAAGACCTTCTCTGGATAAGTAGTATGCCATTCTGACAATTTTTTACACATTTTGTTGTCAAATATAGTGTCTTTCTCAATTTCCATGTATATCCAAGCGTGGATAATAGGATACCTGTGATGTCCTGCCATCGAATCTCCATACACCCATATTCGTCCCTCCACAAGAATTGGAAGATAATCTTCCGTTTTTGGTGGCTGTTGAGCAATCAACAACGCAAAACAGAGCATCATGCCTCCTGTCAACACTGCAATTTTAGTAGTCTTTCCCATCGTTTGAATTTTAATATAAATGTATAATGTTATGCTTGTCCATTGTTTGTTTAAAATGACGTATAATCCATTTTAACTTCAGCTCCTTTCTCAAACACGGTTCCGGCTTCAATACGTATATTCTTGGCCCGGATAATGTATTTGCCTTTGCTGTTGCCTTTGAACACTACATTTCCTTTCCCTTTCAGATCAGTTACATCTGAACCTATTTTTATGATTGGGCTCATAAATACGCAACCTTCCGAAAATGTTTCGTTTTGTAGATATAGGCATTTTGGGTTGAATACAATCACATAAGGGACATAACCGTCTTTCGTAATACAAATATTAATGGTACTGTCATCCGTGGTAAAAGATGTAGATTTATATAAACCTGAAATATATGATGATTCCATAACTTTATAATTATTCCCATCATATTTGGAAACTCCTACAAAGTAATCATCAACCAATGCGTTCACAGTAATACTAAACTTACTTCCCTGCGGAAGAATCTCAATTTCAATATCACCAAATTCTTTGGGCACACTTGTGTGTACTGGCATTTCTGGATCACCAAACAAATTTTCTGTCAGCATATTCCATCGAATATGATTATACTCATTGCAACCGGCTATGAAATCCCATTTGGAATCTGCAAAGGATTCTCCCAAATGATTAGAATCATTTTTATAAGTGAAAATCTTTTTGTAAAAATTGCCTATATATCTTGGGAAGCCATCAACGCTAATAAAACTACTGTTAGTCCTATAAAGCGTTGAACTGCTGGCACCGTATAAAGATATAATATTATTGGTCTTACTTAAAATGGCACATGCTCCAAAAGTATAACTGTCAATTAATAAATTGCAAATATTGCATGCGCCAGATGTTAATATGGTCGGCAATGTTTTCCAATTCTTGGAATCGGGAAATCTTTCGTAATTGATAATTTTATCAACAAAATTGTCAACAGCTTTTGCTACTTTAGCCGGTACTCTTGCAACATAAACAGATGGAGCAAAATGAATATTATCATCCAATTCACCGACTTTGCCATTTTTGTTCCCGTCCCAATTTAACGGAGCTGAAAGTGAGGCGTAAAATAAATCACTTGGAATATCTGACTTACGAGTACCGCCATTTGTGCCAATCTCGGAATGAACTGTCTGAGCTGGTATGACAGAATTGTCCCCACCGAGTAATATGTACATTACATTTCGTTCTCTATTCAATTTGTAAATAAATCGCTTTATTTTCATTTGATTGGACGCTTCATTAGGATACAGCGAATAAATGTCCTCCACAAAAAACATATCTGTGCGTACCCCTTTCATATTTTTCCAATTGACAAGAGGTTGAAAGGATTCAGCAAATTCACGTTTAGTTATAATTGCATATTCAAGAAAGGAATCCCTATCAGAACGTGATTGACTGGTTGTTTTAGCTGGGCCATAATACAAAACTGCATCTTCGGGATTAATTACGTACTTTGCAAGGTCAATATCCCTATTGTTGGGCAAGCTAACCTCTGTATATTCTTCTGTTTGATATTTAATGTCAAGTTTCAGGTTCTTGTTTAAGAATAATGTTCTATTGTAATAATCAAATGGCCTTATTAAAAAATGAAAAACAGTATGACCATGTATGTTGTCACTCCCTGTAAATTTTATTACATCGTTCGTTGAAGTTGTATTCAAATTGTTTTTAATAGTGGAATTTACAATGGCGTTGTCAGGAAGTCCGAATGTGTTAATCGGTAAATCAGGAAGTAATACATCTTTCATCAACGTGATTGTTTCATATTGCACTTCAATATCTTGATATTCCGCATTCATAAGCATTAATACACCTGTTGGTTGAATTAAATTAGAGAATATTTTATCTGCCCAATCGGACGATGAT
>CANEHE010000007.1 GCA_947427285.1 uncultured Porphyromonadaceae bacterium
TCATGATAAACCATATCCCAGACATTGAACTTGTCTTTATCCCTAACAACATAAATATCTACAGGCCGACCAAGCGGAGAGCTGTTAAGAATAGCCTCTCGCTCTTCTCTGGATTTTTGCATAAGCTCACCCATCATTACCAGCCCTTGCTGAACGTACCATTGTTCGCCTTCTTTTGTGCAACGTATGGAGTCAAGCCATTGCGAATGGTCGTTATAGAATTTAGAGCAATCCTTACCTGCAAGAAGAATGAAATCATCATGTTTCTCTATTCCTCTCGGGTCAAAATAATGATAATCATAACCCACTTTCAACTGCGCTTTCTGCGCAAACAGCGAGAAAACGGCAACAAACGATATAAATATTATAAGTATCTTCCTCATTTTCGCAATGTTATTGAAAACAGCAACTGACGTCCCCGGAGCTGCCTCTGACTTTCAAACGAGCTTAGGTCCGAGTATGTCATATAGTTATAACTTCTTTTATTCAGAATATTAGTGAGGCTGACACCAAACTCTATCCGCTTATTGAGCTGATAGGTCAATTTGGTATCAAGCATTACTACATTCTTGTAGTTGTGTTCGGTAAGTTCATTACGATAATGTTCTCCACTCAAAGTCCACTGCCATTTCCGGTGCGGGATGAATGTAAGACTCAGTTCATTCTCCAGAGTCGAGAGCCAAGACTCGCTCTGCCCGTTCATCGTCAGACGGCTGTCGGAATATTCTATGCTGTAGTCGAAACTGAACCAACGGCAAGGGTTGCCACTTATCTTGCCGCCCACGATCCAGCCGGTGCTTACCGAACTGACAGATTGCGACTGAGAAAGCAACTGTGATTCATGGCGACTGAATGATCCGTTGACATTGCAGCTTCCACGCATGAAGTCAAGGGTCTTGCCGATGCTTCCCAGAGCCATAAGCATCTTGCTGTCGTTCTTGGCATCAGCATAGCTGTAAATCACATAGTCGCCGTAAAGCTGCTGCGCCATCGTATAAGGTATATGAGTCCATGACTGCATCACCATTCCGTGGGCGAACAGACCGTAACGGGTATGTTTGTAGTTCAAATTCGCCGATATATTCTGAGATGATGAATTATAGAACTGTTCCGTCCCGGCTTTAAGAGTGCGGTAGTTGGTCATTATCAGTCCCGGATGGATAAGATTGAGATTCATCGGCGAGCGACCGAGTCCACCGTGAATAGTAACGGAGAAGCGATTGTTCGGTTTCCAGTTGAGACTGAGCGACGGGGAGAAATACACCTCGTCATGATCGGCTATCGCCTTGTCGAAAGTATAATGGGCATAACTTACCGGCAGATTGAGCGAAAGGTTCACACGACGCACCCAATATTCCAACTTCGGAGTAGCGTATACTGTGATATAATTGGTATTTACCACATTCTTGAAGGAGAGGTCAGACAAATCTGACCAGTCTGACATGTCCGACCAGTCTGACATCATCCAACGCAGATATCCTTTTATTCCGGCTTCAAGGCTTACGGTTATCCCTTTTATATTGAAAGCGTATGCCGCACTTTCGTGAGTATAGAAAGCCTGATCGGAGATATGCTGGCGAAACATATCTCCATTCTCAATTCTTAATTCCAAAGTCTGAGGAAGCGATTCCCATTCATTAGTGCTCAGGAATGTCACCAGATGTTTGCCATTGAAACGTTTAATCAACTTAAACTTGTTGCTGAGATAGTAGTCAGGCAGTTTCACCGACTGTCCGTTGGGTACTGACCCGGTCGTTGTGAGGCTGACATCGTCCCAGTCAATGTTTGTCTGGAGAGTGTTGTTGATGAAAGCCGTCTTCTGGTTAAGTTCATATATGAACTTTCCGCTTAGGGAATGGACATGCTCCGTGCCGCTGCGGTTCTCCGTTATGACGCGGTTCCCTTCATCAAGAAAGTATGTCGTGATATTCGATGCATCTGCATTCACGCGGTTGAAAGAATAATCTATATTAGCCTTAAACTCGCCGTTTTTCAGTTTCCAGAGATTGTTTGTCGAGATAAAAAATGATCGGTTGAAAAGAGTGCGTCTGCTGCTCAACGACGGAACTCCCGGCAAACCGACTCCGACGTATTGACTCAGCCCTGTCTGTCTGGAATCAGCGAAAAAGTCAGTGCTTGATGTCGACAGATCTTCTCCGATATTGTTTGTACGGAAAGTGGTGATATTCTGGAAACCGGGCATTACAGCCATTGCAAACAGTTCGCCATCCCATATCGCACCCTGCGGTTGCCATGAGTAGCCACCTCCGGCATCTCCATGAAAAGTCCATGTAGCTTTCGCTCTGTTTTTCAGTTTCAGATTTATCGCAGCCTTGTCTGAGAAAGCAATACCGGAAAGCACCTGCATCGGCTGGTGATTCTCCATCACCTCAACAGCACCTACATCCTCATGACTTATGCCGTTGGTTGCTATGCCGTATTTACCGCCTAAAAGATCCGAACCTTCGATGTAAAACTTGTTTATATCTTCCCCCTGATACTGTATCTTACCGCTGTTGGCGACATCAATGCCCGGCATACGTTTGAGCACATCGCCGATAGAGCGATCCTGTTGCTGGGCGAAACTCCCTACATTATATGTGATTGTGTCTCCTTGTTCACGTATACGATCAGCCTTGACAGCCACTTCCTTAAGCATTATGGATCCAGGTTCCATATAGATAGTTACCGGGAATGTCACGCTGTCGAGAGGAATTGATTGCTTGGCGAAACTCATCATCGACACTTCAAGGCGGCATCCAGCGACACTTGAAAGAGACATGGCAAACCCACCGTCAGCCTTCGACGACGCGAACTTCTTTATCTTGCCATCTCCCCCTTTGACAATCACCGACGCTCCGACAAGCGGCTCATTTGCCTCCTTGTCAATCACCTTACCGGTCACATTGACTTGAGCGACAGCAGTCACCGAAGCGAAAATGCAGAATATGACTGATATATAATTTTTCATTCTCCGCGGTTTCACATTTTATGGTTGGTAGAGATCGCAAATTTCGCGATAATTTTATTATCGCAAGTGAACAAATGTTCTATTCAACCACTTTCCTGTGATTTTTTTATCCGAAGAAGATGTTGGGGTGAGATCTGAAGGTAGGATGCCAGTTCCTTGACCTTTATTGCCGAAACAATATCAGGGTAAGAATCCACAAATTTGCGGTAGCGTTCTGCAGGGGAAAGTACATAAAATTCAAGTAGCCGGGAATAACACAATCGAAAAAGGGCGTCCGATACCCGACAAAATAAATCCGGTTCCCTATCCACCAGTCTCTTCATTGCATAGTCGATCGGAAGTTGGAGCACCTCTGTCCTGACTGATGCAACCAAAGACACCATCGAAGGAAGATGTCGGACACCATTGTTGAAGTCAGTCACAAATTCTCCAGCCATTGCGAAGCCTACTACAGCCTCACCTCCATCAGACCTAAGACACATATATCGACAATATCCCGATTTCACAAGTGATATATGCCTTTCCACATCTCCTTGATGAAGCAGGTATTCCTCCTTATCATAGATCACAGACTTACCCTCTTTCTCACATAATTCAATCAATAGAGTGAGATTGACCTGCGATTTATATGAATTGAAAATCTCCGACATTCCCAGATACAGCAAATTATTTTCCTGAGCCACAAAGATACGCATAATATTTCAACTTTACCGACAACCGATGGAATTCTTGGATAATTCACTTTATTTAACCGTCGTCCGGTTTTTCTGTATTCCACTTTTTTGTTGTAATTTTGTACTTGAAATATTTTTGGAGAATGTTTACCGCCTCATCTAAAAAGAGAGAGAACATAGCCGAATATCTGCTGTATTTATGGCAGATAGAAGATCTCATACGTGCATACAGTCTTGATATAGACCGTATAAAAAATGAGATAGTCGACAAATATACCAATCTGGACACAGCCCAGAAAAAGCAACTTCTGGAGTGGTATGAATCACTCATCGATATGATGCGTAGAGAAGGCGTTTCGGAACAGGGTCATCTGCAACTCACAAAAAATGTGCTTATCGATCTCACGGATCTTCATAAACGATTGCTTTCAGATCCGAAGTTTGCCGACTATGCAACGGAATATTACCACGTTCTTCCATATATAGTAGAGGTAAGAGCCAAGGCCGGAGCCAACAAATCCGATGAAATAGAAACCTGTTTCAACGCTCTTTACGGATTGATGCTGCTTCGCTTGCAGGGAAAAGAGATCAACAGCGAGACAGCTCTGGCTACCAAACAGATTTCAAAATTCCTCGCCCTGTTGGCAGCATATTATAAAAAAGATTTCAACAACGAACTCTTCAAGTGAGATAATCTGAAACAGACGTGAATACAACGGTTAAAAACATACTCATCACCGGTTCAAACGGACAACTCGGCCGCTCCATAAGCCGACTTGCCGTATCCCGTCCGGAGCTCCGTATTACATTTACCGACGTGGATGAACTCGACCTCACCGACCGTGAGGCCGTAGAGACTGCCATAACCGAAGGAGATTATGACTACGTTGTCAACTGTGCGGCATATACAGCTGTAGATCGTGCTGAAACAGATGAAGTCATGGCCGCCAGAATCAACACTGAAGCTGTAGGAAATATCGCACGTGCCGCACGTGCCGCCAAAGTACGGGTGATACATATCTCCACCGATTATGTATTCTCCGGGAAAAATCATCGTCCCTATGACGAACTCGACGAACCTTATCCCACCTCAGTTTACGGACGTACCAAACTTGAAGGAGAAGGGATGCTCACCTCATTCTGCCCGGATGCGGTAATAATACGCACCGCATGGCTTTATTCGGAATTCGGCAATAACTTCGTCAAGACAATTCTCCGGAAAGGAGGAGAAGGAAATCCGCTACGAGTGGTGTCAGATCAGATCGGCACTCCGACATACGCAGGCGATCTCGCACAGGCAATATTGGATATCATCGACTGTTCGGGTTGGACTCCGGGAGTATATCATTTCACCGACGAAGGGGTAGCATCATGGTATGATTTCGCTATCGAGATTCTACGCATGGGAGGCATACATGACGCCAAAATTGCCCCATGCAATACAAAAGACTATCCTACCGCCGCCACACGCCCCCCTTATTCAGTACTCGACAAAGGTAAAATCAAACGGATATACAACGTACAGATACCTTATTGGAAAGATTCTCTCCGGCTCTGTCTTGACCGCATATCCGGACAATAACACCTCAGAGAGATCACATAACCTGACATAAACGCACCCATGAGCGACGAAATAAACAATGAAATCAAACGTCGGCGCACTTTCGCCATCATATCGCATCCTGACGCCGGCAAAACAACACTCACAGAGAAACTTCTTCTTTTCGGAGGTGCCATCCATGTGGCCGGAGCTGTAAAAAGCAACAAGATTAAAAAGACAGCCACATCCGACTGGATGGAAATCGAGAAGCAACGGGGCATATCGGTAGCCACATCCGTGATGGGTTTCAACTATAAGGACTATAAAATCAATATTCTCGACACTCCGGGCCACCAGGACTTCGCAGAAGATACATTCCGCACTCTCACGGCAGTGGACTCCGTGATAATCGTGGTCGATGTGGCCAAAGGGGTAGAGACTCAGACACGTCGTCTGATGGAGGTGTGCCGAATGCGGAATACACCCGTTATTATCTTCGTCAACAAACTCGACCGGGAAGGCCGTGACCCATTCGACATCCTTGATGAACTTGAACAGGAATTGAAAATCGGAGTGCGCCCCTTGTCCTGGCCTATAAATATCGGAGCCAAATTCAAAGGCGTGTACAATATTTACGAACACGGCCTTGATCTTTTCACACCCTCCAAACAAACCGTATCCGAACGGGTTGAGATCGCAGACGTGACTTCTCAACAGGTCGACGAGCTTATCGGAGAAACCGACGCGGCCAAGCTCCGGGAGGATCTGGAACTTATCGAAGGCGTATATCCTGAATTCGACGAAGAGGCCTATCTCCGCGGTGAGATCGCTCCAGTGTTTTTCGGCTCCGCACTCAACACATTCGGAGTAAAGGAACTGCTTGACTGTTTCGTTGAGATTGCCCCTTCACCCAGACCTGTACAGGCTGAGGAACGTGAAATTCGTCCGGAGGAGGAGGGCTTCACCGGATTCGTATTCAAGATCCACGCCAATATGGACCCGAATCACCGTTCATGCATCGCCTTTGTAAAAATATGTTCCGGCAAATTTGAGCGTAATGTCAATTACCGGCATGTCCGTCAAGGCAAAATGCTGAGATTTGCAGCTCCAACCGCTTTCATGGCCCAGAAGAAAAATATTGTCGATGAAGCCTTTCCCGGCGATATCGTCGGTATTCCTGACACCGGAAACTTCAAGATCGGGGACACCCTCACTTCGGGAGAAGAGATCCATTTCAAAGGGCTACCCTCATTCTCTCCGGAAATGTTCAAATACATTGAGAATGCTGACCCGATGAAGGCCAAACAACTTGATAAAGGAATCAAACAACTGATGGATGAAGGCGTGGCCCAACTGTTTACCAACCAGTTCAACGGTCGGAAAATCGTAGGAACTGTTGGCCAGCTCCAATTTGAGGTGATCCAGTATAGGCTGCTTCACGAATATGGAGCGCAATGCCGTTGGGAACCGTTGAGCATGTACAAGGCATGCTGGATAGAAAGCGATGATGCCGAGGCATTGGAGGCATTCAAGAAAAGAAAACATCAGTTCATGGCCACCGACAAGGACGGTCGCGACGTATTCCTTGCCGACAGCAATTATGTCCTTCAGATGGCACAGTCCGACTTCCCGAAAATCCGGTTCCATTTTTCGAGCGAACTCGGCTCAAAATAGATTCATCGGAAGTCTCATTCGAAACGCTGTCCCTCTTCCGGATTAAGATAAAGGCGGTCTATTATACCGTCCGCCACTCCTATGACCGGCACTATTATCGTGTCTGACTTCAACACAGAGGCAATAGTCAGGAAGATCTCCGCCGCCGGAATGATCACATCAGCCCGGTCCGGCTTAAGGTTGAAACGCATCATGCGTTGCTCCACATCAAGCGGCTTCAGAACATGATAGATACGCGCCAGTTCATCAACACAAAAAGATGACTGACGTTCGTTCTTTTCCTGTGCCATCCGATAAAGTTTATTGATGTTGCCGCCAGACCCTATGATGCGGATACCAGGATAGTTCCCGGCCATGGCTGTCAGTTTATCATTGAGACGTGTCCATTCCTTATCTTTCACACTGCCGGTAAGTATCCTTACTGTGCCTATGTTGAACGAGGCGGAGTCACGCAACTCCCCATCAGAGATAAGGTTGATTTCAGTAGAGCCACCCCCTACGTCCACATACAGGAAACTGCCGTTACGATCTGCCAGACACTCTGCATGGTTTGCATACACTATCTTCGCCTCCTCTTCTCCGGGGATAATTTCAATCCGTATACCTGTCCGTGAAGCCACTGTCTTTATTATCTCTGTTCCGTTGACAGCATCACGCATGGCTGAAGTGGCACACGCACGATATACATCCACATCATATATACGCATCAACTGACGATATGCCTTCATCAACCGGAGCAGATTATCCGCCTTACGGTTAGACACTTTCCCTTTGGCAAACACATCGAATCCAAGACGCAACGGCACCCGCAGAAGCATCAGTTTCTTCAACGAATCGGATGCATCATGACCCAGAGGGTCAATACACTTTATGAGAAGCCGCACGGCGTTACTGCCTATGTCGATAGCGGCTATTGTCTGTAAATCCTTCATATCTCCGTTTTTATACCCATATAATGATCATGTAGAAACTCCTGTGAGCGAAATCTTTCTGAGGAACGTCCTTGCGAACGACGATTCTCCCCCGAACCGTCCACGATAAAAGCATTTGTATTGTCGGCCAGCCCGGCCTCTACTGTGGCTATCACATCATCTTTTATATTCGGATCGTCGACAGGTGTCACTACCTCCACCCTATGGTCGAGATTGCGGGGCATCCAGTCCGCCGATCCCAGAAAAACTCGCTTTTTTCCTTTAGCACAAAACACGAACAAACGGGCATGCTCAAGATAACGGTCGATAATACCGTCTGCCCGAAGATGGGAAGAGAAGTCTGTGTCTTTTGTCACCACCGAGCAATTGCCCCGCACACACAGACTCACCTCCACACCTGCCCGCGCCGCCTCATAAAGTTTGCATACCATCTCCTCGTCAGTGATATGGTTGATCTTTATCTTTATCCAGGCTTCTCGCCCATGTTTGGCTTCACGTATCTCATTGTCGATAAGCTGGATGAATTTATCGCGCATCTCATTCGGACTCACCAGCAGACTCCGGAATCTCACCGGTCGATATGGTTTTCGGATAAAGTCGAAAACAGCGTCCACATCCCTGACAATATCCGGACGGGAAGTCATCAGAAAATAATCGGTATAAGTTCTGGCATTTCCCTCATGGAAATTGCCGGTCCCGACCAGACATATATCACGACGCTTCTTCATCCCTATATGGATGATCTTCGAATGCACCTTAAGACCATCCACACCAAAAATGACATTTATCCCCGCATCCTGCATCTTCTTGCTCCACGATATATTACTGCTCTCATCGAAACGTGCCAACAATTCAACAACAGCCGTAACCTTTTTTCCATTACGGGCTGCACATATCAGAGCCTCGACAATTCTGGAATCACGGGCCACTCTATATAGGGTTATCTTTATACTCTTGACCGTCCTTGACACAGCCGCCTCCTGCAACAGCCGCACCACATAGTCGAAAGTCTGGTACGGAACCTGCACGAATCGATCTCGTTTCTCCACAAGCTCCAGAAGGCTGTCGCGCCCCTTGAGTTCAACCGGAACAACCGGTGCCCATACGGGCCATCTGAGATCATAGCGTCCCAAAGTAGGGAAACTCATAAAATCCTTATGATTGTGATACCGTCCTGAAGGCTTTACAGTATCAAGTCGGTCGAGTTTGAGCTTTTTCATCAGCTCTTTCAATAGATGCCGCGGCATTGTGGCATCATATATAACCCGCAAGGCTGCTCCCTTTTTCCGGTTTTTTACAGCCTGGGATATTTTCTGCAACGTACCCATCCGGAGATCATTGTCAATCTCCATCTCGGCATCTTTGGTAAATTTGAATGAATAGGCATCAAAACTTTCAAATCCCATACCGGTAAATATCATCGGCAATGCGAAACGTATAAGATCATCGAGATACATCACACATTTATCATTACCATTGTCCGGGAGCACTATATAACGTCCGCAACGGTCCGCCGGAAGAGGAATAAGAGCATAATTCTCATTACCGGAGGATGTACGCATCACTACAGCAAGATGGATCCGGTCATCATTTTCCCTTGAAAGCTCTTTTATATTGTCGATCCATACAGGCGATACAAATCCGCTCACCTTGGTACGGAACCAGCATCTGACAAAATGCTGCTGCTCTTCCGACAGCTGGGATTCATTCACCATACGTATCCCTTCACGCTGTAAGGCATCGACAAGATCCGAAAGAGTCTTTTCGTATTCCTTGGAATACTTTGCATCAAGATCCGTCAGACGGGAATAGAGATCTCTGGCTTTATTCCGCTGGAAAACAAACGCACTTCCTGATGTCTCAGCTATCCGAGACAATGTGGCCATACGCACACGGAAAAATTCGTCAAGATTGTTGCTGTAGATACCCATATATGCGAGACGCTCAAGAAGAGGCACGTCGGGACGCCCCGCTTCCGTAAGAATACGTCGGTTGAAATACATCCAACTGATGTCACGGTCAATATATGGAGCTTTTTCGATTACTTTGTTGTGGGGCATGGAAATATCTGTTATTACAAAAGCGTATGTGAATCTGCTTCTATTACAAACAACCACGCCATTTGTTCAATTCGCCCACCTGACACGTTTGACTACGTGTCAGGTGGGCGAATTGAACAAACCTTACAACACTATTCAGACAACATCCAGATGCTCTTGAGGCAATGTGGCTACAACCGTATCACGCACTACAACCCTCTCACTCGGAAATATCCTTTCATCCGAAGACTCTTCATTGATGGAAATAAGCATTCCTGTACATATTCCAGCCATCAGGAATCCGATTACCCATGCAGTCGTCAAAGCTATTTTCCATCCACGAACCATCGGACGACGCTGTCTGTTGGAACTCCTCAACAAAAACCACAACAGCGCGAAGAGAGGTATTCCTATCGCCAGAATATAACCGATGGAACAAAGTAGTGCCGGAATGACAATTCTTGTCTTTTCCACAAGATCCGGATTAAGATCGAAACTATATGGCATAAGGAATACAACCAGAGCAATAATGCAACCAAACATACCAAGACCGAAAGCAAACAGAATAGCACAACACAAAATAATACATATCACAAGAAGTACTCTGCCGATAAAGCCGAATATCCGTGCCAGTCCATCTGCGAAAGCCTTGCCTGGCGTCACAGCTGTCTGCGGAGACTGAAAAGATCCTATCGAATTATTCACCTGATTGCGCACCTGACGAAAGGAATCCGTTACAGTACGCCCGATATTCTCAATGGTCGGCGACTCACCTTTCATCTCCATGACCTGCAGAGGGGTTCTTGCCTCCGGCACTACAATCCACATAATGATATATACCACACAGATTGTGGAAAAAGAAGCAAAGGCCAAAGCCACAGCCACAAGTCTGACCCAAGTGGCATCCACTCCCAGATAATTGGCCAGTCCGGAACATACACCTCCGATCATTCTATTGAAAGGATTGCGGAAAAGACGGCGACGGCCTTTCGGAATATACGGAGGTGGAATTGCGGTTTCTGTCGTTCCCGGCTCTATGTGTATGTTTTCTCCAGTACCGTTTTCTTCCACGACCATTTCATCATCGACAATCTCTTCAGGACGTCCCATACGGGCTATGATAGACTCCACATGTTCCAGACTCACCACACACGATCCACCCTCGGTGGCCTCCATCAGAAGTTCGGCGATACGCTGCTCAATGTCGGCTGAAAGCTCTGCGCAATCCGGATTGGTGGCAAATGCATTGTGTAGAGTGTCAAGATAATCCTTAAGCAACTCATACGCATTGTCATCGACAGTAAAAACAAAGCCGCTTATATTTATATTGAAAGTCTTGTTCATTTTTGATTGACAGATTTACTTCCGACTTCCCGGAAATGATTTACAGTATTGTTGATCTCATCCCATGCGGCACTCATCGCGCCAAGCACCTCAAGTCCATAAGGAGTGATGAAATAGTATTTGCGCGGAGGTCCTTTTTTCGACTCCTCCCACTCATACGACAATTTATCCTCCTTTCTAAGTCGGTTGAGGAGTGTATAAAGCGTACCTTCCACCACAATCATATCAGCATCCCTGAGAGCGTCAATGATATCGGAAGGATATGCCCTACGGCCTGCAAGAAACAGAAGAATGCAGTATTCAAGCATACCTTTCCGCATCTGGGCCTTGATATTGTTTATACTTGTATCGTTCATTATATTATAACCGTTTACACGCCAGTAGGCGTGTAAACGCCCTGTACAGGGCGTTTACATTATTTCTGTTTTACATTATGCCCCCCTTGGAAGAACCGCCTGCACTCTTGTCATCGTTGTCGATGTTTGCAGCAGTCTTCTTGACATTGCTCTGAAGATTTCCGAAGTTCCAGGAAACCGACACGCCTACGCTCCAGGAGCGGGACTCGTTGACAGAATAACTGCGAGTGGATTCCGTATGGCTCCTCATTATGAATCTGCGATTCTCGGTCAAGAAATTGGAAGCCCTTGCGCTAATCGTCAAAGCATCATTCTTCAAGAAAGAACGGGAAAATCCTATACCATAGTAATACCATCCGTTACTGCGCATGTTCAGCGAGATCCAACCGAAATCCTTGCCTCCGTATGCATTGAATTTCACTTTTCCAGGCATCGTATAGTCGAAACTGCCCCCGAAACTGCCGGTCCACCCAGAAGCACGCAGCCTTTCTGACGCATTCTCGGCATGTCCGAAACGCGGGTTGGGAGAATTTAAATCTTTATACTGTACACGTCCATTAAGCGTCAGACGCATCTTATTGGATATATTATAATTGAAAAATCCGGAAAGCGTTGTAGATCGGTTCTTGCCGAGATTTGCACGAGTGGAGTATATGACATCGTCAACCACATAATCATACTCACTGATGGCATTGTCAATCTGGGAATACTCAAGACTTACGTTTCCACCGAAAATACGACCGAAATTAGTATAGGTCAAAGTAATCTTATTACTCCGCTCACTGGTGAGATCCGGATTACCCATCTGTACCATATTGTCAGTGATCCGGAGCTGGAAAGGATTGACCTGACTGAGAGAAGGACGCGATATACGCATCTGATATGCAAGACGCAGACTATGAGCCGGAGCAAATAAATAGGAAACGGCGGCATTAGGCACCACATCATTCAACCGGGTAGAAAAATCCGGCGTCTCCCCCTTACGGAAATCAATCCCCATACGCGTATACTCATAGCGCAAACCACCTTTGACACTGTATCTACCGAATGTTCCTGTGTATGAGGCATAAGCGGCTGCCACATCCTGAAACTGATTCATATCCACGACAGACGCCTGATCGATCTTCATATCATCTTCCCGGTCGCCATTGTGTTCGTTGCCGAGTCCGTCATTACGTCGGATCACACCCTTCAGACCTGCTTCCACAAGATGTTTGTCTCCGTCCAGAGGAAGGGCATAGTCAATCTGGGCGGTATGCTCATGATTGGTGTTGTCGGAAAACAGTGAATTAAACTCAGGAGCTTCAAAATCGATCATCTCGGTATATCGCCGTCCCAGTTTGAGTTCGGTCTGCTTCTGGCTGTAAAGATAAGAAAGGATGAGATGATGGCCCTGCCGACGAAAAGTGTGCTGGTATGAGGCACCTGCCGAGAATCCGAATTCAAGAAGCGAACCTCCGGTAGCCTTCTGTCGATAAGATGACAACAGATTCCATTCAGGATCAAGCATGCGCACATATTGATCAAATCTTTCTATCCCGGCCTTCATGTGACGGATGTTGAAATTGACAGTAAAAAGATTGAGTGTATCCGGCTCCCATGACAAGTCCAATCCTCCGCCATAATAATCGTATGAGAATTTTTGATCCGCTTCCTGAAGATTGAACCGTGCCACGGGATTGTCGATGTATTCAGTTGTTGAACGGCTTACCTGATTCTGGGGATGAATGTGATTGTCTGCAAACTCAATATGTGCGCTTCCGGTCACATTCCGGTATTTTGCCCGAGCGTATGCACCGGCATTGACATCTTCCGAAGACACACCGACCGATACAGAACCGGCATACCCGTCAATTCTCTGTCGGCGGACGGTGATGAAATTCAGTATTCCGGCTGTGCCTTCGGCATCGAACTTCGCCCCCGGTTCATTGATCACCTCTATCTTGACAATCGAAGAAGCAGGCATCGCCTTGAGAATTTTTCCGGGATCGGACGAAAGCATCTGATCCTCCTTGCCATTGACATAGATCTTGAAATTACTCTGACCGTTGACCTGAATCTTATCCTGGCCGTCCACAGTGACAGAAGGCACTTTACGCAGCATGTCGAGCACATTGGATGTTTTTGACGTCGGATCTTCATCGACATTGTAACTTACCTTTTCACCATTGGCCTGAACAATGGGCTTGGCTGCGGAAACAACCACCTCATCCAGTTCCTCTATGGTAGGTACCTGCGCCAAAGAATCTGGAATTTCTGTAGTGGATTGAGCGGAAGCGGATATGGCAAGCAACATTCCGCCGGCCATCAAGGGGATCCGAATAGTGGAGAAAGAGGGGACATTGTAGAAAGTTTTCATGTTGTTTTGTTTCTTGGAACGGAACTTTATCCTGACATCATGTCAGACAGTCTGTTTGATGCTTTGAAGCAGAATAAAGTTCCGTGTCCGATTCTGTTTTTCGTTTTGTTTTGGCGGTGTCCGCTCTCCGTCTCCTATCCGCACAGATGGCAACCGGATTGCTTAACCACGGTGCAAAGTTAGATATAATTTTAGTACTATGCAATACACACTACTAAAATTATTTTAGTACCACGTGATACGCATATACAAAATCAACCCCCAACCTATTGAAAATCAGGGGTAAAAACGATACAAACTTTTTTAAGAAATTGTCTAAATGTTAGAACACATATCCTAATCCTATGCTGAAAAAACCGCCTCCTGTATCTTTCATCAGGGAATATTTGCCTTGCACCGTCATCTTAAGCTGGAAGGTCAGATACAGATCAAAACCTCCGCCGAAGTCAAGACCTCCGCGGCTCATGGAGTCATGATTTTTGAATCCCCAATTGTTGAATGTGACACCGGCAAGAGGATATAGTTTGAATGCTTTCGCCACACGAAATGGGAAATGCATGTCTATCGATGCGCCAAATCCGGACTTCCCGTTGTTACGGAACACATAACCTACTTCGGGAGATATCCGAACATGCTCCGCAAAAGAATATTGGAAATAGACCGTGGCATAACCTCCGGTATTATAAGTGGCAAAGCCTCCGGACACTCCCAGAGTCTTCTCTCCCCGGTGGGCGTATGATGACTGGGATGTCAGAATCAACGCAGTAAGAAACGTCGAAACCAGAAGCAGTCGGTACAATGTTTTTTTAGTCATATATGTCAGGTGTGGAATCAAGAGACGCATAAGGCGACCTTCATTATAACGGGAAAACATTGTAATAGTATAAAAGGTTTTTGTAACTTTGTCCTCCCAACATTTTTTCTCTTCTCCAGACCACTCTTCCCTCCCAATAGAACATATTATTCCATGTCTGAATCAAAATATCTACGCATCGCGGCAGCTTCGGCAACTGTTCGGGTAGCAGATGTCAGCACAAACGTCGAATCACTGAGAAAAATTCTCGCCGAGGCAGCATCAGCCAGAGTAAACCTGATTGTCACTCAAGAACTCGGAATCACGGCCTACACATGCGCCGACCTCTTCCGTTCTTCTGCTCTTCTGGAAGCCGCGGAAAAAGGGTGTCTGACTCTCGCACAGGCAACTGCCGGCACCGGAGTCACAATGGTGTTCGGAGCACCTCTGCGTATTGCAGGCCGTTTATTCAACTGTGCGATAGTGGCTTCTGAAGGTGAGATCCGGGGCATCGTACCCAAAAGCCACCTCCCTGCATACAATGAATTCTACGAACGTCGCTGGTTCGCCGCAGCAGACGACGCTCCCGCCACAATTACCGAAACTGAAATCAACGGAAAGACCTACCCGTTCGGTAGAGATCTCCTCTTCCGGACAGGCAATGCTCTTGTGGCAGTGGAAATATGCGAAGATCTATGGGTACCGGTGTCTCCGGGGGCAATCGCATCCAGAGCCGGAGCGACAGTGACGGTCAACCTGTCGGCAAGTCCTGAACTGATAGGCAAACGCGAATATCTGCGATCACTTGTCAAAGGGCAGAGTGCCCGATGCCGCTGCGCTTATGTATACGCATCCGCCGGACATGGTGAATCTTCCACCGATCTGGTTTTCTCCGGAGAAACATTGATCGCGGAAGACGGACATATATTGGCCAAAGGGAAACCATTCGGTCATCACCGTAATATCATAGTAGCCGATGCCGACATTGAAAAACTTGAGGATGACCGCAGATATTTCCAGACATTCACCGGACCGGCAGACGACATCCCTCCATATCGCATAATAAACTGCGGAGAAACTGTCCAGCCGGAAGTCGCCTCTCAACTTATTCGATATATAGATCCCGCTCCCTTTGTACCTTCCGACAACGACACCCTACAATCCAGATGCGACGAAATCCTTGATATCCAGACTGCCGGTCTTGTACAACGTCTTGAATCAACAGGATGTCGGTCCCTCACTGTCGGAATTTCCGGCGGTCTCGATTCCACTCTCGCGCTTCTTGTGGCAGTCAGGGCATTCGACACACTCGGTCTTGACCGCAAAGGGATCCATGCCATCACAATGCCAGGTTTCGGCACCACCGGACGCACACATACCAACGCGACAGACCTCATGCGTCTGCTCGGAGTGGACAGCATTGAGATTCCGATAGGCGACGCCGTGTCTCTACACTTCACCGACATCGGCCATGATCCGGAAGTGCACGACATCACATACGAAAACTGTCAGGCACGTGAACGCACCCAGATTCTGATGGACTATGCCAACAAGATCGGGGGAATGGTACTCGGCACCGGCGACCTCTCCGAACTGGCATTGGGATGGTGCACCTACAACGGCGACCAGATGTCGATGTACGGGGTCAACGCATCCGTACCAAAGACTCTTGTCCGCTATCTTGTGAGCCACTATGCCCGGGAATGCGGAAATACGGAGCTTGAAAAATCGCTGCTTGACATTGCAGACACCCCTATCAGTCCAGAACTTATTCCTGCCAGCCCGGACGGACAGATCGCCCAGAAAACAGAAGACCTTGTCGGACCATACGAACTGCACGACTTTTTCATTTACCATACTCTCCGTTCGGCATTCGGCCCGCGTAAGATATATTGGCTTGCAGTAAAAGCCTTCAAAGGCAAATTTGAACCCGATATAATCCGACATTGGCTACGCATTTTCATCCGTCGTTTCTTCGCTCAACAGTTCAAACGCTCATGTATGCCCGACGGTCCCAAAGTCGGCAGTGTCTGTCTGTCACCACGTGGCGACTGGAGAATGCCCTCCGACGCCTCTGCGGCAATTTGGCTGGCTGAAATAGACAATTTACCTGCCCGCACATCTTTGCCACTTTAGGATTTTTTACTAATTTTGAAGTAAATTTTTATAATATGCATCACACCTTTGATTTCGAATCGGATATACGCGCTGCACTTGATGTGCTGCGCAAAGGGGGAATCATACTCTATCCGACCGACACCGTCTGGGGACTTGGTTGTGATGCGACAAATCATGACGCTGTCAGCCGTATCTATGCCATCAAGCGAAGAGAAGATTCCAAATCAATGCTGTCGCTGGTAGATTCGGCAGCAATGCTGGAGCGCACAGTGGAGAATGTGCCGGACGCCGCGTGGCAACTCATAGAGGCCGCCACAGATCCGATAACCATAATATACGATCATCCCACCGGCCTTGCATCGAATCTTCTCGCACCCGACGGATCAGCCGGCATACGCATCACTTCCGAACGGTTTTCACGCGAACTATGCCGGAGGCTGCATCGGCCTATAGTGTCTACTTCAGCCAACATAAGCGGACAGCCCACATCATCCGATTTCCAGTCAATAGATAGAGACATAACTGAAAAAGTGGATTATATCGCAAGTTACGGACGCGACCTCGGTCGAAACTGCAAGCCATCGGGAATAATAAAAATCAGCGACGGCGGACTGTTCAGAATTATAAGATAGTACCCCTCAAACCTCAAAACAAAATGAACGAGAGAATACAACGGCTCAAATATGTATTGACCGACCTGCTGACGGCCAATATAGCATTCTTTCTGTTCAACTTATATCGCTTCTCGACATTCAACAATCTCAACACAGCAGACTTCCGGATATTTTTCGGCTCTCCGAAACTTATAACCGAACAAATACTGATACCCTTGTTTCTGCTGATACTATACTGGATGTCGGGCTACTACAATAATCCCTTCAAGAAATCGCGCCTGCAGGAATTCATGACCACTCTCTTCTCATCCCTGTTCGCGACACTTATGATTTTCCTCGCTCTGCTCACAAACGACCAGACACTGATTGTCAGCACCAACTATCTGATGTTGTTTACTCTCTTCCTGTTGCTATTCATAGTCACATATTTCGGAAGACTCACACTAACCACTCTGACCATCTCAAAACTGCGGAGTCACCAATGGCGTGAACCTGTAATAATCGTAGGAGCATCCGAAGAGGCCATACGTACAGCCTCACGTATTTCGGATCAGAAAATCAGTCTCGGGTACGACATCACGGGATTCGTCCGGTTGCCGGATGAAAAAAGTGCCTCATCTCTTCCAGCACCAGTCATGGATCTGGATTCCCTTCCGGATTTCATTATAGCCAATAAAGTACGTCAGGTATTCATCGCTCCCCAGAAAATGGATGACCGATTGGTGCTTTCTCTGGTAAATCGACTCTTCCCTCTCGGCACGACAATCCGCATAGCCCCGGACACTCTCGACTACGTCACATCCTCGATACATCTTCAGGACATATACGGCGAACCTTTTGTCGATCTGGCAAGTCCGAAAGTCAGCGAAGCTACCAAAAATATCAAACGTACCATTGACGTGCTTTTCTCATCATTGGCTCTGACTCTGCTGGCAATTCCCTGTCTGATAGTGGCGTTATTGGTGAAACGAAGTTCTCCCGGACCGATATTTTATCGTCAGGAGCGCGTAGGATATCGTCAGAAACCTTTCAACATAATCAAATTCCGCACCATGCGCACTGATGCCGAGGCATCCGGACCGCAGCTGACATCCGAGAGAGATCCCAGAGTGACACCAATAGGAAATTTCCTACGGAAATACCGGCTTGACGAAATCCCCCAGTTTCTGAACGTGATCCGCGGCGAGATGTCTATCGTCGGGCCTCGTCCGGAAAGAGACTTTTTTATCAGACAGATTGTAAAAAGGGCTCCCTATTACACTCTCGTGCATCAGGTACGCCCCGGGATAACTTCCTGGGGAATGGTTAAATTCGGCTATGCCTCTACAGTAGAGGAAATGGTGGCACGGACGCGGTTTGATCTCGTGTATCTTGCCAATATGTCCATTTCCGTCGACTTCAAAATAATGATATACACCGTGCGCACCGTAATCACCGGACGCGGGAAATAGACGCGATATCCGTACGGGCATAAACCAAGACACAAGTCAAGTGGCATACAAAGAACATCACAACGCCTTCACCCGCGCATGGTTCAAGATAGTGCTGTGGCGCGAAAAACATATCAAGGAACGTAACTTCCTTGTGATACTCGCTCTTGTAGTAGGAATTGTCGGAGGTTTGGCAGCCCAGTTGCTCAAATTTCTCATACATGCCATTTCATCGGTTGTCACCACAAATCTGGCTGTCACGTCTGCCAACTGGCTGTATCTCGCCTGTCCGATGGCAGGCATAATCCTATCGGTGCTTTTTGTGAAATATGTGGTGAAAGACAACATCTCCCACGGCGTCACCAGAGTGCTCTACGCCATTTCAAAGCGTAAATCACGTCTGAAACCACGCAATATGTGGGCCTCTCTGATAGCATCTTCCGTCACCATAGGCTTCGGCGGATCAGTCGGGGCGGAAGGTCCGATCGTATTCACCGGTTCGGCAATAGGATCCAATCTGGGACAGGCGTTCCGGCTGTCTCCCAAAATACTTATGATTCTCGTCGGATGCGGAGCAGCCGCCGGAATTGCAGGTATTTTCCGCGCACCGATCGCAGGAATGCTGTTCACTCTTGAGGTGCTCATGATCGACCTGACAGGCACCACAATAATGCCATTGCTTCTTTCCTCCATCGCCGGTGCTACCGTAGCATACGTGATGGAAGGATATGATGCGGAATTTTTCTTTGTGCAGAGCGAGCCTTTTCTCACACGAAAGATTCCTTATACAATCCTGTTAGGCATATTCACAGGATTCGTATCGCTCTACTTCACAGTCATAATGAACCGTATGGAGGCACTATTCCGCAAAATAGGGAAAACATGGCTGAAAGTTGTGATCGGAGGATCTCTGCTTGCTCTTCTAATTTTCCTGTTCCCTCCGCTGTTCGGAGAAGGCTACGGAGCCATCAACAATCTTCTTAACGGCGACACCGCCTCCATAGTCGACGGAACTCTTTTCTATCCCGACCGCGACGACATCTGGTTCATCGCTCTTTTCATCGGTTGCATCGTACTTACAAAAGCCTTCGCCACAAGTGCCACAAATGGAGCGGGAGGAGTCGGAGGCACTTTCGCGCCATCATTGTTCGTAGGGGCCATGGCCGGTTTTCTGTTTGCCTATTGCTTCAATCAGTTCTGGCCGGAGATCGGTGTCTCCAACAAGAATTTCGCACTTCTGGGAATGGCGGGAGTCATGAGCGGAGTGATGCACGCACCACTGATGGCCATCTTCCTCACAGCCGAAATGACCGGAGGTTACGATCTGTTTCTACCCCTGCTGATTGTATCCACACTCGCATACATGACCGTACGCATGTTCCAGCCATACAGTATCTACACAATGCGTCTCGCCAGAAAAGGGGAACTCTTCACCCATGAAAAGGATAAAGCCGTACTTTCTCTTCTTAAAGTTGACAACGTGATCGAACGCGACTTCAAGTGTGTCACTCCAGATATGAACCTGAAAGAGGTAGTCGATATTATCGCCACTTCAAAGCGCAATCTTTTTCCTGTGGTAGACAATGAGGGGAATTTCAAGGGGATCGTACTTCTCGACGACATACGCAACATCATGTTCCGGCCGGACCTATACAAGAAAATGCATGTCAGCCGATTCATGTCCACACCTCCGGCCCGTATCGACATATCGGCTCCAATGGAGCAGGTGATGAAACTCTTCGATGACACTCATGCCTGGAACCTGCCGGTGGTAGAGGGTGACAGATACGTCGGTTTTGTAAGCAAATCAAAGATATTCAGTTCCTACCGGGCCTTATTGCGTCATTACACTGATGACTGATAATATTACCCATGCAAAATAGAAATCCTCAAGTCAATAAGATGAATAAAGACAGTCTGAAAATAGTTTTCTTCGGCACACCGGAATTTGCGGTGGCTTCGCTAAAAAGTATTCTCGATGACGGATGGAACGTGGCAGCCGTGGTCACGGCTCCGGACAAACCGGCCGGTCGCGGCCATAAACTTCTGCAAAGCGATGTGAAGAAATTTGCCCTGGAACGTGGACTGTCTGTCCTTCAGCCTGTCAATCTCAAAGATCCTGATTTTATCGGTTCTCTACGAAAAATCGACGCCGACCTGTTTATTGTCATCGCATTCCGAATGCTCCCTGAAGCCGTATGGAGCATGCCGCGTCTCGGCTGCTTCAATCTGCATGCATCGCTGCTGCCCAGATACCGTGGTGCAGCCCCGATCAACAGAGCCATCATGAACGGCGATCCTGTGACCGGAGTCACCACCTTCTTCCTCAAACAGGAGATTGACACCGGCGATATCATCGACCAACGGATGATTGCGATAGGCGAAAATGACAATGCAGGTTTGGTTCATGACAGACTGATGGAGATCGGAGCCGACATGACCCTCCAGACAGTAAGAGACATAGCTGACGAGACTCTATCCGTCACCCCTCAGCCCGACGGTGAATTCATACCCGCACCGAAAATTTTCAGAGCAGATTGCGAAATCGACTGGACGAAATCCGCAAAAGAAATCCATGATCATGTCAGGGGACTTTCCCCTTATCCGGCAGCCCGGACCACTATCACACTTTCTTCGGGACAGGATATTGAAGTGAAAATTTTCGATACCCGTCTCCTCCCTGAGAAGATTGGGACAGAACCCGGGACGGTGGTCATAGACGGGAAAAGATTGATAGTAGCTGCATCAGACAGGATGTTGGAAATCATCTCACTCCAGCCTTCAGGGAAAAAGCCTATGGAGGCATCTGCGTTTCTGGCCGGTCACATTCCGGTAAAATGTCACAAATCGGTTCTATGAAAATATGATTCCCGATAAAACCAACTGTCTGATTCTGGCTGAAGTATTGGCCCGGCAAGGAGTACGCCGTTGCGTAGTCTCTCCGGGATCACGCAACGCCCCGCTTATTCTTGCATTCGACGCATGTCCCGACATCGAGTTGACCGTAGTAGCCGATGAACGTTCTGCAGCTTTCATCGCGCTCGGCATGAGCCAGGTCTCACGGCGACCGGTGGCATTGGTTTGCACTTCCGGGTCCGCTCCTCTGAACTACGCACCAGCTCTGGCCGAAGCACTCTATCAAGGGATTCCACTGATTGCAATCTCGGCAGACAGGCCATTGCAATGGATTGATCAGGATGATTCCCAGACCATCCATCAGGCCGGAGTACTCGACAATCTGGTGAAACGCTCTTTCGACATTCCCGACGTAAAGATGCCCGGAGAGGAACATCTCTGGTATGCCAACCGTGTGGCCAATGAAGCCTGTCTTACAGCAATTTCCGGCAAACCGGGCCCCGTGCATATAAATGTACAGCTCCACGCGCCGCTGACAAATGAAGGAACCGCACTCCCGTCACAGAGAATAGTTGAGAATATCGAACCGGAGGGAATGGTCAGCAAAGAGACCATCTTACAACTTGCCCGTGAAGTTGCCGATACACGAATACTAGTGGTGGGAGGTTTCTGTCCTCCGGATGACAGACTCAACCGCGCTCTGAGCATTTTCTCGCAACTCCCGAATGTATTTATCCTTCACGAGACACTGGCCAATCTCCATCTTCCCGACGGACAAACTCCGGTAGACACTTTACTTTGTTCTCTTTCCGAATCAGATAAAGAGGACCTTAGACCCGATATTGCAATATCATTCGGAGGGGCACTCGTATCCCGCTTTGTGAAACAATATCTGCGCTCCTATCCTCCAAGACTGGGTCATTGGGCGATAGGACCTAATGACCGGATAGCTGACTGTTTTCAGTCCCTCACCAAACGTATTACCGCACCTGCTGCTCCGTTCTTCCGTCGTCTGAGAGGGGTATTGGGAAAATTTGTGAATCAATCCTCCTATCGTCAGGAGTGGATATCAGCCTCAGAGCGCGCCGCAAATCTGCATGCCCGCTATCTGAGAAACATACCCTGGAGCGATATGAAAGGATTGGAGATTGTATTCCGTAAACTTCCGGGCTCTCTCAATCTCCAGCTTTCCAACGGCACACCTGTAAGATATGCCCAATTACTGCAACAACATGCACCCCACGCCTCTTTCTGCAACCGTGGAGTGTCAGGTATCGACGGATGTACCTCGACATCTGTAGGAGCAGCCCTCGCCTATCCCGGAATGACACTTCTCATCACCGGAGACCTCTCCTTCAGCTACGACCTTTCCGCTCTTGCTTTCAAGGGAATCCCACAACGGCTGAGGATAATCGTGGTAAACAATTCCGGAGGTGCCATCTTTCGCTTTGTAGCCACCACGGCATCTTTACCAGATGATCTGCGTGAAAAATATTTCTGTACCGATCCACGACTTGATCTCACAAAACTGACAGACGCATTCGGTATGGAGTATCTATATGCCGACAATGAAAGCAGTCTCATAAAAGCATTGGAGCGTCTCTTCTCTCCATCTGACGGATGCATACTGCTTGAGATGAAAACCGATCCTTTGATCTCAGCCTCTATACTTAAAAACTACTTCTCCACACTTAAAAACCGGGAATAAAAATGGAACAAATAATCTGGAAACCAATCAAAGAATATACTGATATCCTCTTCGAACAGTTTGAGGGCATCGCAAAGATAACCATCAATCGTCCACGTGTATACAACGCTTTCAGACCACTGACAAACATGGAGATGCTTGATGCCATGTCAATATGCCGAGAACGGAATGACATAGGAGTGGTGATACTTACCGGCACCGGCGATAAAGCATTCTGCTCCGGAGGAGACCAGAACGTAAAAGGTATTGGCGGATACGTGGATGAGAACGGTGTGCCACGGCTCAATGTGCTTGATCTCCATAAAGCCATACGGTCATTGCCTAAACCGGTCATTGCCATGGTCAACGGATATTCCATCGGAGGCGGCAATGTGCTGCAGGTGGTCTGTGACCTTTCCATCGCATCCGAAAATGCCCGATTCGGCCAGACGGGCCCTAAAGTGGGAAGTTTCGACGCCGGTTTCGGCTCATCATATCTCGCAAGATGTGTCGGCCAGAAAAAGGCACGTGAAATATGGTTTCTCTGCAAGCAATACACAGCCGCAGAGGCCCTGGAAATGGGAATGGTAAACGCAGTGGTTCCCTTTGACAAACTTGAAGAGACCACAGTGGAATGGTGCCGCACTATACTGAAACGTTCCCCCATGGCAATCCGGATGGTCAAACGGGCATTAAACGCTGAACTTGACGGTCAGCATGGGCTGATGGAATTTGCAGGTGATACCACACTGATGTACTACCTTATGGCGGAAGCCCAGGAAGGTAAAAATGCCTTTCTGGAGAAACGAGACCCTGACTTCGACCAATTCCCCAAATTTCCCTGAACCGTGCGCCTCGCCTACGCTCCATACACACTGCATTTTCATCAGCCTGCAGGCACCTCCCGGGGCATCCTTTATGAAAAGCCCACTTATTTTATAAAGGTATTCGACGAACACAATCCCACACACTTCGGATTAGGGGAAGCTCCTCTCTTTCCCGGACTGTCTCCCGAAGCCGACGAGAGATATGAGTACAAACTTATAGAACTGCTGGCCAATGTCGCTTTAGGTCGCCCGACGGATCTCTCCCATCATTCATCCATCCAGTTCGGCCTTGAACAGGCCCTACGGGACTTTGCTCTCGGATGCCGCAGAATATATGCTCCTTCCGATTTCACCAACGGTCGAAGTCCGATTGTAATCAACGGACTCGTATGGATGGGATCGCTGGAAGAGATGACCATGCGAATCAAGGAAAAGGTTGATGCAGGTTTCAGATGCATCAAACTTAAAATCGGAGCACTCGACTGGGCAGAAGAGGAACGCATGATAACAGCCGTGCGTGCCAGGTTCTCTCCGGAAAAATTGGAAATCAGGGTCGATGCCAATGGCGGATTTCCAATGGATGCGGCCCTCCCCCGGCTTAAATGGCTTGCGGATATGGGCATCCATTCCATAGAGCAGCCGATTCCTGCCGGACACACGGAACTTATGGCTTTCCTGTGCTCCGCATCACCACTGCCAATCGCTCTTGACGAGGAATTGATCGGAATATCCGGCATCAGAGAAAAAACGGATATGCTCGACATAATCCGTCCGGCATACATAATTCTCAAGCCTGCGTTATGCGGCGGATTCTCCGGTGCTGTCGAATGGATTGAACTTGCACGGGAACGAGGTATCGGCTGGTGGATCACCTCATCACTTGAATCAAATGTAGGATTGAATGCTCTCGCCCAGTTCACAGCATCTCTTGATGTCGAGATTCCACAAGGACTCGGTACCGGAAACCTATTCACCAACAATGCCCCTTCTCCATTGACACTGAAAGGTGAACAACTGATGTTTGATCCGACATTTGTTTACGACAACCGTTGGCTTGACAGTCTGGAATGGAGAGAATGACAAAAGACGTCACTAAAAATGGTACAATCCATATCGGAATCCTGGGCTAAGGAACGGCAACACGTATGGCAATTCTGTCGCGAATGGGCCTCTGGGGAAATTATCGCCCACACATCCGGCTCCACCGGCACTCCGAAACCAATACGACTGTCAAGAGAATCTATTGATGCAAGTGTACGTCGCACGGTCGACGTTTTCAACCTTACCTCCGGCAGTCATCTGCACAGTTGCGTATCAACCAGATATATAGGAGGTAAAATGATGGTAGCCAGAGCTCTTGCTCTTGGCTGCCTGTTTACATTTGAAACACCCTCCAATCGTCCGTCCTTCCCGGCAGACCAGGCCATAGACCTTCTGGCAATAGTACCTTCGATGGTCGATCATATATTGCTCCGGCACAGTCAGGGAACCCTTCCACGGATAGGAGCGATAATCATCGGAGGTGCGCCGCTTCCACAAAAAATCAGGAATCAGCTCACATACTCCGGTATCAATGCCTACGAGACATACGGCATGACAGAAACAGCATCTCACATTGCCCTGCGCCATGTAAGCAAAAATCCGGAGGAGTCGTTCACTGTCTTGCCCGGAATTGATATCGGCATCGATTCCCGGGGATGCCTTATACTGAAAGTTGATGGGATTCACGGAAAGATCATTACCAATGACATCGTCAATATAGTCAGTCCAGAAAAATTCCGTGTACTGGGACGTGCAGACAATATCATAGTCACCGGAGGCATGAAGACCGTGCCGGAAGATGTGGAGCGCAAAATCGCACACTTGATAAATGAAAACTTCATAGTCTCCTCAATCCCTTCCGACAAATGGGGAGAGGAGGTGGTCATTGTCATCGACGACACAGGAGGCAGCGGTATTTCTGAGGATATTCCGCCGGAACTGGCCCACGCTCTGTCAGAATTACTACCTCCTCACGAACGCCCCAGAGCCATCATACGCCGCCCTATCGGACGTACGGCCAATGGCAAACTTATCCGTAAAAGCTGAACCATACCGTTTTCTATACGTTTAATTTAGATGAGCAAGTAAACCGGCAAGTATGCCTTTAGAAGTTATCAAAAAGTTTGGCACACTATTTGCTTACTCCATCGACAAACCGGAAAAGAAATTTTCACGGTCTGATCATTAAATAAAATTTTACAAACCATAAAACGTATAATAAAATGAATATCCAGCCATTAGCCGATCGCGTACTGATTGAGCCCACAGCTGCCGAAGAGGTGACAATGGGCGGCATCATCATCCCCGACTCTGCAAAGGAAAAGCCCCTCAAGGGTAAAGTGCTCGCCGTAGGCGGAGGCACCAAAGACGAGGAAATGGTTCTAAAACCTGGAGACGAAGTGCTCTATGGCAAATATGCCGGCACAGAGATAGAATTCGAAGGCACGAAATATCTCATGATGCGTCAGTCAGACGTGCTTGCAGTTATCAGATAATATAATTTCTCCTACAAAGAACACACAACCATGGCTAAAGAAATAAAATTCAATATCAAAGCTCGCGAAGAGCTTAAAAACGGCGTTGACGCTCTTGCCGACGCTGTCAAGGTTACACTCGGTCCCAAAGGCCGCAATGTGATTATCGAAAAGAAATTCGGCGCACCACATATCACAAAGGACGGTGTGACAGTTGCACGTGAGATTGAACTGGAAGATCCATTCCAGAACATGGGTGCGCAACTCGTCAAAGAGGTTGCCTCCAAGACCGGGGACCAGGCTGGCGACGGCACTACTACCGCCACCGTACTCGCTCAGGCAATTGTGACCGAAGGCCTCAAGAATGTGGCTGCCGGGGCAAACCCCATGGATCTGAAACGCGGTATTGACAAAGCCGTCAGCAAAGTAGTGGAGGGTATCAAAGCCCAGAGTCAGGAAGTGGATGACGATATCGAGAAAATCGAGAACGTTGCACGTGTTTCGGCTAACAACGACGAACAGATAGGCCGTCTCATAGCCGAGGCCATGGAGAAAGTGAAGAAAGAGGGAGTGATCACTGTGGAAGAAGCCAAAGGCACCGAAACTACCGTAGACGTGGTTGAAGGCATGGAATTCGACCGTGGATATATCTCACCCTATTTCGTTACCAACAGTGAGAAAATGGAGTGTGAGATGGATTCTCCCTACATACTCCTTTATGACAAGAAAATCTCCAATCTCAAGGACATGCTTCCTGTTCTGGAGTCTGCAGCCCAGAGCGGACGCCCTCTTCTCATCATAGCCGAGGATGTCGACAATGAGGCATTGGCCACATTGGTAGTGAACCGTCTGCGCGGCTCACTGAAAATCTGTGCCGTAAAAGCTCCCGGATTCGGCGACCGCCGCAAAGAGATGCTTGAGGATATCGCTGTGCTTACAGGCGGAACAGTTATCAGTGAAATCAAGGGGATGCAGCTTTCACAGGCCACTATCAATGATCTTGGAACAGCCGAGAAAGTGGCAGTAAGCAAAGACTCAACCATCATTGTCAACGGTGCAGGCGCAAAAGATCTCATCGCATCACGCGTGGCTCAGATCAAAGCTCAGATCGAGACCACTACTTCCAACTATGACAAGGAGAAACTTCAGGAACGTCTGGCCAAACTCGCCGGAGGCGTAGCGGTACTCTATATCGGTGCACCCTCCGAGGTCGAGATGAAGGAAAAGAAAGACCGTGTGGATGACGCTCTGAGTGCAACTCGGGCCGCAATCGCCGAAGGTATTGTGCCTGGTGGCGGCGTAGCTTATATCCGCTGTCTGCAGGCCCTTGAAGACCTTAAGGGAGACAACGACGACGAAAACACAGGTATCGCCATCATCCGCCGTGCCATTGAGGAGCCTCTCCGTCAGATTGTGGCAAACGCCGGTCTTGAAGGAGCTGTAATCGTGCAGAAAGTGAAAGACGGCACTGGCGATTTCGGTTTCAATGCCCGTACAGACACATACGAGAATTTCTTTGCCACCGGTGTGATCGACCCTGCCAAAGTGACACGCGTGGCTCTTGAGAATGCAGCCAGCATAGCAGGAATGTTCCTCACCACCGAGTGTGTCATTGCCGACAAGAAAGAGGATAATCCCCCTATGCCCGCAATGCCTGCTCCCGGAATGGGCGGCATGATGTGATCCCGTTGACATACCATTTTTGTATCACCGTCTGTACAAGACGTAAGTATGAAGGAGGTTGTGAAATTTTCGCAGCCTCTTTCTCTGTTCAGACACCACACTACTCTAATTCGTTCTGCCATGTTTTAACGGTTTTTAATACCGCCTCTCTTCATGATGCACTAAAATTTTCGTAACTTCGCACTGATTTTGCATTCCGGACATCGGTTCTTTCCTCCTGACATCCGGCTGATGATAATTGCAACGGACCGTTAAAATATGAAATTCAACATAAAACGCTACATATATCTTCTCATATCTTTTGTACTATTGGTAGGAGTCGGAGTCACAACCCCGGATGCCATGGCCCGCAAGAGTTCCAAGGCAAAGACTTCACAGACATCCAAAAACAAAAAAAGAGCCTCAAAGAAGAAAACCTCATCCAAGAAAACCAAATCTTCAAAAAAGAGAAACTCAAAGAAAAACTCAAAACAATCCAGAAAGTCATCCAAATCCAGATATCGTTCGCGCGCTGTCTCAAGACGTGCATCTCGCCCCGCTCCTCCTCCGGATCCAGTGATGAGCGATTCTCTGACCCTTGCTGTAGACGAAGCTCTGCGCCAATGGATTCCATCCAATCTCAATCCCGGAGGACTCAGGGTAAATAGTGTGAAAACGGACTCTACACAACGTCTCACCAAGGTAAGTCTCAATGAGAATTACACATATCTACCCGTGACACAGGAATTCATTGTCTCCCTGCAGAAAGAGATCAAACGGAATCTTCCAGAACCGTTTGACAATTATCCTGTCACTGTCACAGTGCGCAATCATCCGATGGCGTATTATATCACCAAGGTCGACAAACTACCGGAGAAATACAGGAAGAACATACCTTTTGTAGTAGAACGCGAACCTTGGGTGAATCCTAAAAAGGGAATGGAGGGCGATATTGTGGGTCTCTGGTCAAGCCACGGAAGATACTTCAAATCAGGAAGCTGGCAATGGCAAAGACCTCTTCTTTTCGAAACCATGGAAGATCTTTACACCATGGGATATATATTGCCGTTCACAGTCCCAATGCTTGAAAATGCCGGTGCCTACGTGATGTTACCAAGAGAAAGGGACATCAATACTAATGAAGTAATAGTAGACAACGATACAAATCCTGACGGTCAGATATATTCTCAGCCTTATTATCGCGAAAATACCGGTTCACGCCCATGGCAGACCGGTGAAGAGGACGGTTTCATTTACGACCTTCCTGATTTCCGTGACACCGAGAATCCTTTTGAAAACGGGACATACCGTCAGACAACCACTGTCAGCAACGGCAATCCATCAATAGCAGCCTGGTATGCCGATATACCCGAAGAAGGGGAATATGCGGTATATGTCAGCTATAAATCATTGCCAGGCTCCACAGAAGATGCCCATTATACGGTAAATTATTCCGGTGGCAGCAAAGAGTTTCTGGTGAACCAGACCATGGGCGGAGGCACATGGATCTATCTCGGGACTTTCCCGTTCAAGGCCGGGTATAGCGATACGGAACCTGTTGTAACCCTTACCAATCTGACCGAGAAGTCGGAAGGAAAGATCCTTACGGCAGATGCGGTAAAGATCGGAGGAGGAATGGGCAACATTGCAAGAAGTTCCAGCCGGAGCGATATATATCTTGATCCGTCTACTCCTGATGAAACTCCCGACAAAGAGATAGACGACGAGGAAGGCGAAGAAGAGGAAACAGACGAGACCTCGTCTGAGGAAGAAGGAGAGGGAGCTGTCGACGCCGAACCGGCAGATACCTCCATACCGGCGGAACCTCTGCAGACGCCGGTTCAGAAAAACCGCACTCCGACATTCCGCACATCCGGCATGCCACGCTTTGTGGAGGGAGCCAGATACTGGCTTCATTGGGCTGGAGCACCTGAGAACGTATATTCTCCATATCACGGTTCCAACGACTACAAAGATGACTACACCAGCCGCGGACACTGGATCAATTGGTTGGCCGGAGGATCACGCGTGATTCCTGATGCCGACGGGTTGAAAATTCCTGTCGACGTGTGCATGGCATTACACTCGGATGCAGGAAAACGTTCGGATGACAGTTTTGTAGGCACACTCGGTATCTACTATACAAACGGCGGCGACTCTTACGAGGATGGCACACCGCGAATAAATTCGCGGATGCTTACCGACATGCTTATGCGGCAGATCACCGGTGATATCCGCCAGATCTACGAACCACGATGGACACGCCGCTCGATGTGGGACAAAAGTTATGTGGAAGCGAGAGTACCGGAAGTTCCCACCTCACTTATCGAACTGATGAGTCATCAGAATTTCGCTGACATGCAATATGGTCTTGATCCTGGATTCCGCTTCTGGGTGGGACGGGCAATCTACAAGGCCCTCGGCCGTTTCATGGCCGAACGCAAAGACCGGGAATTTGTAGTCCAGCCACTTCCCGTAAAGAATTTTGCAATAAAACGCACCAAGAAAGGCCATTACAGACTTTCCTGGAGCGCGGTTCAGGATCCTCTGGAACCGACAGCGACACCTAAGAAATATATTGTTCTGGAACGCAGTGGCGAGACTCTCGGATTTCACAAAATAGGAGAAACACGTTCAACCCACTTCGATATAATGGTTCCCGACACTGAAATCCATAGTTTCAGAATTGTGGCTGCAAACGACGGCGGTATATCCTTTCCGTCCGAAACACTTGCATTACGTGAGGCTGAATCAGGCCGCCAGCCTATATTGGTCGTCAACGGATTTTCAAAGGTAAGCGGGCCGGATCATTTCTCCGAAGGAGGGAATGCAGGCTTCCTTTCTGAAGAGGATTTCGGGGTGCCGTATATACGAGACATATCTTTTGCTGGCCATCAGACCGAATTCCGACGCGGAGCAGGAGAAGCCTTCGGCCGGAGCTCGCAGAACTATGCCACAAAGGTGATCGCAGGGAATACTTTCGATTATCCGTACATACATGGACAGTCTATCTCCAAAGCCGGATATGGCTTTGTAAGTACTTCGGCATCCGCTGTTGAAAACGGCGATGTAAAACTTTCGGATTTCAAGATTGTAGATCTCATTCTGGGGAAACAGAAGGCTGTGACTGTAGGCAATGGAAAGACCGGCATCAACTATCCTACCATACCTGAAAATCTTGGGAAGAAACTCAGTACATTTATTTCTAAAGGAGGTCATTTGGTTGCATCCGGCCAATACATCGTCTCCGGTACAGATGCCTCTTTCGCATCCGAGACATTAGGTGTAAGACAGGATTCCATCGACGTCAGAAATCCTTCCGGACGTATTAATATCTCCATGCCCGGTCTTGACAGCACGGCAACCTACTCCTCTACACTCAACAAAGACTTTTATATAGTTGAAAAGCCGGATGCCATTTGTCCGTCCGATAATTCGGGAGAAACCGTTATTACTCTTAGCGACTCCATAACTGGGGCCGGGGTTCTGTCCCGACGTGGCAAAGGTCAACGTGCCATCTTCA
The DNA here is from genome assembly GCA_947427285.1 of uncultured Porphyromonadaceae bacterium. Classification (GTDB taxonomy): domain Bacteria; phylum Bacteroidota; class Bacteroidia; order Bacteroidales; family Muribaculaceae; genus Lepagella. Next base: position 31,916 of record CANEHE010000007.1, read on the forward strand.
GCTTCCCGCTTGAGACAGTCGAAGATCCCGGCATACGAGACTCGATTTTCAAGGCCGTTCTCGACTGGTTCGGCCGCTAACACTCTATCAAACAGATTCTCTTCTCCTGTCTATTTATCAACACTGACAACCGCATCTTATCAGACATGGAAATAATCCGATTCAAAAATGTGCGTCAACTCTGTGACGACATCTGTCGCAATTCTCTTGACCCTTATGTGATTGTCCACCTTGACGACCGGGAGATAATACCCGACGAATTTTGCTTCCACCGTCTGATCGACACTGCTTCCGAAGTAGACGCGACACTGACATATTGTAATTATAGAGAAAAATTACCGGACGGCTCGCTTGTAAACCATCCCGTATGCGACTATCAATACGGGTCACTCCGCGATGACTTTGATTTCGGGCCCGTCGTCCTTCTTAACGTGGCCGACGTATTATCGGCATCAGAAGACTTCACCGACGAATACAAAATGCTCGACGGAGGCTGGTATGCATTGCGTCTCAGACTATCGTCGACCGGTATCTTCATGAGTATACCGGAATATCTGTATATCGCCGAAAGAACCGACAACAGAAAAAGCGGAGAGAAACAACACGATTATGTCAATCCTTTCCAAAGGGAATATCAGATTCAGATGGAAAACACCCTGTCGGATCATCTTTATGAAATCAACGCTTTGGTGTCTGAAAACAAGATTTCATGCGCCTCCGATTTCGATACTGATGAATTTCCTCGGGAAGCATCTGTCATAATACCGGTACGAAACCGTGTCAGAACCATCGGGGATGCTGTAAGCTCAGCCTTGTTGCAGAAATCTACTTTCGACTTCAATGTCATCGTAATTGATAATGGCTCTACCGACGGTACCCGCGAACTTCTACGCGGAATTTCTGATCCGAGACTGATAAGAATTGAATTGGACGGCAACGAGGGATTAGGCATCGGTGGATGCTGGAACCGCGGTATTCTTCATCCCGAATGCGGACGTTTTGCTATCCAGCTTGATTCCGACGATGTATATGCGGATGAAAATACTCTATGCAGAATGGTGGAGAAGTTCCGGGAGACAGGGGCCGCGATGGTTATAGGAAGTTATATAATCACTGATTTCAGCATGCGTCCCATCCCGCCGGGATTGATTGACCATAGAGAATGGACTGACGAGAACGGCGCAAACAATGCCCTGCGTATCAACGGATTTGGCGCACCACGTGGATTTTTCACAAGTGTGGCACGCAAATTCCTGTTTCCCAACGTGAGTTATGGAGAGGATTATGCCATGGCATTGCGTGTGTCTCGCGACTATATAGTGGGACGTATATTCGAACCTCTCTACTTCTGCCGACGTTGGGAAGGGAATTCCGATGCATCACTTACAGTAGAACAAACAAACGCCCACAATACATATAAAGACTTCATCCGCTCAATCGAATTATACGCACGAATAAGAGCCAATACGCCTGAAATGAGTGCCATCGATGGCACCATAGGTCCCAATGCCGATTCCATTTTCGATGACTCCGAATCATCCGGTCCATTCTAACCATCCCATTCTTCCTTCATATTCCATGTTGACACTTGAAACCATAAACGACTTCTACGACCGACAATTCAGAGACTGGCCCGGTCTGCGTGAACATTACGACGCACTGTTGAAGACACAGAGACGTATAATACACATAGGAGACATGAATATCGGTCTGCAGTTCAATCCAGGCCGGATAAAATCGACCGCCTCCAATGTGGATTCCTCCTCATTGGCAAGACGGCCCTGTTTCCTTTGCAAAGCGAACCGACCGACACAACAACAGCCCCTGCCTCTTATCGACGGCTGGGATTGTCTTATAAACCCATACCCTATATTTCCGGTCCATCTCACGATAGTAAGCAAAGCCCATGAACCACAGGAGGAGACTCCTCTTGACATGGTGGCGGCAGCGGATCAGGCTCCTTGTCTGGCGTTTTTCTACAATGGCGCACGAGCCGGTGCATCCGCACCGGACCACCTGCACTTTCAGGCTACCGTTAAAGAGGAATTCCCTATTATCCCTATCGTGGAACGATATCATCCGGCCAATAAATCCGGGCTAATATCATCAACAGAATTTCCCATAGATCTCCCTATAAATTTCTGGAGCATCGTGATTCTCCCCGATCCGGATGGAATGCAACTTCTCAGCATACTTCCGAAACTATATGGGTTCGACTCAAAGACTGGATCTCCCGATCCCGGCATGGTAAACGTGCTTGTCTGGATGGATTCCGAAAGGAAACTGCGTATCGTGGTATTTCCACGGAAACGTCATAGACCGGAGATGTATTTTGCCAAAGATGAAAGACAGCGCATTGTCAGTCCCGGAGCAGTTGATATGGCCGGTCTGTTGATACTTCCGCGTCAGGAAGACTTCGAGCGTCTCACCGCAGAAGAGGTAATGTCCATATATGATGAATGCGGACTTACCGCTGAAGAACTCAACGATTATCTGCCGTTGTGCCGATGAAACTGCGCATAGGAATCCATACCTGCGGTTTTCCGCGCCTTTCCCGCCGGGGGGACAACATCATAGTGGAAAACGCCATGATGGGAATAGGATTTCATTGGCAACGATCATATCCTCTGATTCTAAAAGGAGAACCGGAATTTCTATCCTCTCCGGAAAACGGCATAAGTCTTATATGTAACATCGAAATAGAGGATTATCTCCGCAGTGTGGTGTCAAGCGAAATGAATCCGGATGCTCCTTTTGAATTTATAAAGGCACACGCCATCATAGCCCGATCGTGGGCAGTCAACGCATACCTGAAATCCCGCCTGCCACATCAAAAGGATTCCGAATCATCTATTTCCGGAGAAACCATCATAAGGATTTACGACAGAAGTGACCATACGCTCTTTCATCTATGCAATGACGATCATTGCCAACGGTTTCAGGGAGAATCAGCCGTCACAGCCAAAGCTGAAAAGGCGGTCACTGACACAGCCGGACTTGTGCTGACCGACCGCAGTGGGAAAATAGCGGACTCACGATATTCCAAATGCTGCGGAGGGAAAACCGAAATCTTCTCCATTTGCTGGCAAAACAGGGACCTCGATTATCTTCAATCTATCGATGATCCCTGGTGCGACCTGTCGGCATTGCCAGACATGCATCGGCAAAAGATTCTGAAATCCGTGCTGAAAAACTACGACAGGGAGACAACTCCCGATTTCTACAGATGGAAACGCTCTGTGCTACCCGAAATAATAAAGAACAGATTACATCTGGATTTCAATATTGACATCGGAGTCCCCGTCTTACTGACACCCGTCAAAAGAGGACCATCCGGGAGAATCTCGCTATTAAGGATAACAGGCACAGAAGGAGAAATAACCATTGGCAAGGAACTGGCAATAAGGCGTCTTCTTTCAGATGACTGTCTGCTCTCATCAGCTTTTGACATTGACAACGGCAAAGATAGATTCATTCTTGAAGGGAAAGGCTGGGGTCATGGAGTAGGCCTATGTCAGATAGGAGCTGCAGCCATGGCATTCCACGGATATTCCGCCGCAGACATTCTCAACCACTATTACCCTCACACATCACTGACACATATAAATGACTGAAAAAACTATCTACCGGAAAATCCAATCACCCTGGCTCTGGATCCCGACATTATATATCTCCGAAGGACTTCCTTATTTCGCAGTAAACACTCTTACTGTGCTGATGTATGTCAACATGGGTATCTCGTTGACAGAAATGGCTTTTTTCACCAGCTGGCTTTATCTGCCTTGGGTCATCAAACCGTTCTGGAGTCCATTTGTCGATCTGTTCGCCACAAAACGGAAATGGATAATCACCATGCAGGCACTCCTCGCGGCCACAATGGCTGCGGTAGGTTTTTTGCTTCCCTCTTCGTTTTTCTTCTCCTCCACATTGGTGTGTTTCTGGCTGATGGCATTTTTTTCCGCAACTCACGATATCGCTGCAGACGGCTACTATATGCTTGAACTCTCCTCTCATAATCAAGCTGCATTCGTAGGAATAAGATCTACATTCTACCGTATCGCAAGCGTCATAGGACAGGGAGGACTTGTGATGCTTGCCGGACATCTTGAGAAAAGTCTGTCCGACGTAGCAACCGCCTGGTCAGTGGTCTTCATCGCATTGTCTGTATTTTTCCTTGCTGTGACGCTTTATCATCTGCGTTTCCTTCCTACCGCGCCGTCCGACAAACCACGCGAAGACATAAATGCAAGAAACATATTGTCCGATTTCGGGAATACTTTTGTCACATTCTTCCGCAAACCACATATACTGTCCGCATTGAGCTTCATGCTTCTATATCGCCTTCCGGAAGCACTGTGCATCAAACTCGTACAACCGTTTCTTGTGGCATCAAGAACGGATGGAGGGTTGGGGCTTTCCACCTCTCAGGTCGGGGTTGTCAACGGTACGGTAGGTGTGATCGCACTGTTGGGAGGAGGTATTCTCGGCGGCCTTGCCATCGCACGCAATGGATTGAAAGCATGGCTCTGGCCTATGGCTCTGGCTCTTACTCTCCCCTGCATTCTGTATTGTTTTCTGGCAATGACACAGCCTGAGGATTTTATATGGATATGCACGGCTGTCGGGATCGAACAATTCGGATATGGCTTCGGTTTCACCGCATTCATGCTTTATCTTATATATTTTTCCCGCGGAGAATCAGCGACATCCCACTATGCGTTCTGCACCGCCTTCATGGCACTCGGCATGATGCTACCCGGAATGGCTGCCGGATGGATTCATGAGCAACTCAGCGCATTCTCTCTTTACCACACCGACATACCTCACGGATATATCAATTTCTTCTGGATGGTTATGATCTGCTGCATTGTGACATTTGCCGTGACCGCAAGTATGAGGATAGATGCCTCTTTCGGACGCAAATCCACATCTGCATAATCATTGTCTTCTGGCGGCACAGGAGGCACATATACCCGTGATCACAAAATTCGCTCCATGACCCACATACCCTTCTGGCAGACTCACAGGAGGAATCTCAGAGTCAGGAAGGCATTCGGTCTTCCCACAGACCGTACAATGGAAATGGAGATGCAGATCGGAATGTCGGTGAAAGGAGACGTCCGGTTCATGCTCATGCGGAGCCGTGACAGCACAATTGTGACACAGTTCATACTTGACCGAACCACTTCCGTCATCAATGGAGTGCAGCAGACCAGTTTCCATAAAAAGCGCAAGCGTACGTGATATGGATGAACGATCCACCGTGTGGAGCGCAGTTTCAATATCAAGCGCGGATACCGGATCTGACACCCGACCGAACAATTCCAATACAAGCACACGCACCGGAGTCGGACGGATGCCATGACATTCAAGTATCTCTTCTGACATTCGCATATTCATGATCTTTCCGTTTTACGGGGTTTCACTCTGACAAGACATATTATTGTCCATAAGATAGTGATGACCGTCACACCGGTATCAGCAAAAACAGCAGCCCACAATGTGGCAATACCCAAAGCTCCGAGTATCATGACAGCTGCCTTGACTCCGAAAGCGAATACTATATTTTCCACCACTACCCTTCTCACTTTCTCTGAAAGCCTTATCGCATCGGGTATAACAGACAGATCATCTCCAGCCACCACCATATCGGCACTTTCCATAGCCATATCCGTGCCATGACCGCCTATCGCCACTCCGACATCTGCCGCAGTCAAAGCCGGAGCATCATTGACGCCATCCCCAACAAACGCAACTACATAACCATCCGACTGAAGTTCTCCGATTATCCGTTGTTTGTCGGAAGGAAGCAACTGTGATCGCCAACTATCAGCCCCTATCTGTCGGGCAATACCGCCCACAGCCTCCTCACGGTCTCCTGAAAGAATCCAGATATGTCTCACTCCTGATTTCCTCAAATTATCTACCGTGGCAACGGCCTCCGGTTTCACTGAATCCTCCAGAAATACAGATCCGGCATATTTCCCTCCTATTGCCACACAAACCTCAGTGTACGGTTCTTTATGTTCTGACATGGCCACCTTATTTTCTTCCATAAGTCTACGTGACCCGACCAGGATCTCCTCATTTCCGGCTAAAGAAGCATGCACTCCGTGAGGAACGGAAGTTATGTCTGTGACATCTGGCAGAACAAGCTGACGATGCTTGGCCTCCTCTACAATAGCCTGTGCCAGAGGATGAGACGATTCTGAATCAACCGCAGCACACAACCCAAGTATCTGATCGGCATTGAAAGAGCCAGAACTTGAGATTCCTTTCACAGAAAATCTGCCGGTGGTAAGCGTTCCAGTCTTATCGAACACCATAGTGTCAACACGTCTCATCGAATCCAGATGGGCAGAGTCCTTAAACAACAATCCAAAACGGGAGGCAGATCCCATTGAGGCGAAATAACTGAGAGGGATGCTGACAACCAGAGCACAAGGACAACTGCAAACGAGAAATACAAGAGCCCTTCTAAGCCATACCGTCGCCTCAAAAGGAGATGCTCCAGGGAAAAGGCTGACAATATACGGAACAAAAAATATCAGTAACGCCAGACACATCACCACAGGTGTGTACCATCGGGTGATCCTGCGTAACATGGACTCCGTATGTGATTTCTTTGAGGCCGCCTCCTCGATAAGACGCATCATCCGGCTCATTGAGCTGTCGGCAAATGCACGGACAGTCTTCAGCATCGCTCCTCTATCTATCGGAATCATACCGGAAACGACCTCTTCTCCGGGAACATAAGTACGGGGCACTGACTCTCCTGTAATAGCCGAAGTATCAAAATCTATCGGGCTACCTTGCAGTATTCCATCCACAGGAACTCTTTCCCCTGGTCTGACCATAAGTATTGTACCTGGCATCACACTCTGCGGATCGACAGCCTTCAACCTACCATCGTCTTCCACCACAAATGCCTTATCCGGGAGTCTCCCTATAAGTCTGCGGATCCGCTCACGCACATCATCAGACGCCGAATGCTCCATTTTCTCTCCGAAAGAATAGAACAACAAAACCGCAACACCCTCCGGAAATTCCTTTATATAGAAAGCACCCACAGCGGCAAGCACCATCAACGTGAACTCATTGAGGAAATCTCCTTTCCTCCAGGTCTGTATGGTGTCAATCATTATCGGTATGGCAACGGGCAATACGGCAACCATATACCATACAAATTCTATCAGAGGAAATTCATTCTCTGTATCCGGAAAAATATGAAAATGCTTCAAAAGTGTTCCTATCACCAGCATAACACCGGATACTATCTCACGAATATATCTCCGCAAAATGATCTTAAATCCACCCGATACACCTGATATGGACTCATGATTATGAGCCTCGTGATGACTACAATTACTACAATGCGACATAAAATTACAAGAAGCTGTTATAAATTAAACAACATTTTTCATGACGCAAAATTAAACAAAAAAGCCTGCACATCATTTGCAGACTTTCGTTTACCGGATCTATCCATACAGACAGGTCTCATTCTCACATTTCAAAAACATCCTGTCATATCAGACAGCTGTCAAAATCCTTTTCTATAGAATCGCGGTCAAGGTGCTGCCCTATGATGACGAGTTTAATCATTCTGTCACCATATTCCGGATCCCAGTCACGCTCAAGCCCCGGTTCACGCTGCATAATATCATCAAGTTCCTCTTTTGGCGCAGTTGCAAACCATAGACCGGCCCGTGTAAGTTTCTTTTGTGTCCCTGCCTGTTCGAAAAGATAGGACATATCCCGATCATGGCTGAAATATACAACCCCCTTCGTACGGATAATATTACGTGGCCATTTACGTGCGACAAAACGGTCAAACTTTGTCAGGTCAAACGGCTGACGCCGATAATACACAAATGTCTGAATTCCGTATTCTTCGGCCTCTCCTTCATTATGATCACCATGACAATGTCCACAATGGCAATCCTCACCATGTTCATGATGATGTCTGTCATGTCCATCGTGAAGTAAAGAGAGCGCATCATACTCATCCTTATGCTCAAGTTCACGCACCCATGCCGCAGATGTGGCGGTACGTTCGAAAGAGAACAGTCCTGTATTCAACAAATCATGCAACGGCACATCGCAATAGTCACACTCCAGAATAGAGGCCTGAGGTTGTATTGCCTTCAGAATGGAACGTATATTCCCGGCTTCTTCCGGTGATACCTCCGAGATTTTGTTAAGAAGAATCAGATTGCAGAATTATATCTGTTCGATCACAAGACTTTCCAAATCATCTTCCTCTCGCGAAGCACCAGTCAGACGTCTCCCAGAGTCAAATTCATCTCGCAACCGCAAAGCGTCTACTACAGTACAGATACAATCAAGTTCAGGCACCGTACCATCGCTGTATTTCGCCTCCAGAGCGGGAATCGCACTGATGGTCTGAGCTATCGGGGCCGGTTCACATATACCGCTGGCTTCTATGACTATATAATCGAAATCGCCACTTGATGCCAAGCCAGTCAATTGTTCTATGAGATCCATCTTAAGAGTGCAGCAGATACAACCGTTCTGAAGAGCCACCAGATCCTGACTGTCATTGGTCTGACCTACTATTCCACCTTTTCTTACCAGCGACGCATCTATATTGACCTCACCGATATCATTGACAATCACAGCGAAACGGATTCCCTCCCCGTTGGAAAGGATCCGATTGAGCAGCGTCGTTTTTCCACTGCCGAGATATCCGGTGAGCAGAAGAACCGGTATTTTTCTTTTTGCCATGCCTGTCTTTCAGATTATCTCATTTTCCCACGCATCTGACGCATCTGTTTCATCTGGGCCATCATTTTGCCCGGATTTTTCATATTGGTAGCGGCATGCATCATCTTTTTCGTCTGATCGAACTGTTTCAGCAAACGGTTAACATCTTGCAGCGATGTGCCCGACCCTTTCGCGATGCGCTGACGCCGACTGGCATCTATTTTTTCAGGATTATGCCGCTCAAACGGTGTCATCGACTGGATTATGGCCTCTATACCCTTGAAGGAATCGTTATCTATATCTATATCCTTGATGATCTTGCCAAGTCCCGGAATCATCGAAGCCAGATCCTTGATGTTGCCCATCTTCTTTATCTGATGGATCTGCTTGAGAAAATCATCGAAATCAAATTTGTTTTTCCTAATTTTCTCATTAAGTTTCTCCGCCTCTTTCTGGTCATAGATCTCTTGAGCACGTCTGGCAAGCTCAACGATGTCGCCCATCCCGAGAATACGGTTGGCCATACCTTCGGGATTGAATTCCTGAAGATCCTCCATCTTTTCCCCGATGCCGACAAATTTGATCGGTTTATCCACCACAGTCCGTATGGAAAGAGCGGCACCTCCTCGGGTATCACCATCCAGTTTTGTGAGAATGACGCCATCGAAATCCAGACGATCATTGAACTCCTTCGCGGTATTGACAGCATCCTGACCGGTCATTGAATCGACCACAAATAACGTTTCCTGGGGATTGACCGCTTTCTTGATACGCTCTATCTCATCCATCATCTGCTCATCGACAGCAAGACGACCCGCCGTATCGATTATAACCAGATCGAAATGATTCTCCTTGGCGTGACGGATACCGTTGACTGCAATTTCCACAGGATTCTTGTTGCCGTCTTCACTATAAACCGGCACATTAATCTGTGAGGCAAGCACCTTCAGCTGTTCGATGGCTGCGGGACGATATACGTCGCCAGCCACCAGCAAAGGTCTTTTCCCTTTCTGGGACTTGAGCTTACGGGCAAGTTTGGCCGTAAAAGTAGTTTTTCCCGAACCTTGAAGACCGGACATCAGGATTATAGTAGGATTTCCCGACAGATTGAGCGGGGCCTCCTTACCTCCCATGAAAGCAGCCAGTTCCTCATGGACAATCTGGATCATCTTCTCCTTCGGTTTGAGCGCATTGATGACGTTCTGACCGATGGCCTTTTGTTTCACATTGTCTGTGAACTGTTTAGCTACTTTATAATTGACGTCGGCATCAAGCAGAGCGCGACGCACATCCTTAAGAGTCTCGGCTATGTTGATTTCACTTATCCGGCCCTCACCCTTGAGTATCTTGAATGAGCGTTCAAGCCGCTCCGATAGGTTCTGAAACATTTTGTCTTGGGATTAAGTAGATTAATCACAGCTTATTGGTAGCCGTGTCAGGAAAGATGACAGTCGGCTTATGACTCCGTGCCTCTTCGGGAGTCATCATGCCGTATGTCATTATGATGATAATGTCTCCAGGCTGAGCCTTACGCGCGGCAGCTCCATTGAGACATACCACACCACTGCCCCGTTCGCCGGAAATGGTGTAGGTATCAAAGCGCTCGCCATTGTTATTGTTTACGATCCATACACGCTGGCCTTCAAGAATTCCGGCAGCGTCAAGAAGATCCTGATCAATGGTGATGCTTCCTATATAGTTGAGATTCGCCTCCGTGACATGCACACGGTGAATCTTCGATGCAATCATTTCTATAAGCATATATCTATACTAAAGGAGATTGGAGATCTTGTCAAGGCTTCCGATAGATTATATTGTCTATTAATCTGACTTCGCCGCAATAAACGGTCACACACCCGACTATAAAATCCGACTCGCTCCAATCCCTGACCGGAAGAAGCGACCTGCCGTCAACAATTTCGAAATACTCCACTCTCAGGAAAGGCCGGGAATCCAGACGCTCCACAACGAAATCGTGGGTAGATCCGACACTATGATCAAATGAGTACTCTACACTATCAGCCAGAGCACGGTGTATCTCAGGTGCGACATTCCTTTGGTCAGGGGTAAGAAGAGAGTTTCGACTGGAAAGTGCCAGACCGTCTTCGGCACGGCATATCGGACAACTGACTATTTCCACATCGATACCCTCGGTCTGTGCCATACGCCTTATAACAGCAATCTGTTGAAAATCCTTTTCTCCGAAATATCCCCTGTCGGGACATACCATCCTGAAAAGTTTGCTGACAATAAGTGCCACTCCCTGAAAATGTCCTGGGCGCAACCGACCCTCCATCACTTCAGCCACCTGACCGAGATCAAACGTATGTGACATTCTGGCTGAATCTATGCCATCCGGATAAATCTCCTCCACAGACGGTGCAAAAACCGCATGCGCCCCGGCTTCCTCAAGCAATTTGAAGTCGGCATCCTCTGTACGGGGATATCGGGCGAGATCTGTTGGGTCATTAAATTGGACGGGATTGACAAACAGGCTGACAATCACTGCATCCCCACGCTTTCTGGCGGCTTCTACCAACGAAAGGTGTCCTGCATGAAGAGCCCCCATGGTTGGCACAAGAGCAACCGTACGACCGGCCTTACGAAGGGCTTCGACACACTTCGCGACCTCATCTGATGTACGTAAAATATCCATCTTTACATCTGACATTCAACTTCATACATTATATCGGACAAATACAGTCCGAACCGTATGAATGAGGAACTGCAATATTTTAGAGTGCAAAATTAAACAAATATCGCAAATACTCCCACACAACTGCCTGAAAAAATAATAGACTGCGTGTCTGTCCGATATTTTCACGTTTCGTTTTTTTTGATTAACTTTGCGGAAATTATTCCGGGGCAATATTATGTAAGAGAATTTAAGGTCTCACATAAGCCATCCTATCTCCTCCGCCCCTTAACAATTGGTACCTATGCCAGACAACAGAATCCTTTTTGTCAGTCAGGAGATTGCCCCTTATCTTCCGAAAAACGAAATCTCCACGCTCGGACGAGAACTCCCAAAGGCGATGCAGGCCAAGGGTTATGAACCCCGCATTTTCATGCCTAAATACGGCACCGTCAATGAGAGGAGAAATCAACTTCATGAAGTGATACGGTTAAGTGGTCTCAATATTGTCATTGACGATGCTGACCATCCGCTTATCCTCAAAGTGGCTTCAATGCAGCCTTCACGGATACAGGTTTATTTCGTGGACAACGATGACTATTTCCAGAAACTCGACGAGGATGCGGATCCGGTCGGGAGCAACCGGGACGACAATGACGAACGTGCCATATTTTTCGCCAGAGGCACCATGGAAACTGTGAAAAAACTCCGCTGGGAACCAAAGATAATCCATTGTTCCGGGTGGATGACCGCATTGTCTCCAATGTATCTCCGGAGAATGTATGCAGACGACTCGTCTTTCGCCGGAGCAAAAATCGTATACTCTGTGATTCCCGGAGAAATCACAGGAAAACTTGATCCCCGTATCTTTGAAAAACTTCATACTGACGGCATGAATCCCGAGGAAATAAAGGAATTCACAGGCATAAATCCGGACACATCAATGATGCACCGCCTTGCCCTAAGATATTGCGACGCTGCAATTTTTGCGACAGACAATCCCGACCCGGCTCTTGTGGAATATGCCAGAGAACGAAATCTCCCCATGCTTATGAACAATGAAGTAGCCGATAATCCTGATGCGTATGACAATTTCTACAAAACTTTAACCGACTGACATTAATTTCATGTCCGGAACAAAACCATCTGTCCTCTGTGTTATATCAACACGACCCTTTCATCTGAAAGTCCGAATGAAAAGATTCACACATATCCCCTTTTATTTTCTGGCGGCAATAATGATTGCCACTATCTTCAGTTCATGTCAGGATGACATCAGCGACATCGGAAACTCTCTTACACGAGATGAAGTAGTCATTACCATCGATTCCGTCGGATTCAGACTGTCGGGCAAATCCGTAGCCGCACCTGTCATCGACGCAAGAAGCACTACCAACATGATCGGAGAGATTGACGTACCTGAATACGGCCGGCTGAAATGTAGTTTTGTGGCCCGTCTTCTTTCGGCCACAAACATGAACGCACCTGATTCCATACCGGTAGACAGCGTCTGTGGATTCCAGATGAAACTTACTGTGCCCAGAAGTTCTGTCACAGGAGATTCTCTCGCCCCCCAGAAACTTCAGGTATATGAGCTTACGAAACAACTCCCGGATTCCATAACAAACGCATTCGATCCGACAGGATATTATACACCGGAATCCCTGTTAGGTACAAAAAGTTACACAGCATCTGCAGCCGGCATCACCGACACAAAATGGGTAAACGCGTCCCAGATCAAGATTCCTGTCGATCTATCGAAAGATAAAGGAGTAGAGATATTCAAACGCTATCGGGAAAATCCTGAGACTTTTTCCTGGCCGGCGACATTCGCAAAATATTTCCCAGGAGTATATGTCGATAATAATTTCGGACGCGGATGCGTCATGAGCATCTCTCAGGCAAATTTCAATATACTTTATAAAGTAGGGGTAAAAGAGACCAGTTACAATAAGGAAGACAGCACCTATCACACGGTTATCGTGACACGTATAGATACCGTGACAGTATTTGCCACCGCTCCGGAAGTATTAAGCAGCAACAATATTTCACTGCGACCTTCCTCGATGGTGACAGACGCTGTGGATAAAGGAGAAGTCATAATCCAGTCTCCGGCAGGTTATAACGCCACTGTTCGATTCCCAGCTCAGGAAATAATCGACAAATACAGGGAGCAGTCTGGAAATCTTTCTGTCATCAACAATCTATCCCTGTCAATCCCGGCTGTCGCCCCGGACAATGACTTCGGAATAGGCGTGCCCCCATCACTTTTAATGGTAAAGACATCGGAAATGAAAGAGTTTTTTGAAAAGAATAAGATACCGGATGACAAAACATCTTTCTGGGCCAATTATTCTGATAAAACCAAATCGTACGCTTTCTCTTCCATGCGCGACTATATCGTAGAACTTATTCAGCAAGGCAATGAGGTTGATCCGGAGGATATGGAATTCACTCTGGTTCCTGTATTGATAACTACAGAAACAGACGGAAGCGGATCCGGATCATACGTCACCGCATGCACACCCTATCAGGTACGCCCGGCTTTTGCCCGGCTTGACATGGAAAAGGCAGAGATACGGTTCACATTCTCCCGACAACAGATCTATTGACTGACACTTCAAGAATTACATACCCATCTACAATATTATTTTACTGACAAATGCAGATTCTCGACGGTAAACATACGGCAGCCCAGATAAAGGCAGAAATAGCCAAAGAGGTGGAACAGATGGTGGCCGACGGACAACGCCCCCCACATCTGGCTGCAATTCTTGTAGGCAACGATGGCGGAAGCGAGACTTATGTGGCAAGCAAAGTGAAAGCCTGCGAAGCCTGCGGATTTAAGAGTTCATTGCTGAGATTTCCCGATACAATATCTGAAAAAGAACTTCTTTCGGAAATCAAAAAACTGAATGACAATCCGGACATTGACGGATTCATAATCCAGCTCCCGTTACCCGCACATATTGATGAACAGAAAATAACCGAAGCAATTGACTTCAGAAAGGATGTGGATGGCTTCCATCCAGTCAATGTGGGCCGTCTGTCAATAGGACTTCCGGGATTTCGCAGTGCCACTCCTGCCGGTATCATTGATTTACTCGACCGCTACCACATCCCTACCAAAGGAAAACATGCGGTAGTCCTCGGTAGAAGCAACATCGTAGGGAAACCTATCGCCAACCTGCTGATGCAGAAAGCAGAACCCGGTAACTGCACTGTCACAGTATGCCATTCAGCAACTCCGAACATAAAAGAGATCTGTCTGCAGGCCGACATAATCATTGCTGCTCTCGGACATCCAGGATTCCTGAAAGCCGACATGGTGAAACCAGGTGCGACTGTAATCGATGTCGGCACAACACGTGTCCCTGATACTTCCAGAAAAAGCGGTTTCCGGCTTTGTGGCGACGTGGACTTCGACAATGTCGCTCCGAAATGCGAGTTCATAACTCCCGTGCCTGGAGGTGTTGGACCTATGACAATCTGCTCGCTGATGAAAAACACCCTGCTCGCTCGAAAAGGAATTTTCTGAATGTCTGACATTAGACATTCCTTCAAGCCATAGACATCAACATGGGCCGACGGAATTTCGCCGGTCCGTTTTTACATTTCAAACTCACCCTACCGGAATATCCTATCCGGATATCAAAACCCATACCAGATGCTCTTTCTATTCAGCCTCATATCATTCCTGACAGGAGCGGCCTCAACCGGCGCACCTGTGAGTGTAGAACTGCTGTTTGCCGGTGACGCCATGCAGCATCAGGCCCAGCTCGATCAGGCAAGATCTGCGGGACAAGGCCAATACAGCTACGATGACTGCTTCACTCTGATTGCGCCGGAAATCATCGCAGCCGACTACGCGGTAGTCAATCTTGAAGTTCCTCTTGGAGGAGGACCGGACTACAGCGGATATCCCTGCTTTTCTGCTCCCGACGTATACGCGGAATCTTTGAAAGATGCCGGATTCGACATGATGCTTACAGCCAACAACCACTGTCTTGATCGTGGCGACCGTGGGGCGCGACGCACAATACAGGCTCTTGATTCGCTGAAAATAGACCATATCGGCACATACCATGACAAAGCCGAAAGAGACTCACTGGTGCCTTTCATAAAAGATATACGCGGCATACGTTTCGGTTTTCTGAACTACACATACGGAACAAACGGTATAGAACCCAGAGATGGCGTGGAAATATCAATGATTGACCGCGACAGAATTGCCGCAGAGATAAAATCCGTACGGGAATCGGGAGCCGAGATTATTGTAGTTGCAATCCACTGGGGGGTGGAATATGTATTGCTTGAAAACTCCATGCAGCGCAATCTGGCCGACTTCCTTGTAGATCAGGGGGTGGATCTGATTATCGGAGGACATCCGCACGTGATTCAACCAATGAAAGTGGTACACAACGAACGCCTGAATAAAGACGTACTGGTGGTATACTCTCTCGGAAATTTCATATCCAACATGAAGACTGTGGACACTCGTGGAGGAGCTCTTGTAAGAGCACGGATCGAACGTGGAAACGATGGGGTAGCCAGATTTATCAATGCCGACTATGATACTTTCTTTTCGGCCAAGCCTGTCGGCACATCTTCAAATTTCAAAGTCATTCCATCATGGATGCCGCAACATATTCCGCAAGGACAGACAGAACATTGGAGATTGTTTGACGAAAGTTCTTCGAAGATTTTCGACAAACACAACATAAATGTTCCCCGACGGCATAAATGACCTTTTCCATCTCCATGTTTGTTATACTGACATCTGAACATTGCCTTCCGAGGCTGCATATCAGTCAATAAATAAAACTTAGGAGATATTATGAAAGACAAATTTTTAATTGCCTGCTTCGCGAGAAAAGGCCGTGAAATGACAGGTGATTCGCCCAGAATCGCCGCAATGGTTCTTGATGCACTACGCAAAAAGGGTATCGAGGCAGGTCAGTTCACCATCACACCCGTGGAGACCTATCCAGACGATCACAACGAACTGGATGCCGTGGTAAAAACCGAAATCAGTTCCCATTCACGTCCCGAAATTGTAGGGAAATACAGCGGAATGAGACACGTCGAAAAGATAGTACTGATAGTCCCCAACTGGCGCGATGCCCTACCACCGGCCGTAACCACATTTCTGGACCAATATGATTTCAATGATAAACTCATAGTTCCTATCGTATGCCACGATGGAGGGGGAGGAAAGAACATAGAAGGTGAACTCCGCAAATTCCTTCCCAAAACCTGGATATTTCCGGGAAAGAGATCGATACAGCCGATCCTAAAATAGAAAAAGCCGTTGACGAACTATTGAGTGACGACTGATACAACCGATAAATTCTGCTCAAGCCGCTTTCTGCATTCACCGATCACAGAAAGCGGTTTTGCCATCATCATCCGCAGATCCCCTTCATACGACAATAACGGCAATTCTGTTCATCCTCTGTCTGATGGAAAGGTACTGATGGATCAAGTATTTCCCGGATGGTCATCCTCAACTGATCCATGAAACGAGTGTTGAAATTCACTCCATGAGCATCTGTCAATGACAGATGCGAAATCAACCTATCTTTCCCGATCCGCGGCACTACAATTCCACCTTCAGAGCGGGCATTCCCATCCTTAAGAATGTTACCTACATCATACACCACTGTCGATATGGGTCGGTTCTCCTTGTCACTCCATATATTATAAAGATTGGCATATAGTTGGAGCTGAAAAAGATGCTTGGCCGGATAAGCGGCACTAAAAGCCTCTTCTGCCGTAGATGCCGAGGCATGCACCGTTCCGGTTTTATAATCCACAATCCGCAATGACGGAGAAGAAGAGTCTGGATTCAGACAGTCAAGACGGTCTATGGTGCATGTCATGTTCGCACTCCGTCCATCCCCTAAACAGAGCACCATATCCTCCCGAAATTCCAGACCATGTATGATAAAGGGCACAAGGATGCGGTCTCGTCTGAGGACATCTGTCACAAGCCGGTGCATAACGGACGCTGTCAGTTCCATGTCAGGAGAAAGTTCCCGCGAAAGAGCATTACTGTCTCCCGGAAACAACTCGCGCTTTATATTTGTCCTCACAATATCAAGAGTTATTTCAGGTTTAGACAAAACAGAATCTATCATCTCTTCGGTCACTCTGAATCCCTTTTCCAGATATTTCTCACGCAATTCCTCTGGCAGATAAATCTCCATCAGCGAATGATGGACCACATTCCCAGCCATAATGGCATCCAACCCTTCCTGGATCTCCTCCTCCGGGTTCACCTTACATATCTTCTCAAAGAAGAACTGCAACGGACAGGAGAGGTACCTCATAAGTGTAGAGGCAGAAAAACGATTCGTGCCATGTCCCTCCAGATATCCCTCAAGAATTTCCATAGTGGCCGGAGTCTTCTGAAATATCAACGACCGACGACCTGTCTTTCCCATCTCAAACCGATACTCCTCAAACCGTACATGTTCACCTCCATACAGATATCTGAGCTGATGTACATATCTGGAAGGATCTCCGCTTTTAAGTCCTCCAGTACGTGAATCATATATAAGCGTCACCGTTTTGGCTCTGGAAATAAGTCGATAGAAATAATAGGAAAAAATGCTTTCATCATATCCGGCGGCTGAAAGTCCGTATGCATGACGCAAACTTGCCGGAATAAACGATCTGGTCCTCAGTTTACGGGGAAATATCCGCTCATTCATAGAAGGTATCACAATATGTTCAAAATCAAGACACCGTGTCTCCAGAAGCCCCATGATCTGAAGTCCCGACAAGGGTTCTCCCTCAAAATTAACAGTCTCTCCGCTCATAAGCCGGTCAGCAAGCATAAAAAAAGTCCGATAGTCCATTTCTATATCATGCAAGCCGACAGCTGTTTCCATACGGTGCAGAGCATCACAACAGACATCAATATAGTCCAGATCAAGTCGGATCCGGTCGGGCTGTGTGTCAGATTTACTATGTCGTATCGCATCTGCACAGAGTTTCAGCGAATCGGTCATATACCCGACAGCATCCTTTGGAGTCGCGTCTCGGTGCAATTCGCGGAATATCGTCTGACTTTCAGGACACTGCCGTAATATCTCATCCAAACTCAAAACAGATTTCCTGAGACACAAGACGTAACCTTTAAGACGCATCAACGACTCCTGACCATTGATAGCTATCATAAACGGATGGGAACATAACGTAATGACATCTTTAGCCATAAAAAATACCCCATCGTTGGAAACACGTTTACGGGATTGCATCCTCCTTAACAGCTGCACAAAAGAGGCCGCTGAAGTCTGCCGGAGCGACAGTCCCATAGTCAGATTGACATCCATCCCATCTTCCGGAAGCGAATATAGCATCGGCATAAGCATACCCTCATCAGGGAGCACGACAGCCACCTTGGCATCCTTGAAAGCCTCATCGCCCAGACACTCCCTTAGACTTTCTATCTCTTTCCCGGCTATTTTAGCCTGCAGAGAGTTGGAAGGAGATGAGATTACCTTGATATCCGGCATTCTCATCGACGCATCCGATTCACCGGTGTCAGCCCATTCCGGTTCCGGGAACTGACGCATATCGCGACTGATGAATCTGGAAGCGGAACAAGTGGAATCCTGAAGCGGTGGTGAGGTCCAGTCCCAGAAAAAATCAGCAAACGGCTCCTCACCTCTCCCGGCATCGCGTCTATGACGCTTAAGTTCCCGAAACAAAAGCCATTCTGCCCTACTGAGGGCGTTGAATCCTACAAACACGATCCTGTCATAATCCAATATACCGATACCTTCCTTTCTGATGCGATCGTACGCCTGTCGGTAAGCCCGTCCTGTATAAGTCAGCCCTTTATGCTCAAGACGCCGATGAAACTCATCATAAAGCGGACCAAGGGTCTGCCACAGTCGCAGAAAACGCGATTTTATCTCTGTCTTACGTTTGTCTTCGGCATCCGCAACATAATCGTAAGACTTCCAGAACCCTTCAAAACTTTCCTTATAGGCGGCCATGCCGAAATACTCCTCCATTGCCTCCCGTTGCTCCTCGGAAAGAAAATCTGTTTCAATTTCTTTGAAATCACGCACATTCTTGAATATCTCCTTCGCATCGGCGCAATAAAGATCTATATCATTGAAATCCGAGAGCACTACATCGCCCCACGGACGGAAACTGTCGAAAGACGTCGCTGACTCTTCCGCCACACCTGATCTAAGCTGAATATTCCTATAAGCGTCATACAACGTCATCAGAAGATCCACACGACTGTCAACAATCCTGTCTGAAAGATTTTCGGCCAGATCCGACACCGTGGTTATGTCCGGTGATATCATGATTCGTCCGGATATGCACTCGGCAAGATATTTTCGGAAAAAAGTACCGCTACGCTTGCTCGGGAAAACAAAACAGAATCCCGACAAGTCTTCATAACGCGATACATAACATTCGGCTATTGTCTTCAAAAACGGCTTCATGACATATTAGGGCGTGATCCACGACTACAAAGATAACTTAATATATCCAATACCACAAACACGGTATATCGTGATATGGCTGTATATTTTAGTATTCTTGGCCATTACACGGATTTTTTGTAATTTCGCATCGTCTTTCAGCAAGACATAATCCTCTAACGGTAAATAAATAAAACTATGCCGACTAAACCATTCCACTATCAAGAGCCGTTTCCTCTCGGCCCTGACACCACAGAATACCGGCTTATCACAAAAGATTATGTGAAAGTCGAGAACTGGAACGGCCACGAAATGCTTGTGGTCGATCCCGAGGCTCTTACCATTATAGCCAATGAGGCCTCTCACAACTGTTCATTCATGCTCCGCCGTGAGCACAACGAGATGGTTGCAAAGATTCTCTCTGACCCCGAGGCTTCTGAAAACGATAAATTCGTCGCTCTCACCATGCTCCGCAATGCCGAAGTCGCTGCCAAAGGTGTCCTGCCCTTCTGTCAGGACACGGGCACAAGCATCTGTGCGGCCTACAAAGGACAACAGGTATGGACCGGTTGCGACGATGAGGAGAAAATCTCTCTCGGAGTATACAAGACCTACACTGAAAACAATCTCCGTTACTCCCAGAACGCCCCTCTTACCATGTATGAGGAGGTAAACACCGGCTGCAATCTTCCGGCCCAGATCGATATCCACGCAACTGAGGGTGACGAATACAAATTCCTTTTCGTGGCAAAAGGTGGTGGTTCTGCCAACAAGACTTATCTCTATCAGGAGACAAAAGCCATCCTCAACCCTAAAACACTGGTTCCTTTCCTCATCGAGAAAATGAAGACCCTCGGAACTGCCGCATGTCCGCCCTATCACATCGCTTTCGTGATCGGCGGCACTTCTGCCGAGGCCAACCTCGCCGCAGTGAAAAAGGCTTCCGTAAAATACTACGACAATCTCCCTACCACAGGAAACGAATACGGACGTGCTTTCCGCGATATAGAACTTGAAAAGGAACTTCTGGAGGCAGCCCAGTGCATCGGGCTCGGCGCACAGTTCGGCGGCAAATACTTCGCACACGACATCCGCGTGATCCGTCTGCCCCGTCACGGTGCTTCATGTCCTGTCGGTATGGGTGTAAGTTGCTCCGCCGACCGCAACGTCAAGGCCAAGATAAACCGCGAAGGTCTCTGGATTGAGAAACTGGATGAATTCCCCGGAGAACTCATCCCTCAGGAACTACGCAACAAAGGAGAGGGCGAAGTTGTAAAAATCGATCTTGACCGTCCAATGTCGGAAATCCTTGCCGAACTTGACAAGTATCCTGTAAGCACACGCCTCTCGCTCAAAGGCACTATCATCGTAGGCCGCGACATCGCTCACGCAAAGATCAAAGAACGTCTCGACGCAGGCGAACCGATGCCGCAATATCTCAAAGACCATCCCATTTACTACGCTGGACCGGCCAAGAAACCGGAAGGTATGCCCTCCGGCTCATTCGGTCCCACTACCGCAGGCCGCATGGACTCTTATGTCGACCAGTTCCAGGCGGCAGGCGGCTCGATGGTGATGATTGCCAAAGGCAACCGAAGCCAACAGGTTACAGACGCATGCAAGAAACACGGAGGCTTCTACCTCGGCTCAATCGGCGGACCGGCTGCAATCCTCGCACAGAACTCCATCAAGAGTGTAGAACTTCTTGAATATCCGGAGCTTGGTATGGAGGCCATCTGGAAAATTGAAGTTGAGGATTTCCCGGCATTCATCCTTGTGGACAACAAAGGCAACGATTTCTTCAAGCAGTTGAAACCACGCTGTCCGATGGACTGCACTAAGAAATAAGCCGGTTCCATTCCTATAGATACCGACTTCAACAAATATGCCCGGAAGCTGAAATACTCCCGGGCATATTTTATTTTTCCTATTATAAGGAATAAACTTCGGGTCACTGATTGATTGTAGTCGTGGTATTACCGAAATTTCGGCTACTTCCGGCCATAAGATTTGGTTCGGAAGTACTTTCATGATATCCCAGAACGTTTCCGACACGTGCACCTGCTGTAAGATTCTTGTAATTGTGTGCAAAATCCTGAATAAGTTTAAGATTCATAACCGCATTAGTCGATCCACTTATAGAACCACTTGAATTGGCTACATATCCGATCAGACCGCCCAAATCACGATAAGCCTGGAGTGTACAGTCAGAAACACGACAATTGTTGAATATTGCCTTGGCATTGGCAGTATGAACATTTACATATCCGCAGATGCCACCTACCTTATCACCATTGTCATATTCTCCATTGGCGAGCTGTATCGCTCTTGAGGTGATAGTACTATTGGCTACAGCGCAAGCGAGCACACTTGCAGTAGCCGCCACATTGTTATTATAGATATAAGCGACAATTCCGCCTGCATAGTGGTCTGATGAGATATTAGCATTCAACACTTTCAAGTTACTGATGGTTACATTCCCTGTAACGCGTCCGAAAAATCCGGCGACAGCAGCCTCTCCAGTCTGATTGACCACAAAATTGCTCACGGCATGACCATTGCCTTCAAAACTACCTGAAAAGCGTGCACCCTGGACTTTCCCAGTACCAGTCCCCAGATCTTCTTTTGTCATTACTCCTACAGGAGTCCAGAGGGATCCTCCCATATCGATATCGGCAAGCAATACAACTTTCTTTCCTTCGTAAGTCTCTGTCTTGCTATTTACCGCGCTTGCAAAATTGATCAGATCCTGTTTATTCTTGATATAAACATAATTACCCGAAGGCATGCCGTTGAGAGTAACATTTGAAGCAGTACAATCTGAGGAGACAATACCCATATCATAGTTATTGGTCCCATTGAAACCGGTAAGTAATCCGATGTGATACGGTGCATAATTGCCATAACTGTTCTCATCAGAATGCGTGATAGTTATATTATTGGCAGAGCAAGCACTAATTGGTCCCCAATTATATCCTACAAGGGCACCTAAATCACGGAAGCCTGTAATCTTAACATTACTTGCATGACAATCAGTTATAGTAGCGTTTGAGTAACCGGCTATGGAACCTGCTTTGTCCCCATTGTCAAAATCTGAACCTGATGCATTGGGCACAAGTTTAATTTCACCATTCGAGACATTGCAGTTGCTTATTTTAGCACCAGTCCATGAGTAGCCTACAAGCGCACTTGCATAATGATTTCCGGTCACATTAAAACCGTTTATATTTAGGTTCTTCACTTCAGCATAATATGAAGCCTGTCCGAAAAATCCAGCCGGAGCATCCTCTCCTGTCACATTTACATTGAGATTCGATATTGTGTGGCCTTTTCCGTCAAATACCCCTTTGAATGTCGTTGACTGACCGCCGGATGCACCAAGTATACTACCTATAGGCGTCCAGAAGATGTTGGCAAGATCCATATCATTTTCCAAAGTAACAGTATAACCCTCAAACTGATTACCATCATTTACCTTGCTTGCAAAACCAGCAAGTTGACCAGGAGATGTTACAGTTACAGTTTTTGCAATTTCATCGATAATAGGATCCGAAACAGATCCGTCCCACATCAGAACCGGAATCATCCCTTCGAAAGCAGGGTCGATAGTCACTGTGAAGGCGTTCTGTGTGGTCAGAAGCGAGCCGTAGATGTTAGTCTGGTAGTTCTGGCGCACAGGCGTCGACGCGAGGTTGAGTGTGTTCACTGTCGCCGCGCCTGCCTTGCCGTTGATCGTGTATGTGGCGTTGATGACCATCTCCTGACCGTAGGTCACACTGAACTGGGCTGTCTCAGCATCGTAGGTGTAGCCTTTACCCTCGGCCTCACTGTTGTCGGCTAAGAAGACGATGTCGTAGCTCTGGTTGGCTACCAGCTGAAGTGTGACGGTGGTCGTCAGACTCCCTGTCGGCCACTCCTCATTGTCCTGGAGCACAAGGTTGCCTTTGGTGTGTCGAACACCGAGTAATACAGTCTGTCGACTGTCGTCCCTTCGGCGAAACGGGTGTTCTGACCCGGAAGGGTGACGGTGAAACTCAGACTGCCGTCATTCTGATTGTTGCCCAACGGTTCGTCGGAGGCGCAGGAGGCAAGAGCCAATACCGCACCCAATGCGAGTGAAGAATAGATGGTTTTCTTCATTGTCTTGCTTTTTTTAATTTTACGTTTATTGTTGTTGATCTCTGTGTTTATTCTGTTTCTTGTCGTTTCCGACCGCAAAATTAATAAAAGCGTAGCGGTTTACCCCCTCGAGCCGTTAAATGATGTTAATCCAACGTCATTTAACGATTTTAACTAATTTTAATATGAAAACTCCCCGCAGAATTTATCTGCAGGGAGCACTAAAAGCTATTTATCGTGTGAATTATAAAGTCATTCTACAATACCGGAAGGTGCCCATCCTGAGCGACGAAGCTCATCTGTCTGACGAAGTTTCTTGCCGTATGAAAAAGAATAACTGAGATCAATGACAAAGGAACGATGGCTTGATGAACTATAACCAAATGTAGTACATGCATATCTGGGATATAACGCATAACTGGAATTAGACAGCCAATCCGAACGGAATATATTGTCGGCCGAAAGTGAGACATTAAACCCATTGCGACTCCATCCTACTGACACACGATAGAATGACGGTGATGTCGATATTGAAGAAGCACTGACATATTTGTCTCTATACCGGTAGTAGGCGGAAAAATAGAAATTCTTTAGATAATAATACGCCTGTAGATCAAATGCAACATAACTCTGGGTATGATGTATCATGCCCCGGCGCGATACAGAATGGGCGTATAGACTTCCACTTAGTGTCAATGAACTGTCGAAAAGAGAAAGCCATGTGCCGAGTCCATAACTGAGATCGGCATAAAAGCCATCACGCTTATAGCTACGCAACATCATCGTATGTCCGTCTATCTCGGTCGGCACGTATACCCTTGTAACCGGTTTGTCATGCCTGTAAAACCGGGAAAAGAGAGAAACAGCGAAGTTCTGACGAGGAATCCACTGATACCTCAGGTCGCAGGCATTATATCGGAAAGCACGCAACGACGGATTTCCCTGTATGGCATCTATCTGGTTTCTGACCACAATATTCGGACTGCGTTCTGTGATAGGAATTGTCCAACTCGACATCTCGGAAGAGAACGATATACTGTTCTTTTTATTAAAAGTATAACTTCCGTATAAGTAGTAGCCTGGCAACCACTCCGAAATATATGAACTATCAAATGAAGTACGATTAAAGAAACATTTCACATCGGCATTCAATCGGAATCCTCCAAAGGATATGTTCCCACGCAAACGCATACCGATAGCCCTGCGTGACGATTTGACGGTTGCCGGATTGGAACCTGTGTATGTGATTCTATTGCCTGCCATCTCTCCGTTGACACTGAAGCCCACAGACTGAGGTCCCCAGTTCTTCTGGGCTAGAACACTCATAAATGCCGTATACGCATTTTCTTTCACGTCATTGACTACCATATCGGAGCCATCGGTATAATAATAGTCGCTGGTATTATGTCCGTAGGTAGCACTTGGACTTATTATAAGACCAAAATTGCGAGGCAGAAGAAAATGATACGTTCCGCTGAATGAAGGAGAAATATTCTTACGCCGTGTATTGCTCCGGGCAACTGATGAAATATACGCCGGTGAGGAGAATGTTGTTGCAATCTCGTCATAATTTTCCGGAGAATTGCGATATTGGAAACCAAGTGTGTTGGAGACAGTAGTTTTCTCTGTTGAATAGACTGCACGCATACTTGCGTAAGGATTATGATTTTCCCTAAGTGAGGATGTCGTATTCTCATCGCGCACCACATCACCCTCCGGCATCCCATAGATTGTTTTTATTGAAGATCCGTCATGATGACTGCGAAAAAAAGAATAACCGGCTGCGACATCGTATGTCATCCTCTTATGCGAAAATTTCGAACTCATATTGACACTTCCACTCGGAATCACCGTCTCTTCAGAAGCATTGATCTTTGTATATCCGCCATATTCGTACTTGACCATTATAAAGTTGATCACATGCAGAGCTCCTTCAAAGCGTGGATCCGCAGGCGAATCAAGCACCTCGACACGCAACACATCCTGAGGACGCAGATCACTGATCTGTTGGGAAGTGGCAGGAAGATAATCTATAAATGTCGCGACTCCCTGTCCGGTACGGTCGGTAATGGATTTATCAATGGGATTGACCACGATAGTAGGTATTGCCATCGACAATAGAAGCGATTGACCGCCATGAGCGGCGTTTTTTTCACGCTTAGACGGTATAAATACCGATTTGTCACCATCAATGTAACGAGTATCCGGTTTTACAGTCACATTTTTCAGATTGATCTCTTTGATAGGCATTACAATATCTCCAAGCGTAAACCGATCACAACGACGGAATGTGGTGCGGAACCCCACACTGCTCAATTTGGCGATTATTCCGGTACGGTCACACGGGATAGAGAAGAATCCGTTGACATCGGTCGCACCATGAGTAATAACAACAGAATCCTTAGGTGTAAGAAGCATCACATTGGCATACGGGACAGGTTGTCCGTTTTCTCCGACGGCACGCCCTGTAAACCGATATTTCCCTTTTTGCATAGCTTCGACAAAGATAGATTTGCGTCGGACAATCACAGAGACCGGATTACGCCCAACCGCTTTTCGAACAGCATCAGCACCATCATCCGTATTGATATCAGCATTTACACGATAGTTTTCAAGTTCATTATATATGAAATTCAGATTCAGTTTCGGGTCGGCTCGCGCTATCTCGGACAAAGCCTCCGATAGAGGAGTATTTCTGAATCGGAAATCAAATCGTCCGGCATCAGCTTGAAAAGGGATTGCCAGGATGATAAATAAGAAGATAATTGTGGATAACTTACGATTCATGGTCATTCTACGGTTAGTGTTTTGTTTTCGACAGAGATTCTTATCTGCTCAAAGTTATTGAGAGATTCGACCGCATCCATAAGATCCTGATTGGGATCCCACCGAAAGTAAAGTCGAAGATTTTTACGTTCAGGTGAATTATACTTCACGGAAACACCATAATGCGTGGAAATACGTTCAAGTACCTCAGAAAGTGACTTATCTTCAAACAACACCATCCCTTCGCTCACCGGTAACTCGGGAACAGATGTTTCAAATACCACGGCTGGTGTATGAATATCGTCTTTGTCTCCATTTTTACCGGAAGTATTCACAATCGTAGTTACAGACTTAATACCACCACGTTCTTTCAAAACAATACCGATACCGCCTGCAATTGCAACTACCGCCACAGCAGCGATTGCTGCAGCAACCGCATTACGTCGGAAAAAGGATTGGCGATACGAAGTCCTTTGCGAAGTTTTAGTGAGGCCGTTGACCATACAAAACTCCTTCCAACGGGCATCCGTCTCTGCATCTGAAAGAACGGTCTGACCATGCAATGCACTTGAAGTATCGCTCATCAGACGATAAATTTCAACTGTTTCCGGATCATTAAGGAATTTTTTCGCTTCCTCAGGAGAGTAGCGTTCGGGATGCTCGATGAAGTCGAACAAAAGGTCAGTCTTATCCATTGTGGTCAAGTTTTTTTCTTAATATATCCAATCCTTTACGAAGATGCTTGTAGACAGCAGCCTCACTGATATCCAGTTCCTCGGCTATCTCATGATAACTCATCCCCGAACGGAAACGCATCTCCATCACTTGTCGACATCGAAGAGACAGACAATCAGAAATTATCATGCTTATTTCCGTAAGACGCTCATCCGCGGAATTATCCTCAAGTCCGTCATCCATAGATATCAGAAGACGTATACGATGCTGAGTCTCCATGTCCCTTAATCGGTTGATACAGCGATTCCTGACACTATTCATAAGATAGGAGGGACTTACTGGTCCAAGACCCTGATTCCGGAGGAGTGCGGTAAATACATCTTGAACCACGTCGGCAGCTGCATCTGCATCGTGAAGAATCATGACGGCGAGTCTGTGCATGGCCGCATAATTCCTCCGGAAAAGTGTCTCTATGTCGTCTAAATCATTCATTCTATCATATAGACACACAAGTTTAAAAAAACCTTACCCTGTCAAGTATAAAAATATTCACAGATTTGCCAGACAATATTCGAATAGAGCCTACTGCTTAAAGGCTGTTTAAAAATGCTTGTTAAACAACATCTAAAATAAAGGGCGGAACCTTACGGCTCCGCCCCGGAAATTGTCTATTCGGGATTTACACTGAGTGTCAATTTCAAAATCAGCCAAGCCATGCCAGGAGTTGCGGAGCATCCTCTGTCACAAGTTTGCTGATAAGTCCGTATATCGGACTTACAAGACCGATAAAGATTATACCTGCGACACATATCCACATTCCGAACCGTTCGCTTCCAGAACTGCGGAAACTGCTAACAACAGGCTCTTCAGGACTAATCCACATGGCTTTGACAACAAGAAGATAGTAATAAAGCGAAATGATAGTGTTTATCAAAGCAATCAGCACCAGCATATAGAGTGCCATTGAGTTGCTTGCTGTTACAGATGTGAAGATCAAAATCTTAGAGAAGAAACCAGCAAATGGAGGAATACCAGCCAGAGAGAACATAGCCAATGTCATGGCAAATGAAAGCCACGGATTGCTCTTGTGAAGACCACGATAATCATCCATGCTCAATCTGCCAGTCTGGTTCTCAATGGCGGATATCACACCGAATGCACCAAGATTACTGAAGATATAGACAAGGATGTAGAAAAGCATCGATGTCATACCGATTGCATTGGCGGCAATAACGCCAAGCATTATATAACCGGCCTGGCTCACAGAAGAGAAAGCCATAAACCGTTTCATGTTTCTCTGGCGTATGGCGAAGAGGTTGCCGACAGTGATAGTAAGAATAATGATTGCATACAGCATCCATTCCCATGCATCCGGATAAACCGCCCCGAAAGCCTGCACGAAGATAATAAAGAATGCAAAAGCAGCCGAACCTTTCGAAATAACCGAAAGATAGCTTGTGACTGCTGTCGGTGCACCCTGATATACATCGGCCGTCCAGAGATGGAACGGAACCAGCGAGAGTTTGAAGCCGATACCGCCAAGCACGAAAGCAAGGGCAACTATAAGCATTCCGCTCATCGGACCTTCAGCTACAGCATTGGCCACATCGCCATAATAAAGGGATCCTCCCGAAAGTCCGTAGACAAAGGACAGTCCCATCATAAGCACTGCCGAAGAGAACACAGCAGTCATGATATACTTGGCTGCGGCTTCTGCACTTTCATTATGTTTCTTATTGAATGCGACAAGAGCAGCAAGAGGGAGGGATGCCGTCTCAAGTCCGATGACAAACAAGAGGAAATGACGCGCTGAAATCATCAGATACATTCCAAAGAGCGTAGCCAGAAGCAATTCATAAAATTCTCCGCGACGCAGTTTCATATCGGGCGTGTCAGTCCACTTGAGCGACTGCACAAGGACGATGAACACTCCGAGATTTAGAATGCATTTCAATACAAGTTCAATATGATTATTGACATACATCCCTCCGAAACATTCCTTGGGCATACATCCTGTGAAGAATATGGCAACTGTGCCAAGACCGAAAAGCACGGTAGTAAGCATACCATCGGCTTTGCGTGCCGTTTCACCTGCAAATGTATCGAACAGGAATACGAGTATGAAGATTCCGAGTACTATCAACTCGGGTATCATTGCCGAAAACTGTGAATAATCCATTTTTCTTTTTCCGTAGTTTAAGTCAATACATTTTTAGATCGCAGCCTGTGTGATAGACTGGATGATAGGAACAAAGCTATGCTGAATAGTCTCGTTGATCCAATTCGGGAAACAGCCTATACCTGCTATAGCCAGAATCAGAGTCACGGTAGAGAACCGCTCAAACCAAGTGGCATCGGTCAGAGAAAGATGATGGTCGTCCTGAACCGGGCCAAGAAGCAGTTTGCCCACAACACGCAGAATATATACTGCTGTTATCACAATCGAGCAGGTGGCCGCTATCACGAAGCAACGGTGGAACATATCGGCATGCTCAAAAGAGCCGACGAAAATCGTCATCTCCGCAACAAATCCGGAGAGACCAGGAAGACCGAGCGAAGCAAAACCAGCAATCATATAACATACTCCCAGATAAGGCATGATTTTCATCAATCCTCCCATCTGGCGGATGTCACGTGTATGTGTACGTCCGTAAATCATACCGATAAGAGCAAAGAACAATGCTGTCATCAGACCATGAGAAAGCATCTGAAGGATCGCACCGGTCATAGCGGTCTGCGTAAGCATCAATATGGCGAAGAGCACCATGCCACAGTGTGACACCGATGAATAGGCGTTGATATACTTGAGGTCGGTCTGCACACATGCCGAGAACGCTCCATATACAATGCTTATACCTGTAAGGATGATAAATATCCATGCAAGTTCATTTGCAGCCTGAGGAAGCAGATAGATGGCTATACGGAAGCATCCGTAACCTCCGAGTTTCATCAACACTCCAGCATGAAGCATCGAGACCGCAGTCGGAGCACATGCATGACCGTCAGGACTCCAGGTATGGAACGGGAACATCGCACCGAGCACACCGAATCCGACAAAGGTCAGACAGAACAACAGACGCTGCCAACTGGGATCTATACTTGCGTTTTTCGATATTTCAAGTATATTCCAGGTCAACTGACCATCCGGTCCTGAATGCCAGTAGATACCGAGTAGCCCAAGCATAAGGAATGCGGAGCCTCCCATCAGCATCAAAGTCAGCTTCATTGCCGAATATTCTTTTCGACCCGTACCCCATACACCGATAAGAAGATACATCGGAATAAGTGCTACCTCATAGAACATGAACATCGTAAAGATGTCTATCGAGATGAAGAAACCGAACACGCCTGTGGAAAGAAGTGCGAACCAAAGGAAGAAATTCTTCGGAAGCGGATTGATCTTCCAGGAAGCGAAAGTACCAGCAAACACGATGATGGCGGAAAGAAGAAGCATGAGCACCGAAATTCCGTCGACACCTACTGCGAGATGGATATTCAGAGGCTCATACCACATCCAACTGCCGGTAAAGAGCATTTCGGATGTATCTCCGGCAGCGCGGAGATCAAGAAACCATACGCAAAGCCAAACTGCCAGCGCAAGAAGCGCGCTGGAGCACACCGTCATCACCGCACGAATGGCATTCATACTGCTGTTGCGGCAGATGCCAAGCCCGGCCATCATGACGATGGATAGGATTACAAACCAGATTAAGATATTTCCAAACATAATCTACGAGTTTTTCTGCTATTGAGTAGTATGAATTTAAAGAAGACAAATCCAGGTGATAGCCGCCAGAATAACAGCACCGAAGAAATACCAGAGGACATACACCTGTATATTGCCACTCTGCATCCCCTTGATAGCCACCGATGTTTTCTGGCTGATCTTCGCAAAACTGTCCATAGTTGCGTCAATCACATGGCGATCAAACCATGCTATGCTCTTACAGATGATATTGAAGATAATCGTATGCGTTATGAACATATAGATCTCATCCCAATAGAACCTGCGGTTAGCTGCCTGCCAAAGCACCGGCATTGCATTCTTCATAGCGGCCGGCTTGTTATTCTTCTTCATATAGAGCCAGGCGGCAAGTGCGATACCACAGGCTGCCACTATAAGACTGGTGACGGCGACCTGAAGTTCGATATGGATATGGTAGGGCTCACCATTCCAAGTGACAAATTCACCGAAAGGTATAAAGCCAGCCACACAGCTCACAGCCGCAAGCACAATCAGAGGCAACGACATCTGCCAGGGGGCATCATGAGGTTTATGTTCTTTGTAATGAGGATTCTCCTCCCACCAGAACACCATGAAGTACATACGGAACATATAGAAGGCAGTCAGACCGGCGACCATAGTCATCCAGGCACCCCAAAGCCAATCGTTGGCAAACATAGCCGCAAGCATCTCATCTTTGGAGAAAAATCCGGAAAACGGCCAGATACCGGCAATGGCAAGACATCCTATCAGGAACGTCCAATGTGTAATAGGCATATACTTGCGCAAACCTCCCATCTCGGTATAGTTGTTGGAATGCACCGCATGGATAAGCGCACCGGCTCCAAGGAACAGCAATGCCTTGAACATGGCATGCGTGAACAGATGGAACATGGAGGCCATGTATCCCATACCCTCATGAAGATCCGGACGGGCCACGCCAAGAGCGACCATCATGAATGCAATCTGGGAAATTGTGGAGAAAGCAAGGATACGTTTGATGTCGATCTGACAGCAAGCCACGACTGCAGCATAAAATGCCGTAATCGCTCCGACACAGGTTATAAATGTCAATGCTCCTTCTTCTACAAGATACAGAGGGAACATGCGCGCCACAAGATAAACACCGGCGACAACCATGGTAGCCGCATGGATAAGTGCAGACACAGGTGTCGGACCCTCCATAGCATCCGGAAGCCAGATATGGAGAGGCATCATCGCGGACTTACCCATACCTCCCACATAAATCAATACCAAAGCCCATGTAAGCACCGAAGCACCCATGAATGTTGCCCCACCGGTAGTGGAAAGAACAGCAGAAGGATCTGATGTCAGAGCCTGGAAATTGAAGGTATCTGTATAATAGGAAAGCACAAGAATGCCGATGAGGAAACCGAGATCGGCAAAACGTGTGACGATAAATGCTTTCTTCGATGCAGAAACTGCCGATGGCAGCTTATAGAAGAAGCCAATAAGAAGATATGAGCTTACACCCACAAGCTCCCAGAAAATATACATCTGGAATATATTGGTCGCAACAACAAGTCCAAGCATCGAGAAGCTGAAAAGCGACAGAAAAGCATAGTAACGCTGGAACCCTGGTTCATGTTCCATATATCCCCAGCTGTAAAGATGCACCATGAAGGAAATAGTTGTAATAACAACCAACATCATGGCCGAGATCGGATCAATAAGAAATCCGATATTCACCACAAGTTTCTCCGTGAAAGCGAGCCATGTGGCATCAAACACCTGGAACTGCTGACGTACGCCATCAAGAATAAACGCCGGATCTCCACTGAAGAAATATGTGAACGCTACCGTATAGGCAAGCGTCATAGTGGTACCCATGCCAAGAATGCCAAGCACCCCGGCCATTTTACGACTCATTTTCACACCGCCGATGCCTAAGATAAGGAACATCGTGATGGGAATCGCCAAAATCAGAATCGGAAGTGTAATGTCCATATCTTAGAATTTCATTTTTGTTACTTCATTGATGTCGGTATTACCGACAACACGGTAAATATTGATGATAATCGCTATTGCAATCGCTGTCTCCGCCGCCGCTATGGCAATAGCGAAAAGCGTAAACACCATCCCTTCCATCATTCCGGGGAAAAGATACCGGTTGAACGCCACAAAGTTCAGATCCGCTGCATTGAGCATAAGCTCCAGCGAAATCAGAATAGCGATAAGATTCTTACGGGTAACAAACCCATAGACGCCACACGCGAACATAAGTACGCTGGGCACAAGATACCATAAAATACCTAAATCCATGGTTTCAATTATCTTTTACGGGCAACTACGACGCCACCGATTATACATGCCAGCAACAATACACTCACGGCCTCAAAAGGAAGGAGATAGTGATATTTCTCCGTGCTGAGGAGAGTCTCACCGATCATCTTCATTGTAATGTCCGGACCAGCCTGAAGCACTCCTATAAGAGAACCACCTTCTGGAGTGACCGGCATTGAGAACAATGCGAACAATAGAAGAGCAGCTCCGAGAATCGATCCGCACACACCGGCCACACGGCGATGGCTTTCGATACTACCGCTCGTATCATCAGGACGATGGGTGAGCAGAATCGAAAATACGAAAAGCACCATTATACCCCCCGCATAAACCGCTATCTGTACAGCTCCGAGAAACTGATATCCAAGCTGAAAATAAAACACGGCAGTTGAAAGGAGCACGAACAGCAGATAAGTGGCCGCGCGCAATATTTTCTTCGATGTGACAGCCATAACTGAAAATACAAGCATGGATATGGCCACAATGAAGTATAGAATTATATTTCCTACTGAATCCATTTTAGTGGAGAATTAGCATTGGTTATTTATTCTGCGAGACCGAACTTTCATCCGTCCCGGTAGCCTTGGGTGCCGGAACGGGATCTTCCACCTCCGGACGATAGTTGAGTCGCTTCACAAGGGCCTCCCGGGTAAATGTAGCCTGCTCAAAATCATTGCTGAACTCAAGCGCGTCCTGCGGACATGTGGTAACACACAGCATACAGAACGTACAACTTCCCAAATCATAAAGATATTCGTCAAGCTTACGCTTCTTTTTGCCATCAGGTAAATCCACCATCTTGGTAGTAAGCTTGATGGTACCATTGGGGCAATTCATCTGACAGATGCCGCAGGCAATACATTTATGGCGTCCGGCCTCGTCGTACTTCAACGTCAGTTCAGCACGAAATCTGTCAGGAATATCAAGTGTGGCGCGGTTTTCAGGATACTGTTCCGTGATTTTTTTGGTCACCAGTTCCTTACCTGTCACCTCCATTCCCTGCACCAGACTCTTGAGTCCCTGGCCCACAGATGAAAAATATTCCTTTATACTGCTCATTTCTATGATGTGAAAATCGGTTAGTCTAATTTTCAATTTATGTCTCTATGTGACTATCGCTCTACTTGGCCTCCTATGATATCTAGTAGTTCCGTAGTGATACTCTGCTGGCGTAGCTTGTTATACTCCAGATTAAGATCGTCAAGCAGTTTCTTGGCATTGTCATTGGCACTCTGCATGGCCATCACACGGGCGGCCTGCTCAGAAGCACGATTTTCAATGGTGATCTCCTGCATAGTGGAAAGCACAAACATCGGCAAAACCTCATTGAATATCCGGTTGGGATCCGGTTCAAAAATATAAAGCCGATTTTCATCTTTCCTTTCCTGTTTATTCTCTTCAGCTCCTATAGCAGCCTCAGTCACAGGAAATAACTGTTCTGAAGTCAGCACCTGACGGCTCATGGATTTGAAGCTCATATAGATTACCTCAACACGATCAAAGCGTCCTGAGAGAAAATCTTTCTGGAGCTCAAGTGTAAATTCATTTACCTTCTCCCCTCCCATCTTCGAGTCGACACCGGCAAATGACTCAACCTTTATACCGGATACATTAAGCTTCTCACAGGCTGCGCGAAGTTTACGGCCTACCGGAACAAGCGTGATTTCCACTCCTGTCGGGAAACTCTCCCGGAGCTCATTGACACGTCGAAGCAGGAATTTGAAGATATTGATATTATACGCACCACAAAGCCCGTCATCACTGCCATAGACCACCAAAGCAATCCTGTCAACGCCACGGGGTTCTATCAGCGGGGAGCTATACGATGCATCGGCCGATAGAAGATGCCCCATAATCGAGCGTATCTGATCTTTGAACGGCAACAGCCGTCTCAACGCCTGCTCATTTTTATGTACCTTCGCTGAAGAAATCATCTTCATCGCGCCGGTTATCTTCTCCGATGAAGATACCGACCCGATTCTGGTCTTCAATTCTCTGAGTGTCGACATTATCTTTTTATTGGACTCCCGGAAGCAAATACCGGAACGTACAACTTCCGGGAGCGACCTTAAATACTATCTTTCTTTAATTTTATTGACTCTCCTTCAAGGTTCATGGAAGGATGCAATCTGCATAAACGGATATCAAGCTGAATACTTGCCTGCAATCTCCCTTGCACACTTTGTAATCAGATCCGTAACCTCATCTGTAAGCTTTCCAGAAGCGATCTGATCAAGAACTTCTTTCTGATACTTGCTCTTGAGCAACTGCACAAACAGCATCTCAAACTCATGTACCTTGTCAAGAGGCACATTTTCAAGAAGTCCGTTCACACCACAGTAAATTACAGCCACCTGCTCCGCCACTGGCCACGGAGTGTACTGAGGCTGGATGAGGAGCTGCTGGTTCTTACGACCACGGTCAATTACCTTGGCGGTAACTGGATCAATATCTCCCCCGAATTTAGTGAACGACTCAAGTTCACGGAATTGGGCCTGGGCGATCTTAAGTGTACCAGCGACCTTCTTCATCGGCTTGATCTGAGCATTACCACCTACACGTGATACCGAAATACCGACATTGACAGCAGGACGGATACCCTGATTGAAAAGAGCCGTCTCAAGGAATATCTGACCGTCAGTGATCGATATAACATTGGTAGGAATATAGGCGGAAACGTCACCTGCCTGAGTCTCAATAATCGGAAGGGCTGTAAGCGAACCTCCACCCTTCACCATCGGTCTCAATGCCTCAGGAAGGTCATTCATTGACTCTGCCACCTCCTGATTGTCGATAATCTTGGCAGCACGTTCAAGCAGACGCGAATGAAGATAGAAAATATCTCCCGGATAAGCCTCACGTCCTGACGGACGCTTAAGAATCAGCGAAATCTCACGATATGCCACAGCCTGCTTTGACAAATCATCATATACGATGAGTGCATCACGGCCGGTATCACGGAAATACTCTCCAATGGCTACTCCAGCAAACGGGGCATAATAACGCATCGAAGCAGAATCCGACGCCGAAGCCGATACAACAACTGTATAGTCCATAGCACCGAATTTCTTCAGAGTCTGGACAGTAGCAGCTACAGACGATGCTTTCTGGCCAATAGCCACATATATACAGTAAATGGGCTTGCCTGCCAGATAATTCTGTCGCTGATTGATAATAGTATCGATCGCTATCGCTGTCTTGCCTATCTGGCGGTCGCCAATGATAAGCTCACGCTGTCCCCTGCCGATTGGAATCATCGAGTCGATGGCTTTGATACCAGTCTGCAAAGGTTGGTTCACAGGCTGACGGAAAATCACACCCGGGGCTTTTCGCTCCAAAGGAAGTCGGATAAGATCACCGTTGATAGGGCCATTACCGTCAATAGGATCGCCGAGAATGTTGATGACACGGCCAAGCAACCCCTCCCCGACAGGGATAGATGCAATTTCACCCGTGCGACGCACCGACATGTTCTCAGAGATTTCATTTACATTGTTGAGAAGCACAACACCCACATTGCTCTCCTCAAGATTGAGCGCGACGCCCTTGACGCCGTTTTCAAACTCCACCAACTCATTGGAACGTACATTCTCAAGTCCGTAGACATGGGCCACACCGTCACCTACTTCAAGCACGGTGCCCACCTCTTCAAACTTCACCTGAGAATTGACATCCTCGAGTTGCTGCTTTAGTATATCAGATATTTCGCTTGGGTTAAGCATCTTTTTTTAATTGCTACTTAATAATTTTAGACGTAATTGCTCAAGCTCGTTGCTAATCGAGGCATCCATGCGAGTAGAATTGACATCCACCATAAATCCACCGATCAGTTCAGGATCGATTTTCGATACAAACTCAAGGGTATACCCCGGGAATGCCTTTCGCACTATCTCCTTGATTTTTTCCATCTCCGCTTCCGGAAGCTGCGCAGCGGTGGATATGACCACCTGCGCGATATGATTTTCCTCGCGATAGATTCTGCGATATTCAAGTGCCATACGGTAGGCAAACTCTTCCCGGTTGTGATTGAGAACGAGCCGGACGAAATTCCGATAGTCATCTTCCAGCTTGTCGCCAGCCGCCGAAATCAGTAGTGACTCTTTGCGGTCGCGTCCCACAAATGGATTGGTCATCACCTTCTGGAGTTCCGGAGCACTCTCGAACGAAGCCACAACCTGCTTCATCTCCTCATATACCCGGGAGGCATTTTTCCTATCGAGTGCGAGTTTGTAGAGCGCCTTGGCATAGCGCTGCGGAATAAGACCGTCATTCATCGGTTAGTTCTTCTCTATTTCGTTCAACAATTTGTCAACAAGCTCGACTTGTGCCTTATCCGACTTCATCTGATTGCGAACCATCTTCTCGGCAATCTCTATCGAGAACTTGCTGACCTCGTTTCTAAACTGCAGTTCAGCTTCCTTGCGTGACTGTTCAATTGATACTTTTGCGGCATCCATGACCTTCTTCGCCTCGGCGGAAGCCTCATTGCGGGCTTCCTCGATAATCTGAGTCTTCATCTTAGCCGCGTCACGCAATATTTCGGCTTGCTGCTTTTGGGCTTCGGCCACATATTTCTGAGCTTCGGAGCGTGCATTATCAAGCTGCTCCTTTGCCTCACGGGCGTATTCCACACCCTTATCGATGGTGTCTGCCCGGTTTTCCATACTCTTGATGATCACCGGCCATCCCCACTTGGCAAGAACCAAGAAGAGGATGACAAAGGCGACAAACATCCAGAATACCAAACCAAAATCTGGCGTGAACAATTCCATTCTGAATAGAAGTTAGTCTGTGTAAGCTGGACAATCAGAGGAACAACGCCAGAGCGGCTACAATCACTGCAAACAGAGCCACACCCTCAATCAGAGCGGCGATGACGATCATGCTTGAACGGATATCACCGGCAGCCTCAGGCTGACGGGCGATGGCTTCCATAGCGGAGGAACCAATCTTTCCGATGCCGATGCCGGCTGCGATTGCTGCGATACCTGCGCCGATAGCTGCGCCAAGAGCTGCCAGAGGAGCCACTGCTGCTAAAATCATTGATAACATAGTTCTGAAGGTTTTTATTTGTTATTTTGTTTATTTATTTGTTTTCTATATGATTCTGACCAATTAATCATGCTTCGACATCTGCCGACAGTTCTGCTGCCGCTGACTCTCCATGAGCGTGTCCGTCTTCCTGCGACATGGCGATAAACATTGTAGACAACATAGTAAACACGTACGCCTGTATGAAGCTGACAAGCACATCAAGCAGAAGCATGAACACTGTAAATACAATCGATATCACCACGGAGGCGCCTGCAGCCGCAGCACCGAACGCTGCAAAAATGAAGATAAGAAGCACAAGTGTTATGACAATCATGTGACCACCCATCATGTTGGCGAACAGACGGACGCAAAGTGCAGCAGGCTTGGTAAAGATTCCGAAAATCTCAATTACCTGCATAATCGGAAGAGGACATTTAAGCCAGATAGGAACATCCGGCCAGAAGATCTCTTTCCAATAATGTTTCTTGCCCAATACATTGGTGACAATAAATGTCAATAAAGCCAACACAAGCGTAACAGCTATGTTTCCTGTAAGATTGGCTCCTCCCGGAAATATAACTATCAGTCCGACAAGGTTCATAACCAAGATGAAGAAGAAACATGTAAGAAGAAACGGTGCGAATCTGCGACCTTTCTCTGCCCCGAGAGTACTTTTGATAACACCTGTATAGATGAAATCGACAAGCATCTCCATGAATCCCATGCCCTTCCGCGGAGCCTTTAATCCTTTACGGGAATAATAACGTACCACCGACATCACCATTGCCGTCACAATTATCACACAGATAAACAGAGCAAGAACATTTTTGGTGATTGAGATGTCGAACGTGCGATACTCACGATAATATTTCCCATCGTGATATACATATCCCGGAACAACCGCCGCTCCTTCCGAAGAACCGGATTCCACAGCAATGCTGTCGGCCATAGCCACAACACGACTCTCCTCCTGAGGAGAGAGAGGGAAGATCTGCACCACTTTATCCTTATGCTTGCTGACTTTGGCAATAATGAACTCATAGTCACGACCATTCCGCTCTACCTTTTTTACAACAGGCAGAAGGTGTTTTTCCTTTTCTCCAGTCTTCATGTCCTCCACCACCTCAACTTCAGTAAGAGAAGCGGATGAGAAACAAAACCATTTACCGTCTTCAGCCTTTACAATCACAGGCAATGGAATACGGTAGACATGGCTGAAA
The DNA here is from genome assembly GCA_947427285.1 of uncultured Porphyromonadaceae bacterium. Classification (GTDB taxonomy): domain Bacteria; phylum Bacteroidota; class Bacteroidia; order Bacteroidales; family Muribaculaceae; genus Lepagella. The sequence goes on from CANEHE010000007.1 coordinate 71,570, forward strand.
GGAACTTCCCAGCCGTAACCGTCGCCAAGATGCTCAAAGATAATCTCCTTGACATTGACATCTTTTTTCTCATCACCCTTCTCCTGATCAGCAGAAGCCGAGACGGGAAATGCGAAAAGCAGCGCAAGCATCAACGCGACTATATGCTTGAAATGTTTAGTCATCTCTATTGGTTGGTTCATGACGGCAAGCCGCCATTAAAATTTATTATCTCCGGAAAACCGGATATTGTAAAATCATACGTGACAACGGTCTGTATAAATGCAAACTCCATACAGGGCTGTCAATAGATGCAGACTGAAACAACATTGTTTTCTACATCGGCAATTCCCCCCTTGATGTCAATCGATTTCTCGATATCGTCAGACATCCGGTAAGTAACCTTGCCAGGCACAAGAACCGAGATAAGCGGAGCGTGATTTTTCAATACCGTAAACAATCCGAGTTCTCCGGGAAGTGTCACCGACTCCGCTTCACCCTTGAACAGAATCTCATGGGCGGAAATTAACTCAAGCGTCATAAGAGGAAACTGTCTGTTTTTACTTTAAATATCCTGACTATCTGAGATCATTTCAGATCTTCAAGCATCTTCTTACCCTTGGCTATTGCCTCATCGATGGTTCCGACATTGAGGAAAGCCTGCTCGGGATATTCATCCATCTCTCCGTTCAGAATCATTCTGAATCCACGGATAGTCTCTGCCAACGGCACCATGACACCGGGAAGACCTGTGAATTGCTCAGCCACATGGAACGGCTGCGACAGGAATCGCTGGGCGCGGCGTGCACGTGCCACCACCAACTTATCATCATCACTAAGCTCATCAACACCAAGAATAGCGATAATATCCTGAAGTTCATTATATTTCTGTAGCAACTGTTTTACCTCCTGAGCCACATTATAATGCTCCTCCCCAATGATATTGGGATCCAGAATGCGGGAAGTCGACTCCAACGGATCAACAGCCGGATATATACCAAGCTCAGCAATCTTACGGCTAAGCACTGTAGTGGCATCAAGGAACGAGAATGTAGTGGCAGGAGCAGGGTCGGTCAAGTCATCCGCAGGCACATAGATAGCCTGTACGGAAGTAATCGAACCGTTTTTAGTCGACGTGATACGCTCCTGAAGAATACCCATCTCCGAAGCCAGAGTAGGCTGATAGCCTACAGCAGACGGCATACGTCCAAGAAGAGCAGACACCTCGGAACCAGCCTGTGTGAAACGGAAAATGTTGTCGATGAAAAGAAGGACATCCTTACCGCCTCCGGCAGCATCACGGAACTGTTCAGCTACTGTCAGTCCGGAAAGAGCAACACGAAGACGTGCACCCGGCGGTTCGTTCATCTGACCGAACACAAGAGTCGACTGAGAATTATTGACCTCCTTCATATCGACATCCTTCAGGTTCCATTCGCCTTTTTCCATGCCCTCCTTGAACTTTTCACCATAACGGACCACTCCGCTCTCAATCATCTCACGAAGCAGATCGTTACCCTCACGAGTACGTTCTCCCACACCCGTAAATACAGAGAAACCGTTGTGGCCCTTTGCAATATTGTTGATGAGCTCCATGATAAGCACAGTCTTACCTACTCCGGCACCGCCGAAAAGACCGATCTTACCACCTTTGGAATAAGGCTCAAGAAGGTCGATCACCTTGATTCCTGTAAGAAGAATCTCCGTAGATATGGCAAGCTCGTCAAACGCGGGAGCTGGCTGGTGAATGCTTCGCAACTCGGTGCGGTCAAGTTCGGGAAGATGGTCGATGGCATTGCCGATCACATTCAGAAGACGTCCCTTCACCTGATCGCCGGTAGGCACAGAGATAGGATGGCCGAGGTTCTGCACTTTAACACCACGGCGCAGACCGTCGGTGCTTTCCATGGCCACACATCTTACTGTGTCCTCGCCGATATGCTGCTCTACCTCGAGAATCAAAATCTCTCCGTTATCGCGCTCGACACTGAGAGCCGAGTAGATAGGAGGTATGGCCTCTTTACCGCCTTCAAACGAAACGTCGATCACGGGGCCGATAACTTGAGTCACTGTACCAAAATTGGCGCTCATATTGGTTGTATTGTTGTTTTGCTGTTAATATTCAGTTATAAATAATTCAGAAGTGCCAGCCGAGAGCCACAAATATCGCCATAAGCACAAGGTTTGCCAACGCGAACGGCATGAGGTACTTCCATTCGAAAGCAAGCATCTGGTCAATTCTGACACGCGGGAAAGTCCACTTGAACCAGATAATGACATACGAGATGAAAAACGCCTTTCCTACAAACCATACTACCGAAGGAATCCAATCCATCACAGCATTGAATCCATCCCATCCAGGGACATGGAGAGGCATCCATCCTCCAAGGAACATCAGAGTCGCAATACCGGAAACAATAAAGAGATTCAGGTACTCGGCAAGATAGAAGAATCCGAAATGGATACCCGAATACTCCGTATGATAGCCTGCAGTAAGTTCATGTTCAGCCTCCGGAAGGTCGAAAGGACCACGATTGGTCTCAGCCGTGGCTGCAATAACATATATTATAAATGCAATTATCGCAGGAATATGTCCCTTGAAAATAAACCATCCGTCATTCTGTGCCCACACAAGCTCATTGATATTCATTGTGCCGGCGAAAAGGACTATGGTGATAATTGCTAATCCGAGTGAAAGCTCGTAGCTGACCATCTGCGCACCGCTTCTCATCGCACCGATAAGCGTATACTTATTGTTTGATGACCAACCGGCCAACAGAATACCAAGTACTCCCACCGACGAAACCGCCAGCACGAAGAATATACCTATATTGAAATTGATTATCTGAAGTCCACGTCCCCATGGCAGACATGCAAGCATAATCACCGAAGAGGTTATGACAAGATACGGAGCCAGCTTGAACAGGAACTTATCAGTTCCTTTCAGAGAAATCAACTCCTTGATAAGGATCTTGAACATGTCCGCGAACACCTGAAGCAAGCCCCACTTGCCCACACGCATCGGACCAAGACGACACTGGAACCATGCGCACAATTTACGCTCATATAAGATGTAGAACAGAGCCAACACCGTATAGGCGAGCAATACAAGTACGGCTATCACCACACACTCTATGATAGTGGCTGCCCAATCGGGCATACAGCCTGTCAGAAGATTGTTGAACCAAGAGGTCCAAATGCCGAAATCAAACATCGGAATCGGTTTTTTAATATCAGTTGGATATACTTGTTCTGTTTATGCAGATAATGTCTTTTCTCAAGAATACAGGAGCATCAGCGGTCGATGTCGGGAATCACGAAATCAAGGGCCGCACCTATGGTAATCAGGTCAGCAATCATATAACCGGCGCATGTAAGATCCATAACCCCGACAAGATTGAAACATGGGCTTTGGAAATGCACACGATAGGGATTTTTCTGTCCGTCTGACTCAATATATACGCCAAATGTGCCTCTGGAAGCCTCTACCTGATTATACCAACGCCCGGCAGGAAGCTTGATAATTTTCGGCACCTGTGCACGGATCGGGCCATCGGGGATATTGTCCACAAGCTGGGCAAGTATTTTGCAACTCTGCTCAATCTCACGCATACGAACCATATAACGGGAGAAGGAATCGCAGCCATACTCAAGAACCTCTTCAAAATCCAACTCCGAATAAATCGAATATGGATGTACCTTACGGCAATCACAACTCCAGCCAGATCCACGGCCTGAAGGTCCGGTGATTGCATAATTCACAGCATCCTCTTTTGAAAGATGCCCTACTTTGCGAAGACGATTCTGAGCTATCACATTGCCAGTAAACACTTTGTGATACTCCTTAAGACGTGAAGGCATGATTTCTATCAATGCCTTGACATCTTTCTGGAAATCTGGATGCAAGTCTGCGATCACACCACCTATCACATTATAGTTCATTGACATGCGTGCCCCACAAGTCTTTTCGAATATATCAAGCACCATCTCTCGCTCACGGAAACCATAGAAGAACGCTGTCGTGGCACCAAGATCCATTGCAGTGCAACCGAATGACAGAAGATGCGATGAAATACGCATCAACTCGTCCATCATGACACGGATCACCTGAGCGCGACGCGGAATCTCCAATCCCATCGCTTTCTCAATACATGCGCACAGGCAATGACGGTTCTGATGAGCCGACATATAGTCCATGCGGTCTGTGAAATGAAGGATCTGAGGATAAGTAAGTCCCTCTGATAATTTCTCTATACCACGATGTATATATCCTGAGACGACATCCACCTTCTTCACAGTCTCCCCATCGACTGCGGCACGGAAACGCATGACTCCATGTGTAGAAGGATGCTGTGGGCCGATGTTGACAACATAATCGTCTGCCTCGAACACCTTACCGGGTACCTTCTTCACTTTTCCCTTCTCATCCTCTACATAAGAGACGGTATCATCCTCATTCACCTCATCCTCAAGACGGATAGGGTTGAGTTCGGGATTAGCGTCATAATCTTTCCGAAGCGGAAAACCCACCCAGTCGTTGCGAAGGAAAAAGCGACGCATATCCGGATGGTTGATGAATTTTATACCATAAAAATCATAGACTTCCCTCTCCTGGAAGTTGGCGACATGCCAAAGATCGGAGACGGAATGAATCATCGGGTTTTCGCGGTCGGCCACCGACACCTTGAAAGCCACTACCTCCCATTGACGGGATGTGGAGGTGAGATAATACACTACCCCAAGCGACTCTTTCCAGTCCATGCCGACAACGGCCGACAGAAGGTCAAAATTAAGAGTCGGATCCTCCTTCAAGGTTTTGGCCAGAGAATACCATTTGGGTTCGGGCACATTGACAAGCAGACAATCCCCTTCCTCAAAGGTTACTTCGGGACAAATTCTACTTATTATGTCTTTTATATCGCTCATGATTAAGAATTCGGGATGAATATTGGAAAGAAGAGTTTAATCTTTAATGCAGACAATGAAAGTGTCTGCCAAAGCATCAATATCGGCCCTGCTCTTCAGGGTGACTGTTGAAAAAATCCTTTATTTTCTCTTTTCTGTTGACACCTCCGAAGAAACGCTGAACCTTGATTTTACGCTGAAGTTGCATCAGCCCATAAAACATGGCCTCCGGACGTGGAGGACATCCAGGAATATAGACGTCAACGGGAAGTATCTTATCGACACCCGGCAACACGCAATAGGAGTTTTTGAACGGGCCGCCCGACACCGCACAACCACCTGCGGCAATCACATATTTAGGCTCAGCAAGCTGTTCATACAGACGCCGCAACACAGGAGCCATCCGATGGACAATCGTACCCTGTACCATTATATAGTCAGCCTGACGTGGCGAATTGCGCGCCACCTCAAATCCGAAACGGGCCATATCATACCGTGCCGCGCCCAGACTCATAAATTCAATGGCGCAACAACTTGTGCCAAAACACAACGGCCATAGCGAGTTTGAGATACCCCAGTTAATGAGTTGATCAAGTTTACCGACCACCACATTGGCTCCGGTAGCATTGAGTTCTTCGACAAGATTTTCGATATATTCATTGTCCTTGAAGTCCTCATGCTTCATGCTTTTGATTTTCACGTCCATTTAAGGGCTCCTTTCCGCCAGGCGTAAGCCAGGCCTAAGATAAGAATGAATAGGAAAATACCGATGCAAAGAAGCGACTGCACTCCGAGTGAACGGGCAATCACAGCCCAAGGATAGAGGAACACAGTCTCCACATCGAAGATAAGGAAAAGAATAGCGAAAATGTAGTAACCCGTCTTGAACTGAATCATCGACTCACCTCTGGTGGGTATACCGCATTCATAAGGCTCCGCCTTTTTGACGGAAAACGATTTAGGGGAAATGAGCTTGGCGATGAGAAGGGCCGCGCATACCAGCCCTATGCCCGTAAGGGTGGCTGTAATAGCGAGTGTGCCATTGCCAATCTCCATCAAAAGGTTCATATAATCGTTTTAGTATTAGTTGGTTAGTCTACAAAAAGATGCCCCATGAGGAGTGGCGGAGCAATATTTTGCGCAAAGTTACTAATTATTCTTAAAATAGCCAAAATATTATAACCCTATTTTGTTGACCTCTTTTGATGAGGCACCCCCGCATAAAAACAAGGAGAACGATAGACAAATATTACGATTGATCAATATACATCAAATAATAGAGGCACACCACTTGGGTGTACCTCTATTATGTATGCGTTAACGTTCAAGTGATGTCAGCCGATCACTGTTCTGGATAAAAGGGATCATCGGGATCAAATACATAACGACCGGTGAAACTTCCTTTATAGTATATTTTCTGACCGTTGTTGAGCTGGGTTTCCATTCCTTTGTTACGGACAGTATATTCAATCTGTATTTTGGTAAGATCTGACGAAGCGGTCTTAAGGGAGAACGTCTCAAACGGGAAGTTCTCATTGGGCGTGAGCATATTACCGTCCGGCTGTCCGGGAACCACATCTGTACCGGTTATACTGTAACCACCCCGTTCAAGTTTGAAATCAAGGTTCTTAAGAACAAGGATCAATTGTGGCGACGGCTCCGCGAACTTTACATTGTATAACACCACATCAGCCTTTTTAGAAAGAGGATTGATGATCACGCGATAACGGCCCAGAGTGGACTCGTAGGCCTGCGACTGTCCCTGATAGTCAAAAACAGTCGAGGTGGTGCCGGCATACGTGGCGTCTTTCTGGAAGGTGGCTACCGAATACATTGTACCGATATTATATTGGGCGATAAAGAAAGGCGACGTGTAGGCTGTGACTCCGGCGACTCCCGGAACCTTTGAGGGAATCGGATAGAACAAACCGGAAATCACGCAGTCAAAGTTTGACACCTGTGTCTGTCCTCCATCGATAGAGCCAGACGGCGAGCTGAATTTCGCATAATCGCCATCGGCATAAAACTTGTTTTCAACTTTCACGGCAGGGATTGTCAATGAGTGCGTCTGCCCCTGATACATGAGCACGCTTGATGATGCCTGAGCTGTTTCTGTCTCGACAAAATGGCAGTAATAGACACATTCGTTCGCAAACACAGGCTCCGAAGTATTTCGGGGAGTGAAGAGATTCACTGTGTTGAAATCACGGGTAAACTCATACATAGGTGAGTCTGAATTGCATCCTACAAGAGGGATTGCAAGCGCGGCGATTGCCGACATTCGGAAAATATTCTTAAGCATAATCAGTAGATATTGATGATTTGTCATACTTTATATGTTGACCATAAATGAGATCCCTCCCTGAAGCGGTCGCCCTCTCTGCCGGAATTCATTACCGATCGACTGAAAGTAAAACGTATAGTAACGCGCATCTGAAAGATTAGTGCCGAACAGCCGTATCTCCCAGTCAGATCCAGTCAGGGCCACTGAGGCCCCAGGAAGAAAATATATGGGTTGGGAAAGAGTATTGGATTCGTTCCAATATATTTTTCCGGTAGCTCTGAGATTGAGATCAAACTCAATGGAACGGATATGCTTCCTTTTCAGCGGCCAAGTATAGACGGCCTGCATAAAAAGCGTGTTACGCGGAGCATACGGAAGATATTTCCCGGAATAATCGTTGCGCCCGTCATTAAAAGACCGGAAACGGGCATCCGTAAATCCATACGACGCCCGCAGAGCAAGATGCTCAACCGGAACGGCATTTATCTGGATTTCAAATCCGAAGCTACGGGTTTTGCCGGCATTGGTCATCATACGTCCGGTAGTGGTGCCGGAAGGAAACATGGTGAGCTGCTGGTCACGACAATCTATATAAAACAGCGAGAGGTCGCCAGAGAGCCGTCCGTCGAAAAAAGACAGGTGTGATCCTATCTCAAAATTCCAGGAATGTTCAGGCCGGTAAGCCACCATCTTATCAATATCGTAAGTGGCTCCTATACCCATCAGCATCATCAGCCGTTGCTGTAGTACATCTGAAAACATCTGTGTGTTGTAGCCACCCGATTTGTATCCTTTCGCCACATTCAAATAAAGATTGGCATCATCCTGGAGCGGAAGATTGTATAAAACCGTAAACTTCGGTATGAAATTCACAAACTGAGAGGAATGCTGTCCACGGTCATCGATTTCTATTTCCGCATGTCTGGGATTGATCATTTCTCCATCGGACGTAAGATCAAACACAGAATAACCCGTGGAACATAAACTATGGTAACGGAGATTGACTTTCTCATAATCAAGTCTCAATGCCATTGAGACTTCCCATCGGCCAAGATGTAGATCCGACTTATGATATATGGCTGCGCCCCATGCTGGATTGGAAAAATCGGAAATCAGGGGAAATGACCGGGAGTCCCAGGCAATAGGATGTCCCGGATTACCCTGATTCCGGTGATCCTCTATCAACCGGGATATGCCGTAGTCAAGAAACGTGACCGGAGCCTCCATCTTCAGACCTTTGTAGAAAAAGAATGCTCCCGCAAGCCAAGAATAAACGGAGCCGTTATTCAAAGATTTAACAACCAGATCCTGAGTAACTGTCGGCTCACGCTTCTTCTGAGTCAGGGTAAAATAATCAAGAGGGAGGAAATCCTGATCCAGAGTCATGTTGTCATCTATATATTGGAAAGATGTCACCGAAGAGAGGGAAAACCTATCTGAAAACCAGCTGAGGGTCAAGCCATCGGTAAAAAGAGATCTGCGATAAAAGCAGGTGTCGTTGTATGCTATTTTTCCTGTCTGCACATTCTCATAAGCATATCCGCCCTGACGAAGCAACGACACTGTCGCCACATTCTGGAGTGTTACCCGATCTGATAACCTCCATATATATTTGGCACGTAATGCTCCCGAGTACTCCGGATCAGCCTTTTTGCCGTTATATTCGTTTGTAAAGATTCCACGCGACCAAAGACCTGAAAGATTCAACGACAATGCATGTCGGCTATCAAAACGGTGATACCATCCCAATGCGGCACGAATAGAAAGAGGCGACACAAATTCAGCCCTGATTCGCCAACCCTGCCAGCGAAACGGAGACAGTGTAGAGATGTTTATCTGGCCGGCCATCGTATTTCTTCCATACAACGCTGTCTGAGGACCACGGAGCATCTCAACCGATGCAATGTCTGCAATGTCGAAATCATACGCATCCTTGTTCAGCACCGGAACATTATCCACATTGAGTCCTACGGCAGGTTGGTCCATCCGTGCACCTATCCCCCTCACATAAATCGATGATGTTATCCTCGACCCATAGTCCGGGATAAAGAAATTCGGGACCACATCCGAAAGTGATTTTATGGTCACGGCACCCAGTCTCTCTGCCTCACGGGCATTGATAAGGGAGGCGGCTTCAGGTATCTGGAACAGACGTGATGTCTGCTTGATCGAAGAGACGTTAATCTCCTGAAGCATAACAGTATCTTTCGCCTCCCCGGAAGAAAGGGATACAACGGAATCGCCCATCTCCACCGCAAGCGCGACAAAGGTTGACATCAGAAATATTACCAAAGCAAGAGTCTGTTTCATGGCTAATGCAAAATTACAAATTTACCAACGACCCCACAATCCCAAAAACAGGTGATTTAGGCCCTGTATTACAAACCGACTATAATAAAAGGAAAGATTCATTTGTTAATATGTAAAAAACATCCAGATGAAATCCATAAAAGAACTCTACCGCATAGGCACCGGGCCGTCATCAAGCCACACCATGGGGCCACGAAAAGCTGCAGAAGAATTTATCTCCCGTTATCCTGACCGACCTAAATATATAGTAACTCTCTACGGCAGTCTGGCCGCTACCGGGAAAGGACACCTTACCGATGTCGCGCTTGAAGATGTGTTCAAGGCCACCGGAGCTGAGGTTGAGATCGTATGGAAACCGGACATTTTTCTGCCTTATCATCCGAATGCTTTATCCTTCACCGCCATAGACCGTAATGGATCTGCATCCGAACCATGGACCGTATACAGCGTCGGAGGTGGTGCGATTGAGGAAGACGGCATGAATACCTTGCAGACTCCCGACATATACGACATGAACAGCATGACTGAAATCATGGAGTATTGCGAACAGACCGGCCGATGCTACTGGGAGTATGTGGAGCAATGTGAAGGTCCGGAAATCTGGGATTATCTCAAAGAAGTCTGGGAAGCCATGCGTCAAGCGGTAGAACGCGGACTCTCCAAAGAAGGGCGTCTCCCCGGGCCACTCAATCTACGCCGAAAAGCGGCCGCCTACCATGTGAAGGCCGAAGGCTTCCGCGATAATCTGCGAAACCGAGGACTTACATTCGCATACGCGCTTGCCGTGAGTGAGGAGAATGCTTCGGGAGGACGCATTGTCACGGCACCGACATGTGGGTCATGCGGTGTGGTGCCGGGCGCACTTTATCATATATGGAAAAGCCGTGAATTTCCTGAACAGATAATGCTACGTGCTCTTGCCACCGCTGGTCTGGTAGGCAATATCGTGAAACAGAATGCCAGCATCTCCGGAGCGGAAGTCGGATGTCAGGGAGAGGTAGGTGTGGCTTGTGCCATGGCAGCTGCAGCTGCCTGCCAGCTTTTCGGAGGCAGTCCGGCTCAGATTGAATATGCAGCGGAGATGGGACTGGAACACCATCTCGGTATGACCTGTGATCCGGTATGCGGTCTGGTCCAGATCCCATGCATAGAGCGCAACGCCTACGCCGCGGCACGTGCTCTGGACGCCAACATCTACGCCACATTCACCGATGGCAATCACCGCGTGAGCTTCGACAAACTTATAAAAGTAATGAAACAGACCGGTCACGACCTTCCTTCGCTCTATAAGGAAACTGCAACGGGCGGACTGGCAGCCGAGATGTAATTATATCATGTCCGATTTCAAGATACATACGCTCGGATGTGGGTCGGCAAAACCTACTCTGCGCCATCAGCCATCCTCGACAGTGATCGACTATCGGGGAAATCTATTCATGATTGACTGCGGAGAGGGAGCACAGACTGCGTTCCAACGTTTCCGGCTCAGACTTACGAGACTACACCACATTTTTCTGACACATCTTCACGGAGATCATGTGCTCGGACTGCCAGGTCTTATAGGCACAATGGGATTGTCCGGTGGCGGAGGCGATATCACCATACATACATTCGAAGACGGTCGAGAAATCCTGACCACAATTCTGGATTATTTCTCCCGCGACCTTCCAATACGTGTAAAATTCAATATCATCAGACAGGAGGAGAACATAGTGTTTGAAAATCAGTCGCTGAGAGTGCGTACAGTCCCGCTACGCCATCGCGTGCCTGCAGTAGGATACATTTTTGAGGAGAAAGACAAACCACGCCATATCGATCGGGCATCCTGCGACTTTCACGGCGTGCCCGTCAGCCAGTTCAACGCAATCCGGCAAGGGGAGGATTTCGTGAAACCAGATGGAATCTTAGTACCTAATGCCTTACTAACCACTACCCCTACTCCATCCCGCAGCTACGCCCACATCAGCGACACAGAATATACACCGGAACTCGCTGCTGAAATAGGTCCTGTGGATCTTCTTTTTCATGAGACCACATATCTTGACAGTCATGCAAATGAGGCTGCGGCACGCGGACACTCTACAGCGCGTCAGGCAGGCAAGATGGCCACACTATGCGGTGCTAAAAGACTACTGACAGGTCATTACTCGTCGCGCTACCGCGATGACAGTGCATTTAAACATGAGGCACAGGAGGAATTTCCAGATGTCATCCTCAATAATGAGGGACTAACCATCGAACTTTGAAATAAAACATATTAAGTATTTTTAACTATAAGCCGATCTATTGTTAACGTTATTTAATGGATCGGGGGGGTAAACCGCTACGCTTTTATTAATTTTGCGGTCGGAAACGACATGGAAGGAA
>CANEHE010000008.1 GCA_947427285.1 uncultured Porphyromonadaceae bacterium
GCTCAGTTAGCGGCTTAGCCAAGGCTGAACAACCTCAATTTTTACCGAATCATTGCTATTATACAAATATTTTCTTTAAGAAATTATTATAGTATAGAAAATAATTTCTATCTTTGCAGAAAATTAAGAGGTTGTTTAAAAATCATTGTTAAACGCAGAGTGGTGGATTTTTTTGTTAAGCCGCACTTTACGAGGAGGGAGCATATCGGGATATGTGACCGAGGAGTAAATGCGGATTAACGGAAAAGACACCATTCAGATGAAAACATTAAATTCTTTTAAAGAGGCTTTACAGGAATGCCTGCCGTTATTCCGGAATCTTTGCGCGTCTTTATCCCTTTGGCTCAGTCGCATAGCCCGCTATGCTCCTTCGCCGCAGGTATAAATCCATCTCAAATCTTCCGGCTCTGCGTTAACAAGCATTTTTAAACAGCCTATAAAGACAATATGAAATATCTTATCGTAGGGGGTGTGGCAGGAGGAGCCACAGCCGCAGCCAGAATCAGAAGGATATCAGAGGATGCGGAAATCATACTCTTTGAAAAAGGGGAACATATATCATACGCCAACTGCGGACTGCCATATTATATCGGCGGTGTGATCGCAGACAGAAGTAAACTTTTTGTGCAGACACCGGAAGCGTTCGGACGCAGATTCAACATTGATGTCCGCGTGAAATCGGAGGTGGTCGGGATAGACCGCGCTGCAAAAAGAGTTGAGGTAGTAAGCCCTTCAGGGGAAAGATATCATGAAACGTATGACCGGCTGCTCCTTTCTCCGGGAGCCTCCCCTGTGAAGCCGCCGTTACCGGGCATCGACATGCAAGGAATTTTCACTTTGCGCAACGTGGCCGACACTGACGCCATAAAGAGCTACATGCAGACATATAACGTGAAACGCGCCGTGATAATCGGCGCAGGATTCATCGGTCTGGAGATGGCTGAGAATTTAAGCCATGCAGGAGCAGAGGTGGCGGTCGTAGAGATGGCCGACCAAGTGATGGCTCCAATTGACTTCTCCATGGCCTCCATAGTCCACCAGCATCTGGCACAGAAAGGGGTGAGACTTTACCTCGGCACTGCCGTGGCCGCATTCGAACACGGGAAGGATGGGATCGAAGTAGTTTTCGGAAACGGCAACCGCCTTTCCGCAGACATGGTCATCCTTTCCATAGGTGTGCGTCCCAACTCCGGACTTGCAGCCGAAGCCGGACTTGAGACGGGCGCAACACGTGGCATAAAGGTTAACCAGTATCTGCAGACGTCCGATAAAGATATATATGCTGTCGGCGACGCGATCGAATATCAGCATCCCATCACCGGAAAACCGTGGCTCAATTTCCTCGCAGGACCAGCCAACAGACAGGCACGCATTGTGGCCGACAATATGGTCCGGGGCAATACAGTGAGCTACGAGGGTTCGATCGGAACCTCCATTGCGAAAGTGTTTGACCTGACCGTGGCCGCAACAGGCGTCGCCGCCAAACGGCTTAAAGCAGATGGTATCGATTTTCTTTCCGCCACTATCCATCCCTCTTCCCATGCCGGATATTATCCTGACGCGCTCCCGATGTCGATAAAGGTGGTGTTCTCCCCTGTCGACGGTCGCCTCCTGGGTGCGCAGATCGTAGGCCACGACGGTGCAGACAAGCGCATCGACGAGTTCGCACAAGTCATCAAACGAAGCGGCACTGTCTATGATCTTATAACGACGGAACAGGCATACGCACCGCCGTTTTCCTCAGCAAAGGACCCGGTGGCAGTGGCCGGATATGTGGCCTCAAACATCCTTGAAAACCGGATGAAGCCTATATACTGGCGTGAACTCTGTGACATGGACAGAAGTGCAATTACACTGATAGACGTAAGAACCCCGGACGAATTTGCCGTAGGAGGACTTGACGGCGCAGTAAACATACCTCTCGACGATATGCGCGGAAGACTTGGCGAGATTCCCCTGAACAAACCTATCGTGCTTTACTGCGGAGTAGGGCTACGCGGCTATCTGGCGTCCAACATATTGCGCGGCAATAGTTTCAACGATGTAAGAAATCTGATAGGCGGCCTCAAGACATACCGCACAGCGACAGCCACGCTCCCGACTCCCGGACCTTTCAGCACCGGTTTCTCCTCTGTTGTTACCGGAAATCAAGACATTACGCAACCAGCTTCAAGGAATATGGTCAAAGTGGACGCCTGCGGTCTTTCATGTCCCGGCCCGATAATGAAAATGAAGAACGCGGTCGAATCGATGAAAGAGGGAGAACAGCTGGAAATCACAGCCACCGATCCCGGATTCGCCCGTGATGCCGAAGCGTGGTGCGGATCGACCGGAAACAGGTTTGTCTCCTCTTCATCCGCCGTCGGAAAATATACCGTCGTAATAGAAAAAGCGAGTAAGCGCGACGTATCGTCCAACTCAACTCAACCAGGAAAAGGGAAGACGTTTATCCTTTTCAGCGACGATCTTGACAAGGCCCTTGCAACATTCGTACTTGCCAACGGGGCTGCGGCCACAGGAGAGAAAGTCACCATTTTCTTCACTTTCTGGGGATTGAATGCCATAAAGAAAGAGATCAGTCCGAAGGTGGAAAAAGATATGTTCGGTAAGATGTTCGGCATGATGCTACCGTCGAGTTCCCGCAAACTCAAACTTTCCAAGATGAATATGGCAGGGATAGGCAGCCGCATGATGCGCCACATAATGAAAAAGAAGAATGTGGATTCGCTGGAATCGCTACGTGACGCGGCCATAAGCAACGGCGTGGAGTTCATCGCCTGCCGGATGTCAATGGACGTGATGGGGGTCAGTCGCGAGGAACTTCTCGACAACGTCACCATAGGAGGCGTGGCAACCTACATGAACCGTGCCGACAACGCCAATGTAAATCTGTTCATATAAAGGAATCGGATATGGAAAAGATAAAATCGGTATGTGTGATGCGCGATCTGGTGAAAGCCGTGGCGCAACTTCAAGACACGCTTCAGGAACGTTTCGGACTTTCTCTCAACGAAGCGATGACACTCTGCTGTATATGCGACGGAACAGCATCCGCCGGAGAAATATCCGAAAACACCGGACTTACAGCACCCAACACGTCCAAAGTGATACGTGCTGTTGAAGAGAAGAACTTGATAGTGAGACAATACGGTAGCAAAGACCGACGACGTATGGAATTCACGCTGTCGGAAGAGGGACACAGGCGGCTTCTTCGACTGAAAACCGAGGAAATACCTCTCCCTGACTTACTCAAACCTCTCTTTGACTGATGGAAAGAGAATATCCCGCACAGACCGAAATCCGTGCGGGATATGTTTTCTCATTATCTTTTGCCTACAGCCTAACCTCTGTTCCGAAGGTATTCGTCGATGGCCTTGGCGGCCTTGCGGCCCGCACCCATGGCAAGGATTACAGTGGCCGCGCCTGTCACAGCATCGCCTCCTGCGAATACGCCTTCACGGGTAGTACGTCCCTCCTCGTCGGCCACTATACAGCCTTTACGGTTGGTGTCGAGGCCCTTGGTGGTTGACTTGATAAGCGGATTGGGGCTTGTGCCGAGAGCCATGATCACCACGTCGCAGTCGATGTGGAAGTCACTGCCCTCGATCGTAACGGGGCTGCGTCGTCCGCTTGCGTCGGGTTCGCCAAGTTCCATGCGCACGCACTTGATGCCATTGACCCATCCCTTTTCGTCGCCGGTAATTTCAGTCGGATTGGTGAGCATCTGGAAGTCTATGCCCTCCTGTTTGGCGTGATGCACCTCCTCCACACGCGCCGGAAGCTCTGCCTCGGAACGACGGTAGACGATCACCGACTCGGCACCGAGACGCTTTGCCGTACGCACTGCGTCCATGGCCACATTGCCGCCGCCTACTACAACTACCTTGCGGCCTGCATATATGGGCGTGTCATATTCCTCGTCGTAGGCCTTCATAAGGTTGGCACGGGTAAGGAACTCGTTGGCCGAATACACGCCGTTGAGGTTCTCGCCCGGAATGCCCATGAAACGCGGCAGACCTGCACCCGAACCTACAAAAACAGCGTCATACCCTTCGCGGTCGAGAAGATCATCGACAGTCATAGTGCGTCCGATGATCACGTCAGGCTCGATCTCCACTCCAAGACGCTTCACGGCCTCGACTTCCTTGGCCACGATACGGTCTTTCGGCAGACGGAACTCCGGGATGCCATAGACAAGTACGCCACCCACCTTATGCAACGCCTCGAATATCTTGACCTCATAGCCTGCGCGGGCAAGGTCGGAAGCACAGGCGAGTCCGGCCGGACCGGAACCCACTATTGCCACACGTTTGCCGTTAGGCTTGATCTCCGGCTTCTCAAGCTCATCGGCATGCTCGATGGCCCAGTCACCGACAAAACGCTCAAGTTTGCCTATCGCAACCGGCTCGCCCTTTATACCCAAGACGCATGCGCCTTCGCACTGCGACTCCTGAGGGCACACGCGGCCGCAGACACTTGGCAGCGAACTGTCGGAATGGATAGTCTCGGCAGCAGCAGCCAGATTGCCCTCGTTGATCTGGTGGATGAATCCCGGAATATTGATATGCACCGGACATTTCTCCACACAGCGCGGACGCGGACAGTTTAGACAACGGGAGGCTTCCAGAGCCGCCTCCTCGGCATTGTATCCGTAACACACCTCCTCAAAGTTGGCGGCACGCTTTTTCGGATCTTGCTCCCTTACAGGGACACGGGGGATTCTGTTAGCCATGACATTTGCATTTATGGGTTTCGGGATTGCTCTTCTTGTTCTCACGATACATATTCTGACGACGCATCGCCTCGTCGAAGTCCACCTTATGACCGTCAAACTCCGGGCCGTCCACGCAAGTGAACTTAGTCTCGCCGTCCACCGTCACGCGGCATGCACCGCACATTCCGGTGCCGTCCACCATAAGTGCGTTGAGCGACACCATCGTCGGGATGCCGTGCTTCTTCGTGGTCATCGCGGCAAACTTCATCATTATCATAGGGCCGATGATCACGCAATGGTCATACCTGTTCCCCTCCTCGATGAGTTTCTCCATCAGACCGGTCACCATTCCGTGGAAACCCTCGGAACCGTCATCGGTGCAGAGATAGACATTGCCCACCGTGCGCATCTCGTCGACGTATGTGAATATATCCTTCGTCTTGGCACCGATGATGACGTCGGCCTGCACTCCCTGCTCATGGAGCCATTTCACCTGAGGATAGACAGGAGCTGTGCCGACACCACCGGCCACGAACAGTATTTTTTTCTTTCTCAATTCCTCGACAGGGAGATCCATAAGGTCGGTCGGGCGTCCGAGAGGACCGGCGAAATCGACGAAGCAGTCGCCCTCGTTCATGTCGCATATCTTCTGCGAAGAGATGCCGATGGCCTGTGTCACGATGGTGATGGTACCCGCCTCGCGGTCATAGTCGCAGACAGTCAGCGGGATGCGTTCACCCTGCTCGTCGGTACGGACAATGATGAACTGACCCGGCTGAGCAGAAGCGGCCACAAGGGGCGCATGAACCTTCATCTCAGTGATGTTGGGGGTCAGACATCTTTTACTTACGATTTTGAACATGATATGTCAGATCTAAGGTTAGAGGTTTAATAATCATTGTTAAACACAAGGTGGTGGATTTTCTGTTAAGTCGCAATTTACGAGAAGGGAGCATAGCGGCCTGCGGGTGACCGACGAGTAAATGCGAATTAACTGGAAAGGCACCATTCTTGAGCGGATTTTAAATCTTTATTAAAGAGGTCTTATGAAAATGCTTATATTTTATGAAATATTTGAGCGTCTTTATGCCTTTAGCTCAGTCACATAGCCCGCTATGCTCCTTCGCTGTAGGCAAAAATCCATCTCAAATCTTTCAGCCTTGTGCCAACAAGCATTATTAAACAGCCTCTTAGTTACAGATCAGAAACGGCTCTCAGCACTCTGCATCAATAAAAGCCGGGAAAAGAGAGGCGGAAAACCTCTGCAAAATTAAGACTAATAATCCAATCCACCAAATTTTTATCCCCTCGCGACCGCTATCCACCCCATGACCACCCCACAGAAATCCTCACGCAATTGATTTCAAAAAAACAGATGAAAATTTGCATGCACCGGAAATAATGCTTAACTTTGCATCCACAAAACGATGACATACGCGTCGGCTGAACCGATTTTCATCGGCATAAGCATACGCAGACGTCTCAAGGAGAGATGGGTGAGTGGCTGAAACCACCGGTTTGCTAAACCGACGTAGGGAGCAATCTCTACCACGAGTTCGAATCTCGTTCTCTCCGCCAAAACATCTCAAATCCCTGCAAGTGAGCTCTTGCAGGGATTTTCATTTTAAGGGATTTGCCCGGAAATGCCGCCAAAACACCCCGAAATGACATAGTTGTAACCTGAAAAGTGACCTGAAATTACTTACTTACTTATCTCTTAAAAACAAACATCCCGACGTATAGGCTTTGATTTCACCTCACGCCGGAATGTCCGCTCACTTATTCACTTTTCACCATTTCATCTTTTTCCTTTTTTCTTTTTCATAGAACCACTTTACGGGTCTTTCCGTCGACGGTCCTGACTACGTATATCGAACCTTTCTGAGGATGCCTTACCTCCAATCCGTTAAGATCATAGTAACGCACCGGTCCGGATGCATTGTCGACTGCGATCTCTCCTACACCGGACAGAGTCGGAGTCTTATCCGAATCCATAATGCGAACATTGTCGATGCGGAGCGGATGCAGAGTCGCGCCCTTGCCGAGGAAACGGACACTCAGATACGCATGGTTTCTGTAGAAATCCGCAAGGTCTATCACAGCCTCACGCCATCCGGCCTCACCCGTCAGGTCGCGGAAACTGATTGCCTCGGCAGCAGCATACTTGCCGGTATAGGCAAGATTTATCTCAGGAAGGATATACATCTCCTCTCCGGGAACAGCATAGTAGTCGAAAATAAGTTTCGGCTTGGCGGCAGCGGCCATATTCACCTTGCCGAGACAGAGATAACTCAGATCGCCGTCCTTAGCCGCGTCAAACGAGATGCAGCCGTTGTCGTTGTCCGAGGAATAATTAGCCTCAGGATACCAGCCGTTGGCTCCGTTGCTCATGCGGTACCATGCGTCATTGCGGGCATTGCCGTTGACCCAGCTTTCCACATACGGATATGAGTACGGATTGCCGACAAGTACTTCGGAAGAACGGTAGGCACCACCTTCGCCAACGGAGTTCTGCGCAGCCACAGCATAATATTTCACTGTCTGTTTGCTGGAGTAATAATCACTTTCGTCTATCAGAAGCTCTGTGGCCCGTATGCCCTCCTTGAAATTGACAGCATAATCGTTCTCTACAGCATAGACATTATAGACAAGGTTGTTGGGGTCGCAGTAGCCGCCATTGGCACCGGCCTTAGGCTTCTCCCACGCCAGCTTCAGCTTGCCGTTGCCTTCGTCGGTAAGCGTGATGTTCTGAGGAGCACCGGGAAGATCCATACCGAGATATATCTCCTCTTCCACACGTTCACCTACTCCATGTTCATTATAAGCGACAACAGTATATTTTGTAAAGCCTCGTGCACCTTTGTTGTCAACTACAGTCACCTGCTTGCCGGTCTCGGTCATCTCGACACTCTTCACAAGTTCACTTGTGTTGCGGTAGACCTCGACCTTGGTGATCTTGTCGAGTTCCTTGCCGTTGACGCGCTTGGTAGGAGTCCTGAACTTCAGAGTGATTGGGGCAGTACCCTGCGAAGTCTTGATGCTCAGGTCAGTAACCTTTGCGGGAGCATCCTCATTGGCGAGGACATCGATGTTGAGATCATCAAGATTGATGGAAAGTCCCTTGACACAGTTGGAGAGAGCGTGGAAACCGATATGGTAATATCCATCCTTTTCAGGAGAGACAATCACACTCCGGTCAAGAATCTTGCTTCCATCGAAGTCAAATGCCTCTTCCGCTACCTTATATTCTTTGGGATCGACACCAAGACCGAAAGACACTTCCATCCTTTCTTTATATTTTGCACCACCTATATTGGGCATCAGTTTATAGGTGATCTGATAGCGGTTCCCGGCTTTCATGTCGATACCCGGAGTGATCAGCCAGTCATCCTGAGGTTTGGCATTGTCTGTACCAGTGAAGATATAGGCGGTCTTTGTCTGGAATTTGCTCCATTTCCATGTGCTGTCATCCCCGTTGCCTTCGATTATATAGAAAAGATCAAGAGAGGCCGCGTCGTCAAAATTATTGTTGTAGGGCACCTCAAAGCCTTTTCCGAAAGGCACGTGGTTCGACTCGCCCGGCTCCGACTCACGCCAGTCGTGAAGAGCTTTCACCTCATAATAGAAATCCTGAGGAAGTTCCGGCTGGAGGAGAGTCTCGGCGAAAGAAGTTGCCTTCTGTTTGGCAGCGACTTCCTTCTTTTCGGGGAAACGGGTTATGGTATAGGTGATATTGGCCGGATTGATATAACCTCCGTGCTGACCTTCGGTCACGGCATCCCAAGTCAGAGTCGCCTTGCCTGTGGCTTCTTCCACAACAAACCTGATGTTTGTCGGAGCAAGGGGATAATCCTCACCTACCCACTGATTGACAGTCGCAGCCGGACCGTCGCCCTCACCGTTGTAGCAAATCACGGAAACCGTCACATCTCCGTTGGGAAGAGTGATGTCTCTGGTCACTTCTGCCCCTTTCTGGCCTTTGTCGGTGAAAAGTTCATTGCCGTTGGCAAGCACCTTGTAGGAGATCTCGCCTTTCAAAGCCTCACCCATATAGGTGTATTCTGGGAGAGTGAACGAGATTGAACCGCTGACCGCAGCCTTGTCCATCGTGATTTTCAGTCCGGTTGCATATCCGGGAGCGTTGTCGGCGGCAATGGCCGGCATCACGCCGAGACCCATAAACTCCTCATTGTCCTGAAAAGCCGTTATGAGCGTCACCTTTGCAGTCTCCGTATTGACTTTATAGAGCTTGGAGCAGTCTTTGACCCCTGCATCGATCATACTTGCCCAATAAAGCTCGCCGGTCTTATAGTCGAAAGTCATGGTCTGCGAGTATAGTGGAACGACACCGGTGGAACCGACCTTAGTGGCGGAACCGTTTGACTTGTTCACCTTGTAAAGATCTCCGGCATTGTCGATTCCCCAAAGCTGACCCGCACCGTCGAACGCAAGACCGTAATACTGATAACAGTCGCCCACAGGCGTCACAGTCTGCTCAAGATAGTCAACCACACAGAGCTTGCGCGTGCCGTCTACGGTATACTGGCCGTAGATCTTGTTCTCCACGGGATCCCAGGCGTGGTCGGCGGTAGTGGCAAGCTCTGACGAAACCACACCGTGGTTCTGTGCCTCGCCGGTCTTGACATTGTAGGAATAGAGTTGCGATATGTCAATGCCAGTCGTTCCGGAAGGGTCGGTCTGCCGCCAGATGTACCAGAACGTGTCGCCTGCAAGCACCGCACCGCCGTTGCAGTGCGAGTTCATATATCCGATGCGTGCGAACGGCTCAGGCATCGAACCCGGTTTCACATCGATGGTGTAAATACCCATCGGGGTAGTCTGCATATTTGGATCGTTCCATGACTCCGCATAGTATAGGAAACCGATGAGTTGCGTCTGGTATGAAGCGTTGCCCGGAGCCTTGCGGCTGACATAGACCGGACGATCCTTCTGCGCATTGAAACGCTTCAACTCGCGTGTCTCATCTCCCTGAGCCATGACAGCACCGGGAAGCATGGCGGCTGCCGCCGCAGCGAGAATAAATTTATTATTGAGTTTCATCTCATTGATTTTATGGATTGAAAGTAGAAAGTACAGAATCTATACTCTCTACTTTCCATTTTATGTTTTAGAATATTGCCTTCACAGCCTTTGATCCTTTCACCACTATCACGGGCTGTCCTTCCACAGGTGTCAGAATCTCCACTCCCTGAAGATTGAAATAACGTACCGGTGCGTTTTCATCGATGCCGACAGTATCGATACCGTCAGAACCTAATATGCTTATCTTTCGCTCACCCACGGTCTTGTCATCGCCAGTAATCAGTCGCACGAGGTAGTCGTTGCTGTTGGGGAGGTTCACTGTCTCTTTGAACCTGACTGTGTCTTCCTCGCCACGGGCAAGAACGAATGTCTGAGGCTCTGACGTGAACTTCACATCTCCGCCGAGGAGAATCACGAAACGGAGTGTGGAGTCGAAACGGAAGCCGAGATTTTTCACGCCGAACACGTATTCGGTCTCCTTATCGCAGGTGACAGTTTCAGGCACGTCGGTGGTTTCGGTCAGTTCAAGAGCTGGAACATCGGCAGTAAACGTAAGGTTCTCGCGCTTGCCGATCTCCTTGTTCCCGTTGTCAAGAAGTGTTATTGCATAGTCAGATGCCGTCGGAAGCTCAAAGGTTTCCGAAAACTCTATCACCGAATCATCGTCGCGGTCGACGCTTGCACTCTGTTTTGCGGAAGT
Source organism: uncultured Porphyromonadaceae bacterium (assembly GCA_947427285.1). GTDB lineage: Bacteria > Bacteroidota > Bacteroidia > Bacteroidales > Muribaculaceae > Lepagella. Next base: position 10,458 of record CANEHE010000008.1, read on the forward strand.
ATGCATCACCTCCCCGTTACGGCTCACGGTGAAACTCATCTCGCCGTTGTAGGCATAACCAGCGTTGGATACATGGAACTGCACATTGACCGGTTTTCCGGCAACCACACCCTCAGGCTCAAACGTAAGTTCATCAAGCGAAAGTGCGGCAACCTTCTCTACTGCCTCTCCGGCAGTAAACTCAAGCGACATATATTTAGAAGGAATCATCGCCTCATTCTCGACAGGATCATAGATTGTCAATTTATATTTCTTGCCAGGCTGACAGGCGGCCGGAAGCTCGCCTCCGGTAAGTGTGAGCCACTGCTCCTTTGTCTCGGCAGATATTGTCACAGGGTCGAATGTCACATATCCAAGCGGGTCTCTCGACCATACATCCGGATCATCGATGGCGCAGCGCAGACGACCTGTCCATTCGCCGCCGTCATTGTCAAGACAAACCTTAAGTCCGACATCGTTCATCGGCACCTTGCCGTCCACCATCGTGGTTATAATCATATCGTCAACAAGCTCCACTACAGGAGGAAGAGCCGGGCCGACAATCTTCACACCCGAAACCGATGCAAGGTTCTTGAAATCAATAGGGCTATAATATTCCTCGTCCAACAGACCTTCATTGCCCCACAAGCGAACCACGTAGTCCTCGTGGCCGGGAAGATTGAAGTTTTTGCCAAGGTCGAAAGTCACTTCAGTGTCGGCGTGCGCAGGGAAAGCCAGCCACACAGCGTTATTGGTTTTATCCGGATAATTATGTGTACCGAAAACACTTGATTTGCCGTTGATGAAAAGACGCAACTGAACAGGGCCGTAGAACTCTCCGCCATCATTATGCACCTTAAGTGTTATTTTGGTTGTGACACCGCTCTCAATGTCACCCTCATTGTCTCCTTTCACCTCAAGGATCGAGAGTTTATAGGCATCCTGAAGGGCATAAGTGATATTGTTTTCTGTAACCGTAACCTTATAGGAATCCGCACGTCCATGGAACACCTGCATCAGACGGTCGGAAACATAGTTGTCAACGCTGAGCTGATAGACAGGACGAATCGTATATTCCCCCGGAGCGATATTATCAGGAATCAGAAACGAACATTTGAGTGTGTTCTCTCCGTAAGCCACTCCATATTTAGCTTCATTCTTCACCATCTGGCGGTAGACAGTCTTGCCGTCTTTGTCTATCAAAGCAAAACCGAGATTGGCCGTAACCTCGTTGGGAGAATCGTTCCATACACCGTTGGCCTTGATCGAAGCGGTCTCCTGACGTCCGATGGTCTTGTTGAAATCCGAAAGTGACTCTACTGTGAAATTATAGTTGAGCTGCGAATCCGCCAAAGGCTTCTGAATGCCTATGATCATATTCTGTGCGTAATGGAACGCGCTGCCGTCGGACGAACCGCCGATTCCCTGCGAACCGGGTTCAAGAAGCGTGAGAAGGTAATATCCGTTTTCCTGTCCGCTCCAACCCCAGTTCACGTGATAATAACCGTCGGTGTTAACGCCGTCGAGCACGAAGAAATGTCCTCCGCCACGGCGCGTGACGCCGCCGTAAGCCACTGGGCGACGGTTCTCAAACTCATTCATCATCATCGCGTGCCACTCCGCAGTGGAATGATAGTCGCGTTTCACGTAGTTGATACCGTTGTCGTAACCGAAATACTTAAGCATCGCCGGAGCCACGGAGACATCCGTAGCTCCTGTCCCGTAGCCACCATAGACCGATTCAAAAGCCGCTCCTGCATGGAAAAGCAACGTAGAGACGGCATCAATGGCATCCGACGGAGATTTTGTGGTCAGCGTCGGAAGCATTGCATCCCAATTGTATCTGAATCCTTCAAACGTCACGTCCACATTGATGTTTTCAGCCTTGCCGTCGGGGTCTTCCCCTTTGGAAACATAACTTACTGATCCTTTGCCCTGTTCTGGCCATTTGTGATAGTACATTATCTGTCCTAAAGCCGTGGCCACACACCCCACGGGAGCCGCCCCTTTGCCTGCGGCATCGCCCCACATGTTCACCAAGGTAACAGTAGGACATTTGCGGTTGTAAGGATCTCCCTGGTCCCACGTTATCTCTCCAAGAAGAGGGGCAATCGCCTCATCCACCTTCGCCGGAGCAAGGGGTCTGGCATCGGGATGCGAGACGAGCCATGAGATCTGGCGGCTCCAGTCGGCCATCATGGACCTCATGTTGTCCGGAATGTTTCTGGAATCGAAAGTTCCGGAATCGGCATAACCGAGAATGGCCGGGGCACGGTCGTCCGCGCTCACCAACACATATCCGTCGGAAGTGCCCCGATTGAATACATAGAACGCATCAAGACCCGAGGCTTTGTCCGCGTGTGTATAGGCGAGCTTCATCTGCGGAGAAGCCGATCCGGCCTTACGCATAAGCTGCCTTGAAGTGGCGTTGCCCACGAAATCGCGGGCGATGCCGAGTGCCGCCGTCGGATCCACCGGAGCCGGGTAGGCCGCCGTGCCGCCGAGGAGCATCGACATCAGACTAAGAAAAAATCTGCCTTTCATAAGCGATCGTTGTTGAATATAGGTTTTACGAAAATTAGACGTCGCAAATCTACTATTTGAATAATTCATCTAATGAACTAAAACAGCCCCGGACAGTTCTAAAACATGAATCGGCACAAAAAAACGCACCTCCTCCGAGGCGCGCCATAAAAAACCTATTGAAATTTATCTTCTGTAAAGAAGCTGTTTAACGATGTCTATTCTTCTGAAAGGGCGTTCTTCTGGAACTGGGCGGGAGTCAGACCCGTGATCTTCTTGAATGTGACGGAGAAATTCGAACGCGAATTGAACCTAAGAGTCTCCGCGATAGACTCTATGGTCAGATGGCCGTATGTGTCGGTATCGGAAAGACGCACACACGCCTCTTTGATACGGTATTCGTTGAGCAGCGAACGGAAATTCTTCCCGAATGTCTCGTTGACTACCTGAGAGACGTACTTGTAGGAAACATCTATCCTCTCGGCCAGTTTCTCCATCGTGAAATCGGGAGAAGTAATCAGATCTGTGTCGTCCATCACCTCCAGAATCCTGTCAGCTATCCGCCGGCTGTCCTTTTCGGTAAGACTGGAATTGGCATATTTCACATTTTCCTCCTGAACATAAGCCTCCTCTGCGGCACGAAGTTCACGTTGACGCCTCTCAGCCTTGATAAGTTCGACATTCTTACGATAAAGGTCCTTTACATATACCTTCATCTTTCTGCGACTACGTATGAGCGTGATCAGGTACAGAGCCAACAGAATGATGAACAGGCCCGAGACCGAAGCAATTATGATCAACCGGCGTTTTCTGGCCCGTTCTTCTTCAAGCGATGTACGGATCCTGTCAAGCTCATTTACAAGCGGCATCTTCGACAATGCAATCATATCCTGTTCGCTGACAGTGGAATCCTTTTTATGGAGATATTCCATGAGAAACTTGTTCGCATTATCCATTTCTCCGACTTTCTCATACAGATCGGCCAGAATGCGGCAACCACGGGTCTCCTCATCAGACGACCCTGCGATACGGGACTTGGCCAGAAAAGATTCGATAGTCGCTATCGCACCCGTATAGTCACCCATGGTCCTCTGGGTCTCACCCATCGCAGACAACGACATCAGTTCCAACCTTTGTGAATGCATGGCATCCTGAGGAATCAGTCCTATAGTCTCCCGGAAAAACCGCAGCGCAGTCTTGTAGTCTTTCTTTATATAAGCCTCCATCCCGTCGGCAAACCGGCGTGTAAACGGATACAAGGCCTCCTTATGCGGGATCTCGGACGATTTCAGACCGTCTATCGCATTCCGGATCTTTTCTTTCTGTGGATCATCAAAATAGAACTGACTCATATTCAGAAAAGAGACTAGCGCGACATCCCATTGCTTCTCGGTTATCCCCGACTCTATCGCCTTGCCGAGATATTCCCATATCTCATCGGAAAACAACTGTTTGCCATACATCGAATTGCAGGAAAGATAAACACCCCCTATATTCAGATAGACATAAGGTATATTTTCCTTATAGCCACATTGCTCCGAAAGCTTCAGTGATTCATAAAAAAGCTCCAATGCCCTCTGATAATCGAAAAAGAAAAGCGCATATATGTACCCCATATTCAACATGGACTGAGCAAGCACACGCTGTTCTTTCCTGTCGGTCGTTCCGCGCAGACGGTCGGCTACCACCGAGTAGCACACCAACGCGCTGTCGGAAGAATTACGCAGTTCCTCTCCCATCTTCATTAACTTGTTGACCGGGACGGACTGCCATGCGGAGTAAAGTTCCACGGGCGAACTCCTGGCCGCATAAAGAGATACAAAACAGGACAAATAGATTATAAGAATGATGAAACGTTTCATAAATGACATTTTTAGATTACAGTTGTAAAGACTTATCTATCGGCGACGGATAAGGCGGCGCAGCAACGGTGAGATGACCGGAATCTCCTCGAAATTCGCCACCACACATCCGTAAATGATCAGAAGTAGCGCACGCGTGGAGTATCGGAGCACGTCGCTCTCCGGAAAAGTGAGAAACCACTCGGCAATACCCCACATCACAAGTGCCAGAAGTGCATACGCTCCCATCCTACGTAAAGGATAGTCAATGGGATAATAATGCCGCCCCACAAAATAACTGACCGTCATGACCGTGAAATAGCTTATCAGGGCGGCGTATGCCGAACCCATATATCCGCGGGGAATACCTATCATCGGCACAAGCCAGACATTGAGGGCGAACATCAGCAAAAAGCAGAAAAGCGAGAAGTACATCCCCCAGCGCGTGCGGTCTGTGAGTTTATACCAGAGCGACAGATTGAAGAATACTCCGAAAAAGAGATCGGCCGCCATCATGACGGGCACCACATCCAGACCAGGCCAATAATTGGGCGACACAAAGTGCTTCAACACAGGCAGAAAAAACATCACCGCCAGAAAGATCATCAGTCCGAACACCACGAAAAACTTCATCGCGTCGGCGTATGCCTTTTTCCGGCCCGGTCCGTCATCTCTGGCCTGTGCGAAAATAAACGGCTCGTAGGCATAACGGAAAGCCTGGGTGAACATCACCATCACTATGGCAATCTTTATATTGGCCCCGTAGATGCCCACCATCGCCTGAGCCTCCGCCTCATGGCCTTCGAACAGGTAGGGAATCATCATCTGTCCCATGTTCTGGCTCAGCACTCCGGCCACACCCAGAATCAGAAGCGGCCAACTGTAGGACAACATCCTCCGGAGAAGAGAAAAATCAAACCGCCAGCGACGGATCAGTTGCGGGAGGAGAAGCATCAGCACACAGAGAGTGGAGATGATATTGGCCACGAAAATCCAGCCTATGCCGAATCTCTCACCTCCTAAGGCATCATAGAACCAGGCGATCGATTCCGGCCATACACGCGCAATAGCCGGACAGCCGATCAGGAAGAACAGATTCAAAACGATATTGATACCTACATTGGCAAGTTTGATGGCAGCGAACCGAAAGGCTTTCTTCCGGTAACGCAGATAAGCGAACGGAATATTGGTAAAAGCATCGATGGCCACCGTGACGCCAAGCAGCCATACAAAAAGGGAATGGCCCGGCAGAAGCATGGCCGAACTGACAGGCTTGACAAGAAGAGAAAGAAACAATATGAACAGAAAAGATGTAAACCCTACCGAAGAGAGTGATGTGGTGTAGACTTTCTCCGGATCCGTCTCCTTGTTGGCATAACGGAAAAACCCGGTCTCCATCCCGTAATTGAGGATGACAAGTGCCACAGCCGTAAAACTATAGAGATAGCTCACTATCCCATACTCCCCCGGATTCGGGAAAATATATACGTACAGAGGCACCAGACACCAGTTGAGGAATCTGCCGACAATACTGCTGAGACCATAAATGGCCGTTTCCTTAGCCAAAGATTTTATTCCTGCCATTTGTGTGATATTTGATCTATCCTCAGAAGAATCCGGCCCCCTACAAACAAGTATGGTATGCCTCCTGAAGAAAACCGGATACAAACTTACAAAAAAGCTGTGAGTCGCAATGTGGCGACAACGAGAAAAAGGTATAAAAAAATTGATTGTCGTCGCGACAACCAATCTTCGTGTTAACCTTAAAATCTAATACCATGAAAAACTCAATGCAAAGATACAATCTTTTTCTTTAAAACCTGCTATAAAACATGGTTAATTTTCTTTGTTTTATCAATATTTAACTTTTGCTTTCTTATATGTGATTATTTTAACCTTTATTTCATATCAATACCAACATACCCGAAAATAGGTATTTTTCAATCCATAACCGGAAACGGATATGATGTGCATACAAAATTCACTAACTTTGCCCCCGGAAAACAAAACCCGATATGAGACTTTTACAAACCTTGCAATCATGGCTATGCCTTGCATCTTCTGTGCCGGGCACCGTACTGGTGGCAAACGCCGGTGTGACGGGGAGTGAAGCCCCCATCTCCTACCGGGCAATGGCAGAAATACCGGCCGACACGGTCTCCGTGACCGAGCTTGAAGATTTCGTCATAGAATCCGACGCCGCCTCACGACGCCGCCTGGCCGGGGCAATCAACGGAGAACGCATCGGTCAGGCCGAGCTTTTCCGCGCCGCCTGCTGCAACCTCGGCGAAAGTTTCTCGACCTCGCCGTCCGTAGATGTAAACTATTCGGATGCCGCCACCGGTGCGAAACAGATAAAACTACTCGGCCTGCCGGGCACATACGTACAGCTACTGACCGAGAATCTTCCCGCATTCCGGGGTGCCGCCTCACCTTACGCACTCCGATATGTCCCGGGACCATGGATGAAGAGTATCCAGGTGTCGAAAGGGGTGGCCTCCGTGAAAAACGGCTACGAGGCCATGACCGGACAGATCGACATCGAGTATCTGAAGCCACAGGATGCCCAAGGAGTGAGTCTCAATGCATATTTCGACTCAAATCTGAAACTTGAACTCAACGCCGACGGCAACTGGCACATTGCCGACAGACTCAACACCGAGCTTCTCGCGCATTTCGAAAACGGATGGGGACATCACGACGCCAACGACGACGGTTTCTACGACATGCCGCGTCTGCGCCAGTACAACCTCCAGAACAGATGGAACTATCTCGGCGAGCATTATCTCTTCCACGGAGGACTGACATGGCTAAAGGAGAATGCCCGCGGCGGACAGATCCACCCGCACGCCGGACAGCCACGTTTCCGCATAGACATGGATGTAGACCGATACGAGGCCTATATGAAACACGCCTTCATACTCAACCGCGAACACAACACCAACATCGCGTTGATGGCCAACGGAAGCATGCACCGACTCGACGGGACATACGGAGTGAACTTCTACGGAGTCAACGAAAAGAATGCCTACGCACAACTGATGTTCGAACATGACTTCGACGAGCGTCATAATCTTTCGGCCGGGCTGAACCTGAACTACGACTATCTGAGTCAGCTCTACAGTACGGACCATGACAGTTCATCGCCGAAACTCCATCAACGTGAGCGCGAGACCACTCCCGGAGGATATGCCCAATACACATTCCGCATCGACGGAAAGCTGACAGCGATGGCCGGAATAAGATACGACCACAGCAGCATATACGGCAGTTTCGTCACTCCCCGCTTCCACCTGAAATACTCCCCTGCCCACATCATATCGCTGAGGGCATCGGCCGGCAAAGGATACCGGACCGACCATCCCCTTGCCGAACACAACAATCTTCTGGCATCCGGCCGACAGATCACAATCAGCGGACTCGACCAGGAAAAAGCCTGGAACTTCGGCATAAGTTCGGCCATCAACATCCCGACAGACAACCGCGACATCAAACTCAATCTGGAATACTACTACACCCGCTTCGGATCGCAGACTGTGATCGACTATGACTCCAATCCATGGGAGATAGCCATCTACTCAACCAAAGGACTGAGTTACAGCCACACTTTCCAGATCGACGCAAGTTATATGCCGGTGCGCGGATTTGACATCACAGCCGCCTACCGATACAATGACGTCAAATCCACATACGCCGGAGGGATAAGAAGAGAAAAGCCCCTCACCAACCGATACAAGGCCCTTCTCACACTCTCTTATTCCACTCCGCTAAAACTATGGCAGTTTGACATCACCTGCCAGCTGAACGGAGGGGGCCGCATGCCCGACCCCTACACATTGCCCGACGGCCAGCTTTCCTGGCCTGAAAGGTTTCCGGCCTATTTCCAACTCAACGCACAGGTGACACGCTGGTTCAGGCACTTCTCAATATACATCGGAGGAGAAAATCTGACGAACTTCCGCCAGAAAAATCCCATAATCGGAGCGTCTGACCCCTGGAGTCCGGCATTTGAACCGACCATGGTATGGGGGCCGGTGCACGGAGCCATGGCATATATCGGCATCCGCTTCAATTTCGGCAAACTTTAAGAGCTTGTTTAAAAATAAACATTCATACAAAACCGTTAAACTGACATGAAAAAGATTCTGACCATCGTGACGCTCATGGCTGCCGTGTTCAGCCTCTGCGCCAAAGACCTCAAGACAATCGTCTTCACAACCCAGCCCCCGATGAGCTGTGAGAACTGCGAGAATAAAATCAAAGGCAATCTCCGCTTTGAGAAGGGTGTGAAAGATATCCGGACCAGTGTGGCAAACCAGGAGGTAAAAATCACCTTCGATCCTGAAAAGACCAACCAGAAAGCTCTGGAGACCGCATTCGGGAAAATCGGATATAAAGTAAGCGTGAAGGGAACCGCCACTGCCAAAAAACTATGTCCGGAGACAGGCAAACCCTGTGCAGGCTCAGACGGCAAGACCTGCTGCTCCAAAAAGAAAAAAGCGAATTGCGACAGTAAGAAAACGTGTACCGACAGCAAAAAGGTATGTACTGCCAACAAGAAAGCGTGCACCAGTACCTGTAAAAAATAAACCGGAATATGCCTTCTGGCGATTGATTCAGACACTAAAGAACCGGGATTGTGAAGAGTTTCGCAATCCCGGTTCTTCAATACCTTGTTGTCAACAAGGACGTTTATTTCTTGGAGGCAGCGGATTCAGGGCGTTTGAGACCGTCTTTCTCACAACGTTTCGTCATGTTCTTGATCCGGGCAGATGTCTCGGGATGGGAGGAGAACATCTTGGAAAAATAACTTGACTTCGCACCGCTGGAATTCTCCATCTTCTGAAATTTCTCAAATGCCATGACCATCCCCCACGGATTGCGCCCGTGTGTCTTGAGGAAATCATAACCGCAGTTGTCGGCCTCATTCTCCTGTTTCTGCGAATATTTCGCGTTGATAAACGACTCTCCGAGTGTGCCGAGTTGCGATTCCGTCAAAGCTGCGGCCTTGCCGCCTGTGGAGGCTACCGCATCCTTAAGAGCACCGGTGAGAAGCTGCGTGCGGAATGCATTCTTGGAATGGCGTTTGAGCACATGTCCTATCTCATGGCCTATTATCCCCATGAGTTCATCATCGTCCATAATGTCCATCAATGAGGAGAATACCCGCACGCTTCCGTCGGGACATGCGAACGCGTTCACATCTGTCACATTGTAGACCTTGAAGTTCAAAGGTATGCCGTCGGCATCCTTGATTCCCTCCGTAAGTTTCCTGAGACGGATCGTATAGGGATCATCCTCGGGAAGCACAGGATTGTTCTTATCCATCCAGTCTACCGACTCCTTGACATACGAAGCCATCTGGGCATCCGTAAGGGTTGCGGCCTGTACGGCTTTGGTAGCCCCGCCGATTGCTTTCTTGAGATTGAACTGGGCCGATGCGGGCAACACAGTCAAAGCGCAGAAGAGTGCAAGAATCACTCCCTTTGTTCTCTTTTTCATAGATTATACAGTATTTAAGTAAGTGATTATCCGGTAGTAAATCACGTCTCCGTAATCCTTATTGGAAAGCGGAGACGCTGTAAGCGTATGTCGAGCCCGGTCAGGCGTCGATGTTGGCATACGTGGCGTGCGACTCGATAAACTCCCGACGCGGACCCACTTCCTCTCCCATGAGGATGGAGAAGGTGCGGTCGGCCTCGGCCGCATTGAGAAGCGTCACTTGTTTGAGCATGCGGTTGTCGGGGTCCATGGTCGTTTCCCAGAGTTGTTCGGGATTCATCTCACCGAGACCCTTATAACGCTGTAGGATAAGCTGATTGCGGTCGCCGGCACACTGCATGTCGACAAAACGCTGCACCTGCTGGTCGTCCCATGCATACTCCGAGACACCCTTCTTCCCCTTGCGGGTGCATTTGTAAAGAGGCGGAGTGGCGATGTAGAGATATCCGTTGTCGATTATCGGGCGGATCTTCCGGAAGAAGAAGGTCATGAGAAGAGTGGCTATATGCGCTCCGTCGACATCGGCATCGGTCATGATGATGATCTTGTGATAACGGAGTTTCGACATGTTCGGCTCTTTCGAATCCTCTTCCGTGCCGATGGTCACGCCGAGGGCCTTGAACATATTGACAATCTCTTCCGACTCAAACACCTTGTGCTCCATCGCTTTCTCCACATTGAGGATCTTGCCTCTGAGCGGAAGGATAGCCTGAAAATTGGGATTTCGGCCCTGTTTGGCCGAGCCACCTGCCGAGTCACCCTCGACAAGAAACAGTTCGCATGCCGCGGCATCACGGCTCTTGCAGTCGGCGAGTTTGCCCGGCAGACCGGCTCCGGAAAGGGGCGATTTACGCTGCACCTTCATGCGTGCGTTATAGGCCGCGTGACGGGCCGTAGCAGCCAGCACAACCTTGTCGACGATGGCTTTCGCCTGCTTCGGATGTTCCTCAAGATAATACCTCAGAGCCTCGCTGACCGCACTCTGCACGACTCCGGAGACTTCGTTGTTGCCGAGTTTGGTTTTTGTCTGTCCCTCAAACTGAGGTTCGGCCACCTTGACACTCACCACAGCGGTCAGCCCGTCGCGGAAGTCCTCTTTCGACAATTCTATCTTGAGCTTGTCAAGCAGATGGTTGTCATCGGCATATTTCTTGAGGGTGGTGGTCAGTCCGCGGCGGAAACCGGTGAGATGGGTGCCACCCTCGATGGTGTTGATATTGTTGACGTATGAGAAGATATTCTCGTTGAAAGACAGATTGTATGTCATGGCCACCTCCACGGGCACACCGTTGCGCTCGGTGGAGATATGTATGATGTCTTCTATGAGATGTTCTTTCCCCTGATCTATATATCTCACGAAATCCTCAAGTCCGTTTTCCGAATGGAAGCGGTCGGAACGGGGATTCCCGTTCTCGTCCCTGTCGCGGAAGTCGGTGAGGGTAAGGGTGATTCCGGCGTTGAGATAGGCGAGATCGCGCAGACGGTTGGCCAGCGTCTCATAGTCATATACAGTTTCGGTGAAAATCGATGCGTCGGGATGGAATATTATTGTTGTCCCCGTGTGATCGGTCTCGCCGATTACGGAGAGTCCGCACGTAGGCTTGCCAAAAGCATATTCCTGCATGTGGATCTTCCCTTCACGGTGAATCTCGGCTCTGAGATAGTCGCTGAGGGCGTTGACACAGCTCACACCGACACCGTGGAGACCGCCGGACACCTTATATGATCCCTTGTCGAACTTACCGCCGGCATGGAGCACCGTGAGCACCACTTCCAGAGCGGGCTTGTGCATTTTCTCATGCATGTCGACAGGAATGCCACGGCCGTTATCGACGACCTTTATGGAATTGTCTTCAAGAATCGAGACCTCTATATGGCTTGCGAAACCGGCGAGAGCCTCGTCTATAGAGTTGTCGACCACCTCATACACAAGATGGTGGAGACCTCTGGCGGAAATGTCGCCGATATACATGGCCGGACGCTTACGGACGGCCTCAAGGCCTTCAAGCACCTGTATATTGTCGGCTATATATTTTTTCTCTTCTGATTCTGATGCCATGATCAACTGGTGTTTGCCCTTCCTTACGCAAGGAGGAAAATTCCCACAAAAGTACAAAAAATATACGAGACCGCCAAATATGAAAAATCCCGGCCGCGCAAAGAAAACGCGGCCGGGATGCGGGGAATATTATAAAAATTAGGATTATTCAGCCAGAAGCGAACGAGAAGGTTCCTGAATGACATCTCTTACCGGGACAGCAGAAGCTCCCGAAAGAGGTCTGAGAGAAGAGGTCCTGGAAGTCACATTTCCCTGAGCGGCGGGATATTCCACTCCCTGGTAATTCATCAGTGAGACATCTATGCGGCTATTTTCCCTGACCGCATAAGCGGGAATGGGATAACGCCAACCGTTGATGGCCGATGTCGACAATGTGCCCGACATTGAGGCAGGCCAGTTGCCCGACGATGTGTCGCCCGACACGTACATCCGGCGTTCGAGGGGGAGATTCCAGCGTTTCTGGTCGAACCAACCGTGACCTTCGCCCCACAGTTCTATCCGACGATAACGCTGTATCTCCTGGAGCAATGCTTCGCCGGAGGCAGTGCATGAATAGGAGGAATCACGACTGATGTTGAGCGATATAAGAAGCTGGCGCGCCATATTTTCATCCCCGAGACGGTAAGCCGCCTCTGCCTGGGAAAGCAGAACCTCCTCCGCACGGAGGAACACCACTGCATCCGTAAAGGAATAGGTCGGCTGGGAAGCATAGAATTTCACCTGCGCACCGAACTGAACCGGTACATATGACCCCGAACGGGCAAATGCGGGATCGGTGGCACCCGTCGGCTTGGCACTTGCAAGAATGCTTGCGAACATCCTTGAGCCAGATTGCCATGATCCGCCACGCAGATATGTCAGAGTCTGACTGTCGACGTTGTCCGGATTATACCAGGCATTCCAAGTCGGCATCCTTGAAGCATAGTCCGGCATCGCGAAAAGACGACGACGCATATCGGTCTCCGGTATGGACATATATAGATCCTTATCTATGGCACCGGGAGCATATCGCCAGAGTGAAGGATAGACTCCGTTACAGGTATTAAAGGAATGGGCAGCCCAATAATAAAGTCCTATTTCTCCTCCGCCCGGCATTATCTCATAACCATTGGTGGCACCCCACAGCCAGCTGCGTGTCGGGGTGAAGAATCCCGCTTTGAGATCATCGGGGGTGGAAAGTGTCTTTCCGGTCATGATGGCTGCGGCAAGATCGCGGGCCGTCGACCAGTCTTCCCTGAGCATGGCAAGACGCATCTTCACGGCACGCGCCACATCGAGGCCGGGCATCAGAATGTCGGAAGAGACTGCCGGTACCCGTGTAAACACAGCGATCGCCTGGTCAAGATCGGCATAACACTGAGCGAGAATATCCTTCATCTTCGCCAGAGGCTGGTGTTCTGTAGAGAAAGATGTCTCAAGAGGAACGCAATATGCCTCTCCGCCATTTGAATCCTGCCAACGTGAGCCATAGATCTGAAGCAACCGCCAGTAGGCATGACTGCGAAGAACAAGCATCCTCGCACGCACCACATCTATCTCGTCAGACGTCACACTCCCTTCGAAACGGCCAAGTTGGGAGATTACAAAATTGGCCAGAGCCACACTGCTGAAGCACATCTCCCAGGGAATAGCCTGCACCACAAGATCTGTTTTTTTCAACAGCTCCCATCCGAAGCCGATTTCCATAGCCAGACCACTGATCAGATTCTGCGATAAAGCATCTCCTACCGCCTGCATGATATACGGCTCACCGGTGGCATTGGGAGCGTGGAAGGCGATATCCTGATACTGTGTATACAGCGACCGCATTGCGATTGTCTCAATGGCATTGAATATCTCCGATGAGGGCTTCTCTGCCGATACACGGAATGTGATCGGTTCATTAGGCATGACGACTGCGTATGTCCAGACTCCTGGCTCTCCCTCGACAGGTCTGAATATCCCGTAACCTCCGTACCTTTTGTTCAGATCCTCCCGCTGGGAGGATGTATATACACTTCGCCGATAGAACGCATTGGTACCGTTATGCACAAAATCGGCCGGACCGAAAGCATAATCGTAATTCCAGAAAGCCTCGTCCTGAAGGTAGCCGCTCATCTCAAGATGGGAACCAACCACAGGATAATACCCTTCGGGAGCCTCGATACGCAGACGCAGAAGGGAGCCACATTTCACATCCCCCTCTTCAGCGCGGGTCGGAACACTTCTGACATTGGCATCCTCGGTAACAATCTCGTACGACACCTTTATCTCCGGCTGTCCCGGAGTCTCACTGTCGGTCTCCACTGTGACAGGATAACTCTCCTGTCCCCACCGTACAAAACGGATGTCGGAGATGCCCGGCGTTTCTGCCGTAGCCCAGCTGCCGGCCACATACCATAAATCACCGTTCCGCTGCATTACGAACGGCTTAGTGCTATGTGAAGGATAATGGGAATGCAGAATCTTGCCGGTATGGTCATAATAATCCACACGGGTGCTTCCGGGAGTATACTGAGCCACAGCGGAAGGAGCTGCCGCAGCCAGAGCGGCAAAAGCGGATATCAGTAGTCTTTTCATCATTTTGTCAGGATTTTAAAAGTGGTACCGTCAATATCGACGATATGGACTCCGGCCCCGTAACGGGCGATATCAATCTCTGTGTCAGACGTGATGGTGAAAGCGGCCTCCGCCACACCCGCAGCCGACCATACGGATATTTTCACAGGCGACTCCACCTGTGTGACACGCATCTTTCCACCGTCGACGTCAACATTCACTTTCGCCGAAACAGTGACATCTTCGACACCGGACAATCCGGAGAATGACATATACTCCAGATTATCGAGAGGCATGTCAAGATAGATGATCGACCCGGGAATATCAGCAGAGGGATGAATTTTCCCGTTATCATCCATTTCGACATTGCCGGTATAGAGCACCAGAGCCATCGGTTCGCCTTTAGGCTGAGTATATACCGAAAACATGTCACCGGTAATATCAAAGGAGATCGTCTTCCAGTCGGCGGTTATCACTATCACCGACGGCGACGCCCCGGAAGCTGAAAGTCCGGCACAGGCAATGGCACCAAGACTCAGAATACGACATAATCGATTCATAACTTTATTAGGTTGTTGTTTAACAATAAGAAATTATTCACGGCACAAAGATATAAAGAATCCTCCGGTTTACCCCCCCGAGTAGTTAAAAATTGCAAAACGGCAATTTTTAACTACATTTTCCGTAAATCACCGCAAAAATGCGGCGATTATTTGACATTTTCACCGCAAATATCTTTCTTCGTTGCTTTCTGATTTTATGGATTCCGATGCCGTCGCCCTGTGTCCAGGACAACGGAGTTGCGCGTTCGGAGAATTATGACTACCTTTGTCCCAAATTTTTTGTTTCCGCCGGACAAGCTCAAAAAACAGGTCCGCACGGAGCTGTCACACACAAAAAAGCTGAGTGAATATGGAAAACAAACTCGTTGTCAACGGACTCAAATTCGTGCCCTATCTCAAGGAGGAGGAGATTCTGAAGCAAGTGAAGCGCGTAGCGGAGGAACTGCGCCGCGATCTGGAAGGGAAGAAACCCCTTTTCCTCTGTGTGCTCAACGGCGCGTTCATCTTCGCGGCTGATCTTTTCCGCGAGACCGGACTTAACGACGCACAGATTGCTTTCGTGCGCTATGCCTCCTACGAAGGGACCTCCTCCACAGGCAAGGTAAAGCAGATGATGGGCCTCCCCGACAACATCGAGGGGCGCGATATAGTCATAATAGAGGATATTGTCGACACCGGTCTGACGGCCGACAGGATGATCGCCGACATACGCAAGCATAATCCGGCCTCGGTGCGCTTCGTCACTCTGCTCCACAAGCCTGCAAGCTCCAAGACAGGTTTCGTGCCCGACTACGTGGCTTTCGCCATTCCGCCGAAATTCATCATCGGCTACGGACTCGATCTCGACGGCAAAGTGCGCAATCTGCGCGACATCTACGTCAACACAGAGGACTGACAACTATCGTTTTAGAAACTATCGAAACACACTGACACATGCTCAATCTCGTCTTATTCGGAGCTCCCGGCAGCGGAAAAGGCACCCAGAGTGCCAAACTGATAGACCAATACGGTCTTTACCACATATCCACCGGCGAATTGCTGCGCGACCACATTGCCCGCGGCACTGAACTGGGAAAGACCGCAGACTCATACATATCGCGCGGACAACTGATCCCGGACGAACTGATGACAGAGATCCTCGACGATGTGCTTGACAAACATGCCTCGGAGAAAAACGGAGTGGTGTTCGACGGATATCCGCGCACCATCCCTCAGGCGGAGGCTCTGAAACGACTGCTGCGCAAACGAGGTTCGGATCTGCATGCCGTAATAGGGCTGGAGGTGCCCGAAGATGAACTTGTCGACCGCATGATCAAACGGGGCAAAGAGACAGGACGTGCCGACGACAATCTTGAGACCATAAAGAAACGTCTTGACGTATATCACAGCCAGACATGCCCCTTGAGGGAGTACTATAAAAACGAGGGTAAATATATCGGTGTCAACGGTTCGGGAATCGTCGACGAAATTTTCAACCATATCGCCGAGGGGATAGAAAAGGCCACAGGCCGTGTACCCCGCTCACGTCACCGCTGACCCCGGGATCCTATTTTAACACCCCTCTCCTCTCATGGAAAAGATGTATCAGTATCTCTGGCGGACCGCCGCGCTCGGCAGGGATTTCCATCTTACCGACGGGAGGATGCTCCATCTGGTCAATCCCGGAAATCAGAATTTTGATGCCGGCCCCGATTTCTCCAACGCCCGCATACGTGTCGACGGCATGCAATGGGCCGGAAACGTGGAGATACATTTACGCGCATCAGACTGGTATCATCATGGACACGACCGCAATCCGGTCTACGACCAAGTGATGCTGCATGTGGTGGGAGTCAACGACCGGTCTGTGACACGGAAAGACGGATCCATGATGCCGACACTGGTATTCAATGTTCCGGAGGAGGCGCAAAGGCTTTATGTCTCACTCACATCCCCGGTAGCGGAGAAGATCAGATGCGCCGCCTCGATATCGAAAATACCGCGTCTTACTCTGGAAGACTGGCTGGAATCACTCGCGCTTGAAAGGATCCAGGAGAAGGCTACAAGGATTCTTGACGAGAACGACAACCTCCGGGGCGACTGGGAGCAGACTTGCTTCGTGACTCTTGCAAGGGGACTTGGATTCGGACTCAACGGAGTCCCTTTCGAAATACTCGCCCGCAGCCTGCCCCTTAAATTCATACGCCGACATTCCGACAATCTGTTTCAGATCGAGGCGTTGCTCTTCGGGCAGGCGGGAATGCTCGATTCCTCATGCCGGATCTTCGACGACTATTATCAGCAACTATGCCGCGAATATTATTTCCTTGCCAGAAAATACAGCCTGAAGCCGATGCAGACGTCGGTATGGAAATTCGCCAGAACACGCCCGCAGAATTTCCCGCACCGGCGCATCGCTTTTCTATGCAAGGCTCTTGAAGGGGGATTCCCCCTCATGGGCAGTCTTCTCGACGCCGATACCCCTGAACAGACTCTCTCGCTCTTCGGATGGAGGCTGTCCGGCTTCTGGAAAGACCGCTTCTCATTCGACACACCTGCATCACGGACAACTGACCGTCTCAGTCAGACATCCGTCTATTCTCTGGCGATCAATGTGGCCGCCCCTCTGATGTATGCCTACGCCGCCAGACACGGCAACGAATCTCCTGCACTGCGTGCGCTGAGACTGCTGGAACTGTTGCCTCCCGAGAAAAACACACTCACACGCGATTTCGAAACCCTCGGACTCTGTGCCGCCAATGCCATGCGCAGTCAGGCTCTGATACAGCTTCACAAACGATACTGCGACGAGGGCCGCTGTCTCGACTGCCGGTTCAGCAACCGCATGATCGCGGCTGTGGCACACGAATCCGCAGGTATCTATACTGTAGTATCCGAAAACGAGGAATGGCTATGAAATCTCCGATATCATACGTTCCGAAGATAATCGTCGCCCCCGATTCATTCAAAGGGGTGCTGAAAGCTCCCGAGGCTGCCCTGGCCATCGCCGACGGGGTCCGGAAAGGGCTCCGCAAGATATTCCCCGACAGGGAGTACCGGATCGAGACAATCCCCGTCGCCGACGGCGGAGAAGGGACGGCGGAAGTGCTTGCAAAGGCCTGCGGAGCTTTGCCTGTGGAAGTCGAGACACTCTCTCCTCTCCTGAAACCCATAAAAGCCTCCTATCATTTTCTTCCCAACGAGGGAGATGAGTCCTCCAGAGCGTTCATCGACCTTGCCGCCGCCGCCGGTCTGCCTCTGGTGCCTCCACCACGACGCAACCCTCTCGACACCTCCACCTTCGGCACAGGAATACTGATCGCCGACGCCATACGCCGTGGGGCACGCGATATTATCATCGGAGCGGGAGGAAGTGCCACAGTCGACGGCGGAGCGGGTGCGTTGCAGGCGTTGGGAGCAACGTTTACTGATACGGAAGGAACTTTAATGACCGAACCGTTACGGGGCTGTGATCTGGAGCGTATCGCCGGAATAAATACAATACCCGGATTCATGCGCGACATCAGTATAACAATCGCTACCGATGTGACCGCGCCTCTGACAGGCCCGACTGGAGCGGCAATGGTGTTTGCTCCGCAGAAAGGGGCTTCCCGGGAGGAAACCATATATCTGGATGCGGCATTGGGCAAATTTGCCCACACTCTTCAACAATGCGGATTCGCCGATGTGGCCTCCTTGTCCGGAAGCGGAGCGGCCGGAGGTTTTGCCGCGGGAATGGCTGCCGTTGCCGGAGCGATATTGCGGCCGGGAGCCTTGATGGTACTGGACGCCGTCGGGATGGCATACAGACTGCAGGGCGCGTCGCTGATGATCACCGGAGAGGGATGTGCCGACGGTCAGACACTTATGGAGAAAGCACCTTTCGCGGCAATGAGAATGGCCCGGGAAAGCCGTATGCCTGTATTGCTGCTTGCCGGTCGGATCAAAGAGAAAGAAAGACTTATGGATGCCGGCTTCACAGACGTCATCGACATAAATGAGGGCCATGACTCCGGAGAGGACAGCCTTGACCCGGACATCGCCCGCAGAAGACTTGAAGCCGCCGCCTTCAACGCTGTGCGCCGTCTTTTCCAGACCCGGAACGCCTGACTCCTGTTCTCGCCTCCACCTGCCACCGGGGCCTGCCTTTCACCTCCATATAGACTTTCGCCAGATATTCCCCTACAACCCCGAGGGCAAGCAGAAGAACTCCCGAGCAGAACCATATCGAAAGAATCGTGGATGTCCATCCGGCAATAGTGTGGTCCGTGAAGTAGCGCACAAGGGAATAGACAAGTATCGCCAGAGCGATCAGCATGAAAAAAAACCCGCACACCAGAATCATTCTAGCCGGACGCACAGAGAACGAGGTGATGCCGTCGGCGGCGAAATTCAGCATCTTCCCTATCGGATATTTCGATTTGCCGTGCCGTCGCGGCATCCTGTCGTACCACACCGATGCCTGCCGGTAGCCGAGCATCGGCACAATCCCTCTCAGAAACAGATTTGTCTCCCGGTAACGTCCCAATGCCTCCATGGCACGCGCCGACAACAGACGGAAATCGGCATGATCACGGACAGTGCGTACACCCAACGCATCGCGGAAACGATAGAATGCACGCGCCGTCACTTTCTTGAATATCCCTTCCCTGCGACGGCGACGTACTCCGAAAACAATGTCAGTTCCACACCGGTATTCCCTGAGCATCCCGGCAATTGCCTCGGGATCGTCCTGAAGATCGGCGTCAATGCTCACAGCGCCATCGCATCCGCGGGCCGAAGCCTCCTCCATACCGGCCATGATAGCCTGCTGATGACCTGCATTGGAAGCAAGTTTCAATCCATACACGCGCTCCGACGCACGCGAGAGTCCGCATATAACATCCCACGTGGCGTCTGACGAACCGTCATCCACATACAGTATGAAACTTTCCGGAGCCGCCAATCCATCCTCCATAAACCGCGACAGGCATTCCCGGAGCCTCACATCCGTGAAAGGGAGGGTCTCTGCCTCGTCAAGACATGGGACCACCACCGCCAAACGCGGAGCGGGACGCGACATATCCATAACCGTTTCTTTGCCTGAGTGTGTCATCAGATAGTCAGAGAAGACTTTCAAACAGGCTTATATATCGTTTCGCAACCGCGACAGAAGAGAACCGCTCCTCCACCGACCACCGCATTCTGCGGCGCACATCCGGGTCATCGGAGAGTCTGATACCACGTATGAGCCCCTCGGCCAGATTGCAGGCAGCCTCGCGTGGAGTCTTGCCGAACTCAACCAATATCCCGGTGCTTCCGTCGTCTATGATGTCAGACTGTCCGCCGCGGTCGAACCCTACCGGCACACAGCCGTATGCCTGCGCCTCCACAAGTGTACCCGGAAGAGTCTCGTAGAGCGACGATGACACCACCATGTCGGCCTCCGAGTAGGTGCGTGCCAACGCCAGACTGCCGTCGATACGGCCGAGGTGATGATGGGCGATACCGAAATTCCCGAGCGACGCGGGGTCTTTGACCTCCCCGAATGTCACCAGTCTGATCCGGGCCGCCTCTTCGGGATATTCATCGGCAAGCACACGTGTTGCTTCGGCCAATATCGGCAGGCCTTTCACCGGATCGTCAAGGCGCGCCGCCCCCATAAGGATACATATCCTGCCGTCGGAGGACATTCTTTCTGTCCCTGTAATCGTCTCAAGCGGAAAAGGATTCGGTATCACCACAGGAAGGGAATCCGAAAGGAGAGAAGAAAGCGCGGCTTTCTCTCTCAACCAGCGGCTCACGGCCACAAACTTTATGCCATGAAACCCGTACAGCTCTTTTTTCTTGCGCCACACCTGAGCTGACAGATCGTCGGGCGACCTCTTGTCGCCGAGTAGCGGACAGTCACCGCATCTGCCGGCAAAACGTCGGCAATCGCCCGCATGATGGCATATTCCGGTGAGATTCCACATGTCGTGCATGGTCCAGACCACAGGCTTTCCGGTCTCCACAAGCCTGCGCAGACCCTGGAACGAAAGCATTCCCTGATTCACCCAGCCAAGACATATCACGTCGGCCTCGCGCACTCTGGGATGACGCCACAGCGGAAGTCCGTCGGAAGCGGTGTCTATCCTGAAAAGTGTCTGACGGTTCATCCCGTTGGCCATAAATATCTTCAGCCGTTCGGCCATGAAGGCACTTCTTATTCTGGCACGTGAATCGGCAACCTCCACATACGGGGAGACGCTGAGCTTCTCGGCCACAAGCATACGGGCGTCGACACCGGCATCGCGCAAAGCCTCCATCAGCCGCATGCTGACAACGGCCGCTCCGCCGGTACAGTCTGACTTGTTGATGATGACTACCTTCATATTCTGCGCAGAGTGCGAAAACGATAACGGAGACCGGCGGCAGTCTCTCCCAGAGCATCGTCACTCTTTTCTTCCCGCCATCCGTTCATGTCGATTTCAGGAAAGAACGTGTCGGCATCCGGATAGGAGGCCTCGACCTGAGTCAGATATATTCTCGTGGAATATGGCAGCATGGCCCTGTAGATCTCTCCTCCCCCTATGATGAAGGGGAAAGCGTCACCGGCGCAAAGAGCGAGGGCAGCTTCGGGAGAAGCCGCGGTCTCGGCCCCTTCGGGACAGAAGCCTGAGTCGCGGGTCACGACTATATTGCGACGTCCCGGGAGTGCTCCCGAAGGAAGCGAGAGCCAGGTGCGACGTCCCATGATGACGGGATGACCCATCGTGAGAGTCTTGAACCGTTTGAGATCGGCGGGAATGTGCCACGGCATAGTTCCTTCTTTACCGATGGAACGGTCCTCGCCCATGGCCACAATAATTGCCACCTCCGGATGACGGGCCGTAGAGGAGTTGAATACACTGAAAGGATGAAGCGACGTCAGGTCTTTTTCCTTCATCAGCTCCATATCGTTGGGGAATGCGATGGTCTGTTCCATAAGCAGATTTCTTGCGGTTAAATAATTAATACGAATCGATCAGACGGAGACCTCTCCGCGTATGGCCGGCCAGGGATCGTAGCCCTCAAGTCGGAAATCATCGTAGGAGAAGCCGAAAATATTCTTTATCTCCGGATTGAGAATCATTCTGGGAAGCGGACGCGGTTCACGGCTCAACTGCTCATGTACCTGGTCAAGATGATTCAGATATATATGGAGGTCGCCGAAAGTGTGGATAAATTCACCAGGCTGCAAGCCGCAAACCTGGGCCATCATCATGGTCAGCAAAGCGTATGAGGCGATATTGAACGGCACACCGAGAAATGAGTCGGCACTGCGCTGATAGAGTTGCAGCGAAAGCCGTCCGTCGCTGACATAAAACTGGAAGAAAGCATGACACGGCGGCAGATTCATTCGGGCGAGATCGGCCACATTCCATGAGCTGACTATGATGCGCCGCGAATCGGGATTGGTACGGATGTCGGTGACTGCCTGCGAGATCTGATCGATGGCATTTCCGTCGTAACCGGGCCATGACCGCCACTGATAGCCGTAGATATGACCGAGATCACCGTCCGGATCAGCCCATTCGTTCCATATCCTCACTCCACGCTCCTGAAGCCAGCGGGCATTCGTGTCGCCGCGCAGAAACCAGAGCAATTCATATATGATACTCTTGAGATGCACTTTTTTAGTGGTCAGCAAAGGGAAACCCTGACTGAGGTCGAAACGTGTCTGATATCCGAACACGGAGATTGTACCTGTTCCGGTGCGGTCTGTTTTTCTATGTCCCTCCGCCAGAATATGGCGGAGCATGTCAAGATATTGTCTCATCGGTGTATTTCTATTTTCAGTTATCCTCCCCGGGTATGTTCCCGACGCCGGAGAAGTGGAGTTGCGGGCCTGTTACGGTTTGGCTGGAAACGTATTGCCTCTTCAGGACAACGTCCCACACACTCCATGCAGCGCACACATCTGGAATCGTCCACATACCGGCCTACAACCTTCACGCAACCGGCCGGACAGACCTCCTCGCATTTCATACAGGCCGTGCAGCGGTCTGGATCTATCTCCACACGCCACAAGGCATTGGAGGCGGCCAACTGAAGAAGTGTGCCCACGGGGCACAGATCGGTGCATAGGCTCCGCCCTGTCAACAATGCACAGACTGTTATCAGCAGAAGTGAGAAAATACCGGCCAGAATGCCGGTGGCAATACCGGCACCAAGCGTAGCGACAGCGGAAGCCTCCGGACGTGCCAATCCAGTGAGATTGCGGAAGATATTCCATGGCTCTACAAGTGCGGGCACTATCGCTATGCCGGCCACCACACACACCAGATAGAGTGCGAGGATGTGAAATCTCACCTTCCGCCGCGGCCGATAGCGGAACCGGTGGAAGCGGGTGGGCATGAATCGGCGTATACGCAATACAAGATCGGTCAGAGTACCAACCGGGCATATCCAGCTGCAATACATCCGACCGTATACTATGGTTATTATAAGCCAGAAAAGAATAATCCCGATACTCGTAGCGACCATAGAGGGCATTATCTGTACCCGTGCGATCAGTCCTGCGAAACTTTTAGGCGACAGACCCATGACAAGATAAATCCCGGACAGCACCAGAAACAGAGCTGCCAGAATCCATCGTGCTGTCAGAAGTTTTTTCATCGCCTGAAATATTTTTCATAACGAGGTGGAACGACACAGACAAATGATCACCCCGATATCAGAGGCTGTTTAAAAATGATTTTTTAACAGCCTCTTAGAATATGAATCGGGCACTGTCGTCGGCTGCACCGTCAATCAATGCCACCACAAGCATCGCCAGAGCAAGAAACAGCATATTGAGATTGGCAGCAAGCTGCAATCCGGTTCCCTTCTCACGGGCTTCCGGCAATTTTACAGAAAGCCATGAGTTGACACCCAATGCCAGAACGGGCACTATCATCATCTCCCATATATTGAAATTCTGCACCAATGCCAGACATGCCATTATGGCAGTCCAGACAATACCGTTGGCAATAAAAAGTGTCCGGATAAATCTCTCTCCAGCCACCATCGGAAGCGTGCGGCGTCCCATAGCGCGGTCGACATCCAGACTGGCGATATTATGGACAATATTACAATTGACAGCCATCAATCCCATCACGACGGATATGTACAGAGCAGGTTCGATGTCATAATATGTGAGGAGAGAACTGGCTTCCTGACCGGATTGTACCATACAGGTACCCATCACTCCTACAGGGCCGAAAAGCAGAAATGTGCATATTATCCCCCATGGCGAACGAGAAAGCGGACGAGATCCGCCGAATGTAATATAGACAACAAGGGCAAGCACACATCCGACGACAAGACTCCATAGACCGCTCATCACCAGAAGAGCCAGACCGACCATTGCGTCGAGAATCAGAAAAGCGAACGCCGCCTCACGGAGCACGTTGGTACGCGACAGTTCATGACCCGCATCATCTTCCACCGAATCGTCGATATATCGGGTGTCGCAGACACGTCTGTTCTCAACATAAATATGCCAGTAAGTGCCGGCAATCTGAAAAAGGAGTGCGAAAATAAGGTACATCGTCGCCAGAAGGATCTCCAGATTTCCCCGCAGGGCCGCTGCCGCCGTGCCCGCCGCCACAGACGCCACTCCCATAATCAGCATTTTGGGAGAAGCCCCGGCCACAAGCAGAGAGACAAGATTATTGCCCTGACGTACAGGACCATTAAAAAGGTTTGAAGACGAGTCGCCCATAATATTCTTTATTTATAGAACAGGCAAAGATACGAAAAACTTCCGGTAAAGGCAAACCTGCGGTCGAAAAACTTTCTCAACGAGTGGTGAGCGGGGGCAAGAAGGCATCCTGTATATGGTCGAGGCCATACGACTTCTCGTTGCCGCTGACCGTGATTATGTCGAAACGATACCGGAAATCGTGGGGCTGTAAAGAAAGATATATCTCGGCGGCACGCACAAGACGCCGTATCTTCCGTTCATCGACAGCATCGGCGGGGTCTATATCATTGTTACCCCGTGCCTTCACCTCCACAAATATCATCTCATCCTCCTGTTGGGTGATGATGTCGATCTCCAGATGGGAATTTTTCGGACGCCAGTTGCGTTCCCTTATGACGTAACCCTTTCCGACAAGGTATTCCGCGGCTATCCTCTCGGCCACGGCACCCCATCCCTGACCGGACATTTCCTTACCCTCCGTCATACGAAACGGTCGCCGAAACGAGCCCTTACGTCATTGACAATCTGTCGTATTTTCTGTTCCTCCTCAAGCGGACATATCAGAAGAGCGTTGCCGTTGTCGGCCACGATATAGTCTTTCAGACCTGAGGCGACCACAATCTTGTCGCCGGTGACGGCAAACACCGATCCGGAACATCCGGGAGCCAGCACATTGCAATTCTGTGTGACATTGCCGTCGGCAGCACGCGGGGAAATCTCGTAAAGAGCCTTCCAGGTGCCGAGATCGCTCCAGCCGAGATCCACAGTCTTCACATAGACGTTGGAAGCTTTCTCCATCACTGCATAGTCGACAGATATACTCTGGACACTCGGGAAGTTGGCCGCGATAAATTCCTGTTCAAGAGGTGTGGCATATTTCCCTCTGCCGGCATCGAATATCTGGGCCATGTCGGGACAGAACTCGGCAAATGATTCAAGTATGTCGGCCGCACGCCAGATGAAGATGCCTGCATTCCAGAAAAATTCTCCGCTGTCAAGGAAAATACGGGCCATCTCCGGATTGGGCTTCTCGGTGAATGACTTCACTTTCCTGATATCCGTGCTTCCATCCACAGGACTTCCAAGCTGTATGTATCCGTAGCCGGTGTTCGGGGCCGTGGGCTTGATGCCCAGAGTGAGCAGACGGCCACCCTCGGCCACAAAGTCAAGACCTGAACTAATGGCATGCGCGAACGCGTCCTCTTTCAGCACCAGATGGTCGGAGGGCAATGTGGCCACAACCGCATCCGGACACCGTGCCATGATATGATGCGAAGCCCAGCAGATGCAGGGAGCGGTATTGCGTCGCGCCGGTTCGAAGAGGATATTGTCTGACGGAATATCCGGCAACTGGCTCTTGATGACGTCGGCATATTTGGTGTTGGTGACGAGAATGATATTCTCCTTCGGAATGACGGGGCTCACACGGTCCACGGTCATCTGGAGCAACGAGCGGCCCGTGCCGAAGAAGTCGAGAAACTGCTTGGGCATGTTGTCACGGCTGAATGGCCAGAAACGGGAGCCTATCCCCCCGCACATGATCACGCAATATCTGTTATTTGCCATATTATGTAGGTGTTTCGGATTGTCAGTTGCAGAATATCTATATCGGTAAGGGTCATGATTCGGACGCGGGTTTGAACTGATGCTTCACCCCCTCGACTACATTTAGCATATAGTCACCGAGTTTCTCTGCCTCCGATATGAGGTCCATGAAGAAGATACCCTCCTGATAATCGTATGCTTTATTGTTGATATTGAAAATGTTCCCGTCTCGGAGGGTGTTGCGTAGATTGTTGATCTCCCTCTCTTTGTTGTAAGCGGTGATGATCTTCGACCCTTCAGGAGTCTCCATCTCGCGGAGGATGGCGAGCATGTTGAGCATCGCGTCATCCACCATCCGGTACATGTTGTCTATCTCCTTGAGCACCGGTTCGTCGAAGTCAACATGGTTATGGTTTTTGCGACTCAGAGTCTTGGCCACATTATAACAGCCGTCGGCTATCGACTCTATCTCGCTGATAATGCGGAGCATACCAGCTATCCTCATCTTGCCTTCCGGACTCAGACGCCCCTCGGCCACATGATTGAGGAAGTTGCCTATCTCTATCTCCATGCGGTCGGATATCTCCTCATACTTC
Source organism: uncultured Porphyromonadaceae bacterium (assembly GCA_947427285.1). GTDB lineage: Bacteria > Bacteroidota > Bacteroidia > Bacteroidales > Muribaculaceae > Lepagella. The sequence continues at coordinate 37,271 of CANEHE010000008.1, forward strand.
TCAATACGGTTGTATGTCTCGGAATACCGGTCATCCTTCTCTTTCAGATGGATAAGATCGCGTGCCATGCCGAGCATCCGGTGCACGCGCTCACCATAGACCACAATCTCTTTCTGCGCCTGAGTGATGTTGAGCTCTGAGGCGGACAGCATTCCACGACCGATATATTTGAGTGTGAACTCCTCCTCCATATCTTTGTGACGGGTCGGCATGATCCAGCATACCACTTTCACATATAGTTTGGTGAACCATATCATGAGCACAAGATTACATGCATTGAACACAGTCGGAAACATCGCCAGTCCGAAAGCCACCGAGGCCTGGGCTTTCAACGTGAGTCCTCCCGCGGGATTGATCAATGTGCTGTCGGCCATCTCCGAGATCTGGGCGGCATCGATGTCGAGCGGGTTCATTCCCTGACACCAGGCGGTTATGTCGGCCACAAGCTCCATGAACGGATGGAACACGCACAATACGATGATCGAGCCTATCACATTGAACAGAACATGGCCCATTGCCGTGCGTTTGGCTGCAAGATTGCCGCTTAAAGAAGCCAGCACGGGAGTGATGGTGGTGCCTATGTTGCCTCCGAGGATTATGGCACATCCCAACGTAAAGGAGATCCAGCTTTGCGAACACATGATCAATGTGATGGCAAACGTGGCGGCAGAACTCTGGGCAATCATGGTAAGCAGAATACCTATGCCGAAGAATATCAGCACGGAGCCGAAGCCGAGGCTGGTGTAGGAGCTCAGAAATCTGAGCATCTCCGGATTTTCCTGAAGATTGGGCACATAGTGGCTTATGAGATCCAGACCCATGAAGAGGAAACAGAATCCTATCAGAAACTCTCCCAGACTCTTGTAGAAACCCTTCTTCATGAAGAGCATCGGCACGCCGACAGCCAGCAGAAGTATGCTGTAGTCGGAGATGTTGACCTCAAAGGAGAAGGCCGAGATTATCCAGGTGGTGACGGTGGTGCCGACGTTGGCTCCGAATATTACGGCCATCGACTGGGCCAGTGACATAAGCCCGGCGTTGACAAAACTGACCACCATCACGGTCGACGCGCTGGAGCTCTGTATCAGAGCGGTGATCAGTATACCTGTGAGCACACCGGCAAACCGGTTTATGGTCATTGCGCCCAGAATGGTGCGCAGACGGTCACCCGCCACCTTCTGGAGTCCCTCGCTCATCACTTTCATCCCATAAAGGAAGAGGCAGACGGAGCCCAGAAGGCTGATAAAGTCTATGATTGTGTAGTTCATCTGTCAGTGATTGCCGGATCTCCGGCGCGGATATCAACGTCTACGCTGGTTTTTCTGCTGCTCTTTCAGCATCTGCTGTTGCTGACGCTGCATCTCCTCCAGACGGGCCATGAAGCCGGATTTCTTGCGTGGTTTCTTGGCGTTCTCGGCCATCTTGCGGCGCACGTCATCCTCCTTTACCACATAACGGAAGGCGTAGGTCTGAATGATGGTGATCAGGAGCGAGAGAAAGTAATAGTAGCTCAGACCGGCGGCATAGTTGTTGAAGAAAATCATGAAGAAGACCGGCATCAGATACATCATCCACTTCATTCCGGGCATCTGTCCCGGCTGATTCTGCATGTTGATGTAGGTGTAGACGATGTTGGTGACAGTCATCAGCAGACAGAAGAGCGATATATGGTTTCCGAAATATTCGGTGACAAGCGGGATGTTGCCGCTCCATGATATAATTGCGTCTGGAGCCGAAAGATCGTGCACCCACAGGAAACTCTCCCCGCGGAGTTCGATACAGGAGGGGAAGAAGGAGAACATCGCGAAAAGTATCGGCAACTGCAGAAGCATAGGCAGACAGCCCGACATCGGACTGGCTCCGGCCTTGCTGTAGAGGGCCATGGTCTTCTGCTGGCGCAGCATGGCGTTTTCCTGACCGGGATACTTCTCGTTGATCGCCTTGATGTCGGGGGCGAGAATCCTCATTCTGGCCTGACTCTTGTAACTCTTGTAGGTGAGCGGGAAAAGCACCAGTTTGATAAAGAGTGTCAGTATAAGGATGATTATTCCGTAGTTTGATATCCAGGAGCCGAGAAGCGAGAAAATCGGAATGATGACTCCGGTGTTGATCCAGCGGAAAAGGCTCCACCCCAGAGGTATGAGCCGTGTGAGCGACAGATCCTCGTCGGCCACCGTCTGCTTGTCGAGACCGGAGAGAAGAGGATAGAGGTTAGGACCGATGAACCAGTCGAACGTAACAGGATTCTCCGCGTTCCAGTCATAATCGTTGACCACGGCGGAGGTGGAGAAACGCTTCAGATAGTCGGAGCCTTTGAGCACCTCGGAATTGAAATCGGCCGTGTTGAACGGACGCTGCGAAATCAGCACCGAGGAGAAGAACTGGTTCTTGAAGGCGATCCATCTCACCTTGGCCTTGCGCTCCTCCGAAGAGTTTTTCGATTCGGACAGATTCTCGACAGAGCCGCCCGCATATTTGTAATAGAGAGCAGAGTTGCGCTCCTCAAACATACGGCCCTTCTCCTGTCGCTTCAGATCCTGGCTCCATTCCACACCAAGATTACGGCTGTTGCTCTGCACCAGCGGAGCCATGCCGCGCTGCACTATGCGCATCCGCACCAGATAACTCTCTCCTTTCGGAAGAGTATACTCTATACCCCAGTAGGCACCCGGAGCCATCTCAAGAGCCATAAGCACCGTCGAATCGTTGAGGACTTTCGGAGTGAAACAAAGATCACGCGTCGAGATCTCCTGAGGCAGAGGAAGCGTGAAAGCCATGGAATTGGTGGAATCCTGGAAAATCACCACTTTCTCCTTACGGCTGTCGGTCTCGATAGAGGAGTATTCGGTATCGTATTTCTTCAGCATCGCCCGGCTGACAGTTCCTCCCTTTGAGGAAAGTTCAAGAGCGAGAACATCGTTCTCAAGTTTCACGACGGTGTCAGCACCGGAAAGGAAACGTGCGAACTTCCCGTAGCGTCCCATCGACGCACTGCGCTCACGCAGCAGGGAAATACCGGCCCGCTGCTCAGAAGGGGTGATCCGGTCGAGGTTACATCCGACTATATCGGCATATTGGAGCTGACGTCCCCCTACTTCGACTGTACCCCAAACGCTGTCGCCGCGGAGGGTGAGATGCAGTCCGTTCTCATCGATAGTCGTGACCCGCACACTGTCGGCACCGGTACGCACAGTGCCGTTGTCGGCGATATTGCTCACAAGCCATTCGCGCTCCGTCTGGCTGAGGGAGTCCACCCCCTGTGTGGAGGAGGCAGCATTCTGGTTGCCACTCTCCGTACGGGCCTGCGAGGCATCGGGGTTCTCATTTTTCGGCTGGAGCCACATAAAGCCGAAGAAAACGGCTGCCATGAGCAAAAGCCCGTATATCGTATTCTTATCCATCTGTTATGGTGGGTATGTTTGGAATCTGTCTGATTATCTCTATTACCTGAAACCTTTCACCTGCTGCCTGAAATCTATTTCCTGACTTTCCTGTAATTCACCGCAGCCTTTATGAAAGAGATGAAAAGCGGATTCGGATGGAGCACCGTAGACTGGTATTCCGGATGATACTGCGTGCCGATAAACCATCGCTTCTCCGGAATCTCCACCACCTCCACCAGATTGGTGCCGGGATTGGTACCCACGCACTGCATTCCTCCGCGCTCAAACGCTTCGCGGTAGTCTTCATTGAATTCAAACCGGTGGCGATGACGCTCGCTGACACGCCGCGTGCCGTAGGCCTCTGCCACACGCGATCCTTCGCGCAGATCACAGTCGTAGGCTCCCAGACGCATCGTGCCTCCCATGTCGGAGATGCTTTTCTGCTCTTCCATGAGGTCGATCACATTGTGGGGTGTCTTGGTGTCCATCTCAGTGGAGTTGGCTTCCTCCAGGCCCAATACGTTGCGAGCAAACTCGATCACCATGCACTGCATGCCCAGACAGATGCCGAATGTCGGCACATCATGTTCGCGCGTCCACCGTATGGCATGGAATTTTCCTTCTATGCCGCGCTGGCCGAATCCCGGAGCGATCACGACTCCATCGAGTCCGGACAGATATTCCCCGGCATTCTCCGCGGTAAGTTTCTCCGAATTTATATAAGTGATCTTCAGCTTGCGGTCGCAATGGGTAGCGGCATGGCTAAGCGATTCGTTGATCGACTTGTATGCGTCCTGCAACTGCACATATTTTCCGACAAGTCCGATACTTACCTCTTCCGTAGCGGTAGACAGCTTCTCCAGGAAAGCGTTCCAGGCAGAGAGATCCGGCTCTCCTTCTGCGTCCACGCCCATCTTGCGGAGTACAATCTCGTCAAGATGCTGTTCGTGCATCATGAGGGGTACCTGATAGATGGTCGGAGCATCGAGACTCTGGATCACGGCGTCAGGCTCCACATTGCAGAACTGGGCCACCTTTCTCCGCATCTGCGCCGGCACGTCTTTTTCGGTGCGGAGCACAAGTATGTCGGGCTGGATACCTACCTGCTGGAGCAATTTCACCGAATGCTGGGTGGGCTTGGTCTTCAGTTCCTTGGCGGCTTTCAGGTAAGGCACGTATGTGAGATGCACACAGAGAGCATCGCGGCCCAGTTCCCAGCGGAGCTGACGGACCGCCTCCAGATAAGGAGTGGATTCGATGTCGCCGACGGTACCCCCTATCTCGGTGATTACGAAATCAAACTTGCCGGTGTTGCCAAGAATCTTGACATTGCGCTTGATCTCGTCAGTGATATGGGGGATGATCTGGACTGTCTTTCCAAGATAGTCACCTCGCCGCTCCTTGTCGATCACCGACTGATAGATCCTACCTGTGGTCACATTGTTGGCACGGGTGGTCTGCGTGTTGGTAAACCTTTCATAATGACCCAGATCGAGGTCGGCCTCATGTCCGTCTACAGTCACGTAACACTCTCCGTGCTCGTAGGGGTTGAGCGTACCCGGATCGATATTGATATACGGGTCGAACTTCTGGATTGTGACACGGTATCCCCGCGAAAGGAGCAGTCTGGCCAGCGAAGAGGAGATGATTCCCTTTCCCAGCGACGACACGACTCCGCCTGTGACAAAAATATACTTGGTCTCCACGTGCAAAAAAGTTGTGATGCAGTTGTTTACATTCAGACCGGCAGACTCCTGACATCTGCTGACGGCAAGACACGCCGGTTCACGATGCAAAATTAAGTAAAATCCCCGGACCATCCTACTAACCTCCGCAAAAAATCCCGGACACGACACTATGGAAAAGAGAAAAAATCATATCCGGCGAAACAGCCGCCAACTATCCGGCGTTTATGAAATAGTTCCGTAAAGAACCCCGGCTCACTCCTCAATATAAAAAAAGTTTGTAATTTTGCGGTCGGTTTGCCCGTTCAGCCGCTTTCCGGCGGTTTGCACCGCATTGCCACCATTCCTCCCCCACGCAACAGAAAAACGATGAAAAATCTCGTAATAGTAGAGTCGCCGGCAAAGGCGAAGACAATCGAAAAGTTCCTTGGCCCCGACTACAAGGTGATGTCAAGTTACGGCCATATACGCGACCTCCGCAAAAAGGATTTCAGCGTCGACATAGATGCCGATTTCGAACCCGAATACGAAGTGCCCGCCGAAAAAAAGGAACTGGTGGCCCAACTGAAATCTGCCGCGAAGAAAGCCTCCATCGTCTGGCTCGCATCCGATGAGGACCGCGAAGGGGAAGCCATCGCCTGGCATCTTTTTGAGGTGCTCGACCTGAAACCAGAGAACACACGGCGCATCGTATTTCACGAAATAACAAAACCCGCCATACTCAAAGCGATCGACAACCCGAGATCGATCGACATAAATCTGGTCAACGCACAGCAGGCGCGCCGCGTACTCGACCGCATAGTGGGCTTTGAACTTTCACCGGTGCTCTGGAAGAAAATCAAACCGGCCCTGTCGGCCGGACGTGTGCAGAGCGTGGCGGTCCGGCTGATCTGTGACCGGGAAAAGGAGATAGAGGCTTTCAGCCCGGAAGCATATTTCCGTGTCAATGCCGTTTTCGCCACCGGCACGGGAGCATCGGTCAAAGCGGAACTCCCCACAAGATTCAGCAGCCACGGGCAGGCACGCGATTTCCTCACAAAATGCGCCGGAGCACAGTTTCACGTCGCAGACATAGGAGTGAAACCGCTCCGCAGATCCCCCCTTCCCCCTTACACAACCTCCACCCTCCAGCAGGACGCACACAGACGCCTCGGATTCTCCGTCAACCAGACGATGATGATCGCACAGAAACTGTATGAGGACGGAAAGATCACGTACATGCGTACTGATTCGCTCAACCTTTCCGAACTGGCTCTTGCCGATATCCGCCGCGAAGTGGAGGGGAAAATGGGTCCGGAATATTACCGCCGCCGCAATTACCACACACATTCCAAAGGGGCCCAGGAGGCACACGAGGCAATCCGTCCGACATATATCTCCAATCGCACCATCGACGGCACCGACCGTGAGAAACGCCTGTATGAACTTATCTGGCGGCGCACGATGGCTTCCCAGATGGCCGACGCCGAACTGGAAAAGACCACAGTGGAAATCACCGCCGGAAACGATACCGACGCAAAAGAGTCTTTCCGGGCAGAGGGAGAAGTTGTGAAATTCGACGGTTTTCTGCGGGTTTACCGCCCAGATGACAACACATCAGCCTCCATGCTTCCACAGCTGTCTGCGGGACAACCTCTGGAAACAAAGGAAATCACAGCCACCGAACGGTTTACCCTCGCTCCGGCCCGATACACCGAAGCCACTCTCGTCAAGAAAATGGAAGACCTCGGGATAGGCCGTCCCTCTACCTACGCACCAACCATATCCACCATCCAGAGCCGCGACTATGTGGCGAAAGGAGAAAGGGAGGGGCACCCGCGCCAATACCGCGTGATACGCCTGTCGGACGCTGGAATCGAAGACAACACTCTCACCGAGAACAGCGGCAGCGACAAGGGAAAACTTGTGCCTACCGATGTGGGAATGATCGTCAATGAGTTTCTGACACAGTATTTCCCCGATATACTTGATTTCAACTTCACCGCACGTATCGAGGAGAAATTCGACGACATTGCCGGAGGGGAACTCGGATGGCAGAAGGAGATCTCTGACTTCTATACAGGTTTTCATCCCGAAATAGAACGCATCAACTCGCTCCGGATGGAGCACCGTGTAGGCGAACGTCTGCTTGGCACGGACCCGGCAACCGGTTTGCCGGTTGCCGTGAAAATATGCCGTTTCGGGCCGGCGGTGCAGATCGGCGACGCGTCCGACGAGGAGAAACCCCGCTTCGCCAGCCTGCGCAAAGACCAGAGTATAGCCACCATCACGCTTGAAGATGCCCTCGCGCTTTTCAACCTGCCGAGAGTCGTGGGTGAATCCGAGGGCAAGGAAGTAGTGGCCGGAGTAGGTCGTTTCGGCCCGTACATCCGCTTCGACGGCCTTTTCGTCTCTATACCCAAAGAACTGGCTCCCGAGACAATCTCACTCGATGAGGCCATGAATCTTGTGGAGGAGAAAAAACAGAAAGACGCACAGAAACTCATCAAGGAATTCCCGGAGATGCCCGGACTGCAGATGCTCAACGGACGCTTTGGCCCTTATCTGGCCTACAAGCCGGAAGGAGCACGCAAAGCCGTCAACTATAAGCTGCCCAAAGACGTGGAGCCGGTCGAACTGACTCTGGAAGAGGCGAAAGATATTATGGAAAAACAGGATGCCGCTCCTAAAAAACCGATACGCCGCAAGACTGCCGCGAAAACCGGCACTAAAACCGCTGCGAAAAAGAAATAAGAGGAACGACACTATATCCTCTGTCGTAGAAAACCGCGCCTTCAATGGGTGCGGTTTTTTTATCAGGACATGTTTGTCCAAAATGCTACAAAAATGCATTAATAGACACTAAATGCATAATAATGGTAACGATTACATATTAAAAAATACTATTTTCTGGCATTTTGCTTTCCTTTATGCCCATAAATTTGCACATATTTCGGGATGTTTGTAATTTTGCATTGTCAAAGATTGCACAGGGTCGATTTATCTGCTAAACAACGGTTGGCCTGTGCCATCTTCCGACACACGGGCTCGCTCCGCCTTCCGGACTCCGGAGGTGGATTAGGCTTGTATGAGACCATTTTTCACCACTTTTCCAAAGTTTTGTTCTGACAGATGAAACGCGACTTATTTCGTAGATACGTATGGCTGGTCGATGTGGTCCGCCATGCCGGGACTATCTCCTATGAAGAGATTTCGGAGCTGTGGAAAGAATCGCCACTCAACACAGACCGCTCCCCTTTGGCTCTACGCACATTTCACAACCACCGCGACGCCATCGCGCAGCTCTTCGGTATCCGGATCCTGTGCAACCGATCCACGCACGACTATTACATACCCAAGGAAGGCACTTATGGCAATGAGACAATGCTCCGCGCATGGATGCTCCAGTCTCTCGCCCTCTCAAGCCTTGACGATGTCAAGACAGAGTTCGACGACCGTGTGATTGTAGACGTGACTCCCGCCGAGCAAGCCGGACTACCCGCCATTTTTGAGGCAATGCGCAATTCGAAAACCATTGCAATCCGCTATCCTGCGGTAGGCAACGATTCCGTATTCCGCAACGAGACCACTGTGGAACCTTACGGAATGAGGTTCTGGAACCACAACTGGTATCTACTCGGCAAAAACAAATCAACCGATAAAATCGAAGTATTTCCGGTGGCCGAACTGATGCATGTGAGCATCCTCGACATCGACTTCACAATGCCCGAAGGATTCTCGGCCAGAGACTATTTCCACAAATATTTCGGAGTGGAGGTCGACTCGGAACGTCACCCGCAGAGCATCCGCATACGGATCAAGGGCGATCTACGCCACAAATTCCGTCTGCAGCCCCTCCATGCTTCGCAGCGCGAAGTGCTCACAGAGCCGGACAGCTCCATATTTGATTTCATTCTTGTTCCAGGCGATCTGTTCACCCGCTTTATCCTCAGCCTCGGCAACAAAGCGGAAATCATAGCCCCGGCCTCACTGCGTACCGAGATAGCCGGAGCCATCCGCAAGTCACTCGCACTATACGAATAAACCGCATCCCAGATATCGGGACTGACATACGGCAAGCTCCGCGGCCTGAGAACAGGTTCGCGGAGCTTACTGTACGAATACGAAATTAAGAGAATTCTGTCACGGGTAACCATAACACCTTGATAATCTTCTCTTTACAAATGCATAGAGCCTCTGGTTTGCAAATCGAAAGTGAGACTTTTGATTTGCAAAGTTAGCTATTTCCTCCCACACTTCCAAACGATTACATCTGCACTTTTTACTTGTGACAGAAAGAGACTGTCAGTCGAAGAGGGTGGACTGGTGTCCGGGATGCGAACGGTGCAGATGACTGTAGGCCAGATCGGTGACTTCGCGTCCTCTTGGAGTGCGCTTGATGAAGCCCTCTTTGATCAGATAAGGCTCATATACCTCCTCGATAGTGCCTGCGTCTTCACCAAGTGCGGTGGCGATTGTGGAAAGACCCACGGGCCCTCCCTTGAATTTATCGATGATGGTGAGCAGTATCCGGTTGTCGATCTCGTCGAGTCCGTATTGGTCTATGTTGAGGGCCTCCAGAGCCTCGTGCGCGATCCCGATCGATATGCTTCCGTCGCCGACCACCATCGCGAAGTCGCGCACGCGGCGAAGGAGTGCGTTGGCGATACGCGGTGTGCCACGTGAACGCAGAGCGATCTCAAGCGCGGCCTCGTCGGTGATGCCTACGTCAAGAAGATGCGCGGAACGGCGTATTATGCCGCAGAGCACGTCGTGGTTGTAATATTCCAGATGGCAGTTGATGCCGAACCGGGCACGCAGAGGTGCCGTCAGAAGTCCGCTACGAGTGGTGGCACCGACAAGAGTGAACGGGGAAAGCGTCAGCTGGACGCTCTTGGCTCCCGGACCCTTGTCAAGGAGAATATCGATACGATAGTCCTCCATGGCCGAATAGAGGTATTCCTCCACTATAGGATGCAGACGGTGAATCTCGTCGATGAAAAGCACGTCATGCGGCTCCAGGCTCATCAGGATCCCGGCCAGGTCTCCTGGCTTGTCGAGCACGGGCCCGGACGTCACCTTGAAGCCAACTCCCATCTCATTGGCCACGATATTGGCAAGCGTGGTCTTTCCGAGTCCCGGAGGGCCATGAAGAAGAGTGTGGTCGAGCGGTTCGGAACGCAGCAGGGCAGCCTTCACAAAGATGTCGAGATTGGAGATTATCTTCTCCTGTCCCGAGAAATCCCGGAATGTCAACGGACGCAGCGCGCGTTCGAAATCCCTGTCGCTCTCGCGCCGCCGCTCCTGTCCCCGTATGTCCAGATCATTGGAATCCACTTCTACAGATTTTTATTCACAAAGGTAATGAATTATTCCGGTTCGGCAAAATGGGCGGAGAGGATGCGGGCCTTCGAAACTCCGACTACTGCGGCGATCTCCTCTTCGGATGCTGCTTTGAGGCGTTTCATGCTCTTGAAATGCTTCATTAGAGCCTTTGCAGTTACGGGGCCAATTCCTTTTATCCCATCCAACTCACTGATTACCTGTTCTTTGGAGCGACGCAGCCGGTGATGCGTGATGCCGAACCGGTGAGCTTCGTCGCGCAGATACTGTATCACCCTGAGACTCTGGCTTTTCTTATCTATATACAACGGCAAGGAATCCCCCGGAAAATATATCTCCTCAAGTCTCTTGGCTATGCCTACCAACGCCACCTCACCTCTTATGCCCATCTCCTCAAATGCCTCGACCGCCGCACTGAGCTGACCTTTGCCGCCGTCTACCACCACCAATTGCGGCAACGGCTCCCCCTCGGCCATCATGCGCGAATAACGCCTGTGAAGCACCTCTTTCATTGAGGCGAAATCGTCCGGACCCTCCACGGTCTTTATTATGAAGTGACGGTAGTCGCGCTTGGACGGTTTGCCGTTGCGGAATACGACACAACTCGCCACAGGGTTGGTGCCCTGGATGTTTGAGTTGTCGAAGCATTCTATATGCCGCGGTTCCGTCTCAAGTCTGAAATCATTCTTCATGCGCTCCATAAGCCTGTTCACTCCACGATCCGGATCAAGTGCCTCCGCCTGCTTCTCCTTGTCGGTGATATACTGACGGACGTTCTTCATCCCGATGTCGAGAATCTTTTTGCGATCGCCACGCTGCGGAATGATAAACTCTACACCGTCAAACTCCACATCAGGAAGAAACGGCACTATCACCTTCTGGAAATCCCGGCTGAAACGTCGTCCGATTTCAGCTATCGCCATAGAAAGTATCTCCGCGGGTGTCTCCTCCAGACGTTTTCTGAACTCCAGATTCAGACTCTGCACGACCGCCCCTCGATGCAGATGCATGAAGCAGATATAGGCCGAATCCCCGCTTTCATCGTAGGCGAACATATCCAATTCCCCCGTCTCGGGCGCACCGATCACACTACGGGCATTGTATCGTTTTACAGCCTCATATTTCTCCTTCACGACCTGTGCTTCCTCAAATTTCCATTCATCGCTGAGACGTGACATCTCTTCCTGCAGATGACGCTCAAGCTGAACGGTGTCGCCGTTTAGTATCTGACGGACACGGTCCACATGCGAGGCATACTCATCCGGAGAAATCTTGCCGACACAGCAGCCTCCGCATTTCCTGATATGGTAATCAAGGCAAAGACGATACTTCCCTCTCGCGATCGAACGCTCCTCAAGGAAATGACGGCATGACCGCAGCGGGAATATATCGCGGATAAGCTGAAGCACCACCCGGGCCGACTGCACATTGCTGTAGGGACCATAATATTTACCGGCCTCACCACGGTCGCGGGTCATGAAGACTCGTGGGAAAAGTTCTTTTGTGACCACGATCCACGGATAGGACTTGTCATCTTTGAGAAGCACATTGTAACGCGGCTGATATTCCTTTATCATCGCGTTTTCCAGATGGAGCGCATCCTCCTCGCTGCCGACCACGATAAAACGGAAATCCACGATATTCCGCACAAGAAGATTTGTTCGGGTGGAATCATGACGCCGGTTGAAATATGAACTTACACGTCGCTTCAGCCGCTTTGCTTTGCCCACATATATCACCTTTCCGTAACGGTCGATATACATATAAACCCCCGGAGACTCAGGCAACGCGAGTATCTTCTCGCGCAACTGAGGTCCGGGACGGTTGTGAAACAGATCATCGCGCGTACGGTCCGGAATAACCTCAAGGGTGAATCCTCCGGATTCATCGATGAGTCGCCCCGCATCTGCGATACGGTCTTCGATGGAAACGGAGTTATGTCCGGAGCTGTCTTCCGATTCGACCGGAGGCAATATATCTTCTTTATCTGACATACGGATTGATAGATTGTCCATAATGAAAACCGGGGAGCACCACTCCCCGATTATATCTGCATCACGGCATCCCGGAGACCGGGAAACCGATGCAGTGAATATCAATATTTGAGCAGAGATGTTATCTCCACATCCTTCGGAAGATTATCACGCCCGTTGAGATCGGTGAGCTCCACGATGAAATTGATGTAGATTTTCTTCGGGTTCATCGATTTCACCAGTTCATAACAAGCGTTCATCGTACCACCTGTAGCCAACAGATCGTCGTGCAACACCACCACGTCATTCTCGTTGATGGCATCGGAATGCAATTCAATAGTATCTACTCCGTACTCTTTGGCATACGCCTTCTTTATGGTCACGGCAGGCAACTTCCCCGGCTTACGAGCAGGCACAAATCCACATCCCAGCTTATAGGCCATTATGCTTCCTCCGATGAAACCGCGGGATTCTATACCCACGACCTTCGTCACACCTTTGTCAGCATACATTTCAGATACCATATCGCCCATTACATGCAACGCTTCCGGCTCCTTGATAAGCGTGGTGAGATCACGGAAGATGATTCCTTTCGACGGAAAATCATACACATCACGGATGATTGATTTCAATTCTTCGATTGTCATATCAATATATTTAATTTTATATTTTCTTTTCTGGATCGCCTGGATTGTTCCACGTGGAACAATTTTCGGGCAATTTATTGAGTCATGAATGATTAGCGACCAAGCATAAGCAACAGGACGCTTATATCAGCGGGGGAGACACCCGGTATTCTGGATGCCTGTCCAATGGTCTCAGGACGTATCCGTTCCAGTTTCTGACGGCCCTCAGTGGAGATCGCCTTGATGGAACTGAAATCATAGTCCGCAGGAATATGGACATTCTCTAGACGCATGGCCTTGTCGGCCGCTTCCCGCTCACGCCGGATATAACCCTCATATTTTATCAGTATCTCCGCCGCTTCTATAATCTCGGACCGACGGTTCTCCTCCACTTCTCTCAAACGGGAAGCAAGCTCAGGTATTATATCCGCAAGACAAGCGAAATTTAACTGCGGACGACGAAGGAGTTCTGTGAGACGTACTCCTCCCGTGAGAGCAGATGTATTGAGCCTCCTGAAAGCATCATCCATATCCACGGAAGGACGCACAATAAATCCGTCGCACCACCTGATCAAAGAATCACGCTGATCTTTTTTCGACTGCATCAATGCGAGTCGTTCTTCGGAAGCAAGCCCTATCTCACGACCACGAGGTGTGAGTCTCATATCGGCATCATCCTGACGAAGCAGAATCCGGTATTCAGCACGTGAGGTGAACATCCTATACGGTTCGTCTACCCCTTTCATGACAAGGTCGTCAATAAGAACCCCTATATACGCCTCGTCACGTCCAAGTATAAACGGAGGTTGTCCGGCCACGCTCAGAGCAGCATTGACTCCAGCCACAAGCCCCTGACCTGCGGCTTCCTCATATCCAGTGGTTCCGCAGATCTGTCCGGCGAAATAAAGCCCGGAGACGAGCTTGGTCTCAAGCGTATGATATAGCTGAGTCGGATCGAAGAAGTCATATTCTATGGCATAGCCGGGACGATAAATCTCCACATCACGCAAAGCGGGGATAAGCTGCAGAGCATCATACTGCACCTTCCATGGAAGTGAGCTTGAGAAACCATTGATATAAAATTCCTGAGTATCGGCACCCTCCGGTTCAAGAAAAAGCTGATGACTCTCTTTGTCGGAAAAAGTGACTATCTTGGTTTCGATACTCGGGCAATAACGGGGACCTATGCTCTCTATATCACCGTTATACAGCGGCGAATCCTCAAGATTGGCATGGAGAAGAGCATGCACCTCCGGCGAAGTATGCACAATGTAACATTCCCGGGGAGTAAGACATCTATTTACACCCGGAAGAAATGAGAACTTATGGAAGTCTCTCCTTACCACAGCATTGGGCCGGACCAGCCACTCAGGAGTGCCTTCCGGAATATCTGCCGGTGTGCTGGATTCCACCATATCATCGCCACTCTGGATCTGGACAAGAGACTTGTCGATCGAACGTCCGTCGATACGCACCGGGGTCCCGGTTTTCATTCGTCCGGATATGAAACCAAACGATTTAAGTTGCTCCGTAAGCGTATCAACTCCGGCCTCCGAGATACGACCTCCGGCAACCTTCACAGGACCGAAATGCATCAATCCATTGAGAAAAGTGCCCACAGTCAGCACCACTTTTGAAGCACTAAATTCAATACCAAGAGCTGTCCTGATCCCACGCACACAATTTCCATCCCCTTCTCCGGAAAGATCCGCAAGGAGTGAGATCACCGTGTCCTGAACTATTGAAAGGCCTTCGGTGGCATCAAGTATCCGTCGCCACGTATCGGTGAAACGTGTGCGGTCAGACTGTACGCGGGGCGACCATACAGCTGGTCCTTTCGATCGGTTGAGCATACGGAACTGGACTGCCGTGAGATCAGCCACAATTCCCATCTGGCCGCCAAGAGCATCTATCTCTCTGACAATCTGTCCTTTTGCAATACCACCGACTGCTGGGTTACACGACATCTGGGCCACACGGTTCATATCCGATGTGATCAGAAGCGTCCGTGCCCCCAACCTCGCCGAAGCCACAGCCGCTTCACATCCGGCATGGCCGGCCCCGACCACTATGACATCATAATCATATCTCATAACGTATCATAAACATTCAGAGCCTCATCCTCATGCCGCTCCATAATTTCACGTTCTCCGGGTCCCTTATCGTCAATTCCGCAAAGGTGGAGCACACCATGCACAATCACACGGAGCAACTCGCGCTCATAACTCTCCCCTGCCGCCTCCGCATTGGTGCGCACAGTGTCAAGAGAGATCAGAATATCACCAGCGACTCTGTCGCCATGAGAATAGTCGAAAGTAATCACGTCCGTATAATAGTCATGGCCAAGAAATTCCCTGTTGGCGCGAAGTATCTCTTCATCGCCACAGAAACAATAATTGATATTGCCTATTTCGCGTGAATGCAAAGCAGCCACCTCCCCAAGCCAGCGACAGACACGTCGCTCATCGATAAAAGGCATACCTACTCCGTCAACCTGAAAAGTGATCATAATATTACCGGTCGTTAAGAGGTTGTTTAAAAATCATTGTTAAACGCAGAGTGGTGTATTTTTTGTTAAGGCGCACTTTATGAGGAGGGAGCATATCGGGATATGTGACCGACGAGTAAATGCGGATTAACGGAAAAGACACCATTCAGATTAAAACATTAATGCTTCTAAAGAGGCTTTCCAGGAATGCCTGCCGTTATTCCGGAATCTTTGCGCGTCTTTATCCCTTTGGCTCAGTCTCATAGCCCGCTATGTTCCTTCGCCGCAGAAATAAATCCATCACAAATCTTCCGGCACTGCGTCAACAAGCATTTTTAAACAGCCTCTAAAACTTACAAAAATACTAAGAAATCAGCATTGACGCAACACATTGACATTTTTTAAGAAGTCAATATTTTTCTGAGCCAAATTGACCCAATCAGACATATCGGATCAATTCTCCTAATATCCAAGATATTAAACTTGAATAGCCGCCATACTAAGGCCATGAGAATCCAAAAATAATAAAATCTCAAGACAACACACGGGCATAACGGAAGCTGAAAATTTGAAATCTTCAAAAAAGATTCTAAAAATTCCTTGATGGCCGCTCCTGCACTCAACCAGAATCTCTTCCGATACGTTTTACATCAACAAACCCAAATAGAAAAAAATTATGGAAAACACAAAAAAGAATCTTGCAGGTAAGACCGAGGAGGTAAAAGAGAAAGCACACGGTTTCATGGACAATCTCAAAGATAAAGCCGCCGACCTGCTCAACAAAGGAGCCGACAAGGCATCCGAATTCGCCGACAAACTCGGCAAATAAACTAAGCAATAAATGCTGAAATCAAAAACAAGCGCATCGTCATTCCCGGCGATGCGCCTTTTGTACATCTTCTAATAATTGTCATCTTGAAAAAAATCATTATTTTTGCACCGTAAAGCAATCGCATCATGCCCTCTCAAGCACGGACAACCCTTTTATATAATCCCTTGGAACCACGGATATCATACGAGGTCCCTTTTCCAAACCCTGTCATCGGCAAACGCACTTTCATTGATCTATTTGCCGGAATAGGGGGTATCCGTCTACCGTTTTCAGAACTGGGATACAGGTGTGTATTTTCATCAGAATGGGATAAAAACGCCCAACGCACATACTATGCGAATTTCGGAGAAATCCCTTATGGCGACATCACAAAGGAAATTACCAAACAACATATTCCGGCGCATTTTGACCTACTCCTCGCAGGATTTCCGTGTCAGGCATTCTCTATAATGGGTAAAATGAAAGGCTTTGCCGACACAAGAGGTACGCTTTTTTTCGATGTGGCCACAATCATCGATCGTCACAGACCGGAAGTCATTCTGCTTGAAAATGTCAAACAGCTCACCACACACGACCATGGAAACACCTTCGCAAAAATACTGAACACCCTGGGCGAATTGGGATATCACACCAAATGGGAAATACTGAACGCCCTAGATTTCGGATTACCACAGAAACGTGAACGGGTCATCATCGTGGCATTCAAGAATAAAAGTCATTCAGATGCCTTCAATTTTAACTTTGACAAAAGGGGATATGAACTTGCATCCATACTTGAAGATGATACAAATGTGGATTCAACATTGTTCGCATCCGAACACATACTGAAAAAGCGTCAACAACTTACAACCGGAAAAACCATATTCTACCCTTCTGTATGGCATGAAAACAAGGCCGGCAACATATCCATCCTTGATCACGCATGTGCCCTTCGTACCGGCGCATCGTACAATTATCTCCTAATCAACGGCATCCGACGTCCATCTTCACGCGAACTTCTCAGATTTCAGGGATTTCCGGACAAATACAAAATCACAGTCAGCCACAGCGAGATAAGACGCCAGACCGGTAACAGCGTTGCAGTACCCATGATTCGGGAAATTGCAAACAGAATAGACCGAATACTCGACTCCAATCAATCTAAAGACTGCCAATCATGAATCATCCCAGACTAAGAGACAATCGGCGACTCAACGCATTTGAACCATACCCCCTAAATCAACTGCCAGACGACCTTATAGTCAGGATAGGAGGATATTTCACTTATCTTCTTTATACCGGACGGAAAGATTTCAGCGGTACAGATTGGGGAAATGCTTTTTCCGATGCGATCGGAGGAATCCATCTTGGTTCTCCGGTAGGGATCGCAGACGTGGTGTTGGGTAAAATGGCCTGGTCAATGAAAACCGTCAAACATACCAATCCCTTCAAAGCAAAATCAGTCAGACTGATAAGCGGAAGATGTTCCCCTGATTACTCTTATGGGATAGCCAATCCACATGAAGACATCCCAAAAACCGGGCAGGCAGTTCTCGGGATCTGGAACGAGCGGATAAACATAGCCCAGGACAATTACAATCCTGTAAGAACATCAGTTCTCATACGCTCCAACGATCTTCTTTCGTTCACTCTGTTTGAAGAAGACAACCATCGGTTCAGGACAAGCGACTTTATTTGGGAAGTAAACTCAAACGGCAACCTTATAGGGATTGAGACAAAAACGGGCAACGTAAAATTCACATGGCAGCCACACGGCTCTCAATTCACTATACATGCCACCGTACCTGACGATGCTGTAAAATTCACAATCAGAAAACCCTCTGTTCTGACAAAAGAAGATATTCTCAAAAATCTACAGTTTGACGAATCCTGGGTCAGGATAATAAAATAACACCTTGATGAAGATTGGATATGACGGAAAGCGGGCCATGCGCAATCTCACGGGGCTGGGCAACTATTCCAGACTTGTGGTGGAGGCTGTCGCCCGTCACTGTCCGGATTGCCGGTGCGTGCTCTATACTCCTGACATCCGCGAGAATACCCGCATGGAGACTCTTCTCTCCCTACCCAACGTCAATCTTCGCCTTCCACAGGGAAACGGCATCATGGCCCACGGATCCGCATGGCGCACTTTAGGAATCACATCCCAACTGCGGAAAGAGAAGATCGATCTTTACCACGGACTCAGCAACGAACTGCCACTCAACATCAAAGGCAGCGGCATACCTTCGGTTGTCACCATGCACGACCTCATATTCCGGCGTATGCCCGGATGTTACACGCTTCCGGACCGGTTTCTCTACAATCTCAAATACGGGATGTCGTGCCGGATCGCCAACCGCATCATCGCAGTCAGCAAACGCACGAAAGATGACATAGTGGAAATCTACGGTGTGGATCCCGACAAGATCGATGTCGTATATCAGGGCTGCGCCGAAGTATTCAGGCATACAGCCACACGCAACACACTCGCCATGGTGCGCGAGAAGCATCGGCTTCCCACCCGATATATAGTCCAGGTCGGGACCATCGAGAAAAGAAAAAACCTTGAGCTGACCGTCCGGGCTCTCTCGGCATTGCCATCCGACGTACATCTGGTGGCTGTGGGTCGCGACCGGGGATATCTGGAACATGTGCGGCGCATCGCAAGTCAGGTCGGAGTGGCAGATCGGCTGCACGTGCTCGACAGCGTCACGATGGCCGAACTGCCAGCCATCTACCAGCAGGCGGCGGCCGTAGCCTATCCGTCACGTTACGAAGGTTTTGGCATTCCCGTCCTTGAGGGACTCGAGAGTGGCCGACCTGTGGTCGCAGCCACAGGCTCATGTCTGGAAGAGGCCGGCGGAGATGCCGCATTCTACGTCAATCCCGACTCCGCACGCGAGATGGCAGCAGCGTTGGCGGCGGCCATGACGGAAGGTCCCGCGCTGGTAAGCCGTATCGCGCTGGGCAAACGCCATGCGTCGCGCTTCAACAATGCCGACATCGCCGCCCGCATCGAGGCGGTCTATGACCGCACCCTTTCGGCCCGCGGATGATGACAAAAGGGTGTCTATAACTTTTTCTCTTAAAAAAGATAAAAAACGGGATTCCGGGTTGTAAACTATTTACATTTTTGACTAATTTTACGGAGAAATTCCAGAACACCTATACCAGCTCTCATGGACACTCCGGCATACCACATACCGGCCCTGCTCGCCGACGCCATCAACGGACTTGACATCAAGCCCGATGGCATATACGTCGACGCGACTTTCGGAGGGGGAGGACACTCCCGGGCCATCCTCGCGCGACTTGGAGAAAAAGGGCGTCTGTTTGGTTTCGACCAGGACATCGACGCAAAGGAAAACGCTTTCGACGATGACCCGCGGTTTACATTTGTATATTCAAATTTCCGTTACCTCCCCAATTTCCTCCGTTATCATGGAGTGGAGAAAGTGGACGGCATCATCGCCGACCTCGGAGTATCGTTCCATCACTTCGACGATGCATCCAGAGGATTCTCTTTCAGAGCCGACGCACCGCTCGATATGCGCATGAACCGGTCCGCAGGCCGCACAGCCGCCGACATAGTGGCCAGTGCCGACCGACGGGAACTGATCAGGATATTGGGTACATTCGGCGATCTCAAACGCCCTGGTCCGGTGGCGGATGCAATCATCGCCGCCCGAGAAAAGGGACCTGTCGACACAACCGGGAAACTGCTTGAGGCTGTAAGACCTGCCGTAAGCCCGAAACAGGAGAAAAGAGAGCTGGCACAGATTTTCCAGGCTCTGAGGATAGAGGTCAATGGTGAGATGCGTGCTCTGGAGTGCTTCCTCACATCCACACTCGGTGCTCTCCGCCCAGGAGGACGTCTGGCCGTCATCACATATCACTCGCTTGAAGACCGGATGGTGAAAAACTTCATGCGTGGCGGCAATCTATCGGGCGAAGTGGAGAAAGATTTCTATGGAAAACCTCTTTCCCCCTGGAAAATGATCACCCGCTCCCCCATCGTCCCCTCCGAAGCCGAAATCGAGGCCAATCCGAGAAGCCGTAGCGCGAAGCTGCGAATCGCGGAGAGGATTTAGGCTTTAGGAATTAGATTTTAGGAATTAGATTTTAGGGATTGGATTTTAGGGATTGGATTTCAGATTTTAAGATTGATCCAGATGGCAAAGAAAGTATCTTCTTCCGGAACACCGGATAAATCACAGGCCACAGCTTCCCCAAAATTAGGGTGGCTCGGCGGTCTGCGATACGGACAGTCGGTGTCGCTGACTTTTTTCAAGCGCAACGCATGGCTGCTGATGTGCATATTGGTAGCACTCGTGGCACTGATGGGTCTCCGATACAAGACCAAGACCAAGATGCAGGAGATCCGTCGCCTTGAGCGGGAACTGGTGCGCGCCGAAAGTTCCAAGCTTCAGGAGAAAGCAGCCTACATGTCGCTCATCCGCGAATCGGAGATGCAGCGGCTGGTGGACGAACGCCATCTTGGCCTCACATTCCAGGACCAGCCACCCTACACTCTACAATACGAAGACTGACACATCTCCCCTCATAATCTACCACTATATCTCCCCATGACCGCAAGACAAAAGAAGAAGACAAACAAAGGCAACATACTGATGCGTTACACCTTCCTGTCGCTGATATTTCTGGTGACAGCCGTGCTTGTCACCGCGAAACTGGTACAGACCACGGTGTTTGAGGCGGCGGCATGGAACGAACGCGCACGGAAAGAGCTTTCGAAAGTGACCACAATCGCTCCGGAAAGAGGCAATATCCTGGCCGCCAACGGCAACATCCTGGCATGCAATCTGAAGGTGTATGACATCATGCTTGATCTGCGTCACAGCAAAATCAAGAAACTGCGTCAGATACCCTGGGAATCCGTCGACTCCCTCGCCGATTCCCTCGACGTGTACTTCCCCCGCCGCAGCAACCTGAACGTCCATCCCGACACGTTCGCCCGCTACACCTGGCACAAGAAACTCCGCGATGAGCTTGAGAAAGAACCCGGTCGACGACGCACCAATCTCCGCATTGCGGCCAAACGATCGTCGGACGACTTCGACAAGGTACGCAATTTCCCGTTTCTCAAAGACTTCAAAGGTTCCGGATTCCGTATTCCGGTCTACAAGAACGCCCGCGACATCCGCATCTACCCCTACGGAAAGATGGCCTACCGCTCCATCGGGCGCGTCAACGAGAACTTCAAGACCGGCGAATTTCACGGATATTCCGGACTGGAGAAAGACCTCGACTCTCTGCTTTACGGAAAGCCCGGGCGGACCAAGAAAGTCGCTCTGACAAGCGGTATAACCAACTGGACCGACGTGCCGGCGCAACGCGGCTACGACATCGTGACCACCATCGACATCGACCTCCAGGACATGCTTGAACAGGAACTGGCCAAAGTATGCTCCGAGTCAAAGGCAGAATGGGGCACAGCCATTCTCATGGAGGTGGCCACAGGCGAGATAAAGGCCATCAGCAACATCGAACTACTTGACGACGGCACATACGGCGAGGCCCTCAACCGGGCTGTGATCGCCTACGAACCCGGATCGGTGATGAAGCCTATCTCACTTATGATCGCTTTCGAAGACGGCCTTGTGAAGTCGGTCAACGATGTGATTTCGTGCGCTCCGTTCCAACGCACATCCGACCCCCACGGAAGCGGCATGAAAAGCATGAAGCAGGTCATAGAGCAATCGTCCAACCCCGGGATAGCCCGTGTGATATTCCGCGGCTACGCGCAAGACCCTTCCAAATTTTACGACCGTCTGAGCAGCATCGGCTTCTTCGAACCCATACATTCCGGTATCGCCGACGAGGAGAAACCCCGTGTGCGCAAGCTTCTTCCGCAGGACTCCAGAGGCAACAACATCACCATGACCGCCCGCCACCTCGACCTTGCCCGCCAGGCATACGGTTACAACACAGTGATCCCTCCCCTCTACACTCTGGCCTACTACAACGCCATCGCCAACAAGGGACGCATGGTTCGCCCCCATCTGGTACGCTCCCTGCGCGACGAGAACGGCCGCGACTCGACAGTGACGGCAGGCTACATCCGGGAGCATGTGTGTTCCGAACAGACAGCGGAAAAAGTGAAACAATGCATCCGCGAGGTAGTGTGGGGCAAGCACGGCACCGCCCGCCTCGTACAGGACGACCGCGTGGAAATCGCAGGCAAGACCGGCACGGCCTATCCGGTGGAAAACGGAGTCTACAACCATGCCAAACGCCGCTACGCCTTCGCCGGCTTCTTCCCCTACGCCGAACCACGATACAGCTGTATGGCTCTGGTGCTGGGGCCGTCGGGCACAAGTGCCAACCGCACTTCGGGTCAGGTAGTGAAAAACATCGCCCTGAAGATGTACAGCCGGGGAATGCTCGGCAACACCTCCAACTACGCGCAGGAACGCTCATCCGGCACACCGCTGCTGGCCGCCTCCACCTCATCGTCAGACACACGCCTGAGCCAGGGCCTCAACACACGCAAAGCCCGTAAGATCTCTACCGCCGGGCCGCCCCACGGCAAAGCGATGCCTGATGTCAGGGGTTACGACGCTCCTTCGGCGATACGGATTCTCGAACAGGCCGGACTCAATGTCATAGTCCGCGGGTCAGGACGCGTAGCCGCACAGACGCCGGAAGCGGGCACCCCACTACGCAAAGGTTCCCGAGCGTACCTCACGCTGAAAATATGATTTGCGGTTTTCACAGGAAAAGTGTAACTTTGCAAGTTAAACGCTTCTAAAAGAAAAACAAGATGGAGAAACTGTCACGTCTTCTCAATGAGATAAAACCGCTGGAAGTGATCGGTGAGACCGACAAGAATGTAGTCAGTCTTGAAAGCGACTCGCGGAAAGCGGTGAAAGAGGGTGTGTTTGTCGCCATACGCGGCGTCACCACCGACGGCCACAAATACATCCCGGTAGTGGCCAGTGCCCATGTGGGCGCGATCGTATGCGAGGAGCTTCCCTCCTCGCTTGAAAAGGGGATAACATATATCCGGGTGGCCGACAGTTCTGTGGCCCTCGGACAGCTTGCATCCGCCTGGTACGGTCATCCTTCGTCGCGGCTGAAGCTTGTGGGCGTCACCGGCACCAACGGCAAGACCACCACAGCCACGCTACTTTATGAGACGGCACGCCTGCAGGGACACAAGGCCGGCCTGCTATCTACGGTATGCAACTATATCGACGGACGTGCCGTGCCCACCACCCATACCACTCCCGACCAGCTGACCCTCAACGCTCTTCTGGCCGAGATGGTGGAGGCCGGTTGCGAATACGCCTTCATGGAGGTAAGCTCGCATGCAGCCGAACAGCACCGCATCGCAGGGCTGACATTCACCGGTGGCATCTTCTCGAACCTCACACGCGACCATCTTGACTATCACGGCACTGTCGACAACTACATGCGGGCCAAAAAGAAGTTTTTCGACATGCTTCCTCCTTCCGCCTTCGCCCTCACCAATCTCGACGACAAGTCGGGCCGATACATGGTGCAGAACACCAAGGCGAAAGTCTACACCTATTCACTGCGGACCGACGCCAATTTCCGCGGACGCATCATGGAGACACGCCTCGACGGCACTCTTATGCAGCTCAACGGACACGAAGTGGAGGTGCAGTTCACAGGCAGATTCAACGCCTACAACCTGACGGCGGTCTACGGAGCGGCCATCCTCACAGGATTCGATCCGGGACAGACGCTGATAGACATGAGCCGACTGGTACCTGTGGCCGGACGTTTCCAGACATTCCGTTCGCCTGAAGGAGTCACAGCCATCGTAGACTATGCCCACACTCCCGACGCGCTTGTCAATGTCCTCGACACCATCCGGGAGATAGTCGGCGCATCGGGACATATCACCACTGTGGTGGGAGCCGGTGGCGACCGGGATCATGGCAAACGGCCCATCATGGCCCAGGAAGCCGCATGCCGCAGCGACCGGCTTGTGCTCACCTCCGACAATCCCCGCACAGAGGATCCGGCGGCGATAATCGCCGACATGAAAGGGGGACTGAGCGAAAGCGAGCTCCGGCGCACCCTCATAATCGCCGACCGCCGCGAAGCCATCCGCACAGCCATAATGACGGCACAGCCCGGCGAAGTGGTGCTTGTGGCGGGCAAGGGACACGAGACATATCAGGAAATAGACGGCGTACGCCATCATTTCGACGACCGGGAAGAGGTGATGAAGGCTTTATGACCAGTCACTGCTCCTTATTCCATAATATCACTGACCTATACCGATGCTTTACGCTTTATTCCGACATTTCGCCGACAGCGACTTCCCCGGCCATCATCTGATGGACTACATCACCTTCCGCTCAGGGATCTCGCTGGCTCTGGCCATGATAATCGCCCTCATATTCGGACGTCTGATCATCGACCGCCTGCAGCGCGGCCAGATAGGAGAGACGGTCCGCAACCTCGGGCTGGAGGGACAGATGAAAAAGACCGGCACCCCCACCATGGGAGGACTGATAATCATCCTGTCGATTCTGGTGCCATGCCTTCTGATAGGCAATCTCGGCAACGTCTACATGATCCTTATGCTGGTGGCCACCGTATGGATGGGTGTCATCGGTTTTCTGGACGACTACCGGAAACTGAAATACCACAACAAGGAGGGACTGAAAGGGAAATACAAGATCACCGGTCAGGTAGGGCTGGGACTGATAGTCGGCCTGACCATGTGGCTGTCGCCTGACGTGGTGATGCGCCAGAACATGGAGGTGGTCAACGAATCGAACCATGAGGTGGAGGTGGTTCACAGACAGATCGAAGAGAAGACCCCCCAGACCACAATACCGTTCGTGAAGAACCACAACTTCAACTATGAGTGGCTCACCGGATGGATAAAAGACAAGGAGGCAGCCACCACACTTGGCTGGATCGTGTTCGTTTTTGTGGTGATATTCGTGGTGACAGCAGTCAGCAACGGAGCCAATCTCACCGACGGCCTTGACGGACTCTGCGCGGGCACGTCGGCCATCATCGGCCTTGCACTGGCCATTATGGCCTATCTGGGCGGAAACGTGATCTATTCCGGCTACCTCGACATAATGTACATCCCCGGCAGCGAAGAGCTGGTGGTGTTTGCCGGAGCCTTCATCGGGGCACTTGTCGGATTCCTGTGGTATAACGCCTTTCCGGCTCAGGTATTCATGGGCGACACAGGCAGCCTTACCATCGGCGGGATATTGGCCGTATTCGCCATCCTCATCCGCAAGGAGCTTCTCATCCCCCTCCTGTGCCTGATTTTCTTTATCGAGGATCTTTCGGTGATGGTTCAGGTGGCATATTTCAAATATTCCAAAAAGAGGACCGGCGTGGGACAGCGTGTATTCAAGATGACACCGATCCACCATCATTTCCAGAAACCGGGAGAGGGCGCCGACTGCCTCATAAAATATCCTTACAACCCGATTCCCGAATCCAAGATCGTCACCCGGTTCTGGATCGCGGGTATACTTCTGGCGGCAATGACTTTCGTGACGCTGAAAATACGCTGACGCGGCTGCCGGATCAGAGACCATAATATTGACTGACAGACAAAAACATCCATATTGACGATGACAAAAAGGGAACGACTTGTAGTGTTGGGAGGCGGCGAGAGCGGTGCGGGAGCCGCCGTGCTCGGCAAAGTGAAAGGCTACGACACGCTGCTCAGCGACGCCGGGACCATCAGACCTGAATACCGCGATCTTCTGACCGCGCACGGTGTGGAATTCGAAGAGGGAGGCCACACAGAGGAGCGTGTGCTTGAAGCCGATCTGGTGGTGAAGAGT
Organism: uncultured Porphyromonadaceae bacterium; assembly: GCA_947427285.1. Lineage (GTDB taxonomy): Bacteria > Bacteroidota > Bacteroidia > Bacteroidales > Muribaculaceae > Lepagella. Next base: position 63,380 of record CANEHE010000008.1, read on the forward strand.
CCCGGCATTCCTCTGACCGCCCCGATTGTGGTCAGCCTGATGGAGAAAGGGATTCCCGTCATCTCCGAAATAGAGTTTGCCGGACGATACACCGACGCGAAAATGGTGTGCATCACCGGATCCAACGGCAAGACCACCACTACCCTGCTGACCTACCATATACTCAAGGAAGCCGGGCTCAATGTAGGACTTGCTGGAAACGTAGGCAAAAGCCTTGCACTGCAGGTAGCGTTTGAGAAGCACGACATATATGTGATAGAACTGTCGAGTTTCCAACTCGACAACATGTATGACTTCAAGGCCGACATTGCCGTCATAATGAACATAACTCCGGATCATCTGGACCGTTACGACCACAAGATGGAGAACTATGTCGCCGCAAAATTCAGAATACTCCGCAACCAGACCAAAGACGACTTTTTCATCTACTGGGAGGGAGATCCAATAGTACGCGAACAGATCCGTCAGCTCCAGACAGAAGCCATGCTCATGCCTTTCAGCGAGACGGAACAGCCCGACAGCGCGGCATACGTCGACAACGGCATAGTCCGCTTCCGCACTCCACGCGAAGTGTGGGATATCCCGCGCGACCGCCTGTCGCTCCCCGGGCTTCACAACCTCTACAATTCGATGGCTGCGGGACTTTCCGCCTCGCTGCTCAACATCCGGAAAGAGAAGATCCGCCGTGCTCTCGAGGACTTCGAGGCCGTAGAGCACCGGCTGGAGTATGTGGCCGATGTAGACGGCGTAAGATATGTCAACGACTCAAAGGCCACCAACGTCAACTCCACCTGGTATGCCCTTGAAAGCATGACCACACCTACCGTGCTCATCCTCGGAGGCAAAGACAAAGGCAACGATTATTCCGAGATAGAACCGTTGGTGAAAGAAAAGGTGAAAGCCATCGTCTGCATGGGCGTCGACAACCGTAAACTACTGGATTTCTTCAGCGGAAAAGTAGAGGAGATACGCGATACCCACTCGCTTGAGGATGCCGTGGCGGCATGCCGCGAAATAGCAGAAAAAGGCGACACCGTGCTCCTCTCCCCCTGCTGCGCAAGCTTCGATCTCTTCAAAAGTTACGAGGACCGCGGCGAGAGATTCAAGGCGGCTGTGCGTGCCATGCTCCCGACAGAATAACTCAGATATTTGAAAATGCCTATACAGGAAAATACAGACATACTTGCCGACACACCTGCGGTGACGGTCCGTGAGACAATCGACGGAGTGCCGGTGGAGGAGACCTCCGCCCCGCCCAAACGACGTCCGCGAGCCTCGGCCACGACAGTCACACCCCGGCGGCCCGACACCTACATCTGGGGCATCTATCTTCTGCTGCTCCTTGTGTCGGTGGTCGAACTCTACAGTGCCTCATCCACCGAAGTCAGCGCATCCAACGTCTACGCACCCCTCATCCGGCACGGGATCTTTCTTGCGATGGGACTCGGCATAGTGCTGGTATGCCAGCGCATACACTACTCCGTATTCCGCAAACTCGCCGCTCCGCTGGCCGTGATATCCCTCGGGCTGCTGATTCTCTCTACCTTCTCGGGAGTGGAGATCAACGGCGCACAGAGAGCCATCCAGATAGGACCGGCCACCATACAGCCCCCGGAAATAGTCAAGCTCACCGTAGTGCTGCTCCTCGCCGGTGTCCTGGCCCGCAACCAGATCCCGGGCGGCGTGAGCAACCGCGGCGTGGTGATCGCGGCCCTCATAGTCACCGTATTCAGCATCTTCGTGCTACCCAACGGACTGACCAACCTACTGATCATGATGGGTGCCAGTGTATGCATGTTCGTGATAGGGGGCGTGAAAATGAAACAGATAGGGGTAGTGTTTCTGGTCTACCTGCTCTGCGGGGGAATGGCCTACTGGCTGAGGGGAGCCACATCGTCGGCCGACAGGGAATATGACGCAGTGACAGCCACACAGACCGGAACGGCACCGTCGTCCCGGGTAGATATAACCGAACTCGGCCGTACCGGCACCCAGAAAAACCGTATCATGCGCCATCTGGCCGGAGTCAGCCCGACGGACACAATCGACGATTTCAACCGTCAGGTGATCCTCTCCAAGTTTGCCATGGCCCACGGAGGAATCCACGGACGCGGTCCGGGCAACTCCCGCGAGAGCGCGCGGTTACCTCTCGCCTTCTCAGACTACATCTATTCGATCATCATCGAAGACGCCGGACTCATCGGCGGAATCGCGTTGCTGATACTGTATCTCTGCCTGCTTGGAAGAGCCGGCATCGTGGCCTCCCAATGCTCACGTGCTTTCCCGGCTCTGCTTATCATGGGATGCGCGCTGCTTATTGTGCTCCAGGCCCTTGTACACATGGCCATAGTCACCGGACTGGCCCCGGTCAGCGGACAGCCGCTTCCGTTCATATCCAAAGGAGGCACCTCCGTGCTGGTGATGTCGGCTGCCATCGGAATGATGCTCTCTGTGAGCCGCTACGGTGTCACCCGCGGCAACAAACGTGAACAGCGGGCCGAGATGAACCAGCTCCCGGAAGACCTTCAGGCCGCCAACCCGATGCAGGTGGGAGAGTAGGTATCAGGTAATAGATTTTAGAGATGGAAAACCAGAGAAAACAAAGAATACTTATAAGCGGAGGTGGCACGGGAGGGCACATTTTCCCGGCTGTGGCCATCGCCAACGCCCTGCGACGCCGATGCGACGCCGAAATCCTCTTCGTGGGAGCCGAAAACCGCATGGAGATGGAGAAAGTGCCTGCAGCCGGTTATCCCATCAAAGGTCTGCCAGTGGCAGGGTTCAACCGTAAGAACCCGCTGAAAAACATCTCTGTGATAATCAAGGCCCTCAAAAGTGTCCGCATGGCCCGCGGCATCATCCGCGATTTCCAGCCGGATCTGGCCATAGGCGTGGGGGGATACGCCTCCGGGCCGACCCTTAAGGCTGCCCAGCGTGCCGGTGTGCCGACACTCCTTCAGGAACAGAACTCATACGCCGGTGTCACCAACAAGATGCTGGCCCGTAAAGCCCGGCGGATATGTGTGGCCTACGACGGCATGGAACGCTTCTTCCCGGCATCCGCCATCGTGAAGACAGGCAATCCCGTCCGTTCCGCGTTGCTTGAAAAACGCTCTACAGACGAGGCGCGACGCTCATTCGGTCTGCAACCCGGCAAACCTACACTTCTTGTGGTGGGAGGAAGCCTCGGCGCGCGCACTCTCAACGAAGCCATGGAAGCCGGACTGCGACGCCTCGTCGACGCCGGAATACAAGTGATATGGCAGACCGGCAAATACTTCGGCGACCGCGCCGAGAAAGCTGCCGCATCTTTCAAAGGGACTGCCACAGCCACACGGTTCATCAACGACATGGCTTCGGCATACGCCGCCGCCGATCTGGTTGTATCCCGGGCCGGAGCAGGCTCCATAAGCGAACTGGAGATTCTCGGGAAACCCTGCATCCTTGTCCCCTCACCCAACGTGGCCGAAGACCATCAGACCAAAAACGCACGCGCTCTTTCCGACGTAGGTGCCGCTCTGTTCGTAAGCGACGCCGATGCTCCGTCGCTGCTTGTAGACACAATCCTCAAAGCCATCCCCGACACCGGGCTTCTTGCTGAAATGAGTAAAAAGATAAGCACTCTGGCCATGCACGAAAGCGACGAGCGGATCGTGGACGAAGCCCTAAGACTGATAAAGCGATGAAAAAGAACCTGTTTTTTATCGGAGCCGGCGGAATCGGGATGGCCGCCCTCGAACGGTATTTCCTTGCCCGGGGATGCGACGTGGCAGGCTACGACCGCACCCCTTCGGCCCTGACCGATGACCTGTGCAGAGAGGGTGCCGCGATATTTTTCGACGACAACCCCGAACTGATAGGCACACGATGGCGTGACCAGGACACAACTTTAGTGGTCTACACACCTGCTGTACCGTCAGACAACCGTGTGCTGTCGTGGTTCCGTCAGAACGGTTTCCAGGTGGTGAAACGTGCTGTCGCCCTCGGAGAGATCACCCGCGGCACCGATGCCGTGTGTGTGGCCGGCTCCCACGGCAAGACCACCGTCAGCTCCATGATCGCCCTCATACTCCACGAGTCCGCCGTAGGCTGCAACGCCTTCCTCGGAGGAGTGTTGCGCAACACCGGCAGCAATCTGATGCTTTCTCCCGGATCAGACTGGAGTGTGGCCGAGGCTGATGAATACGACCGGTCGTTCCATCACCTCTCCCCTCTTGTGGCCGTCGTGACATCGACCGACCCCGACCATCTCGACATCTACGGCGACGAGGAACACTATCTGGACGCTTTCGCGCATTTCACATCGCTCATACGCCCCGGAGGCACATTGATCATCCACACAGGTCTGAAAATGACGCCACGTGTCGGCAAGAATGTCAATGTCCGCACATACGGAGCCGATGATCCGACGGCCGACTATCATGCCGTAAATGTCAGATACACCGACGGCCGACTCCTCTTCGACCTTTTCACACCCGACGGCATGATTCCCGATGTGGAGGTCGGAGTGCCTGTGGAGATAAATGTCGACAACGCCGTTGCGGCCGCAGCCGCGACCCTCACAGCCGGAGCCACACCCGAAGAAGTGAAAGCCGGACTCGCCGCATTCATGGGAGCGAAACGCCGGTTCGAATTCCGGTTGCGCCCCGAAGGGGGAAAGACACCGGTATTGATCGACGACTATGCCCATTCTCCCAACGAGATACGCGCCTCTATCCGTTCGATGAGGAAACTCTATCCCGGCAAGAAACTGAGCGTTATCTTCCAGCCGCATCTCTACACACGCACACGCGACTTCGCTCCCGACTTCGCCGACGCACTCTCGGAAGCCGACGAAGTGATCATGCCGGAGATATATCCGGCCAGGGAAGAACCGATACCCGGCGTGGACTCACAGATGGTGCTCCGCGATGTCAAGTCGCCGGAAAAAATCTATTGTGAGAGGAAAGATTTGCTTGAATTGATAAAAATTCGTAACTTTGAAATTCTAATGACCCTGGGAGCGGCCGACATCGACCGGTTGCTCCCCGGGATTTACGATATACTCAACTCCCGCCCTCAGACCTGAACCATGTCAAAGACCATCTGCAAATGGCTCATACTGATCTTTCTGATCGCCGGTGCCGCCGTCCTCACCCTCTGGGCGGGGCAACAGGCGGCCGAAGCCGTATGCAAAGGTCTTGAGGTAGTGGTGGAAGGGGGCGACCCGAGACTGACAGCCTCCATCCGCAGCGGAGTGACAAACGAGGTGCTCCGCTGGGACAGCCATCTGATGAAAAAACGTGCCGCCGCGGTCAACACACTCGACCTGCAGCGATATCTCTCCGGCATCAGCAACTTCGAAAGTGTGAGCTGTCTGATGACCTCGCAGGGAAAACTGAGAGTGACGGTGGTCCCGATGATTCCGGAGATACGCGTGTTCGACGGCGATGAAAGCTACTATATCAACAAGGACGGCAAGCGCATCGACGCCAACGCCGAGTTCTTTGCCGACGTGCCCGTGGTGCGCGGACACTTCACCCGCAGCTTCCCGGCGAAATCGGTGCTGCCAGTGGTGAGATTCGTACGCCGCGACTCAACACTGCGCCATCTTGTAAGCATGTTTGAGGCATCCGGACCCGACGACATACTCCTCATCCCGCGCGTCACAGGGCATGTGATCAACTTCGGCGACACACTCGACCTCGACAGGAAACGACGCGCTCTGCTGGCCATGTACCGCCGGGTGATGCCCTACAAAGGATGGGAGACCTACGACACCATCTCGGTAAAATTCCGAGGACAGGTAGTGGCCTCACGCCGCGACAAGAGCCTGGCACTCCACGCCACGCCCGACGCCGAGGAGATCGACCTTGAAGAGGCATCCCTGCAGGCCCACGCCGGAACACAGACACACAGTGCCGCCACAGACTCCACGGCACACACGCCGACAACAGTCTCACCTCAGAAAACCAGAAACGCTAACGAAAAAAAGCCATCACGGCAATGAAACCAGACCGATACATAGCCGCCATCGAAATCAGCAGCTCCAGGATAACCGCCGCCGTGGGACGCACCCGCGAGGGCGGAATACTTGAAATCATCGCCATAGACAGCGAGAAAACCGAGGAATCGGTACGCTACGGCGTAATACAGAATCTTGAGGAGGCGGCCACACGCACACGCCACCTCATCGACAGGCTACAGCGCAAGCCGGAAGTCTCCCCGCGACGGATATCCGGCCTGTATGTAGGCCTGTCGGGCCGCTCCGTCCGCTCTGTGACCGCCGAGGCGTCCATCCGCCTGCCGGAGGAGTCGGAGATCACCGAAGACGTACTCGACAGGCTGCGCGACAAGGCCCTCCAGACATCCGTCGGAGGCCGGCTGGAGGTGATCGACGCCGTGCCGCGCACATTCAGGATCGGGAATCTGGAGACTCTGTCGCCCAAAGGATCCATCGGACAGGAGATCTCGGCCACTTACGATCTCATCGTATGCCGCCCCGAACTCCGCCGCAACATCACACGCACTCTCCCGGAGAAACTCGGCATCCAGAATGAAGGATTCGTCATCACAGGCATCGCCACCGGACACATTCTCCTCAAAGAGGAGGAACGCCGCCTCGGATGCATGCTTGTGGACTTCGGTGCCGAAACCACTACCGTCAGCATCTACAAGTTCGGCCATCTGCTCTTCTTCGCCACCCTCCCTCTCGGAGGCCGCAACATCACCCGCGACCTCACAAGCCTGAACATGCTTGAGGAAAACGCCGAACAGATAAAACGCACCTCCGGCAACGCACTCGCCTCGGAGACCCAGGCAAACATCAATCTCAATGGCCTGAAATATTCCGACGTGAGCAACATCGTCGTGGCCCGCGCCGAGGAGATAGTGGCCAACGTAATCGAGACCATCGAATACGCCGGACTGCGCGAGACAGACCTCCCGGGCGGGATAGTATGCATCGGCGGTGCAAGCAACCTCAACGGACTCCTTGAACTGCTCACATCCAAGAGCAACCTGCCGGTGCGCCGCGGATCGCTCCCTCCATACATACGCCTTGAAGGAGCAATACCAGCGGCAAACTCGCTCCAGCTCGCCTGCATCATGTATGAAGGCGCGGAGCTGAACGACGCCGAATGCCTCTCCATGCCTCAGCGCGAAGGAATACCCGTCACCGGCACTCCCAACACTCCCGCCGACAACACATTGACCGACCACGTGACACCGGAGAAACCCGAGACACCCGGTCACCGTAAATCCTGGTTCGGAAAAATCAAGAAGGGGCTGACCGACTATTTCGGCAGCGATCCGGAAGCCGACAACGACGAAATGATATAACCACTCTCCTATCTCACTATCCATCATGCAAGACATCCTCAACAACGACATAACCGATACCAGCAGCTTCGACAGCCAGGGATCGGAGGCCATAATAAAAGTAATCGGAGTCGGCGGAGGCGGCGGCAACGCGGTCAACTACATGTATCGCCAGAACATCCCCAACGTCAACTTCGTCGTCACCAACACCGACAAACAGGCCCTCCTCACCTCCCCAGTGCCGACAAAACTGATCCTCGGCTACGACATAACACACGGTCTCGGGGCAGGCAATGTGCCCGACACCGGACGCCTCTGCGCCGAAGCATCCGAAGCGGAGATCCGCAAGCTCTTCGAAGACCAGACGGAAATGGTGTTCGTCACAGCCGGAATGGGCGGCGGCACAGGTACGGGAGCCGCACCGGTGGTGGCACGCATAGCCCGCGAGGCAGGCATGCTGACCATCGGCATCGTGACCGTGCCGTTCCTCTTCGAAGGCGAGGCCAAGATCATAAAGGCCCTTGACGGAGCCGAGGAACTGAAGAAGCATGTGGACGCGCTGCTGGTGATCAACAACGAGAACCTTGTGGAACTCTATAAGGACTACTCCCTCTTCAACGCTTTCGAGAAAGCCGACGACACTCTGGCCAACGCCGCACGCTCCATCTCGGAGATCATATCCGAGAAATGCTTCATCAACGTCGACTTCCAGGATGTGAAGACAATTCTCAAAGACAGCGGCACGGCCATCATCTCCACCGCGTATGGCGAAGGAGACCACCGAGTCAGCGACGCAATCAACAACGCACTCCACTCCCCGCTGCTCAAACGCCACGACATAAAGACATCGAAACGGCTGCTGTTCAAATTCTCATGCGCCCGTCAGGCCGAACATCCACTGCAGGCAAACGAGATAAACGAGATCACACGGTTCACCTCCGAACTTCCATCCACCATCGACGTGAAATGGGGCATCGCCGACAATCCCGAACTCGGCGACAAGGTGAAGATCACCGTGCTCGCATCCGGATTCGACGTGACCCTGCGCGAAGGAAAGAAACTTGAGGCAGGCCCCGGCCCGATCGACATGTGCGATGACCCCTGGGGCGACCCCGACACCGACAAGACCGAGGAGAAGGCCCAGAAAAAAGACGCCATGGAGGAGATGTACGGAAAAGACGTGCTCCGCCAGAAACAGCGAAACGCCGACCGACAGCGATACGTGGTGCTTCAGCCCGACCAGTATGACGACCACGAGATAATCGCACTGATGGAGCGCACGCCGACCTTCAACCGCGACTCCCGTTTCCGCGACCAGATAGAGGCAGCCGCCGAAGCCGCCCGTCAGGAAAAGAGCGGACGGACAGCCCCCGCGCAGTCCGACGACCGGCGCACAGGCGGAGCCATCACCTTCGGCGACATTGACAACTGAAACACACAAAACCCACCGATATATGGGAAATACTTTCGAGATGGTGGCCAAGACATTCAAAGGCCTCGAGGAAGTGCTCCGGGACGAACTGATCGCTCTGGGAGCACTCAACGTTGAGATAGGCCAGCGGATGGTCAGCTTCGAGGGAGACCTCGGGATGATGTACAAGGCAAACCTATGCTGCCGCACAGCCCTGCGGATTCTGAAACCCATCGCCAAGTTCACGGCTTCCGACACAGATGAGCTCTACGACACCGTGCGCGACTTCGAATGGGAGAAATATCTCACACCAGACTCCACCTTCGCTGTCGACTCCACCGTCAACAGCTCCGAATTCACCCACTCGAGATTCGTGACCTATCGGGTGAAAGACGGCATCGTGGATCATTTCAACGACCTCTACAACCGCCGTCCCTCCATCCGCCTCTCGGGTGCCGATCTGATACTCAACGTACACATCTTCGAAGACCGGGTGACAATATCGCTCGACTCCAGCGGTGAGCCGCTGAGCAAACGCGGATACCGCACCGAAGCCACACAGGCTCCACTCAACGAGGTGCTTGCCGCCGGAATAATCATGAAGACCGGATGGCGCGGCGACAGCAATTTCGTCGACCCGATGTGCGGCTCCGGCACATTTTTAGTGGAAGCCGCGCTGATCGCCGCCAACATCAATCCTGGCATCTACCGCGACAGCTTCGCTTTCGAACGCTGGCCCGACTTCGACCGCGACCTCTTCGAAAGCCTCTACAACGACGACAGCGGTGAACGTGAATTCAAATTCAGGATATACGGCGGCGACATCGACCCGGAGGCAGTCGCCATCGCACGCGCCAACGTACGCCGTGCGCGTGTCGACTCGATGGTCGACATCGTGTGCCGCCCGTTTGAGGAATGGACCGATGCACCCGAAGCCGGCATACTCATCACCAATCCCCCTTACGGCGAACGCCTCCGGCCCGACAACATCCTCGCACTCTACAGTTCCATCGGCTCTGTGCTCAAAAAGGAATTCAAGGGCTACCATGCATGGCTGCTCGGGTATGACGACGAACATTTCGCATCCATCGGGCTGAAACCATCCGTAAAGTTCCCGCTGCTCAACGGATCGCTTGAATGCTCACTACGCGAATACGTGCTTTTCGACGGCTCGTATGCCGACTTCAAAAGTGCCGGAGGCACCGTCCACAACGAAGACTTCGACCATGGCGACGATGTGAAGGTGCGCCACCTATCCGGAAAGGAATGGGAAAAGGAGACCCGGAAATTCAGGCCCGACCGCCAGCACAAAAACACTTTCCACGAAACCGACGATGACCGCCAGCCACGCAAATTCCGTCGCGATAGGGGAGAGGACCGGTTCCGCGACCGTGGCGACAGACCCCGCAGATTCGACCGTGATGACCGTCCCCGCCGGTTTGAACACGACGACAGACCGAAGCGATTCGATCGGGATGACAGACCACGGAACTTTGACCGGGATGACAGACCACGGCGATTCGAACACAACGACCGACCCCGACGGTTCGAACATGATGACAGATCGCGGAAATTCGACAGCCGACGTCCGCGAAAAGACCGCGACGGTGCATTCCGAGTCTCAAATTCCGGCCCTTCGCTTCCCGAATCGTCGGCCACCGTATTCTCACCGGTGCCAATCCGTTCCCGGAAATCATTTCTCAGAAAAATACGCGAACGAAACCAAGATAAAGAGGAAAATCAATCCGTATGAAAACCAATCTAAAGATATTGCTCCTCGGATCCGGAGGACGGGAATCGGCTCTGGCCTGGAAGATTCTCCAGAGTCCACGGACAGAAAGACTTTTTGTGGCTCCCGGCAACGCCGGCACACACGAATATAATGTAGATCTCGACATTTCCGATTTCGAAGCCGTCGGCCAGTTTGTGGAAGACAACGGCATCGACATGATCGTGGTCGGACCCGAACAGCCGCTTGTCGACGGCATCGCCGACTTTTTCGAAGACCGTCCGGTCAAGGTGATCGGTCCCGGTGCCAAAGGAGCCGTCCTTGAAGGCAGCAAGGAGTTTGCCAAGGAATTCATGTTCCGGCACGCCATACCGACGGCACGGTTCATGACCGTCACCACCGATACCGTCGACGAAGGATTCGCTTTCCTTGAGTCGCTCAAACCTCCCTACGTGCTCAAAGCCGACGGACTTGCAGCCGGGAAAGGGGTGATAATCCTCGACTCGCTTGCCGACGCCAAAGACACCCTGTCCGAAATGCTCGGAGGGATGTTCGGGCAGGCCTCGTCGACGGTGGTCATCGAGGAATTCCTGTCGGGTACGGAATGCTCCGTGTTTGTAGTCACCGACGGCGAGGACTACCGTATCCTCCCCGTGGCGAAAGACTACAAGCGGGTAGGGGAGGGGGACACCGGACCCAACACCGGCGGAATGGGAGCCGTAAGTCCCGTTCCGTTTGCCGACGAGAAATTCATGGCCAAAGTGGAGCGACACATCGTGATGCCGACACTGCAGGGTCTTAGAACCGACGACATCCCATACAGCGGCTTTCTCTTCATAGGCCTCATGAACGTCGCCGGCGATCCGATGGTGATAGAATACAACGTCCGCATGGGCGATCCGGAGACAGAAGTGGTCATGCCCCGTATCAAGAGCGACATAGTCGACCTCCTTGAAGGGATCGCCGACAAGACTCTCGCACTGAAGAAACTTGAGACCGATCCCCGGGCGTGTGTCACCGTGATGACCGTCAGCGGAGGCTATCCCGGACATTATGAGAAGGGAAAGGAGATCACCGGCCTTGACGAAGCTGCCACCGAAGGAGCCATATTGTTCCACGCCGGGACACACCGCTCGCCTCTCGGGCAGACTCTCACATCCGGAGGACGTGTGCTAGCATGTTCCGCCTACGGCGCAGACATGGCCGAAGCCGCGGAAAAGGCCCTTCGCGCGGCTGACCGCGTATCTTTCGAAGGGAAATATTTCAGACACGACATCTCCGACGACATCAGGCCGGTCTGAAAGGATGACAAGGACACCGGTAGGAAAAGGGGGATTGGCGGCGGCACTGACGGTGTTCGCCGTCATGGCCGTGACCGCTTTCACATACGTGCCGGGAAGCGCACCGCCCCCGCGCACAGGGATCTGCTTTCCCGGCCCGGAGTCGGCCGGACTGACCCCGGTTCTCTCCTGGGCTCTCAATCTTCTGGTTCTGGTGGCCTGTGCATTCGGACTGATCCTTCTCAACCGCCGTCACATATTCGTCCAGTCGACCGGCATGCTGCTTCCCGCAGCATTTCTGGTCATCACCGCCTCCGTGCCCGCCGACGTGCAGACCCTCTCCTCCGGCTCCCTTCTGGCAGCCGCAAACCTCTTGTCGCTCAATCTCCTCTTCGGATGCCGCGAAAACGCCAACAACACCTACCGCCTGTTCGCCATCGCCTCATTGCTCTCGCTCGGCTCCACGTTTCAAGCGGCTTTCATACCGTTTGCCGCAGCCTTCATGCTGGCCGCTCTGGCCATAAAAGCCATGAAATCCCGTGAAGCCGTCGCATTCCTGATCGGACTGATCTCCCCGTATTGGGCTATTTTCGGACTCGGAATCGCCGGCCTGTCCGACATCACCCCGCAGAATCCGTTCTATTTCCCCGACGAGGTGTCGGTGGAATTTTTCGCCATAGCCGGACCGGTGGCTGTCACCGCGATATGGACACTTCTGACCGGATTCTCAAACTCCCTGAAACTTCTCAAGGCCAACTCCACCGTCCGTGCCTACAATATGGTGATCACCCTTATCGGTGTCACCTCCATGCTCGGCTGCCTCTTCTGCTTCTCCTCCCTCACGGCATACATCCCCACACTGGCCATAGCCGCCGCCACCCAGCTGGCAAACGCATTCGCGCTGAGGCAGAGCGAATCCTCTCCCGCGCTACCTCTCATTCTCCTTCTCGTCTACATCGCTTTCTTCCTCCTCTCCGCCCATCTGATATGACACCAAGAATAATCGTCGACGACAACATACCTTTCATCAAGGGGCGTCTCGAACCTTTCGCCGAAGTGGTCTACGCCGACCAGTTCGGCTTCACTCCCCCCATAGTGGCCGATGCCGACGCCATGATCATCCGGACCCGCACACGATGCGACGAGGCACTCCTCCGCGATTCGAAAGTGCGGTTTATCGCCACAGCCACAATCGGTATGGACCAGTTCGACCTTCCCTGGTGCCGTCAGGCCGGTATCGAATGCCGCAACTCCCCCGGCTGCAATGCGCCGGGAGTGGCGCAATACGTCTGGTCGGCATTGCTCCGTTCGGGATTCGATCCCTCGCGCCACACACTCGGAGTGGTCGGACACGGCAACGTCGGATCGATCGTCGCCGACTGGGGACGGATGCTCGGAGCCGAGGTTCTTGTCAGCGATCCTCCGAAAGCCGAAGACGGCACACTTATATGTGACGACACACCTCTCGACGATCTGTTGAGGCGATCCGATGCCGTGACCCTGCACACACCTCTTGTCCGTACAGGCGCACACCCGACATTCCATCTGATAGGGGAGAGGGAACTGGAGATTATGCGTCCCGGGGCCATTCTCGTCAACGCCGCCCGCGGTCCGGTCGCCGACAATCAGGCTCTTCTCCGCACTGTCACCTCCAGACATGTACGGGCCATCATCGACACATGGGAAGGTGAGCCCAGACTCGACACCCGCCTTCTGGAAAAAGTGGAGATAGGCACTTTCCACATCGCCGGATACTCCCTTGAAGGGAAACAGCGTGCCACAAGAATGGTGCTTGAAGCAGCAGGGGAGTGGTTCGGATTCTCGCCGGACATCTCCGGCCTCGCCCCGGCATGGAGAGAACCGCTTTCGATTGATCCCGCAGAAATACTCCGCTCATACAATCCCTTGGACGACACCGCACCGCTCAAAGCCGACCCTGCGGCCTTCGATATCCTGCGCGCAAACTATCGGTTCCGGAAGGAACCGGATTTCATGCATCAGGGTTCAGATATCAGGTTTTAGATATCAGGTGTCAGAACCTAAGGACCTAATGCCTAACGCCTAAAACCTAATTTTCAGATATGGGAAAGCAGAAGAAAAAATACTATACCGTATGGATCGGACGGGAGACCGGTGTCTTCGACGACTGGGAAGATGCCCGCGAACAGGTCGAGGGTTTTCCCGGCGCACGGTATAGGTCGTTCAATTCCGCAGCCGAGGCAGCCGAAGCATTCCGCGACGGTCCCGACGCATCTCCGGCCTCGCTCGGATCGCTGGTGATCAACGCCCGGTCACACGGAAAACCACAGACCGACGCCGACCGTCTTCTCACCCTCAACGAACAGAAACGCCACTTCCCGGAAATCGATCCCGAAGCCTGGGCCGTCGACGCCTCCTGTCTCGGAAATCCAGGCACCATGGAATACCAGTGCATCGACCTGGCGACCGGAGCCAGAGTATTCCACTTCGGCCCCGTGCAACGCTCCACCAACAATATCGGTGAATTTCTCGCCATAGTCCACGCCCTGTCACTCATGTATCAGCGCGGCGAACGACATACCATCTATTCCGACTCACGTACAGCCCTTGCGTGGCTCCGTAAAAAGACAGCCAACACAAAACTGACCCCGGAGAAGGGAAATCCGAAAGTGAGCGAACTGCTGCGGAGAGCCGAGATATGGCTCCGCACACATCCCACAGACATACCTGTCAGAAAATGGCAGACAGAGATATGGGGCGAGATTCCAGCCGACTTCGGACGCAAATGACCCCCGAGGAGATACACCGCGCCATCACCGACACAGGAGCCGTCGCCGTGGGATTCGCGGAAGCCGGACCGGTCGATCCGGACGTCGCCGCACAGTTCTCCCGATGGCTGTCCGGCGGCATGCATGCCGGAATGGAATGGCTCGTCCGACACGAAGAACTTCGCAAGGACCCCCGGAATCTGCTACCGGACACACAAACGGTGATCTGCGCCGCATATCCCTACTTCCAGCCGCGACGACGGGCCCCCGGTCTTCCGCAGATCTCGATGTATGCCTACGGAAAAGACTACCACGACGTGATACGCAAACGCCTGCGCCCCGTATGCCGCCGCATGGAGGAAGCCACCGGCTGCGCCACACGCATCTGCGTCGACTCCGCCCCGATTCCGGAACGCTACTGGGCTCTCCGGGCAGGCATCGGACTACTCGGCGACAACGGCACCGTCATCATCGACGGCTACGGCAGCTTCGTATTCCTGTGCGAGATACTGACCACACTCCGGCTTCCGCCCGATCCCCCCTCCCACCACAGATGCTCACATTGCGGACGATGCCGCGACGCATGTCCCGGACACGCCATCCTTCCCGACGCCACCCTCTGCAGCACCCGCTGCATGTCATATCTCACCATCGAACACGACGGCGAACTTCCGCAGACCACAGCCCGCTCCCTCTACGGATGCGACATCTGCCAGACAGTCTGCCCGCACAATTCCGTTGCCGACCCAACTCTCATCCTTCCCGAATTTCTCCCCTCGCATCCCTCCGTCCTCACCCTCACAGCCCGGCAGGCAAGAGAGATGACCGGACCGGAATGGGACACATTCACCGCGGGCACAGCCATGCGACGCTCCCGTCGCCTGATGCCCCGAAACGCCCGTCATCTGCCGCCCGACGACCTCTCTCCACACGGCGACATCATACCCATTCCGCACAGAGAATGAAAAATATGCTGTAAAACATAAATAAAGACAACAATACTTTGCAAAAAAATCACTACTTTTGTGCGGAAATTCTATGGGCCGCCACAAAGGCCGTCCATACCATACTTACACGAACTAACAAAAACTTAAATCAATACTCATAGAAATGGCAAAAGTTAAAGGAGCAATCACCGTCAACGTCGAAAGATGCAAAGGTTGCAATCTCTGCGTGGTCGCTTGCCCGACCAACACCCTGGCACTTCAGCCCAACGAAGTGAACGACCGTGGATACCACTACGCCTACATGGCAAATCCCGACAACTGCACAGGCTGCTGCTCTTGCGCATGGGTATGCCCCGACGCCTGCATCGAGGTCTACCGCGTAAAGGTAGACTGACCTTCCGGCATTGCCGCATACGAATCAATCCAAACCTGACTAACGAATCTTTTTCTAACCGAAATCTAACACACTTGACAGAAATATGAAAGAAGAGGTAAGATTAATGAAGGGCAACGAGGCCATAGCCCACGCCGCAATCCGCTTCGGATTCGATGGCTACTTCGGCTACCCTATCACACCTCAGTCCGAGGTGCTCGAGACTCTTGAAGAGCTCATGCCCTGGGAAACGACCGGAATGGTCGTGCTCCAGGCAGAATCGGAAGTGGCCGCCATCAACATGGTCTACGGAGGCGCGGCTTCCGGAAAAGCCGTCATGACCTCATCGTCGTCGCCCGGCGTCAGCCTCAAGCAGGAAGGCATCTCATACATCGCCGCCGCATCGCTGCCCGCGCTCATCCTCAACGTAATGCGCGGAGGCCCGGGCCTCGGCACAATCCAGCCCTCGCAGGCCGACTACTTCCAGGCCACAAAGGGAGGCGGACATGGTGACTACCACCTCATCGTCCTCGCACCCTCCACAGTCCAGGAGATGGTCGACTTCGTCGGACTCGGAATGGACCTCGCATTCAAATATACAAACCCCGCCATGATCCTCGCCGACGGCATCGTAGGCCAGATGATGGAGAAGGTTGTCCTTCCCGAACAGCGTCCGCGCCGCACCGAGGAGGAGATCCGCAGACAGTGCCCCTGGGCTGCCGACGGCCGCAAAGACAGCCGCAAGCGCAACGTGATCACATCGCTGGAGCTTGAATCCTCACGCATGGAGATCATCAACCACCAGCTTCAGGCACGCTACCGCGAGATCGAGAAAAACGAGACCCGCTGGGAAGAGATCGACGTAGAAGGAGCTGACTACCTCATCGTGGCCTTCGGTTCGATCGCACGCATCTGCGACAAGGCAAAAGAGCTTGCAGCCGAAAAAGGAATCAAAGTCGGCATCGTCCGCCCCATCACCCTCTGGCCCTTCCCGTCGGAAGCCATCCGCAAAGCCGCCGAAGGCAAGAAAGGCGTGCTCTGCGTAGAGCTCAACGCAGGCCAGATGATCGAGGACGTACGCCTCGCCATCCACGACTCACTTCCCGTAGAGCACTTCGGCCGTCTCGGCGGTATCATCCCCAGCCCGGACGAAGTGGTAACAGCTCTTGAGGAGAAGCTCATCAACAAGTAATAATACTTACTTAAAATCCTAAATCGAACCAATGGAAATCCAAGATATAATCCGTCCGGAGAACAAGGTTTACTCAAAACCTGAGCTTCTCGATGAAGTCCACATGCACTACTGCCCGGGGTGCTCCCACGGCGTGATCCATAAGCTCCTCGCCGAAGTGATCGCCGAAATGGGCCTCACAGACAAGACCATCGGCGTATCGCCGGTAGGATGCGCCGTGTTCGCATACAATTACATCGACGTAGACTGGGTGGAAGCCGCCCACGGTCGCGCACCGGCCGTAGCCACCGCCGTGAGCCGCCTCTGGCCCGAGAACGTAGTGTTCACATACCAGGGCGACGGCGACATGTCGGCCATCGGCACAGCCGAGTCGATCCACGCCGCCAACCGTGGCGAGAACATCGTGATGGTATTCGTCAACAACGCCATCTACGGCATGACCGGCGGTCAGATGGCACCGACAACCCTTGTCGGCCAGAAAACCGCCACAACCCCCTACGGACGCCGCATCGACCTCAACGGACATCCCCTTGAGATCACAAACCTCATGGCGATCCTCGACGGCACATGCTACGTGACACGCCAGTCCGTACACACTCCCGCCAACGTGCGCAAGACCAAAGCCGCCCTTAAGAAAGCATTCGAGAACGCCCTCGCGAAGAAAGGCACTTCCGTGGTCGAGGTCGTAGCCACCTGCAACTCCGGCTGGAAGATGAGCCCCGAGAAGTCAAACGAGTGGATGGCCGAGCACATGTTCGCCAAATATCCCCTCGGAGACCTCAAAAACGAGTAAGTCCGACACTTCTCTAACCTTCAAATCAAAACCAAAAAGCAATGAAAGAAGAAATCATCATAGCAGGCTTCGGAGGACAGGGAGTGCTGTCCATGGGCAAAATCCTCGCATACTCCGGCCTCATGGACGACAAGGAAGTCACCTGGATGCCCTCATACGGCCCTGAGCAGCGCGGAGGCACCGCAAACGTCACCGTGATTCTCTCCGACGAGAAAATCTCGTCGCCTGTACTCGACAAATATGACATCGTCATCGCGCTCAACCAGCAGAGCCTCGACAAGTTCGCCCCCAAGGTGAAACCCGGCGGCATACTCATATTCGACACCAACGGCATCCACAACCGTCCCACACGCACCGACATCGACATCTACCCGATCGACGCGATGGACGCCACTCTTGAAATCGGCAACTCCAAGGCATACAACATGGTTGTGATGGGTGCCCTTCTGGAAGCCATGCCATACAAGCTCCCGATGGAGAACGTGATCAAGGGTCTGAAGAAATCGCTCCCCGAGCGTCACCACAAACTGATCCCCCTCAACGAGAAAGCCATCGAGAAAGGACGCGAGATCCTCAAGAAATAAGGAATCCGATTCTCATCGACAACAGTTCTCAGAAGGCGTCTGACGGTCTCGCACCGCAGACGCCTTCTTCATAAGATTTAATGTAAAAAATAGTTAACAGACTTGTTTCTGCCACTTCTGAATGTTTATCTTTGCAAAAAACTCCATAGACCATTTAATTTTAACCACAAAAAGAGATGATTTATCTGACTCCGGGAATTTCCAATTCCCTTAAGAGGTTGTTTAAAAATGCTTGTTAACGCAGAGCCGGAAGATTTGTGATGGATTTATTCCTGCGGCGAAGGAACATAGTG
>CANEHE010000009.1 GCA_947427285.1 uncultured Porphyromonadaceae bacterium
AATCGGCCCGCCAACGCATAACAGAAGGCCGGCTCGGAAGCGAAAACCTTGAACTGACGAAGCTGGCACTGACTCCACAGATGTTTGGTGAGATCGACATCATAAAGTCAATCACACTGATGCCGGGTATTCATGGAGGTGCAGAAGGAACAGGCGGTTTTGAGGTGAGGGGAGGGAATGCTTACCAGAATCTGATCTCTATGGATGGCATGACGCTCTACAACCCCTCGCATCTGATGGGGATATTCTCTACATTCAACGATGATGCTATGAGTCAGGCCATATTGCACAAAGGTCCGGTTCCGGCTCGGTTTGGCGGTGCTTCATCTTCGGTATTGGAGACTTATATGAAATCTGGAAACCTGAATCAGTACCGGTTTTCAGGAACTATCGGTATTCTAAATGCGAAGGCAACCGCAGAAGGGCCGATCGTGAAAGACAGACTGTCGTTTGCCGTCGCGGCACGAAGATCTTATGTGGACTTGTTTCTGAAACTTATCCCGGAATACCGAAGTACGGTAATGAACTTCTTTGATGTCAATGCCAAAATCAGATACAGACCCAACAAAAGAGGAATACTTGATGTGTCGTTTTTTGCATCTCGCGACAATCTCGCTGTCTCCAGACTTATGGACATGCGTTGGGGGAATCTCGCCGGAAGCATAAACTGGAATACAGGTATAGGTGATAACTGGCGTTTATACACAACTGGAGCTGTAACCGACTATACATCCGATATGGGAACGGACATAATGGACTCCAAGCAGAAATTACGGGGATATATCCGTTCTTTCTCG
The DNA here is from genome assembly GCA_947427285.1 of uncultured Porphyromonadaceae bacterium. Lineage (GTDB taxonomy): Bacteria > Bacteroidota > Bacteroidia > Bacteroidales > Muribaculaceae > Lepagella. The sequence continues at coordinate 798 of CANEHE010000009.1, forward strand.
GCCAACGGAAGAGCCGTGCATACTTTTTCCGACTCCCATTCCATAGAATTCGGAGTGCGTTCCGAATTGCTTCGTGTAAAGTCTGGAGAAATGACAGTCAACGGCACCCGTCAACTTGAAATCCGTTCCGGATGGCAAAATGCTGTCTGGATAGACTATGAGGGAACCTTCTCATCGCGGGTGTCTTTGTCTGTGGGTGTGCGTCTCTCATCATTCTCTGCCTTGTCTGGCAGACACTTTCATGAGTTTCTGGCTCTGAATGAAGCCCAGCCAGACTTTTCATCAAAGACATATATGGATATTGAACCTCGTGGCAGCATACGATTCCTTATCAACGAGAACCATAACATCAAGGCCGGAGCATCGCTGACAACACAGAATCTGCATGGAGCAAGGGCCACGTCAGCTACATTCCTATATGACCGTTATGCTCTCTCTTCCGCCAATATAAAACCGGAGCGTACGGCCCAATATTCGGCGGAATATGCAGGCATGACACCAGATGGGGCATGGGACTGGTCGGTGGAAGGCTACTTTAAATCGATGCGGAATGTGTATGACTACCGCGACGGAATGTCAATGTTTTCCCGGATAAATCTTGAAAGTCTGATTCTCGGTGGTAAAGGACGCAGCTACGGTATGGAACTCATGATTCGCAAAAACAGTGGCAGACTCACCGGTTGGATTTCTTATACTTTGTCGAAGACAGAAACGCGCATCCCCGGTATAAACGGAGGAAAATGGTATGATGCATCCAATGACCGACGCAATGATATTGCCGTAGTCGCCATATATGCTCTTGGAGATCGATGGAAGTTTTCGGCGTCGTGGACCTACTCCTCAGGCCGACCTCTCACTGCGCCGGATGCGAAATACGAACTGGGAGGCACTACATGTTATTATTATACAGCCCGCAACTCCTACAAGACGCCAGCATCTCATCGCCTCGACCTTTCAGCTACATACACACGTGTAGGTAAGCGTGTCACTTCGATATGGTCATTCGGGGTATTCAACGCATACTCTCATTACAGTCCATTCGTAATATATTTCGAAGATGATTCGTCTAAGCCGTCAGGCACACGGGCTGTCCAACAGTCTCTTTTCGGCATAGTGCCATCGGTATCATACACTATAGAATTCTGAGAATGAAATATATAATACCACTCACGATACTTACGGCATTTTTCGTATCCTGCGAGAAGGAACTCGATTTCCATTACCATGATGTGGCACCGCAATTGGTGATAGAGGCAACCGTCTCAGACCGAGGTACAAATATCCTTCTCACCAATACGACTCCGATGGGGGAGGCTATGAATCTCACTCCTCTGACAGATGCGGAAGTGATTGTTACAGACATGACAGACGGCCATTCCCGGACAATTGTTGCCGGACCGGATGGTGCGTATACAGACGATATGGCTGGAATCGAGGGACATGAATATCGGATAAATGTGAATAGAGAGGGCAGATCTTATGAATCATCGTGCACTATGCGATCCGCTGCGGAGATCCTTGCGCTTGATTTCCAGTGGATTAAAATGCCCTATGACTATGTAGCCGTGCTTCAGGTCTCATTCACAGATTCCGATACCTCGGGAGACTATTATTGGGTGCGCCTTTTAAGAAACGGAGAGCCATATATGTGGAGTGTGACAGACGACAGCCGTGCCGTCGGAGGTGTAATTCATGAAGTGATACGGACTTCCCGTAAAGAGATTGATAAAGAAGATGATAAGACTGTTCTTCGTGATGGCGACAGGATTACAGTGATAGTGGCACCTGTTTCACGTGATATGGCCGATTATCTGACGGCCCTGGAGAAAGACAGCAACGGACCGCGTATGTTCTCCGGGGACTTTTGCCTCGGTTACTTCCTTGCAGCTTCTTTGTCGGAGTCGGAAATCATATACCGTCCGGATGAAATGAAAGAATATAAGTGACCCTCTTATATTTTTGAGGTAATAAAATTATATGTGATGGCCGATATCCGAGAAATAACAGTTGATGCCGCCTTTTCATCTCCCGCAAAATCTTTTATAAACACGACCAGAGTATAATGCCGTCCATCGGGAAGCATTATGTGGGCCGCATCATTGTGGGCTATGAGGAGACCATTGTCATTTCTATACCCGGAACCTGTCTTGTGGGCGACTGAAACACCCTTCTTATCTGAAAGAGGAGCGGATATCCGATCGGTACCCGTGGCGCATTCGCCCAGCACGTTGCAGATGAAACGTTGGTTGTAGGTAGATATTATACTGTCGTTAAAAAGTTTATCTAACAATATGGCTGTTGATGACGGAGAAGAATGGTTCGAATAACTCAGTGAATGGTCACGTCCCATATCATCCTCCCGTAAAGAGATACGGAATCCGTTGCGCGGCACAAGTGTCGAGATAAAGTTGTCTGTCCGCGCGACATCCACAAGGCGGTCAAACATAAGATTGCTGGCATTGTTGTCGCTCTTTATCAGGGTATATCGCATCAGGTCTTTTGCAGACAACATGAAATGAGGCTCCGGATGCTCTTTCAGCATCGGGCTCCATGTATCGGGGTTCAGCGTACTCCTGTCAATATCGATCAATGTATCTATGGAAATATCATTCTTTTCGAATTCGTGACATAAAGCAATTGCCTGATGAAGTTTGAACACGCTCATAAGGGGATACACGTCACGGTCATTGACAGCGATTGTCTCATGCCCGTTAACAATGATGGCTATTCCGATTTCCCCTGGATAGGAGGCTGCGATCGCTGTAAGACTGTCGCGCAAAACATCAAGAGATTCCCGATAAGATTCGATTTTATGGGATGCCGTCCGTTTCATCCGGCCTGTTCCGCATGATATGGAGTTGAAAACTACCGGGAGGCACATCATTAAGATCAGGAAGCGTAATATATTTGACTTCATGTTTTTAACATCTTCTTAATGTATTCTATCATGGCATTTGGATGGTCACAACCAAGCACATATTTGTCGCCGTTTTTCATGCGGACAAGGAAACATTCGGAAGATTTGCCATAAAAAGCGTAATACCTTCCTATGTCGCCCTCTCTGAAAATACCCCAGTAACCCATAAATCCACCTGCACCGAAGATCCTTATCGCTCCCATCGTAGGTTGAAATTGCTCTACACTCTCCACATTCCGAATAGGAATTTTCTGGCATTTCATTATACTGCCCAGTAAGATGTAATCAGGGGAGACTTTTACGTAGGCTACACCATACAGCAAACCTGATATTATCAAGAAGATATATATGGATAGTAATATGAAAAAAACTGATTTTTCATGCACGGTAGCGATACACCCGATAAACAATAATCCATAAATGAGAACTGTCAGGATAGTTGAAAATCGACTATAGTTGATTTTTGATTTCATACGTTGTGAGATTTCATGTACAAATTTAGCAAAATTATGTAATATGACAAAGCCCCGGCTTGAGAAAGCCAGGACCTTATCCCTATATTTGATATAGTTACATCAAGGTGAATCAAATGACTGATTTGCGGATGAAAATACCACGTGATGTCGAAGCCTTGATGATATAGGCACCCGAGGAAAGCGCATCAAGTGATATTTCAGTACCTTCAAAAGTTCTTATGCGTTTTCCGTCAATGGTAAAGATTTCGAAATGTGCGTTATCACAACCGACTACCCCCGCCTTGCGGCTTACGATCCATAATGCGGAATTGTCATCGAGGGTTTCTGACACACCTACCTGATCCTCTATCTTGAATGCAGGGGAAACAGTGGATATCTGAGAGTTCCCGGCTTGGTCACGGAGAGTAATGCGGATATCGAACCATCCCTTTTCAGCCTTACGGTCCACACTTTTAAGACTACCTTGATAGAAATTTCCGTATGCAGGCATATAAAACTTCTCTGGTACTTCCACGACTTCAATTGGAACCCAATCCTCTGTATGCAGAGGAGAATATTCTACCTTAACCTCCGGTGCACCTTCGTGTAAATACATATTGTTAAATCCAATGAAATCTCCGTTTTCATCGAATATATAATCCATATTGAATTTCATATCAGCTGCAGAAAATGTGATGATTCCTTCTGATGCTGATGTGAACCGATCTGTTATTTTATTGTCTGTGTTTCTGAATTGGAGCATGGTCGGCATCGGTGGGACATAGTCGTCAGTGGAGAAATCATATACTACTTGAGAAGATGCTCTTGAGGGAATGCCATCCACTTGAATCGCTTTTTCTTCTGTAATTGACAGATTTACTTTCCCTTTGAAATTTTTTTTCTGAGTATTGAAGTCTTTCCAGAAACCGAACCAGCTATCAAGCATATCATCTTTCCATAATCCTTCCCATCTTTTATCTCCGTAAGAAGCTTTTAATTCAGAAGCGTAACCGTTTGGATTGGAGACAAATTCTCCAAGTCTGCCTGCATTGGCCCATATAAAACCGAAGTTTGTGGAACTGACGTCCGAAACTATAATCATAGGAACATTGTCGCCAGCTATCTGCATACTCCCTTCCGGATAAAAAGAGTATGTCGGATTGCCGTTAATAAGCAGACTGCGGTCAAGTCCATCCGGAGTATTGGAAAAGTCATTAAACAGATACTCCTCTTTATCCAGAGGTGTTATCATTCTTCTGATTCTGTCACCCTCTTTCTTCAAAAGAGGAGGCAATATCTGATACATATGGGTTTGGAACTGGTAATCTTCCGCGAAATAGGGAACTACAGCCAACCGTGTTTCATACAGAGGTGTCTCTCCTTGATGGGTTGGAACACAATACAGATACTTTTTGGCATTTGTGAAAAGATCTCCCTCTCCATTTATATTTTGGGTCGGCACCCCTTTCCAAAGAGAATAAAAACCGAATTTGAGTCCGGGAGTAAGATTGTCAAGACCATGACAATAGTTAGCTGTTGTTACGATTTCATCCGGTTGTAAAACAGAGAAGTCTTGAGTCCTATTGTTTACAATCTGGCTGTTGACTCCGTTGGATTCTGATGTGATAAGCATTGCAGATTCCGCATCTGCGGTGACATGGATCATTGTCTGCACGCATTTGAAGGTATCCGAGACTCCCGGAGTAAACATATATTCGCCTGACTGGGGAATATCGATTATTTTGTCTCCTGTCTGGATTCGGACAAAATTCCCTTGAGTCAAACAAAGCTGACCATATTCTTCATGACCTACCGAGGTTTCGAAATAGCCGAAGAAGTCATTACCAGTGAAAACCGTACCCCTTTCAATCATATTTCCTGTTTCATTGTCCAGAAGCGGGCCGATTATTCTGGTTCCATCTGGAAGCAATGGTTGGAACCGGACATGTTCCGTGGCTTCGGAATCATTAAGTTCCAGGGATTGATTTTCTTTTATCTCATAGTTTTCCCGAATGACCACTTTTATAGGTGCTTCTTCAGTAGAGGGATAGATGGCGACAATGGTATAGGTTCCTTCGCTTAAATTCCACGTTGCCTTGAAGCCGGATTCTCCCGACAGATTCTCGATCGTCCAGTATTGACTTCCTTTTTTTGCGTATGCAAACAACTGAGGCATGTAGTTGTCAGTGGATGTGAAGGTGATAGTCAGCGGATATGTCGTTTCATCTGCACGGGTAGACATCTGTCTGGAAATGGATTCTGTTGGTTTGCATATTTTCAGCGATTCGCTATGAAAATATTTCCCATATCCGGAGATGAGGTCTTTTGTTTTGAAGGTGTAGGGATTATTTTTTGTGGGGACAACATTTTCGGGCTGCAAAGAACCTCTATATGCGTTGGCCGTGATCATGATGATGCACGTAATAAGAAGTAGAGAAAATCTTTTCATCGTTTATCCGAGTGTCTATAACCTGTAAATTTGACTTTAATGGTTTTATTTTACGAAAGACAGGTTTCCAAGGTCTGTGCACCTACCGAGGCCTTTTCGCTTTTCGAAAACAAAATTAACCACTCGGTTTTGTCTTATGCAAATTTCGGAGTTCTGCAAATCTACTCCGTATCACTGTATAAGTACACTTTAAAAATACTTTATTCAACTTTAATAATCAATATATCAATATTTTAATATTGAAGATGTAAATCATATCTCTTAATGTTGCAGTATGAAATTATTCATCTAATACTTGGTTATAACCAAATAAGGTACTAACTTTGGGTATGAAATATTTGAGAGCGATATTATCTGGATTATTGTTTCTTTATATTGGTTTGATTTTCGGAGATGATATTATGTCACGCGATATGAAGCGTGATTATTATCTTGCAAAAATCAAATCTGATAAAGAAAAGCCGCAACTTAGAGTGACATATATAGATTCTCTGAACAGCCTTAATCCGGCTAACATATCTCTGTATCTCAAAGAGAAAGGTCAAGTTTATATAAAAGCTGCGAAATTCGCGAAAGCGGCCGAGGTTTATTCGGAACTCGCAAGCCAGAAAGGCCTTCCTCTCAATCTCTACCTTGATGCTGTCTATTGGGCAGCTTGGAGCAATAGTGCTTTGGGTAGATATGAGAAAGCTCTTGACAATATCTATGAACTTATAAAGCCTGAGAAGCCGGATTCTCTCGATTACTATGATGCTGAAGCAGACTTTCTGCTTTGCAATCTGTATCGTCTTCTCGGCAATACAAATATGAGTAATCGTTATCTTTCATCCGCTGCCAGAAAGATAAATGGTCTGAAATGTCCGGAAATCAGGGTAAACCATTTCCGTTTCCGCTGGCATCTGGAGAAATCTGGAACTTTATTAAAGGCGGGAAAGTATGATGAGGCCCTTATGGAAATCAAAAAAGCTCGCAAATTTAATATGGACAAGGTCAATGAGGAGCTTATTCTTATGGATATGGCGGAACTTTACGACCATATTGGTGAACCAGAGATTGCAGAAGAATATTGGTTGAAGTTTATCTCGGAGACATCCTGTTCGCTACACAACAGCGCAAATAGAGAGTATGCGATGTGCAACTACGCGTTGTTTCTAATGAGGCAGAAGCGTTACGATGAGTCTCTACGTTTGTGTCGGAGCCAACTGACAGGTATGGATTCAACTGATATGACTCATGTGAGAGGCGTGCTTTATGAGATAATGGCACAGAATTTGGCGGCATTGAATAGGCATGAGGACGCTTATAAATCTTTGTGGGAATCGCGTGAATTACTTGATTCTGTGATGCGGATGTGTAATCAGGAAAGTGTGGCGGCAATAACGTATGACTTTGAGAACCGGTTGGCGGCTCTTGAATATGAACGACTGCAGAAAGCCGACAAAAAGAAACTTATCTTAATAATAGGCCTTTGTGTAATTGGAGTGGCCATATCATGCATTACCGTGTTAATATGGCAGAGAGGGGTAAAAAGAAAGAAACGAAATCAGTTATTGATCAGGGAAATGGAAACGAAAGAGATTGAGCATAGAGTTGTTGCTGCCGAACTGTCGGAGGAGACGGAAGCAGCCAACCGAGAAATAGTGTCTATTTCCATGCGTATGGCCGAGTCAGATGCCCTTCTTTCTGAAATAGCTTCAATCAGTGGAAATGCAAGATTGGGGGCAAAAGAGGCTGTCAGTCAGATCCGCTTAAAACTACGAGGACTACAGGCCAATGAGCGTACATGGGAGGTATTTCAGATCCATTTCGAAAAAACTCATCCACATTTTCTGGCGGAACTTTATCGCAGGCATCCAGACCTGACACAGGGAGAAGTGAGGATGGCAGCTTTCATCGTCATGAATATGAGTGGGAAAGAGATCGCTAATCTCCTCTGTCGTTCGGAACGCACAGTGGAATCAACCAAATACCGCCTTCACAAAAAACTGGGTATCGGTCCTGAGATGAGCACTGCCGTCTATCTGCGCACACTTTTAGTCGGGATCAAGGAGTAATCCTTCCCTTTTGCTTAATTGTTACATCCATAGAAGAGGTAAGGAAAATAGAACGGTCTGATGGAAGTCTGGTCGATTTTGTGTAATTTTGCAGGGAAAAGCGCATTATGTCACCGCAACTGATTATATTTGATTTTGACGGCACGTTGGCCGATACGACGAAGACAATTCTCTGGACCTATCGTAATGCAATCAAGGAGGTCGGACTGGATCGACGCTCCGATGAGGAATGTCGCGCGACAATCGGGCTTCCCCTAAAGGAGGGATTCAGACATCTTTATCCACAACTGATGGATGAGGAACTCGATAAGTGTGTTGAAATCTATCGCAGAATATACACTGACAACAAGGCCATACTTATACCGGCTCTATATCCCGGTGTGAAAGAGTTTTTGTCAGTGATGCATGCCTCGGGTCTGGAGATGTCAATAGCCTCTTCGCGTTCCAGATTATCGCTGATCGAATTCTGTGAGGCAAGTGAAATCATCTCATTTTTCAGACTGATTCTTGGAGCCGATGATGTGACCCGGGCAAAACCTGATCCGGAGCCGGTTCTCAAGACTCTTCATACGTTGGGAGTTGATGCGGACCAGACGATTGTCGTAGGAGACATGCCAGTCGATATCGCTATGGGACGTGGAGCTGGATGTCTCACGGTCGGGGTTTCTTATGGAAATTCTTCAAAAGAAGCTCTTGTTGAAGCTGAAGCATCAGCTGTCATAGATTCTTTTCCAGAACTGATACGTTATATAAATGGATAATTTGAAATTCACACCCGAGAACATAACCTGTCTTGATAAAGACGAAATATTTGTCTTTGGCAGCAATCTTGCCGGAAATCATGTCGGAGGTGCTGCCCTAACTGCCCTTCTGCGCTTTGGAGCAGTCATGGGACAAGGCGTAGGCATTCAGGGACAGTCCTATGCCATTCCAACGATGCAGGGAGGTGTAGAAACCATAAAGCCTTACGTCGACCAATTTATAGATCTTGCCGAAGAATGGGATCAGACCACATTTTACGTGACACGTATCGGATGTGGAATTGCAGGATTCCGAGACGAGGAGATCGCGCCGCTCTTTGACTGGGCCATTGGCTTGTACAATGTACGTCTGCCCGAGTCATTCGTCAGAATAATACTTGCCAATAGAGCCAAGAAAGCGAAAACTGATTTTTAAACAACCTCTTAAACGCGGTAACATGGTCTGGAGATATAGAGATCTCACTATTCAGTTTTCGTTTGGTCAGCAGAGAGAATATATCCGCGCTTCTTTACAGAGGTTATTGTTATCGACGGATCTTCAATGAGATGACGCAAATAAGTGATCTGAACGTTAAGGGCAAGAGAGTTTGAATAACTTGTATCTCCCCAGACTGCACTAAGAATAAAATCCCGATCTACCAGATTGTCCATGTTCTCAGCCAGAATGTGGAGTATCTCGCTTTGTCGCACTGACAGGGTATGAGTTTCTCCTCCGTATGTCAATGACGACAAATCCAGATGAAATAATGTCGCACCGATATGATATTCCTTATTGCTCTGTATAAGTCGGCTTTCAAAACGTTCGTTTATTCTGGCGACAAGTTCTTCCGGATAAAATGGTTTGGAAATGTAGTCATTCCCACGCAATGCGAATCCTTTCAGCCGATCTGCCTTTTCAGTGCGGTCCGTCAGAAAGAAAATCACTGTTCTCCGATCATTTTTCCTGATGTGTTCGGCCATTTCAAAACCATCCATTACCGGCATATTGATATCAAGAAGTATAAGATCCGGTTTGCACGATGCATATTCTGAAAGTCCATTGAAACCATCGGAAGCATAATTCACGATAAAACCCTCTGCCTCAAGAAAACGTCGTAGAAGTACAGAATTTCTGACATCATCGTCAACAAGTAATATTTTCGGTTTCATTTCTGTGGCAATTTAATTATGAATGTGCTTCCTTTTCCCTGATGACTGATAACAGATACTTGGCCGCTATGTGCTTCTGTAAGGAGTTTAACGTATGCTAGACCAAGACCGACTCCAGGCATGCCGCTTTGCATAGCATCTGAACTTCGGTAAAACTTAGTAAAGATCTTATTCAAATCTCCATCCGAAATACCGTTGCCATTGTCTTTGACAATAATGGAGATGTCATCTTCAAAAGTCTTGCATCCTATGATAATACGAACTGTATCACCCGAATATTTCACCGCATTTTCCACAAGATTGCTTATTATCTGCGACAGATGCAAGCGATCGCCCACTATTTTGAAATCAGAAGGTATATCATTTACAATCTCTACTTTCTTTGCTGAAGGGATGGATGTCTTTTCAATTATTGAATCAACCATTCCATGAAGGTCACAATTTTCGATATTTAGAGGTATCTGGCTTGCTTCATTGAAGGTGATGTCTCGGAGGCGGGAGAAATAATCTGAGAGATTATTGACGGCCATACGGCAGTCATCAATAATATCATTACGGTTTTCTTCATCCACAATCAGACGAGGGTTGCCCAAGGAGGAGATACAGATCTTGAGAGTGCTTATCGGGCGTTTCAATTCGTGAATCATGGTGTGTACGAAACTGTTGCGCACATTATCGAGTTTCAATAACTGCCGTATCGTACTGATCTGCCATATCAGACATACAATCAACAGAACCGACAGCATCAGACTGATGATAAGAATTGTCCCCATAGATTTGATCACACGGCTTATCGGAATATCATAAGTGAGTTCCACCGCCTTCTTTTCAAGAATGGAATATGGTATCACAGCTTTCATCCGTGGATTTATAAGATCGGACACAAGACGATGTTCCGTATTCCACATAAGACTGTCGGTGGTGATAAGGCGGATTCCGACATCCAGACCTAATGATTTGAAAATGGAGTCAACTCCGACTATGCTAAATGGAACATCATGTTCAAGAGCAGCACTATTGGCTGCATTCCAGATGTTTTCTTTTATGGATATTTTCGGAATGTCAAAACGTTGAAACGTGCTCAATGAAGAATCCATTGGCTCTGAATAAACTATCTTTCTCGCTATCATGAGGAGGGAATCGTTTTATGGTTTTATCGGTATTCCCAAGAATTTGTCTGACATCGCGGGTTTCGTATTGAAGAAGAACCTGTGCTGTCTGAGACATGGTGTGATCATCGCGGTTATAATTGATTTGTGTCGATGTTCTCTGTATCTGATGTGTTTTCTTTGCTTCTTCTGATTCCTGAGCTTTCTGACGTATTGCATTATAGACAGAAACAAGATGTTCCATCTTTGTGAACGCCGACTGTTCCTGTTGGTATAGTGAAACGCGGTATTGATTATAAAGCCACACTCCCTGTGCAACAATCAGTCCGGTTATTACAATTATGGTGACAATATATAGTGTCTTTATTTTATTTTCCATAGTACAAAATTACGGATAATTTCCCGGACTATTACATGGAGTAATAATTTAGTAATAATTTCATAATAATTGGATAATTATTGTTTTGTGTTCCGCGGCCGACACATATCTAACTTTGCAGTATCAAATAAAAACCATAAGTAAAAAATGAAAACAAAACAGATTATCCCAATCGTAGTCGTAATGTTGACTACACTCGTGGCCGAGGCTACTACCGTGAGACGACAACTCAACATTCTACAGACTGCGGTGCCTGAGTCCGAGATTATTGTTCCGGGTCATCTTGAGTTAGTCTATGATTATTTCTTCAACGCTGACACTGTTTACAATTCCTCGGTCGATAAAGAATTGATGCTTCTTCAGATCTCAAACAACGGCACCTCAAAGTTTACCAGTATGAAGAATGCCCAGGTTGATTCGATCATTCCTACGTTGGCTCCCGAAGAACTTGTACGTAATGCCAAACGGCTTGTCAATGGTCCTTCGGTCAACATATTCAAGAATTATCCTGAGGGCCGACTCACCCATACTGAGAAGATTGCCCGCGACTGGTTCAGATATGAGGAAGAGATGCCGGTGTTGGATTGGGTAATTGGGGACAGCACGCGCATTATCCTCGGGTATGAATGCCATGAGGCAAAATGTGATTTCCGAGGACGCGTATGGACGGTGTATTATACGGAAGATATTCCTGTGATGGACGGTCCATGAAAACTGCATGGCCTTCCCGGTTTGATAATGTGGGCCTCTGACGAGAAAGGGCAGTATCGGTTCGAATGCGTCGGAATCAAAAATAACGCCACAAGACCGATCACTATTTATAATGTGCCGTATAACACAACCAGTCGCAAGAAATTCTATGATACTCTTCACCGTTATGAGACCAATCCTTACGGATATGTGGAAACTGTTTCCGGTATACATGTGACTGTGACAGACGAAGCAGGTAATCCTGATCCTACAGCTTACGATCCTATTGAATTGAATTATGATTTCATAGAACGTGATTGGAGAGAGAAATGAAAAACAGCGTTCACATACTTATTTTGTTCATCGTCCTTGCGGCTTTGTCCGCAGGGGCGGAGAACATCTCAGGACGGTTGATTGATGCCGATACGAGTGAACCGATATACGGTGCAGTGATGAAAGCGATAGGAGGCAAAGGTTTTACTTCTTCAAAGAGTGATGGCGGTTTCTCTATTATATGTGAGACCAAAAAATTTTCCATACGGTGCATGGGATATGAGAGTATTGAGGTGACGGTTCCTCTTAGGGAAACCGAGATTCTGATGCATAGAAAGGAAACTGTACTCAACGAGGTAATTGTAGAAGCTCCGGATATATTTCAGAGAGGAGACACGCTGGTATTCAGTGTCGGGAAATATGCCACGGCTGCCGACGATGCCATCATTGATGTGATCAAACGGTTGCCCGGTGTAAAAGTCGAGAAAGACGGGACAATAATGTATCAGGGCAAACCTATCAACAAATTCTATATCGACGGCAATGATTTTGTCGGTGACGCATACGGACTTGCCACCAACAATATTTCAAAAGAGGATGTAGCGGCAGTCGAGGTAATGGAAAATCATCAGCCGGTGAAAGCTCTTGAGGATATAGAGTTTTCAGATCAGGCCGGAATCAATCTTAAGCTGAAAGAGAATGCACGTTCTCGCTGGGTCGGTGTGGCCAATGCCGGAATAGGTATCTCTCCGTTGCTTTATTCAGGCTCTCTTTTCGCTATGCGTCTTGCCCGCAAAATGCAGAACATAATTACTGTCAAGGCCGACAATACAGGATGGAATCCTGATAGTGAGATCAAAGATCGGAGTTATGATCAGTTGTTTTCATCCGATTATCGGGAATCTCTATGGCGTGACTATATAACCGCAGACCATAACGCTTCTCCATTGGCGGAAAACCGTACCCGTGACAATCTCTCCTGGATTGCCGATGCGATAACTTCATGGAGTAAGGGAGATGTCTCAAATCGTCTGAAAGTTGACTATATAGGGGATCGTCTTGACTATTCCTCCTCGGATGCCACTGACTATTTCAGTCCAGACATATTGGATTTCATACAGAATGAAACTTTGAGGACACGACGACATTCATTATCTGCTGAATTGAAGACCGAGATAAATCGCAAAGGGTATTTTCTGAAAGACAAGGTCACTATCAATGGTGATTGGTGGAGTGCCGGATCGGCTGTGACCGGATCATTCGACCTCAATCAGGAAGTTAGGCGTCGCCGCATTTCTGCCGTCAATGATTTGCGACTAATCAAGAAAACCGATAAGACATTATTCACATTTTCTTCCCGCAACGGATTTTCTCACAATCCATCCAGTCTCTCTGTAGATGCCTCTTACGGTTCTCCGGCACAACATTTCGGAATCAATGACTTCCGTAGTACTACGGAGAGTCAGTTTGGCTGGTTCAAAGGATTTTGGAGAATATATGCCGACGGCGGTCTGGATCTGAACTATCACCATCTTAATGCCGATCTGGAGGGTCTGGATTCCACATTAAAAATTAAATATTCAAATGCATTTCTTGCCTCTGTGTATCTATCTCCGAAAGTCGAATATGAGCGGCGAGGATGGCGTGTGACCGTCCGAACCCCGGTGCAATGGCATCATTATTGCCTGAACGGAAATCATGATTTCATCACTTTCCGGCCAAGTGTATATTTCCAACGTCAACTCACTGCGAAGTCGGACCTTTCTATGCATGCATCATATTCGTCATCCGCTCCCGATGCATCGATGTTTGTAGATTGTGCGGTAATGTCAGACTATCGTAATCTCTTCATGGCTTTACCAATCAACAAAAATACAGAAACCGTCTCGACATCCGCAACCTATCGTTATCGGAATCCTCTTATCGCTTTTTTTGCCAACGCTTCCTTGGGTTATTCCTACAGCCGTTATCCATATATGACTAATCAGAAATTCGTCGATGACTTCATTATCACAACATACGAACATCTGTCCTCAGGCGCGTATAATGTTTCTGCAAAAGGAGGAATCAGTAAAGGGTTGTGTCATAGTCGGCTCGTTCTGGGTATGGATGCATCTTATTCCAGATTGACTGCCAAAACGATGCGAGACGATATAAAAAGAGGTTTCCGTCATCAGAACATATCAGTCAGCCCATATCTCAAAGGTAGCCTTACACGATGGCTTTCTATGAACTATGCATTGAATCTAAATGTCAATTCAATGAAGATCGGCGCACAATCCACTACAGATGCCACTTCACTTAATCAGGCACTGTCATTCACATTCATTCCTACCGATAAGCTGAACTTCACATTCGGTGGTGAACATTATTATACCCATTTCGGCGACAAAGCTACGGAAGATGCCAATCTTATTCTTGTGGATGCGTCTGCTGTATGGCGGATAAATGACAATATACGGATGAGTCTTACAGCGCGGAACTTGCTTGACTGCCACGATTATCGTTATACATCTTTCGGCACTCTTTCCCAGACTGATTACAGATACCATATCCGTCCACGGAATATACTTCTATCACTACAGTTCCGGTTTTAAACAACTTCTTAATTTTTATTCCGGTGTTTTCTTTCCTGTCTGAAATCGTCCCACTTGTGATTGAAATTTCTATTGGATTTAATCAACGATATTCCAGTCAGTTGCTTCAACATGAACAATAACCGGTTTCCTATTCTGAAATTATGATTGTCTGTATTCTTACCAACCAGTCTGGAATCGGGGATGATATCAAGCCGGACTTTTCCTGAGTCAAGGCTGTCAACACGGCCCACAAGGGCCTGAACCGCCTGCGGCAAAGCCGAGGTTTCTGGCGGCCCATATATTTCAAACTCATCCTTACTGAAATCGTGTTTTTTCCATTTCTTAGCCTCCTTTACTGTAATATACTCCTTATCCAGAATGTATACCTCGGCGTGCGTGCTCACAAAGAAAGGCTCGTCTTTGCGGTTGAAACGAAACATTTTATGCCCGCGCCCTCTGGATTCGATATCAAACGAATAACCGGTCAGATCGAACGGTAAGACTGCTTCGCCAACCACATTTTCATAACAGAATTGTATCTTGAAATTCTCAAAATCAAGTCCGTCGCGAAAAAAACCGGAGAGATTAGGTATCCATTTTCTGCTTGTCGTGTCTGCCAATACATTGACATCGACAGTTACTTTATCATTGGTTTTTATCCAGATCTCTGCCGGACTGTATTTCCCATGAATGGTATCAATTCCGGATTTTATATTTCTCAATCCTGATGGGAGTGGGGATTTCGACACAAGACCCATCCAGTCTGACCATGAAAAATGATGATTGCATCTGTCGCTGACACTGTCCAGTCCGTCTGAATTGGTAAACCTGTAATATGATTTTGTCTTTATAATTCTCGGAACAGACCAACCCTTGAACCGCATTTTATCCGAAGTCAGCATATAGTCCACCATCTTTTCTCTGAACAGGAAAACGGTGTCGGAATATGTAGTGAGAGTGGAGTATTCTCTCACATACGCCAATAAATGTGCGACTTTATGGTGACGGGACTTCACCACTACCTCTGGCAATTCCGTCGGATTACGCGCTTGTCCCAACGTATGAGTGACAGAAAGGAGAAGCGACAGAACGAAAACGGTAATTCGTAGGCCGTAAGTCATTTGATATGATCATAATCAGACTATTCCTTAGGTAGTCCTGTCAGTCCCCGTGTCGATTCCAGAATCGGAAGATTCGTTTCCGTAGGCACATATATCACAGTTTTGTCGCTGAGATCGGACTGCTGACGTACCCAGAGATACTGTATATAAGTGGGTGTAATGGATCCATTCTCTATCCGGATGGCTTCGGCCGCACCTTTCGCACGTTCTATTTCTGCCTGAGCATTGAGTTTCTCCGCCTCCAGATTTGCTTTTGCCTCCTCGATTTTGATTTTGCGGTTCTGTTCGGCTTTTGCAAATTCCGCCTTTCCTTCCATTTCCTGCGACCATACATTGTACCAGGGACGGACAAAAGCCATGGCGATGACCAGTAATATTATTCCGGCGATGCCCCATACGGCACCTTTTATCAGCTTTGGAGAGATGTTGATGTTGGGATTGTTGTTGTACATGATTGGATATGCAATTGTTTATGCCATAAAGATAACGAAATCCCACGGGATGTGTTGCACATAAGCTTTCGGAATGAAGACTATTTTCCTCTCCATTCAATAAAATTCACTAACTTTGCACCCGCAATTTCAATCAGAACTCATTATTACCCAAATGATACAAGTCAATAACCTTGCCATACAGTTTGGCAAGAAACCACTTTTTCAGGATGTAAACCTGACATTCACACATGGAAACTGTTACGGTATCATCGGTGCCAACGGTGCGGGAAAGTCTACTCTCATGCGTATACTTTCAGGGCAGTTGCAGCCTACCCACGGAACGGTGACATTCGGTCCGGGCGAACGTCTTTCCGTACTGTCGCAGGATCACTTTGAATTTGACGAGTGTACGGTTCTGGAAACAGTGCTGCGTGGCCACACTGTGTTGTGGAACATCATGCAGGAGAAGGATGCCATTTATGCCAAGCCGGATTTTTCTGACGAAGACGGGATTCGTGCGGCCGAACTGGAGGAAAAGTTCGCCGAACTGGAAGGCTGGAATGCCGAAAGCGATGCTGCTGCGCTTCTGTCGGGGCTTGGAATCAGGGAGGATAAGCACTATATGCTGATGAAGGATATGTCAGCCAAGGAGAAGGTGCGCGTTCTTCTTGCGAAAGCACTTTTCGGCAATCCGGATAATCTTCTTCTGGACGAGCCTACCAACGACCTTGACCTTGAGACAGTGGCATGGCTTGAGAATTATCTTGCTAATTTTGAGAATACAGTGCTGGTGGTAAGCCATGACCGTCACTTCCTTGATGCTGTCAGCACCCATACACTTGATATTGATTATAATAAGATCTCTCTGTTTGCAGGCAACTATAGTTTCTGGTATCAGTCTTCCCAGCTTGCATTGCGGCAACAACAGGCAGCCAATAAGAAAGCTGAGGAGAAGCGCAAGGAACTTCTGGAATTTATACGTCGCTTCAGTGCGAATGTGGCTAAGAGCAAGCAGACCACTTCCCGAAAGAAGATGCTTGAGAAACTTAATGTGGAGGATATTCAGCCATCTTCACGCCGCTATCCCGGTATCATATTCACTCCGTGCCGAGAGGTGGGAAACAAGATTCTGGAGGTAAAGGGTCTGACGGCCTGTGTGGAAGGGGATGTGCTTTTCCGGGACGTGAATTTTCAGATAGAGAAAGGTGACAAGGTAGCTTTTCTGAGCCGTGATCCCCGTGCGATGACGGCCTTGTTTGAGATTATCATGGGCAACCGTAAGGCTAATGGCGGTGATTTTGAATGGGGCCAGACGATAACCAACGCATATCTCCCTCTCGACAACAGTGCTTTCTTCAACACCGATCTTAACCTTGTCGACTGGCTTTGTCAGTATTCTTCGGATTATTCCGAGATATATCTCAAAGGTTTTCTTGGCAAGATGTTGTTTTCTGGAGAGGATGTCCTTAAAAAGGCTTCGGTGCTGTCTGGTGGAGAGAAAATCCGGTGTATGATTGCCCGCATGATGCTCACGGATGCCAATACTCTGGTGCTTGATTCCCCTACAAATCATCTTGACCTTGAATCGATACAGGCTTTCAACAATACGCTTCAGAATTTCAAGGGAGTGATTCTCATGTCGAGTCATGACCATGAATTCATACAGACTGTCTGCAACCGTATGATAGAACTTACCCCCAACGGCATCATCGACAAGATGATGGATTATGACGATTATATCACAGACGAAAAAGTTGCATCGGCCCGGGAACGTTTGTATCCGGCAGTATGATCTTTAAATAAATAGACTGCAGGGGCTTGAGTATAATGGAAAATCAAGCCCCTGCGTTTTTTAATTCATTTGGTCAGAACGTATGAGCGCATGGGGGCAAGTAGCCCTGTGAGACGGCCTTTGCTCACTTTGAATTCCTGATTGTATACCTTATCATGGTATGATCCGGCTGGAAGTTTTGTCGGGAGGTCAATTGGATTGGCATGTTTGCTGATATTGATGGCTACGGCACCTTTCTTCCCACGGTTTACGAGAAGGATCTGTCCGTCTGCTGATATCTCGATCTTTTCTTTCTCACCTTTCATGGCAACGCGGAATTTATTTACCGCTGCCACTTCCGGATGGAAAAATTCATCGTTGCCGCGTGCCCCGAGGATGTTGTCGCCGTAGTAATTGTTGCGGGTGGAACCCATGGGACGGCTGAAGAAGAGAGGTGTGCCGTTCTGGCGGGCGGTGAGGAATGCCCAGGCAACACGTATCTGTTCGTCACTAAGGTGTGCGGATTCATGTGCGTTTGCGTATGTGTCGTGGCTTTCAACCCATGTGGTAAGATATTCCGGTGCGGAAGAATGGTGGAAACTGATGACGTCAAGACCTTGGGCAGACCCTTTGTCGAGCATCTCCCGTATCAGATGTCCGTAGCCGGATGCAGTCTGGCCGAAGTAGGAAGCATATTCCTTTTCGGGCACGTTGCGATCCTGAAGCACTTCTCCATATACAAACAGGGAGTCGTAAGGGACAGAAAGATGAATACCTTTTACGCTTTTGCGTCCTGTAGCGACGTCCCAGAAATCATTTTCTTTCACTCCTTTAGCTGAGTCCACAGGATCCGAATGCACCCCGATATGCTTGGCGGTGTCGTATCTGAATCCCCGTACCCCCATGTCAAGTAGTTCGTTGACGAATTCCATGTAATATCGCTGAAAGTCCGGATTCTCAGTGTTTACATCCGGAAGGGCACCTGAGGCCCACAAAGTGCACTGGAGTCGGTTGTTATAGTCTTCCACCGGTTTCATTCCCTGAGAATGGAACATTTTGTCACGGCCTCCTACGGCCTTATAAAAATCGGGAGAGACGGCGTCGATATCGAAAGCGGTATGATTAGGAAGCACATCGATAATTATTTTCACATTGTATTTCGCAGCCGAATCCATCATGACTTGCATCTGTTCTTTGGAACCGAGTATGTTATTCCCGATTTTCCAGTCTGTCGGCTGGTAATAGTAATACCAGTTTCCCTGTGTCACATTTTCATCGAAAATCTTTTTCCCGCTTCCTTCGGGAGAATAACATTGCTGCACAGGGGATGTCTGGATCATGGTGAATCCGGCATCGGATATGCGTTTCATATTTTTTGCGATGGATGGAAAGTTCCAGCTCCATGCGTGCAGTATAGTTTCCTGATTTGTGGCGGAAGGGTCATGGATAGTCCTGTCTTTGGCTTCAACGTGTGTTGAGGCAAATATAATAAGGACGATCGAAAAGAGTGATTTCATATTCATGTCAATGGAAAAATATTGTAAGAATTTATTGTTTTGATGTGCAAAAATAGTCAAAATGCGGGTTAATTCAAAATTGAGATGATGCAAAGGAGGGGAGTGTGGGATTTTTTTCTTAACTTTGAAGGCTGAAACGACCCGGATACGGGTCGTGGCAGATAAACGTATATTGACTACAGACATGCCGAATCAATCCCGTAGCCTGTTTATGCATCGCCATCCGGTGTTGGCCAATATCGTCATCATTATTCTGGTGGCTGCCTTGGGCATTCTTATTGTCTATTTTTCCATTGCTGTATTTACCCGTCATGGTCAGACCAGAACTGTGCCTGGAGTGGAAAACACTTCATATACCGAAGCTATCCAAAGACTTCACGATGCCGGATTACGTTATGAAATACGTGATTCGCTTTATCTTGAGGATGTCAGGCCCGGGTATGTCGTGGAGCAGTTTCCGAAACGTGGATCCGAAGTAAAACCGGGACGTAAGGTGTTTCTGTATATAAATGCTGTCACTCCCAAGCTGGTTGTGATTGACGATGACAACCGTCCCCGGGAATATGCACTTGCCGGATCAAGTGAGCGAAGCGGACTCGCAAGACTTGAAGAACTTGGGTTCAAGAAAGTGAGAGTGGTTCATGTACTCGGAAACAATGATATGGTCATAAGGGTGATAGCAAATGGAATACCTGTCCGCAAAACTCAGAAAGTACCTGTAAATGCTTCAATAGTATTGGAAGTGTCTGATGGTCGTTTGGGTTCGGTGGTAGACTCCTTGACAAATCTTGAAAGTTCAGGTATTCCAGTGGAGGGACTTGAATCACCATCTCCTGAATATGGAGAGGAAGAGGGATATGAACGTGAACGGCGTGAGCCGTCGAATCCGGGATATATCGAACCTGAAGAGGAGGAAAACAATGAATATCTTGAATGAGACGAATCCCTCTATTCTCCCGGAAGATGAATTTGAAGAATTAGATGGGGGGCAGAGTTTCATTTCTGATGACGGACGGGAACTTTTCGAGCATTTCCGCTATCAGGCCGATCGAGGCCAACAATTGCTGCGTGTAGATAAATTTCTGGTGGAAAGGATGCAGCGTACATCCCGCAACCGTATTCAGCAGGCTGCGGATGCCGGATGTATTCTTGTCAATGGAAAGGCTGTGAAGTCGTCTTACAAAGTGAAGCCTTTCGACACAGTGTCCATCGTGATGGACCGTCCGCGTTATGAGAATGAGATCATCGCGGAAGACATACCGTTGGACATAGTGTATGAGGATGAGGATCTGTTGGTTGTCAATAAACCGGCCGGTCTTGTCGTACATCCCGGTCATGGCAATTACTCCGGTACTTTGGTCAATGCTCTGGCTTGGCATTTTAGAGATAACCCTGATTATGATGTGGATGATCCTCGTCTGGGACTGGTGCATCGCATTGATAAGGATACATCAGGATTGCTTGTAGTCGCAAAGACTCCGGATGCAAAGACTCATCTTGGCAACCAGTTTTTCCATAAGACAACACGTCGGGAATATGTCGCCTTAGCCTGGGGAGATTTTCCTGAAAAAGAGGGAACCATAACAGGCAATATTGCGCGTAATCCGCGTAATAAGTTGCAGATGGCTGTGTTTGACGATCCGGCGATCGGGAAGCATGCGGTGACTCATTATTTCCAGATTGAGAGTTTCGGATACGTATCTCTGGTGAAATGTGTGCTTGAGACAGGACGTACCCATCAGATCCGCGTCCATCTTATGAGCAAGGGACATCCTCTTTTCAATGATGCCCGCTATGGTGGTGACAAGATACTTAAGGGCAATACTTCTTCCAGTTACCGTCAGTTTATCGAGAATTGCTTTGCGGTGTGTCCCCGTCAGGCCCTTCATGCTCGGACATTGGGTTTTGTGCATCCTCGTACGGGGAAGGAGATGGATTTCGAAGCACCGATACCGGATGATATGGGGGCACTTATCGACAAGTGGCGTAGACGGACATAATTGTATGAATTTTGTGATGAGATGGCATCAATAACGTGATGCACGTCGATAAAGATACAATCCGATTCCGAGATATACGACGTTTGGAATTTCCATTGCTATGAACGGAGTAGTCAGGCCTGAAACGGCAAACGAACTTGTGACAGTAGAGAAAAGGATATAACTGAAACTAAGTGCCAATCCGATACCGATATTCAGACCCATTCCCCCTTTTACTTTCCGTGATGACAGAGACATGCCGATGAGTGTCAGGATGAATGCCGCCGCTGTTGTGGCATATCGCCGCTCACGTTCTATTTCAAATGCTTTTATATTGGCCACTCCTCTCATTCGCTGTTTCTCGATGTAATCGTTAAGTTGAGGTGTGGTAAGCGTTTCCTGATCGTTGGCTGATATGAGGAAATCTTTCGGTTCTATGGGTAGCACAGTGTCAATGCTTGAGCCGCGCGTGATTTTCTCCCGCATGCCGTTGAAGTCCCGGATCATATAATCTTTTACTGTCCATTGATATGTTTTGGTAGAGTCATAGATTACAGTATTGCCGGTGAGCCGGCTCATAAGTTTCTTCCCTTCGAATTTATCAAGCGAGAAACGGTAGCCGGTTTTGTTTGTGTTGTCAAACCGTCCGAAGTAGGCCACGACTCCAGGCTTCACCTGAAGTTGGATGTTGGTGCCGGAATCGACCCGTTTATTGCGTACATACTTGTTGGTATAATCTATCCGGCGGACATTCGTGGGTGGAATGAGATAGTTTGACAACACGAATGTGAGGGCGGCGATAATTGCTGCACCGACCATATAGGGACGCAACAGGCGATGAAAACTTACTCCAGAGGAGAGGATTGCGATTATTTCAGAGTTACCGGCAAGTTTGGAAGTGAAAAATATCACAGAGATGAATACAAACAGCGGAGACAGCTGATTGGCGAAGAAAGGAAGGAAAGAGAGAAAATAGTCGAAGAGGGTTTCTTTGAGTGGCGCGGTCAGAAAGGCATCAAGTTTCTCGGTGACATCAAACATAGCGATCACGGCCAGAAAAAGAATCGTGGCCATGAAATATGTTCCTAAGAATTTCTTTAGGATATATAAATCAAGAATCTTTATTTTCAACGAGAATTTTCCTGGCCAGCGTAGACGGGGGGAAACAGAGGTAGGATTCGGTACGGTTTCCGATGTCTCTTCAGTGATGATGACCGGAGTAGATATCTGTTCGGATTCGTCAGGACGATCCGTTTTGTCATGTGGCAATGGTTCTATTCTCTTCTTAAAAAACTTCATCTGTGTGGAAGTATATTTTAAACAGCCTCTTAATGACCTCAGAGCCTTCGTGTCACATTTTCCACCATTTTGGGTTTCCATTCGGCAAAATCACCTTTTTCGATATGTCGTCGTGCCTCATCTACCAGCCATAGATAGAAAGCCAGATTGTGGATCGAACAGATCTGCAGACCGAGGAGTTCACCGGTTGTGACAAGATGACGGACGTAGGCACGGGAATATTCCGCATCTACCCATGCCGGACCACCTTCATCTAAAGGGGAGAAATCATCGGCCCATTTGCGGTTGCGCATGTTCATGATCCCGTTGCGGGTGAATATCATTCCGTTACGGCCATTGCGGGTCGGCATCACGCAGTCCATCATATCAACTCCGCGATCTATGGCTTCCAGAATATTCGCCGGTGTCCCGACGCCCATCAGATAACGCGGGCGATCGTTTGGCAGAATCGCATTGACCACTTCGATCATTTCATACATTTTTTCTGTCGGTTCGCCGACGGCAAGACCGCCTATGGCGTTGCCGTCGGCACCGAGAGAGGCGACAAATTCTGCCGAACGTTTCCGGAGATCGGGATATACACATCCCTGAACAATCGGAAAATAAGACTGGTAATGACCGTATATAGGTTCAGTGTTGCGATAATGCTCCCATCCACGGGCAAGCCATCGGTGTGTAAGATCGAGTGAACGGGCAGCGTACTCGTAGTCTGCGGTTCCAGGCGCACATTCGTCGAGAGCCATCATTATGTCAGAACCTATGATGCGCTGTATATCGACCACATTTTCCGGGGTGAACAGGTGTTTGCTGCCGTCTATATGGCTGCGAAAGAGAGCTCCTTCTTCCCGCAGTTTGCGTTGTGATGAGAGGGAGAATACCTGAAATCCTCCTGAGTCTGTGAGTATGGGGAGGTCCCAGCCCATGAACTTATGCAGCCCTCCGGCCCGGTGCAGTATATCGGTACCTGGACGAAGGTATAGATGATATGTGTTGCCGAGAATTATCCGGGCTTTTATGTCGTCGCGTAGTTCCCGTTGATGTACTCCCTTGACAGATCCGACAGTGCCTACCGGCATAAACACTGGTGTCCGCACAGGACCGTGTGCTGTTGTGAACGTGCCGGCTCTGGCAGATGAGTCACGGACTGTCGCTTCAATGGTGAAGGTCATTTGTGATTGCATATATAGTCAGCACTGTCGGATGTGGCTGACAATGCCACTTGATCCCGACAGTCTGCAAAGTTAGTGTTAAATCCTGACGCGGACAAATGGTTATTTGGACCGGAGGAAAGTTATTATGTCGCGTGGAGAGAATTTTTTACCTTTGAGCAATAGAGAAGAGGTATAGATCTTTCCTGCGAATGCCACTGAGAGAAGAGCGCATCCATACAGTGTGACCAGAGACAGGATGCACATCCACAGAGGTGAATCAGATCCTACGGCATTGACAGTGCCGACTGTAGGAGATGTGAATGGAATGAACATGCATATTGTGGCAAACACTCCCTCTCCATGATCTACGGCGTATTCTCCTATATAAAAAGCTCCGAGAAGCAGAAATGTGAGCACAGACATATATTCCTGATTTTCATTGTTTTTGTCAGTCATGGCTCCTACGGCCGCAAAAAGCGATCCATAGAATATATATCCTCCGATGAAGAAAAGGATGCTCCATATCAGACTTTTCCAGAACATCGATTCAAACAGGAAAGAGAAAGACATATCCGGTACAAATACTATAATCAGTCCAGCCGCAATGATTCCGGTGAGCAGAAACCAGAGCATCAGTTGTGTCAGTCCGATAAGTCCGACAGCTATTATTTTTGCCATAAGCATAGTGCGCCCGTCGACACATGTGGCGAGAATCTCGACTATACGGTTGCATTTCTCGGTTTTAACCTTGTTGAAGATTTGTGCTCCATACATCATTATGAAAAGAGTAAGGAGCATGCCAAGCATCATCCCGAGGATTTTGGCTGGTGTCATCTCATCAGGTTCCGGTGCCGCGAAGTTGGCTGCCTTGGAGAGAGAATCGGAATCTCCCGCAAGAAATCCGATGAAGATACCGAAGCCGACCATTACAACCGGGAATACGAATGTAGCTATCCAGAACGACTTCGACCGTATATCGGTGAGGTACTCGTTTTTTATTATAAGTGATAGTTGCGACATGAGATGTTTCAGTTATTTGTTGTGGCATATTTTAGGAAGATGTCGTTGAGTGAGGGCAGTTCTTCTTCAAAATGCAGTATCTCTCCCTGAATGGCGACTGCTTCCAGAATATCTGAGTTTCTGGCACCTTCTTTTTTACGTAATCTATAGGCGAATCCTTTGCGCCAGTTTTTTGTTTCCGCAGGTATGGCTTCAGAGAGGAGTCCGGAGTCCATTAGCATCGGTAGTGAAAGCTCTCGGCGCGTGGTAAGAAGAATGGAATCAGTACGATGATTCTCCTTGATATCGGATATGTGTCCGTTGAGCAGCAGACGGCCATGGTTTATTAGAGCGATGTCTGAGCATATCTCCTCTATCGCAGGCATGTTGTGGGAAGAGAGCATGATTGTCGTTCCGTTGGAATGAAGTCTGGTGATCAACTCCTGGAGAAGTGCTCCGTTTATGGGGTCGAATCCACTGAAAGGTTCGTCAAGAATGACAAGGTCGGGTTCATGTACCAGTGTCGCGATAATCTGTACTTTCTGCTGGTTTCCCTTAGACAGTTCTTTTACACGCCTACGACGGTCCGGAGTGAGATTGAACAGATCCATGTAGTCATTCATCACCACTCTCAGTCGTGCCGGATCGCCACCCTTGAGGAGACCGAAATACATTATCTGGTCTTCGACCCGCATTTTGTCGTATAGGCCGCGTTCTTCCGGCATATATCCTATCATGTGGTTTGCTTCGCGTGATGCAGGCATTCCTTTGACAGTCACAGAACCGGAATCTGAGATCAGAATAGAGTTTATTATTCGAAGAAGAGTGGTTTTCCCGGCACCGTTAGGCCCGAGAAGTCCGCAGATGGATCCTTCGGATACGTCAAAACTTATATCGTCGAGTGCGGTTTTGGTCGTGTATCGTTTTGTAAGGTTTCGGATCTCAAGTATATTCATTGGTTTCAATATCTGGATTGAATTTTATCGATGTTCAGAATTTTGATCTGGGGGATATCACGCGGTCTCCTATGGCTTTGGCCGCTTCTTTCTGTATGCGCTGCAGTCTGGATATTTCCTCCATGATTTTCATCATAGCCTCGTGATCGCCATTGGTTTCAGCATTGGCTATCTTCTGTGTCAATCGGCTGATGCTCAGGTGAAGATTTCCTTGTTTCCATTCATTGATGGCCCTGGGCACAAGATCTATCAGCCGTTCGTGCTCCGGCAGATTTGATCCCATACGGTCGAAACGTCGGCTTAGCGGTTTTATGTCAGCGAGACATTCGCATGCGAATCTACGCACGAAGTCATCTTCGGCACTTGCCAGAATTCTGCCTGTGTAGGAGGCGGCATAGAGACGTTCCTCTTCCATAGCCTCTTCTTCCAGTCTTTTGTCCAGAGCCTCTTCTTCGCGCTCTATGGATGATATGTCAAGCTCCTTCGCGGCGATGGAGGCTATTCCTTCTTCCCGCTTTTTCTGTTTTTCCGATTCCAGTTCTTCACGTATATGTCCCAGATCATCAAGATATCGGTCGCGCAAGTCGGTCACAGCCTGGAGCAGACGGGTAAATCCGGGATTCGTGAATTCCATTTTGTCGGCTTCCATTTCAGCCTGAATATATTCGGCCACATTCAGCCAATATGGCTTCCCTTCGGCATCCAGCCCTTCGCAGAAGTCCATCACTCCATAACGTGCACAATATCGCGCTACCTGTTTTTCCAGAGGCAACAAAGGTGAGGAAACGGCCATCGGCTGAGTGTTGGAAACCGTGGTTGCGCAGTCTTGGTTTATTGACTTGTCCTCTAAGTTGGGAGAGGATAATGGATGATCGGATGAGGGATCATTGTCCAGCCGCTGACGCTCAGCCTCAAAACGCTTCTCAAGACGAATCTTTTCAAGCATTTCAGAGCGTATTCGTCGTGTTTCGCGTGATATGATTTTCTCGTCCACATCCATTAGCTTCGAACATTCCTGGATATAGACATTGGCAGTGATCGGGTCAGGAACGCAGGCAAGTGATCTTACGACACTACGGATAGCTTCTGAACGACGCAGAGGATCGGATCCGGCATCCGTAAGCATTACTTGTATTTTAAAACGGATAATGTCGGTCTCATGCTCCTCCACATATTTACGGAACTCTTCCGGTGTATGATCTCTGGCGAAAGAGTCGGGGTCGTGGCCATCTGGCAGAAGCAGCACCTTCACTTTCATCTTGTGGGAAAGGAGCATGTCTATCCCTCTCAGTGATGCCTTTATTCCAGCGTTGTCACCGTCGTACAGAAGAGTGATGTTCTCGGTGAACCGGTGGATAAGAGCTATCTGGCCGTCGGTCAAGGCTGTTCCGGAAGATGCCACTACATTCTTCATGCCAGCCTGCCACATACCGATTACATCCATATATCCCTCCACCAGAAAGCATTTGTCTTGACGGACAATTTCATTCTTGGCTTGATAGATGCCGTATAATTCCCGGTTTTTCTTGTATATCTCCGATTCCGGTGAGTTGACATATTTTGCCGGTCCACCTTTGAGATCTCGGCCTCCGAATGCTACGGTTTTACCGGATGTGTTGAAAATAGGAAAAATTACCCTTCCGCGAAACCGGTCATAGAGGGAACCGTGTTGCGAGACTCCTACAAGTCCTACCGCTTTCAGAGTCTCTATGTCATATCCGGCAGAACGGGCAGCATCGGCAAGAGCTGTGGGTCTGTCAAGAGCATATCCGAGGTGGAATGCGGTTATTGCTTCCTGTGTCAGGCCTCGTTGATGAAAATATGCCATTCCTACATCACGGCCTTCATCTGTAGATGTAAGGTCTGCATGCATTTTGTTCATCGCCCATTCGTTGGCGACAAGCATACTCTCACGTAGACTTTGCAGTTGACGTTCCTCGTCGGTCAATGTCCGTTCCTCGACTGGAATACCGTATTTTTTTGCCAGATGAAGAAGTGCATCGTGATAGCTGATGCCTTCTTTCTCCATGATGAAATTTACAGGCGATCCTCCTTTATGGCAAGAGAAGCAGTAGCAGAAATTGCGTCTCCTGTTTACGGAGAACGATGGAGTCCGTTCGTTGTGGAACGGACACAATCCCATATAGTTTGAGCCGCGTCGTGTCAGATGCACATAGTCGCTCACTACCTCTACTATGTCGGCAGTGTCTTTGATTCGTTCAGCAGTGGCGCGGTCTATCATACTGACAAATAAATCCTTTCAGTCAGATTTTACGTAGTTCGGCAATCAGAGCGTGAATTTTCTCATTGGTAGAGATACGGGTCGGAACCAACGGCAGGCGCAGTTCGTTGGCAATCATTCCCAATGCATTGAGAGCACATTTCACACCGGCCGGATTGCCATCTACAAACATGAGATTGAAGAGCTCGGTAAACTTAAAATGAATCCTCAGGGCTTCGTCAAAACGATGCTCTAGGCAAAGACGCACCATGCGTCCGAATTCTTTAGGGAAGGCATTGCCTATCACAGAAATTACCCCTACAGCACCAAGTGTCATCAATGGATATGTGATGCCGTCATCTCCGGAGATTACCTGAAATCTTTCAGGTTTGCGTTTTATGATTTCCTCTATCTGCACAAAGTTTCCCGATGCCTCTTTTATGCCGGTTATGTTTTCAAAGTCATGTGCAAGTCTAAGAGTCGTTTCCGCCGACATGTTTACACCGGTGCGGCCGGGAACATTATATAATATGAGAGGGAGCGGAGATATTTCTGCAAGGGTCTTGTAGTGCTGGTAGATCCCCTCCTGTGAGGGTTTGTTGTAATATGGCACCACAGACAATACCGCCTTGAAACCGTCGAAATCACCGTTCATCAATTCCTCTGCAACAGCCTGGGTGTGATTTCCTCCGACTCCGATGACAAGCGGTATGCGGTTTCCTATACGCATCCGCACGCGATCTTTTATCAATTGCTTCTCTTCAGGGAAAAGAGCAGGGGTTTCCCCGGTGGTCGCAAGGATTACGATATAGTTGACTTCGGCCTCTGCGAGAGAGTCCAATAGTCTGTCAAGTGCGTCAATATCGATGCTTTTGTCTTCTTTGAACGGAGTGACAAGTGCCACTCCCAGACCTTTTAGATTGAATGAAGCCATATAGAGATGATTGATGTCGGCGACGGTTATATTATCCGGAGAGAATGTATGTTATTTTGCGACGTCATCGTATGGTGACGCCGCAGGTGCAAAATTAAGAAAACTCTGTCGAATTACCAAGTGGTCAGATAGGGATATGGTGTAAAAATTGGTTAAATAATCCGAATTATCAATGTTGGATTATCGGAATAACAGATGTAAAAAAGAGAAGCGGACTCAGAATAATCTCTGAATCCGCCTTTCGTGGAGCATACCGGGATCGAACCGGTCACCTCTTGACTGCCAGTCAAACGCTCTAGCCAGATGAGCTAATGCCCCGTCAAGTGTTTCACACTGCAAAGGTAGGCAATCTTGGTGAAATGGCCAAATTTTTATGGTGAAAAAAGCTGACTGTCATTATATGAAATTGTCAGCTTTAATGATAATTGATTATATGTCAATCCATTCTGTCGCGATAATCTTCGTATGTGAATCGGCGAAGCAGTTGTGGTGTAGAGTTGTCGGTTGGCTGCCAGTATATGTCTGGATGTTGCACTCCGTTGAACATGTTTGTCTTAACGGTGGTATAATGGTTCATATCTCGGAGCGTCAGTCTGTCACCGGATTTCAGCTGATGGGGAAATTTCCATGGTCCCGCGGAGTCTCCGCTGAGACAGGAATTTCCTCCCAGACGATAATTATGACCAGGATGAGAGTCTTTCTCTTTGTTTGGGAATGCCTCTTTGATCTCAGGTTGATAGGGCATTTCAAGCACGTCGGGCATGTGGCAGGCGAATGACGCGTCTATGATGGCTGTTTGTATACCGGCATCCTCGACTATGTCGAGTACTTCTGTCACAAGATCTCCTGTCTGCCATGTGAATGCGCTACCGGGTTCCATGATTAATCTCAATTTGGGATATCGGTCATGCATTCTATTGAGCAGGCTGACAAGATGATTTATGTCATAATCTTTCCGGGTCATCAGGTGTCCTCCTCCCATGTTAAGCCATTTTACCTGAGGAAGAAGATGACCGAACTGATGTTCAAGTGCTTCCAATACTATCTCCAGATCGTAACTGGATGATTCGCACAAGGCATGGAAGTGCAGTCCCTCTATTCCTTCGGGTAATTCCGGCAGATTCTCTGCATTTACACCGAAGCGAGATCCAGGAACGCACGGATTATAGATATCGGTCTCAATCACGCTACACCTCGGGTTTATTCTCAATCCCGGTGACACGGATCTTTCAGGGTGCTCTGTGTTCCATTGTTTTATCTGTGGACGGAATCGTTGGTATAAAACTATGGAATTGAATGTGATATGAGAACTGCCAGCGAGAAATTGCGGAAAAGATGAATGGGTATAGACGGGGCAATAGGTATGTACTTTCCCCTTGAGATAGTCGTTGGCCAGACGCATTTCATTGATTGAGCTGGCCGTGGAATCCGGAAATTTCTCAGCGATTACTCCGAAGGTTTTCCAGAGAGCATTTGCTTTGAGAGCCATGATGATATCGACGTCTGCCCGACGGCGGACCTCATCGAGAATATCAAGGTTGTGTCTTAGTCGAGATTCGTAGACGATGTAATATGGAGTGGGTAATATCATATTGGAATTCATTCGATTGTGAAACGTGCGAATTTAAGCAACAATTTTTTGTCACCGACTTGATCGAAACGGACGGCAATCATTGGCTCTCCGGAGATGTCTGATATTCCGGTGACAGTCCCTTTTCCGAATCGGGAATGATTGATACGGGTACCGATGGAGAGTTCCGAAGAAGAATGGGTTGAGATTCCTTTTGAGTGGGCTGGTGCCGTCTCTTCTTTATCTGGATATATACCGGTTGTGTATTGATTTGATGATTTATAACGGTTTCGTGGTTGATCTGATCGGTAGTTGGCCACCGGATTGATGAACCCTGCAGTATTGTTATCTAATTTGGATGAGGATGCTGTTTTAAGGTATCTGCGGTCAATATCATAAAGAAACCGGGATGGCCGTGTCATCACGCTTTGTCCGTTGCGGAAGCGGCTTTTTGCAAATGTCAGGGTACATGTGCTTTTCGCGCGTGTGATCGCTACGTAAAGCAATCTCCGTTCCTCCTCTATCTGGGGTAGACTATCCATGCTCATTATGGACGGGAACAGTTCTTCTTCCACTCCTACTATCCATACATGCTTGAACTCCAGTCCTTTTGCCGCATGCACAGTCATTAAAGTCACTTTTGGAGTATCGGTGTCGTCTGTTTTGTCCTGATCGGTAGCAAGAGAGATTTCAGATAGGAAGCCGGAAAGTCCTGTTTCGGTCTCGCCCTCTTCGGATCGTTGCTCCACGAAGTCGCTAAGTCCTGCCAGTATTTCTTCCAGATTCTCTTTTTTGCTGATAGATTCGGGTGTCTTGTCATGTTGGAGCATTGAGATCATCTTTGTCTGGGCGAATATATATGACCCCAATGTGAACGCATCCTCCCCCGTCTGGTTGCGATGAATAAAATCGTCAATCAGGTCATGGAAGGAATTGAGTTTTTTTAAGGTGCCAGCATTGACATTCACACCTGCTGCCACAGGATCGCACAACACCTGCCAGATACTTTTCCCGGATTCGATGGCGGCGTGGGTGAGTTTCTTCAATGTGGTCTCACCAATGCCCCGTGCTGGGTAATTTATAACTCTTCTTAATGCTTCGTCATCGTCCGGATTCACAGCCAATCTGAAATAACAGATGGCATCCTTTACCTCTTTACGCTGATAGAAAGACAGGCCCCCGTATATACGGTAAGGTATGTTTCGCTTACGGAGCGACTCTTCAAGTTGACGGCTCTGGGCATTCGTACGGTAAAGAATGGCGTATTCTTCTAGTGAATCGTGGAAAGTGAGCTGGGTCTGTGATATATTGTTGGCTACAAGAAAAGCCTCTTCCAGATCACTGAATGTGGAGATTATCTCAACAGGTTTTCCTGGCTCATTCTCACTATATACGTTTTTGCGGATCTGACTGGTATTCTTGTCTATGAGGCTTCCGGCAGCGTTTATGATGTTCTGGGTTGAACGGTAATTTCGTTCAAGTTTGAATATCCTCAGACCTTTGAAACTGTTTTCAAGGTTGAGTATATTGGAGATATTGGCACCTCGGAAGGAATATATGCTCTGGGCATCGTCTCCAACCACACATACATGCATGCTGTCGCCTGCCAGTCTTTTTATTATAAGATGTTGCGCGAAATTGGTATCCTGATATTCGTCGACAAGAATGAACCTGAAAAATTCCTGATAATGACGGCATACATCGGGAAAATCCCGTAGAAGCAGATTCATCTGGAAAAGAATATCATCGAAGTCCATTGCCGAGGCATTCCGGCAGCGTTGCTGATAGGTGGAATAGATATAGGCTGTCATCGGACGATTGGCCCGTTTGTCTGCGTCGCGTGATGCTTTGTCGGCCATATATGCCTCCGCTGACACCAATGCGTTTTTCGCATTTGATATTATTGAGGCTATCGTGGACGGTTTATATGTCTTTTCGTCAAGGGCCATATCCTTGATTATGGATTTTATAAGAGCCTTTGAATCTGCTGCGTCATAGATTGTGAAGTCATGCCGGTAGCCCAACAGGTCAGCGTGTGAACGCAGAATCCGCAGAAAGACAGAATGGAATGTCCCCATCCATATTCGTGCGGATGTTTTAGGACCTACTGCGTCGGCCACACGCTCTTTCATCTCGCGTGCCGCTTTATTGGTGAATGTAATAGCAAGAATTCTATATGGTTCAAAACCGTGGTGGATCAGGTCGACTATCTTGTAGGTGAGTACACGTGTCTTCCCCGACCCGGCTCCTGCAATCACCAGAGAAGGCCCGTCGTGATATACGACGGCTTCACGTTGTTGCGGGTTCAGGAGATCAAGATAAGAGGAGTCTGGTTCTTTATTTTCTGTATTCATCGATTGCTGAAGAAAAATAAAAGTCGGCTTATGCGAACAGATGTCGGAAGAGTTCGTCTATTTTTCCTACCTCTATTACTTCTATATTGAAGTCAGAAGCATTCATCCCTTTTAGATTGCCTTTGGGTATATATATTTTCTTGAAACCAAGTTTCTGAGCTTCCGTCACACGTCTGTCTATACGGGCAGCGGTACGTATCTCTCCGGAAAGTCCTACTTCCCCGGCCATGGCGACATGAGGAGGAAGGGAGATGTCGAAGTTTGATGACATCACTGATGCCACGACGGCCATGTCGAGTGCCGGATCTGCTACTTTAAGGCCACCGGCAATGTTCAGAAACACATCTTTCTGGGCAAGTTTGAAGCGTGCCCTTTTTTCAAGTACGGCCAGAAGCATGTTCAGTCGCCGTTGGTCGAATCCGGTCACAGCGCGTTGCGGGGTGCCGTATGCCGCCGACGACACCAATGCCTGCACCTCTACAAGAAAGGGTCTGACTCCCTCCATGGTCACTCCGATGGCAATCCCCGACATCTCTTCCTCCCGATTCTGGGAGAGCAACATTTCAGAGGGATTTTTTACCTCACGCAGACCTCGGTCCGCCATCTCGTAGATTCCTATCTCTGACGTTGACCCGAACCGGTTCTTGATGGCACGCAGTATTCGGTAGAGATATTGACGGTCTCCTTCGAACTGCAAGACTGTATCGACTATGTGTTCAAGCACCTTTGGCCCTGCGATTGCTCCATCTTTGTTGATGTGTCCTACAAGAATTACGGGCACTCCGGACTGTTTCGCATATCGTAGAAGTTTTGCCGCACATTCCCTCACCTGACTCACAGAACCTGGTGCGGACTCTATCTCGGGAGAATAAATGGTCTGGATTGAATCTACTACTATGAGCTGAGGTTTCATGTTTTCGATATGGGCTAAGATCTTGTCGAGTGATGTCTCGCAAAGTATGAAAGTATTGTCTGCTTCTTTGCCTATTCTGTCGGCATGGAGTTTGAGTTGTGATGCGGACTCTTCTCCGGATATGTAGAGAATTTTACGTCCGCGTATCGACAGAATGTTCTGAAGGAGTAAGGTTGACTTTCCTATTCCTGGTTCGCCTCCTATCAAAGTGAGGCTGCCAGCCACCAGACCACCTCCAAGTACACGGTTTAGTTCTCCGGATGGCAGATGTATTCTCGGTTCCTCAAGAGCCTCTATGTCGGAGAGTGCCACGGGACGTGTGTCGGTCTCAAGAAGGCCTCGGCGTCCGGATGTTCCTTTTTTGCCGGTTACGACCGTTTCCTCAGTCATGGTGTTCCATTGACCGCATCCCGGGCAT
This sequence comes from uncultured Porphyromonadaceae bacterium, assembly GCA_947427285.1. Classification (GTDB taxonomy): domain Bacteria; phylum Bacteroidota; class Bacteroidia; order Bacteroidales; family Muribaculaceae; genus Lepagella. The sequence goes on from CANEHE010000009.1 coordinate 35,250, forward strand.
CTGCCGACCCATTTGGGTGATTCATGACCGCATTCATTACAGAAGAATACTGTTTTTGTTTTTGCCACAGTGGATTGAATTTATTTTTTAGTGGTGGTGTTACCTAAAGGGAATCTTCGCCTGAACTCAGAAACTGTCACAGCTGCCGCCGCTCCTACGTTCAGCGATTCTGCGTGACGGTCTTTATTGTATGGGGGTATCTTCACACGGTGGGTCACAAGACGTTTTACTTTTTCGGTAAGCCCATTGCCCTCATTGCCCAAGGCAATGAGTCCTCCTGGTGTCAGAGAGGTCTCGTAGATGTTTTCTCCGTCAAGAAGAGTGCCATAGACTGGTATATCCGGATTGGCGGCGATAAGTTTTTCCGGATCAATATATTTCACTCGTGTGCGGGTGAACGATCCCATAGCGGCCATGATGGATTTGGGATTATATATATCGACAGAATCAGGTGAACAGAAAATATCTTCTATGCCGAACCAGTCTGCAGTGCGCATGATCGTTCCCAGATTACCAGGATCCTGAATCCCATCGACGATAATATAAAGTTTATCCGAATCAAGAACGGGTGTGTCTGTTGACTCTTCCGGCAACGGAAATACAGCGATTACGTCGGGAGCGGTTTTCAGTGATGACATTCTGCGCATCTGTGTGTCAGTGGCCACATACAGTTTGTCGGATTGTATGCATCCGGATAAGGACTTCGAATAGATCCATTGTTGTGTGGCACAGACAAAGGCAGGTTCAAGGCTTTTGAGAGCCTCCTCCACCGACTTTGTCCCTTGCACAGCGAACAGCCTTTCCTTGATACGGAACTTTTTGGATTCCAGACTGCTCACTAAAGATATTTTTGCTTTTGACACTGGCAGATACGGATAGTCAGTCTCTTCCATGAGGGCCTATTGGTTGATTTTAGAGGATAAAGGTAGTGATTATTTTGACAACCTGCAAAAAAATTACTACTTTTGTTGTCTGAATCAGATTGAATATGAGTATAACCATTCTCGGTATTGAATCTTCATGTGATGATACGTCTGCGGCTGTCATTGCCGACGGCATACTGCGTAGCAATGTCATATCCTCGCAGAAGGTTCATGAGGCATACGGGGGTGTGGTCCCGGAACTTGCGTCAAGGGCCCATCAACAGAACATACTTCCTACCGTGAGCGAATCCCTTCGCCAGGCCGGAATAGACATGAAATCTGTCGATGCCATCGCGTTTACTCGCGGACCAGGACTTCTTGGCTCTCTTCTGGTGGGCACTTCTTTCGCCAAAGGTCTTGCGTTGGCGGCAGGAGTGCCACTTATAGATGTGAATCATCTCCATGCCCATATACTATCTCATTTTATCCGTACGGAGGAAAGACAGGACGTCCCGGAATTTCCATTTATATGTCTGCTCATTTCCGGAGGAAATTCACAGATTGTAGTAGTGCGTTCCCCGTTTGATATGGAGATTGTAGGACGAACCATCGATGATGCCGCTGGAGAGGCATTCGACAAATGTGCCAAAGTGATGGGACTTCCTTATCCCGGCGGACCACATATAGATCGACTTGCATCTCAGGGAAATGCGGATGCATTCCGGTTCAGTCGCCCGAAAATTCCGGGGTTTGATTATTCGTTTTCCGGTCTCAAGACATCCTTTCTGTATACTCTGCGCGACGGGGTTAAAGTTGATCCGGATTTTATAGACCGGAACAAAGCCGATCTTGCCGCATCTCTACAGTCTACTATCATAACAATACTGCTTGATAAACTTGAAAAGGCAGTTGACCGGTATTCTGTCACTTCTGTGGCTATAGGGGGTGGTGTGTCGGCAAATTCCGGAGTGAGAAACGCTGTCGCGGATTTCTGTGCACGGCGTGGAATAAAGGCATGGATTCCTCCACGGTCTTTTACTACTGACAATGCAGCCATGGTGGCGATGGCTGGATATTTCAAATTCCAGCGCAAGGAGTTTTGTCCGCTCTCTTCACCACCTTTTGCCCGAGTTGAAATATGAATGCGGACAATAAAATCAGCTTATAATATCCCCATCATACAATGAGCGTTAATGAGAATACACCTACTGACGCCCCGTACAGGGAAACACGTCATCTGGTAATTTATGGATACACCAGACATGAACTGGCTAAGGTGATGCGGCACTTTGAGTCGATGTTGCCTGAATATGTAAAGATATCCATTGATTCCGTTAATCTTGTTACCCGTATTACACTTACCGGGGTTAATTCCGGAGTTGAGCTTCTGCGTTTCAAGATGAATAAGTATCAGCAGAATCTCAATGATATATTTTCGCAGGAGGTGGTTGCGATGGCAGATAAATCTGTGGCTCAGGTATTGGGGGAATTACTTACAGAACGGGAGTTGACTGTGAGTTGTGCTGAAAGTTGCACAGGTGGCAATATCGCACACCGGATAGTGCAGAATCCGGGTTCGTCGGTATATTTTCTTGGAAGTGTGGTCAGTTACAGTAACGATGTCAAGGCAAATGTGCTTGGAGTGGACCGGCGAGACATTGACCGTGACGGTGCTGTGAGCAGAAGTGTAGCTGAATCCATGGCCTGCGGTGCCGCCAAGTTGATGCGTACGGATTGTGCGATAGCCACAACCGGAATTGCAGGTCCTGGAGGAGGGACAAGATTCAAACCTGTAGGTACTGTATGGATCGCGGTGAAATATCTTGATACAGTAGTTAGCGAATGTCTTCATTTTCAGGGAGACAGGGATGCAGTCATAGAGTGTGCCACTAACCATGCCATGGTGATGTTGATACGATTGCTCCGGAACTGTTATGAAGTTCAGGAAGACTTTAACGACGAATAGTTGATAACACCGTTTTTATGGTCTGGTATTGTATGAGCCACCGTTTTTCGCTAATTTTGCCCGAATTTTTCTCTTTATCCGGAGTTGAGACAGTTTGATATGACATGCCCGATATTGTCTTATGTATCTGTGACCGTGCGGTTATGGTGTATATTGTTGTTGACTATGATGTCCGGTATGATGTTTCATAGTCATGCTGCAACATCGCAGGAGGCTGTCGATACCATCGGGTCTAAGGCTTTGGATGAACGGGAATCTCTTTTCCCGGAAGGCAACCGACCGTTATGGCTGAGCCATTTCACATGGGGAGTAGATGTAGGTACATCCATAGATCTTCGAGGATACGGCATGTCAACGCTTGATGCCGACGTGATGATAGGTTATAAAAGTGATTTTATACGCACGGTTGGTGTAGGTGCCGGCGTGCATCGGTCCTTCGGTCGTAAAAACAATTTTTTCCCTCTATATGTGGTTTTTCGTTCCTCGTTTCGCTCAAAGCCATCTTTGTGTTTTTTCAATCTCCGGGCCGGATATGCGTTTTCTGCCATAGAGAACGGCGTGTCGCGTGGAGGTGTGATGGCTGCCGTCGGTGTGGGGATAAATCTTGCAATGAGTAAGAAGTTCCAGAGCCACATTCTATTGTCTTATTGCTATTATCATCTCAACAACCGTAGCCGGAGCGAGGCCGGCATCGATGTCAGATACGTCGATCTGGCCCGTATTAGTTTTGGCGTTAATTTCTGATAAACATTAAGTCATGTCAATTCGTAATTTCATAATATTTATAACAGTAGTATTGACTTTTATTATCCCTTTTACGACAGATGGTGCCCGTCAGGAAACCAAACCGTTTACCGTGGTCATCGATGCCGGCCACGGTGGTAAGGATGTAGGAGCTATCGACAACAATGTAAAAGAAAAAGACATTAACCTTGGTGTGGCACTCGCACTCGCTGATAAGATAAAGAAAGGTATGAAGAATGTGAAGGTTGTGATGACCCGTGACAACGATACATTCATATCTCTTCAGCAACGGGCCGAGAAAGCCAATAAGGCGAAGGCAGATCTATTTATCTCCATACATACCAATTCGGTCGATGCTTTGAATAAAAACAGGAAAAATGTGTCCGGTGCCTCGGTATATGCTCTTGGCCTTCACAAGGATGCAAATAATATGGCGGTAGCGCGTCGGGAGAATGCGGTAATAGAACTTGAGAAGAACCACGAACAGAATTACAAGGGTTTTGATCCAAACTCCGACGAGTCATATATAATCTTTGAAATGGCACAGAAGAAGAATCTAAGTCAGAGCATAAAGTTCGCGGACGAGGTTCAGAGACAGCTTGTAGAGACAGCCGGACGTGCTGATAGAAAAGTACATCAGGCTGGATTCTGGGTGCTGTGGGCTACTTCAATGCCCGCTGTGCTTATAGAACTTGACTTTATATGCAATCCGAATTCTGCAGTATATATGGCTTCTCAAAAAGGTCAGAAACAACTTGCTCAGGCTATCTATAATGCAGTTAAGAAGTATAGACATGACCTTCTGAAAACTACAGCTTCCCGATTATCCTCTTTAGAGGAAAGTCCCATTTATGGTAAAAATGAGGATATGACTGTACTGGTTCCGGTTTCGGAGGTTCCTGATAGGATTGTTTCCGAGCCTCCGACGCATGGTCAGACAACGCTACCAGCACGCAGGCGCAGACGTTCGGTTGCAGCGAAAGAGCTGTCGGACAGACGCAATCTGGAGGCATCTTCGATTACGGTGAGGACTTATTCCGGATTTACGGCTACAGCTGCTGCTCCAGCGGTATCTTCGGTTACTGTCAAGACTTCCGATATGGGTGATATTGTGTCAGAACCTAAAACCGATCAGAAATTACTCAATGTATCTTCTGTAGCGAAGTCTGCTGATAAGAGTAATCATTCTGAAAAAAATAGGAATGTAAGAATCTATAAAAACCGTAAGGTTGTTATAAATGATATGCGTTCCAGTCGGGATAAAATGAAAACTTCGGCTGCAAAGAGAGTTATGTCGACTGGAGACGATTCTCATCTGAAACGTCCCTCTCTTCGTGGACGTAAAAAGTGATATTGTGCGTTGAATCAATTCATTTCGGTATGAAAAAGATATTTACCAGAGAATTTATCATTGGATTAAGTGTGATTGTCGCAATTGCCATATTGATTGTCGGCATCGATTATCTCAAGGGGGTGAACCTGTTCAAACCTGCGAATTTCTATTATGCCACTTACACGGATGTGGCTGGTCTGGAGACAGCAGCCCCGGTCACTCTCAATGGATATAAGGTCGGTCAGGTCAGAGAAATCAGCTATGATTACTCCAATCCAGGCCATATAAAAGTACTTCTGGCCCTTAACAAGGAACTCCATATACCCGATGACTCAAGAGCAAACATCGGCAGCACGTTGCTGAGTGGCGCGTTTATAAATCTTGAGCTTGGATCGTCGCGGAAGATGCTTGAAGTCGGTTCGGACATCCCCACTTCCGCGTCTCCCGACCTCATGTCATCGCTTACAAATGATATGATGCCTAAGGTAAATGCGATTCTTCCGAGAATTGATACATTGTTGTATAATCTTAATCTTCTTGTTACGGACCCGGCTCTTCTCGCTTCGGTGAGACGTCTGGATGGTATAACTGAAAATCTGCTTCTTACATCTGGGTCTCTCAATAATACGATGAGTCGGCAGGTACCTTCTATTCTCAATGGTGCCGGAGGGGTGATCCAGAATATTGATACCATAACGGCCAATCTGACGTTGCTTTCAAGTCAGCTAAAGGCTCTCCCTATTCAGTCAACTATGAATAATGTGGAGCAGATAACGGAAAATCTGTCGCGATTCTCCCGGCAACTTAATGATCCAGGGTCTTCATTGGGTATGCTTACATCAAGTCCGGAGCTTTATAACAGACTGAATACTGTGGCAGCGGATATAGATTCGCTTATAGTTGATATCAAGAAGAATCCCAAACGATATATCAGTATCAAACTCCTGTGACATGATTGTGCATTGTCTGGATTGAGTTTGAATAAGAAAATTTGTCCGGATTGACTGTTTGATTCCCATACTGACAATAAATGTGGACATTCTTGAAATGCCGAAAAATAGGTCGTGCCTATAAGTAGTTGTGATACAAATTGTTATCCGGTAGAATGAAGCATAAAACCAGATGAGATACGAATTTGGACAAGAAAGTTTTGATTATCAAAACTTTCTTGTCCAAATAAAACTTCCAAATTTTTTGGCATTTTTTTTTTCTCTTTTTTTTAACCAACTTTGTACCCGATTCGCTCCTTTAGAGCCATCAGTAAACCCATGAGTCCGGAATTACAACAGAAGTGGGATAAGTTTATGAATCTTATCCGGGACAATGTAGGGGCCGAAAGGTTTCGTACATGGTTTGCTGAAGCCATACCTGTAGGCTTTGACGGGGGTGAGATTGTAATAGGACTTCCATCCCATTTTTTCTTTGAGAAATATGAGGATGATTTCTACGGGATAATCTCAAAATCTCTTCGACATGCTTTCGGACCTTCCGTAAAGCTTGCTTATGAGATAAATGTCATAAATCATGACGCCAAGAGTCGTGTCAGACTTGAAAGTCCAGAACAGAGTCATGTCATCACAAGCAAGATCGCACGTCAGGCCACACGACCGGTAAATCCTCTTGAGGAGAAAACCGCAGACGGCGGAGATATTGATTCCCAACTGAACGAGACGCTTAATTTTCAGAATTATTGTGTAGGAGAAAGCAATAAACTGCCGTTCACGATAGCTGAATATATCGCCAACAATCCACGGAAGACAGATTTCAATCCGTTTTTTCTGTATGGAGAGGTCGGGGTAGGGAAGACCCATCTGATTCAGGCCATAGGCATCCGTATCAAGGAGCGTAATCCTGGTGCTAAAGTGCTGTTTATTCCGATGAGGCAGTTCCAGTATCTCCTTGCTGCAGCGACGGTAAAGAAGGAGATCCCGGGATTTATCAATTGGTTTCAGCAGATGGATGCCATACTCTTTGATGATCTTCAGGAATTGTCTTTCAAAGATGGTACGATGAAGGTGCTTTTCCCTATTTTCAATCATCTGCACCATCGGGGGCGTACTCTTGTTTTTACCTGTGATCGACCTCCTGTGGAACTGGATGGGATTACAGACAGACTTATTGACCGTTTCAAATGGGGTATTACGGAAAAACTTCCACGTCCCGACAGGGCACTTCGCCGTGAAATACTCAGATATAAAGCAAGTAAGAACGGTCTGGACATTCCGGCTGATATTCTGGACTATATTGCGGACAATACCTCAGGATCGGTGAGAGAACTTGAAGGAATTGTGATGGGAATACTCACGAGAAGTATCACCCTCAATGCTCCTATTTCCATAGAGATGGCATGCAGTGTGATGCGCAATTCCGTCCGTCCGATCAGAAAAACCATTAATTTTGACATGATTGTCGATGCCACAGCGGAATATTATAACCTTAATCCAGACGTTATATTTTCAAAGAGCCGCGTGCGCGATATAGCCGATGCCCGAATGGTGACAATGTATCTGGGAAATAAACTTACAGACTTGTCTCTGAAGGCTATCGGCAGAAAACTGAATCGTACGCATACCACTGTAATGCATGGCATTTCCGCCATTAAAGACCGTATGCCTTTCGCACATGACCTATTGGAGGCCGTGGAACAGATTGAATCGGATCTCCGTCGCTGAAAAATGTTATTCCGGTTTCTTCGGAAACGTCGGGTTATTTAAGAATATCGTTTTTGGGATATTTTTATTTTAAAAGGATAGTAATATGAATTCTATATCACGTCGACTTTGTCCACTATTTTTATTTTTCTGTACGTTGCCCGCTTTTCCGTGGGGACAGAAAGGACATGATACAACCGCCGCCATAGCGGAGCGACATCTCACTCCTACTGCCAAAGATTTCATAACAAAACTTCTTGACGGCAAATCAATAGTGTATTGGGCTAATTGGCTTGACAATGCTTCGCATACGGATGAATATGCCTATACAAAGACATGGCACTACAAGAATATTGATGAGGGTGTAAACTTCGACGAGGCCCCCCTTCTTGAATCCGGTGACATAGTGCGGGCCATAACTAATCAGATAGACATCGCAAAAGATCCTGAATCCACAGAAGATCAGAAACGCCTTGCGGTAAAGATAATTGTTCATCTTCTTGGTGACATACATCAACCCATGCATTTAGGTCATGCCTCGGACCGTGGCGGCAACAGTTGGCCAATCAAGTATTTTGGACGAGATGTAAATCTTCATGGAACTTGGGATGGCAGTCTTCCCGAGGCGGCTCACAGATGGAGCCATACTGAATGGGTTGATCAGATAGACCGTGCGACTCCACAGGAAGAGGCTGAGATGCTTCGTGGCAATCCATACGATTGGGGAAAGGAAACATTCGAGATATGCACCAAGGTCTATGAAGAAACTCCCAGAGATACCGAGATCTCTTACGATTATGTGGCAAAATGGACGCCAACAGTAGAGATACAGTTTCTAAAGGGGGGATTGCGTCTTGCTGATCTCCTTAATGCCCTGTTTGATCCGACGTATACATCCCGTACTGGGGCAGTGAAGAGATGAGAATCCTCTCAAATAACGAGTCCGATGGTTTGCCTCCTTTGTCGCTTCCTCCCGTCTCTCTTAAAGTGAGATGTATGGATGGAGTAGTGAAGGTATTCGACTCTTTGCGTGAGAAATTTGTGGCTTTGACTCCGGAAGAATTTGTCCGGCAGCATTTCGTGGCTTGGCTTATTTCGGTAAAGGGATATCCTAAGAGTCTTATTGCCAATGAATTTTCATTGAATATGAACGGACTTTCGCGAAGATGCGATACAGTTGCTTTCTCTCCGGAGGGAGATACGTTGCTGATAGTGGAATATAAAGCACCGTCAGTGGATGTTACTCAAGATGTATTTGACCAGATAGTGCGTTACAATACGGTGCTGCGGGCCCGATATCTGGTAGTGTCCAACGGCATACACCATTATTGTTGTCAGATAGATTATAAGAAAGACACATATCATTTTGTGCCTGAGATCCCGTCGTACTCTTCGTTGAGAATGCCATCATCCGATAACTGACGCGTAAGTGCATTTATCAGTAACGATGACGATGAAGTATATACGTCAGTGTTTGATACGCATATATTCAAACAACTGACGTTGGTTTTTGGCGATGGTGGCAAGGACAAGTCCACATAGAAACAACAGAATTGCAAGCATAAGCAGCGTACAGGCTACTATCAGTGACGGAAAGCGTGGCACCAGATTGGTTGCCCAGTACTCTGTAAGTACCGGTATCATCAGTGTTATGCTTCCGGCAAGCGATATCAAGGAGAGTATCGAAAAGAATGTAAGGGGACGGTAATCCTTAAATAAAGTGAATATTGTTCCTATGACTTTTACTCCGTCTGAGACGGTATTAAGTTTGGAAACGCTTCCTTCCCCACGGTCGCGGTAGCCTACCGGTGCTTCACAGACCCGATAGTTTTTATCGAGTGCATGTATGGTAAGTTCCGTTTCAATCTCAAATCCCTTTGACATCACCGGAAAATTCTTGATGAAGTCACGGCTGAACACACGATAACCGGAAAGAATGTCATGCATGTCTGCCTTGAAAATCCGGTTTATCATAGTTTTTACAAATCTGTTGCCGGAATTATGGAACGGACGCTTGTTCTCCGAAAAATAAGTTGATGATAGACGGTCCCCAACCACCATATCGGCATGTTGCTCTAGAAGCATTTTTATGAGTTTCGGAGCCTCCTCGGCCGGATATGTGTCATCACCGTCGGCTATCACGTATACATCCGCCTCAATATCCCTGAACATTGACCGCATCACGTTTCCCTTTCCCTGACGTGGTTCTTTGCGGACTATTGCTCCGGCTTTGGCTGCTACCTCGGCAGTGCCGTCGGTACTGTTATTGTCGTATACATATATATCGGCTTCTGGAAGCACTTTTCTGAAGTCTTCCACGACCTTTCCTATAGAGAGTGCTTCGTTAAAGCACGGCAGCATTACGGCTACCTTATATTCTGTAGAGGTGATATTTCCCATTGATGTCTAAGGTGTCAATAATGATTTGGATTTTTTGTATGTATGTGTGAACTGTAGCAGATATAGAAGTCCGCATAGTAGCGATCCTCCGAACGCCCTCCATACAAACCACCAGTGTATCATGGAGTGGTTATGAAGCACCGTACACCATATAGGTGGATAAAATGCTAATATGATAAGGTAAGAGTTACGCTTCATCTCCGAGAGAGAACCGGCGCGAAGTAGGCAGATTCCGAGAAATATAAGATAAAGGATGGTACAGACTAACAGAAAATATGATTCCATATAAGTTTCAAATTTCCCATCCCATGGTATCTCTCCGCTCATACGTGTAGTTGCGTTTTCTGCTGCATCCCCGAGGAAATTCATTCCGGTGACTAATGTTGAGACCAGCCATTTTGATGCCCATATCAGTCCGTATCCGGCTCCCCAGCTTATGGAGCAGAAAATAGCCGGTCGTATTCCAGTATTGTTCTGTCTATTGTAGAGAGCCAATGCCAACGGAATACATAATGTCATAAGCGGAGCGGTGAGTAGGTCGATAAATGATGTAACCCCTCCGATAATGAAAAACGCACATACAAGTCTTTCTATTTTTCTGAAATAATTCCTGAACCGGGTGAGAATGATAATGGCTGCAAGAGTGATATATACATTAGAGGAGAACTGCATGCACATCGGAATTATCGGAAATCCGATCACCATCATACAAATCAGAAAGATGACAGCGATCCGCCATCCGTCCGCTTTCCGTATGGCCCAGAAAGCCAATGCAAGCATTAGTGTCAGTAATATATAGTTTATTATTCTTATTAGATATATATTGCCGACAAGTAGTGAAAGTCTGAGAGGAAGTTGGTACCCATGCCAGTATCGTCCGTAAAATCTACCAATGTTTTCAGTCTCCTCGGTTGCTTCCGTTGTCACAGTGTCTTCCAGCAGGTAATTCGGATTAAGAAGCGACGTGCGGAAAGTGTTCCCTTCCGTGGGCATCGTAGACATTCTTATCATCAACCCGTCGGTGAAATTGTCTCGCTGGAAAAGAAAATAACCAGAGGGATATAGTCCCTCCCTTGCCAGAATCTTTTGTGATTCCACCGCATTATCCTGTATTGCGGATGCCGGAATGGAATAGGCCGCCCAGTTCATTCCCAGAAACAGAACGAGCATAAGCACCGCTGATAGAAATAATGTGAGAAAGAGATTTGAATGAAGTCGATTGGTTTGTGACATTTGAGGGGAATGTTTTGATATTGGAAGCAACTTCTATAGAAATGCGGTAATGATGAATCCGTCAATATAGGAAACATTAAAAAGACAAGGATGCCACTCCAATTGAAATGGTGGCGTCCTTGTCATATTCTTTTTGCCCGCATCCTTTTTCAGGATGAACAGAGCATCGATACAGTGTCTGCTAAGATATTTCTTTATTTGAGGGCAGCCTGTACAGCATCATTAGGCACCATTTCCTCCTTGAAGATATAAGCGCCTGTTTTGGGAGATTTCTCCATTTTGATGACTTTGGAGTAGGTGCGTCCTTCACCTTTCTGAAGAGACGCGACGGTTTTCTTTGCCATGGGTCAGAGTGCTTATTTGATTTCTTTGTGGACGGTGACTTTCTTGAGAATCGGGTTATATTTCTTCAACTCCAGACGCTCAGTGGTATTTTTGCGGTTTTTTGTAGTGATGTAACGCGACATTCCAGGCATTCCGCTTGCCTTATGTTCCGTGCATTCCAGAATCACCTGGACGCGGTTTCCTTTTGCTTTCTTTGCCATAATTGTCTGAGAGAATTAGAGGGAAAGGATTGTGATGTCTTTGAAGTCAAGATTTCCTTCTGCTTCCGCCCTTTTGAGAGCGGCGTTCAGTCCGATTTTATTGATGGTACGGAGGGCACGGGTGCTTACGAGAAGCTCAATCCACATGTCCTGCTCAACCCAATAGAACTTTTTGCGGTGAAGGTTGACGTTGAATTTGCGTTTGGTGCGACGTTTTGAGTGTGAGACATTGTTGCCTACGCTCGCCTTTTTGCCCGTTAACTGACAAACTTTTGACATGGCTGTTGTTGTTAAGTCTTTGGTTTAGAGTCTATGACTGGTGGCCGCCATCTCACTCTCATATCACCCCCGGACGCATCATTTCCAAAGGCTTTCTACGGATGTGCCACAAATCGGTTGCAAAATTACACATAAATTACCTAACAGACAAATATTTCCGGATAATTCTACAAATCTGCGAAAAGAACCACGTAAAGATTCAAAAATGGCACGGTAAAGTCTACACCCTCTTGAGGGTCGTGAAGACTACCGTGCCGCCATTCTGTTTTTGGGTAAAATATATGAAGTTAGCCGAGATAACTTTTCAGTAACATGCTTTTCTGCGATTTCAGATGTCTGATGGCCTTTTCTTTGATTTGACGTACCCGTTCTCTTGTAAGATCAAATTTGGCCGCAATCTCCTCAAGTGTGAGTTCCTGACAACCGATGCCGAAGAACATTTTAAGAATATCCTGTTCGCGTTCCGAAAGCTGTCTTAATGCCCTGTCCACTTCTTTCGACAGCGACTCCTGGGTAAGCCCTGCGTCGGTGGTCGGCATGTCATCGCTTGTCATGACGTCAAGAAGTGTATTGTCTTCCCCTTCGGCAAAAGGCGCGTCGACAGATACGTGACGGCCGGAAACTTTAAGGCTGTCTACCACCTTGTCTACAGGAATACCAAGACGGTCGGATAGTTCTTCTGCAGAAGGTCTGCGTTCGTTTTCCTGTTCGAATTTTGAGAGCTCCTTTCCTATGCGGTTGAGTGCACCTACCTGATTGAGCGGTAGACGGACTATACGTGACTGTTCGGCCAGAGCCTGAAGAATTGCCTGACGAATCCACCATACGGCATAAGAGATGAATTTGAATCCTCTTGTTTCGTCAAATTTCTCTGCAGCCCGGAGAAGGCCTACGTTTCCCTCATTTATGAGATCGGGCAAGGGCAAGCCCTGATTCTGGTATTGTTTGGCTACTGATACCACAAATCTCAGATTAGCCTCGGTCAATTTATTACGGGCTTTGATGTCTCCGGCCTTGATACGGCGGGCAAGCTCCACCTCTTCGTTGACGGTTATGAGCTCTTCCCGACCGATTTCCTGAAGATATTTGTCGAGTGAACGCGTCTCGCGCGTTGTGATGGCGTTTGTGATCTTTAGTTGTCTCATTCCTGTCGTTGCTTTGCGGAATATCTGGGTATTTGGTCTTTATGTCGTTTGTTGATGAGTGCCTGGACCTACAGGTCCTCTCTACCTATCGGAGAGGGCACTCCATATCTCTATTAAAACATAGGATTGATATGTTTTATTGTATATGGACTGATTTTTTGTGAAAGAAAAAGTCGTCCGCGAGGTTTTTAAACGCGGACGACAATATGGTGGAAAACAATAAGTAGCCTACTCTTCGTTGAGGTTGACTGCGTAATAGTAGCGTTTTCCTGTGGGATAGATGCCGGAGAGTACAAGAACCTTGTCGTCGTTGCCCTTCATCACCTGATTGAAGGCATCCTCTACATCCTCTGAAGAATTGACGGCACGTCCGTTGACTTCCATGATGATGAAACCGTCTTTGACTCCGGAGTCTTTCACGGGGCCGCTTTTGAGGCCGGCCACCTGTACGCCGTTTGAAATGCCGAGACTTGACTTCATCTCCTGAGTAAGTTTCATGAATGCGCAACCGAGTTCCGCGAAATCACCTTTCTTTGTTATGGAGGTGTTGCCCTGTGAATTGCGTAATGTGCCGCTCTTGGTATACTGTTTGTTGTCACGGTAATATGTGACGGAAATAGTATCGCCCGGACGGAATTTGTTGAGTTGTTCGGTGAGTTGCGCGAAATTGTGAACCGTTACGCCGTTGAGTGCTGTTATCACATCGTTCTCTCTGAGGCCAAGTTCTTTGGCGGTACTCATGTCGCTGACGTCGCGTATGAGCATACCGGCCTTTATGGCTGTTATATCATGTTCCTTTGCGAGTTTTGCATCAAGTTCGGTAACAGTGCATCCAAGCATGGCCCGCTGTACGGTGCCGTATTGCTTGAGGTCGGTCATTATTTTTTTCACTATTGTTGTCGGGATGGCAAAAGAGAACCCGGCATAGCTGCCAGTATTGGAGTATATGGCTGAGTTGATGCCTATAAGTTCTCCCCGCAGGTTCACGAGTGCACCGCCAGAGTTCCCCGGATTAAGAGCCGCATCCGTCTGGATAAACGATTCTATTCCCATCTGGCCGTTTCGGTTGTTCTGCCCGAGGCTGCGGGCTTTGGCACTGACTATACCTGCCGTTACCGTGGAATTGAAACCGAAAGGGTTTCCTACCGCAAGCACCCATTCTCCGATCTTTACATTTTCGGAGTCGCCGAAAGTTATTGGAGATAGATCATTGGTGCTGATTTTTATAAGAGCCAGATCCGTGGCTTCATCGGTACCGATGACACGTGCCTCAAATGTCGAGTTGTCATTGAGCAGCACTTCAAGCCTGTCGGCTCCTTCGATCACATGATTGTTGGTGACGATATATCCGTCGGCACTGATGATTACACCAGAACCGAGTCCGCTTTGTACGGGTTCGCTTTTCTTCTGCTGATGACGTGGCTGGCGCGGTTGTCTCTGTTGCGGACCGAAGAAGAAATCGAACATGTCAAACGGATTTGATCCTCCACCGCTGTACATGTTTTGTTGACGGGTGGTATAACTTTTGATGCATACCACGGCGTTGACAGTTTTTTCGGCCGCCTTGGTGAAATCTGTTTCAAATGCCGGAGTGGAGCCTGAAGTATGGATAAATTTGCTATCGGATGATATGGCAGCCGACAGATTGTAGGATCCGAAAAAGATGATGGCTCCGGTCAGGACATGTTTTGTGATATTCATCATATTGTATTTTGTTTTTTGTTTCTGTCATTGAAAATTGGCGGGCAACTGTCACTCTGACGGAGATACGGCGAGAAGGTTTAATGTTGTTGCCACAAATATTACCGCAGAGGCCTTGTCCGCTTGCCTGTATTCTAAATGCAACTTTCGGGCCAATGTTGCATGTTTTGGATGAAAATATGGTGATTTTTGTGTGGGTTTAACATGTTTTAATCTTTCCCGATATTGTTGTATTTTATCATATATAAGGTATAGGGGTGATATGATTGGAATAATTGTCGTAAAAATTCAGCAAAATCACGTTGTGTTATAATCTTTTTGATAGTCTGGTGTTATATGGATAGGAATATTCCACTTAAAACATTAACCGCCCTTTCCCTGATATGAAGAAAAGGTATCTTACAATAGCACTGGCAGCCTTATTGCTGGGTTCAGTTTCTATGACAAGCTGCATAGGCAGTTTTGCGTTGACAAACCGTGTTCTGAACTGGAACAAGCAGGTCGGATCAAAATTTGTCAACGAACTTGTGTTTTTTGCATTCTGGGTGCTACCTGTCTATGAAGTGACAAGTCTGGCAGATCTTCTGGTCATAAACAGCATCGAGTTCTGGAGCGGCAACAATCCTGTGTCGGCATCTACAAAGGCGATCGACACCGACAACGGCCGTTATCTCGTGGATTGTGACGGAAAAGGATATACTATCACTTTTCAACCCACCGGAGAAAGTTACAGACTTGATTTTGATATGGATACCCAGACCTGGTCGCTTGACTTCAAAGGAGAGAGTTATCCTCTGATGACAATGATAGATGATTCGCATGTCAGGATGACAATGCCTGATGGAGAGATGCGCCCGGTGGATCTCACACATGATGGTCTTGTGGCTTATTGCACTGAAGCGGCTGTCTTGTTGTTTGCAATGCGGTGAACATGGCCTCCTTTTGTCGGATAATTGACTTTAGGGAGAAAAAATACAGTCTTGTGAAATCATTTTTGATGTAAAAGACGTTATATATGTAGAACTGGCCTTAACAGGCCTGTCCGGTAAAAACAAACATTAAAATCATAGATAAAATTATGAAACCCTTACACATCATTCTGTCTGTAGTAGGCGGAGCCGTGGCCGGAGCTGCCATTGGTCTGCTTCTCGCTCCTGAAAAAGGTGAAAATACCCGCAAAAATCTCATGAAACTTCTTAAAGAGAAGGGAATCTGTCTTAAGAAAGACAAGATGGAGGAGTTGGTGGACGAAATCGAGGATCAGATTGAAAAGCATATCTAATTTCCACACATAAGCTAAACACAGATGAAAGCATTATATTTGATATCCGCCTTTGTGGGAGGTGCCATAGTAGGATGTGCATCCGCCATATTATTTGCTCCTAAAAAAGGAGAAGAACTGCGTAATGAGATATGTGCTATTCTCAAACGCAAAGGAGTTAAGATCAGCGACGCTGAAGTCGACGCACTTGTGGCTGAACTGGCTGGCGGAGAATAATTGTTTCTCCTAAAAACCTACGATGCAGGTGCGATGGGTTCTGTCGGCTTCTTTCGGCAGTCGCTTGCCGCTCCTGTATTTTGCCGATATGTCTTAAGGCTGCGTTTCCACTACGGATTTATTCTGGTACTCACTTGACCTATAAATAGATGAAAGACAAGCTGACTGATGAGATAAAAGATGTATTTGTTCAAGCCCGTACTTGGCTTGAATGCGAGACGGAATATCTGAAACTTACTGCTGCCGAGAAATTTACTGTACTTCTGAGTGGCTTGATTTTGGGAGCGGTGTGTCTGCTTCTTGGTATTTTCGCATTGGCTTTGATGTCAATGGCGTTAGTGAATCTTTTCAAGCTTTTTATGGCACCGTCGTTCGCTTTTCTTTCCGTAGCCGGCATTGTACTTCTTGTTGGCGTACTCCTTTATTTATTGCGGAAGCCTCTGATTATGAATCCGCTTGCGCGGTTTATCACCAAACTCTTTCTTGACAAAAAATAATTATGGCAGAAAAAGTCAACACTCCGCAGAAATGTCATCCGGAAGATATTGTGGTTAAGGACGCAAATGATTTCAAGGGTTACTCACTTGAGGAACTTCGATATCAGCGTGCTCTGGTGATGTTGCGCCGGGAGTTTGCAAAACAGAAGGTTCAGACCAGAATGAGACATATCAGGAAAACGAATGCTTTTACAGGCACTTCTTCCGCTACACGAGCTTCCGGACTGATAAGGGCCGGCAGCCTCGCATCGAAAGTATTGACCGGATTGAACTATGTGGATTATATCATGATTGGTTTCAGTGCGTTCAGTACTGTACGAAAGGTCGTATCTTTCTTCTCCAGAAAGAGAAAATGAATATACGTGTGTTCTGACATACATTTCATATTGTGTTCGGGTTAATGTTCTATTACATTTTCCCGGACGCTTTTCTTTAATAAAACTTAGAGGTTTAAAATGATTATTAAACCTCTTAATATAACTTTGATATCATGAACGATTATATAGAGCTTCGGATTTACGCCACACCGTGTTCTGAAGAAATCACGGATCTGCTTGCCGCTTTTTTGGTTGATGAAGGATATGAATCTTTTATACCCGATACAGAGGGACTCACAGCTTTTGTAAGAAGCGAGACCTTTTCTGCCGAAAGAGTCAAATCAGTTATTGAGAATTTCCCTATTCCCATAGATTTAAGTTTTAAGAGCAATCTGGTGGTAGGTCAGGACTGGAATGAGGAATGGGAAAAGAATTATTTCAAGCCGATTGTCATAGCCGGAAAATGTGTGGTGCATTCCACTTTCCATACAGATGTGCCTCATGCCGAATATGACATTGTTATAGATCCCAGAATGGCCTTTGGGACTGGACATCATTCCACAACCAATCTTATGATGAGTTATCTTATTGATATTGATTTGATGGGGAAGAGGGTGTACGATGTCGGAGCCGGCACAGCCATTCTGTCGATTCTGGCGTATAAGAGAGGTGCAGGAAAAGTTACCGGTATTGAGATTGATCCGCCTGCTTGGGAAAATGCCATTGACAATATAAGACTCAATAATGCAGAGATGGATATGCTGTTGGGAGATGCCACGCTTTTACCATCTGGTGAGGAGGCGGACGTTCTGATGGCTAACATCAACCGCAATATCATTGTTGCCGATCTTCCCAGATATACTGCCGCTGTAAAGCCCGGAGGAACAGTACTTCTCAGTGGATTTTATGAAGAAGATATACCGGTGGTGGCAGATGTGGCTATGTCCCTTGGACTTGAACTTAAAGAGACACGAAGCGATCTCGGCTGGGTAGCTGTCAGATTTGTGAAAAAATCTCACGTATAATGATCTGAAAAAGATTTTTTCGCGTGGTGTAACATCTGATGCTGAAAGCAGTTTATTGATAAGGCCGTATTCTTAGGTTTAACAATGATTATTAAACAATCTCTTAAACTAAGAGGCGATTTTGACGGGTTCTTAATGTTTTTCGATAAATATTTGGTGTTTTGACAGCTTTGACCTAACTTTGCAGTGTGGTTATTTCTCATAAATGACCTCAAATTAAGACAAAATATAAACTAAATCAAAAATACATAACTTAACATCTTCCAAATTATGGTAAAGAAATTGCTATCTCTGGCAATAGTGCTTCTGGCAGTGACCGGACTCCGTGCACAGGAATCCCAACCTGCGCCACAGGCACAGCAGATGCCACAACTGACGAAACTTGCCCTCAATCCGAAGGTAAAGTCCGGCGTACTTCCGAATGGTCTTACGTACTACGTGATGCACAATGAGGAACCCAAGAACCGGGCGAACTTCTATATCGCCCAGAAGGTCGGCTCCGCTCTGGAAAATTCCGAACAACTTGGATTGGCCCACTTCCTTGAGCACATGGCTTTCAACGGTACCACCCACTATCCTGGCAAGAACATGCTCAACTATCTTCAGGATAAAGGTATCCGTTTCGGAGCGGACATCAATGCCTATACGTATTATGATGAGACTGTCTACAATATCAACAATGTGCCGACTACTGATGCAGCTCTTATGGACAGCGTTCTTCTGTGCCTGCAAGACTGGAGCTGCGGCATTCTGCTTGAAGAAGCCGAGATCGATGCCGAGCGTGGTGTGATCGAAGGTGAGTGGAGGCAGCGCAATAATGCCCAGTTCCGCATGAGTGAGGCCGTATACCCAAAGATTTTCCAGGAATTCCCTTATCAGCAGATGGTGATCGGTAAACTCGATATTATCCGCAACTTCCCGTATAAGGTGATCCGCGACTATTATAAGCAGTGGTACCGTCCCGATCTACAGGGTATAATAGTGATTGGCGATTTCGATGCAGACGCGATGGAAAAGAAGGTGGTGGAGATGTTCTCCAAGATTCCGATGCCCGCAAATGCTACTCCGCGTGTATATCAGACTGTAGCTGACAACGAGAAACCCATCTATGCATACTTCGAAGATGCAGAGATGCCTAATTCGATGGTAACTATCTCTTTCAAGAGTGATGCGATGCCTTTTGAGATGCGTAATACACAGGAATACTATATGCAGAATAATCTTCTTATGCAGATATTCTCCATGATGATCAATACCCGTCTCAATGAGGAGTTGCGTAAGGCCGATTGCCCCTATGCATACGCAGGTGTATATTTCGGCAATTACAAGATGGCGATAACAAAGGATGCTTTCAATGTCACGATTGTACCGAAAACCGATACAGAGGCTGCTGTGCGTAGTGCGATGGCTATAATTGCACAGGCATGCAAGACCGGATTTCTCCCCGGCGAACTCAACCGTGCAAAGGATGAGCTTCTCGCTTCTTATGAGAAGGTTTACAACGAACGAGACAAGACTGATAGCGACAGAATTGCCAAAGGTATCATCCGTCATTTCCTTGAAAACGAGCCGGAACCTGGTATAGAGAAAGAATATGAATTGGCTAAGATGGTGCTTAACGCAGTACCCGTGCAGGCATATAACATGATCGGTGCCCAGGTTCTCACAGACAACAATGAGGTCATGGTAGTGGCCCGTCCTAAGGTTGAAGGCCAGGCTCCTCTGGAAGAGTCTGTTATGATCGCAGCTCTTCAGGAGCCTATGCATGCCGAATATGAAGCATACGTGGATGAGGAGATCACTGATCCTCTTATTTCCAAAATGCCTGCCCCCGGTAAGATTGTGTCGGAAAAAACCAACGCTTCTTTCGGTACTACAGAGTTCATCCTCTCCAATGGGGCGAAGGTTGTAGTGAAACCTACGGATTTTGCTCAGGATGAGATCCTCCTTCAGGTATCGCGTCTCGGCGGTCTGCGTGCATATCCGGCTTCTCAGGCTTCCAATCTTGATTTCATCAGTTATGCTGCCGATTGCTCGAAGATGGGTAATTTCAAGCAGTCGACACTTGAAAAGTATCTCGCCGGCAAGCATGTCAGCCTGTCGTTCGGAATAGGTCGCGGAACAGATTACCTTTCCGGGAAATCGACAGTTAAGGATCTGCCTGTGATGATGGAGCTTCTCTATGCGATGTTTGCCGAACTTACTCCTGATCCCGAGGAATGGGCCAGCATCAAGTCGCAGCTTGAAGTAGGTCTGCAGCAGCAGGAAAAGAATCCGCAGTCCATATTCATGAACCGCAATACCAAAAACCAGTATGGCGACAATCCTCTCATGGTATCTGCCAATCTCGCTTCTCTTGCAAAGGCTGATTATGAGACTATGGTGAAGATGGTGAAAGAGGCTACTTCAAACGCTTCCGATTATACATTCTATCTGACCGGTAATGTAGACATGAATACCATCAGACCGATGCTTGAACAGTATATCGCATCTCTTCCCGGTACAGCTCCCCGTACACCGAAATTTGTCTCAGACATCAAGATTGTGACAGGACTTCACAATGACACATTCCAACAGCCGATGGCCGCGCCAGCTACATGGGTATTTGATACATTCAGCGGAGTGAATCTTAAATATAATGTAGAAAACAGCGTCTATCTGGATATAGTGTCCGATATTCTCGACATGATGTATATCCGTTCGCTTCGCGAGGAAATCGGTGGTACCTACGGTGCTCATGTGGCTTCCTCCATCAGTCCTTACACAGGTCAGTGGAGTCTGTTATATCTCTTTAATTCAGAGCCTGAGAAACAGAAGGTGATGATTGATCGTGCTTATTCCGACCTCATGGATCTTCTTTCGAAAGGCGCAGCCGAAGAGGATTTCAACAAAGTGAAGGAAGCAGCTATCAAGCAGCTTGAGAACAGGGAGCGTACAAACTCTTTCTGGAGCTCTAATCTTGTACTTATCGGCTATGGCTATGACACTGTAACCGGTCGTCGTGCTGCTATCGAGAATGTTACTTTGAAGAGCCTTAACGACTTTATGAAGAAAAATATTCTTCCTCAGGTCAAGAAAAACCGTGTGGCCACTGTGATGGAAGGTGTTGCTGCAAAGTAAAAATCAGAAAAATCTGAATCTATAAGAGAGACGCTGCCGGTTTCGGTGGCGTTTCTTTTACTGGGTAAATCTTGATATCAGGATAAACTATAACATGTGATAGAGTGTTTCTTAGTTAAGAAAAACAATAATATATATTATGGAAAAATTTGAGGATATAATAAAGTCGGAAAAACCGGTGCTTGTAGACTTCTTCGCTACCTGGTGTGGCCCGTGCAAGATGATGCATCCGGTGCTTGAGGAGTTGCATGCCAATATAGGAGACAAAGCTCGTATCATTACAATTGATATTGACAAGAATGAGGCTCTTGCGTCATCATACCGTGTACAGTCGGTGCCGACACTGATGGTGTTTAGGAAAGGTGAGCTGCTTTGGCGTGAGAGTGGTGTCCGTTCTGCCGCGGAACTGGAAAATGTGCTGTCAAAATTTTATTGATAATATAGGCGGAATAAAGTCGCTCAGTTTGTAAATATGACTTGTCAGTGAAATATAATCGTCCGGATTCATCTTTTATAAATGAATCCGGACGATTATATTGGCATTGGATGCTGTTAAAAAAATGACTTTTGATTTTAAGAGTGAAATACTCGTGCGTACATCTCGGCTTTCTTTTCAAGTCTCAATGGATAGGCCCGGGAGCTGGAGGGCATTCTCCAATGTCGCAGATTTCGCGTTGTATTGTCTGAGAGCTGGAGTGAACAGTCAACGTATTCTCCGGTTTTAGGTATTGTTGTTTCTGTTATCCTTGCCACCACATCTGCCGCTTTCTCTCCTGTTGTGACTATTGTATCGCACTGTGGCAGAAGTGTCAGCACCTCCGGCAGATCAATATGGGATTTTATGAGAAGATGTTTGTCGGCTGCATTTCCCTTTTCTCTGACAATTTCGCGCCCTGTGTCGCTCAGGGCAATTCCCTCCTTCTCAAGAAAGTGACGGAGTTCGGGAAGTCTGAAAGTGCGTTTGGACTGGTCTACGAAATGTTCTTTGTCGTTGAAATATATCAGTCCGAAGATTCTCCACATGTCATTGATGAAGTTGGGATAGTAGAATTCCATCGACCATCGGTTGCGTGAGGGTGGGAATGTGCCGCACATAAGAATTCTGGCATGTTTGGGAAAGAACGGCTCAAGAGGATGTGTTTCGGATGATTGATTCATTTTCGTCTTGATTCGTGAAGGGCTTTTATGAACTTGTCGGCAAATATATCCACTTCTTCAAGCGAAGACGCAGACAAGGATTGTTTCATTTCCAGAGATGCGATGACCGGTGTCTTCATTTCTGCGGCATAGTGCTCAAGTTTCCGGCCTGCGGCGGAAGCCCATGTGAAGGAACTAAAGAATCCCAGAGTCTTGCCTCTTGATTCCCGTGTGATCAAGGCTTTCATAAATGCCTCAACAGGAGGGAAGAGGGTCATGGAATATGTCGGTGCTCCTACGATCAGACCGTCATATCGGAATGCGGATGAGATTAGATAGCTCAGATGATCTTTACTTGCATTGAACATGCGGATGCGTTTCTCTCCTTTTGCGGCCAATGTCGAAGCGATCGCCTCAGCCATGTTTTCCGTATTGCCGTACATTGATCCGTAGACGATGGTAATGCCGTGTTCGGATTCATATTTGCTAAGCATGTCGTATATCTTTCCGATCGTCGGAATATGATCGTGCCATACAGGGCCGTGGGTAGGGCAGATGTATTGCGGATTGAGCGGCATTACTTTCTTTATGGCTTTCTGGACAAATTTCCCATATTTGCCTACAATATTGCTGTAATAACGATATGCCTCCTCAATATATACGGGATTGTCGGTTTCAAAATCCGTTACCCCTCCGTCAAGTGTGCCGAATGTGCCGAATGCGTCACCGGTGAACAGTAGCGATCTTTCCGGTACAAATGTCATCATTGTCTCGGGCCAGTGAACCATAGGGGTGAGTATGAACCGGAGGGTGAGATCTCCCAACGACAGTGTGTCTCCGTCGCATACCGTAATAAACCGGTCCGGATCGGTTATGTGATAGAATCCGCCTATCATGGAGATGGTCTGTTTGTTTCCCACTATTTTCATGTCGGGAAATCGTTCGGCAAGGAGTGGGATTGAACCGCTGTGGTCTGGTTCCATGTGGTTCACCACGAGATAGTCCGGTTCTCTGCCCTGAAGATTCTGTTCAAGATGGTCAAGAAGATTATATGCTTCTTTCAGCTCTACAGTATCTATCAGAGCTATCTTTTCGGAAAGGACCAAATAGGAGTTATAGCTTACTCCGTATGGCAGGGGCCATAACGATTCAAATCGTCGGGTCACTCGATCGTTGACTCCGGTATAGATGATGCCGTTGGAAATCTGTCTGATGTTCATCAAATATAAGTGTGGATGTTATAGTTCACAGAGAAAACGTGTAGATGGGCCGAAAGTTATGTGGAGACCTGATAAAATTTGGATATGAGATGAACCAACTGGAAGAGGAAGAGTGTTTAATTACAAAGAATACATTCGATATAATCTAAAACTTGATATTATGAGAAAATATTTAGCTGAATTTTTCGGCACCATGTTTCTGGTGCTTCTGGCTTGTGGAAGCGCAGTTCTGGCCGGAAATGCGATAGGGACCCTCGGCATCGGATTGTGCTTCGGACTTGTGCTTCTGGCTCTGTGTTACACGATCGGTGGTATTTCCGGATGTCATGTCAATCCGGCTGTCTCGCTTGGGGTATATCTTACAGACAGAAATTTTTCCGGACGAGATCTGTTGGGATATGTAGTGGCTCAGCTTCTTGGTGCGGCCGTAGGTGCGGCATTCTTGTGGTGGTTGATGGATTTCGGTCTCTTCGGTGCAGGTGGTTTCAAATTCGGAGGAATCACAGAGTCCATCGGATTTACGGACAAGGGATCTTATCTGGCTACTAACGTGCTTCAGGCCGGGGCTACCTGGCAGATGGCTCTATTGATGGAGATTCTGCTCACATTCTTCTTTGTATTTGTGGTACTGGGTGCTACATCGAAGTACGGAACATCTTCCGCTGCCGGAGCTGCAATAGGTCTTGCACTTGGACTGGTCAATATAATAGGTATTCCCGTAGACAACTGTTCGGTCAATCCTGCCCGTTCATTCGGTCCGGCTCTTTTTGCGCCCAATGCATGGCCAGATTTCTGGATAATGGTGGTCGGTCCGCTTTGCGGTGCTGTTCTCGCCGCTGTCGTATGGCGTGGTATTGCGACAGCCAGACGTCGGAAAGACGAAGTGGAGGATTGATTTGGATATGAAAAACAGAATCATCCGGTGACAGATGCATCTTTACTCCCGTACGGCGCTTTTGGCTGTACGGGAGATTTTGGCTAAATTTGCAGCGGCCAAATGATCGGAACATGTATTTACCCTTAAATTTTGTTTAAAATGGCTAAAATTGAAAATTACAATTTCGCAGGTAAAAGAGCTATCGTGCGGGTCGATTTCAATGTCCCTCTCGATGAAAACGGCAACATAACGGACGATACCCGCATACGCGGAGCCCTTCCGACTCTCAGAAAGATTCTTGATGACGGAGGAAGTCTGATACTTATGTCGCACATGGGAAAACCTAAAGGGAAGGTCAATATGAAACTTTCTCTCATGCAGATACGCGATGCAGTCGCTTCCGCATTGGGCCGCGAGGTGAAATTCGCACCTGACTGCATGAAAGCCGGAGAGGCGGCCAGAAGTCTTAAACCTGGCGAAGTATTGCTGCTTGAGAATCTGCGTTTCTATCCGGAAGAGGAGGGTAAACCTACGGATGTGGACAAGACAGATCCGACTTATCCGGAAGCAGCGAAAGAGATGAAGGAACGCCAGAAGGAATTTGCAAAGACTCTCGCTTCATACGCGGATGTGTATGTCAATGATGCTTTTGGGACAGCCCATCGCAGACATGCGTCCACGGCTGTGATCGCGGATTATTTCGACAGCCGGGACAAGATGCTCGGATTCCTGATGGAAAAGGAGGTAAAGGCTGTCGATAATATTCTCAATGATATCCGTCGTCCGTTCACAGCTATCATGGGAGGATCAAAGGTTTCCACTAAAATCGGTATTATCGAGAACCTGATGGATAAGGTGGATAATCTTATTCTATGCGGCGGTATGACCTATACTTTTGCAAAGGCACTCGGAGGGAATATAGGCAAGTCAATCTGTGAGGAGGATAAACTTGACCTTGCTCTCGATATAATGCGTAAGGCAAAGGAGAAAGGTGTGAATCTGGTTCTGGGCACAGACTGTGTGGCGGCAGATTCATTTTCCAATGATGCCGCTACTCAGATATGTCCCGCAGGGGATATTCCGGACGGTTGGATGGGGCTTGATGCCGGGCCTGACTCAGTGCTTGAGTTCCGCAATGTGATTCTTCCGGCAAAGACCATTCTATGGAACGGTCCGGCAGGAGTGTTTGAGTTTCCCAATTTTGAAAAGGGTTCTCGTGGCATTGCCGAGGCCATTGCCGAAGCTACGTCCGAAGGGGCTTTTTCTCTTGTAGGTGGAGGTGACAGCGTGGCATGTGTCAATAAGTTTGGTCTCGCCGACAGCGTGTCGTATGTCAGCACCGGAGGAGGAGCGTTGCTTGAGGCGATCGAAGGGAAAACACTTCCCGGTGTCGCCGCTGTCAATGGAGAGAATTAATCTCCGTAATTAGCGGAGATAGTAATTACAGAAGGTGCGGTTCATGAGAGATCGCACCTTTTTGTTCAATATATCGTCTTTGAAAGATTTGGAATCCTGTTTTAGAGCAGATTTAGGATTAAATAATATTGCTTTGGCCAAAAAAACAAGGCATCGGCTTGACTATTTCAAAATAATTTGTAATTTTGCATTGTCAAAAAACCGCACGTTCCTGACATCGGCAAAGTTGACAAGAGGATGTTAAAAAATCTTTTATATGACATTTTTTTACGACTGGCTGTGCGGTGACATAAGATTGCAGTCTGGTTTCCGTTAATGATTAAGACCCGGAAATTCTGCGGATTCATTCAGCGATAAAGAAAAACTAAACCAAAATAAAACAAATAAACACACTAACAGACACATTATGGAGACTCAGAATCCCAAGCCTCAGGCACCTAAGCCTGCTGCTGCAAGAATCAAAAAGGAGGAAAAAATCAGCAACGTACGCGGTATCCGCAACGCATTTCTTGTGATTGTGGTCTGCGCCATCGCAGCCGTCTGCATCTTCCTCTTCGGAATGGGCTATTCCGGAAACTTCGAAGGTGGCGATACAGCCAACCATCCTCTCAACCTTGCCGGTACAGTATATAAAGGTGGTTTCATCGTACCTATCCTGATGACTCTTCTTCTTACTGTAATTGTTCTTTCCATCGAACGATGGATTGCAATCAGCTCCGCTTCCGGCAAAGGCAACACCACGAAATTTGTCGCTGACATCAAAGCTGACCTTGCCGCCAACAAAATCGATGCTGCCATGGACCGTTGCCGCAAGCAGAAAGGTTCTGTTGCATCTGTGGTTTACAATACACTTGTGAAATACAAGGAGATGGACACCAACACTGTCCTCAGCAAGGAGCAGAAACTCACCACCCTCCGCAATGAGGTCGAGGAGGCTACTGCTCTTGAGATGCCTTCTCTTTCCCAGAACCTTCCCATCGTGGCCACTCTTACCACACTTGGTACACTTGTCGGTCTTCTCGGTACGGTTATTGGTATGATCAAATCGTTCCAGGCTCTTGCCGCGTCTGGCTCGCCTGATT
>CANEHE010000010.1 GCA_947427285.1 uncultured Porphyromonadaceae bacterium
TTTGAAGATAAATTTATTCAAAAACATTTAACCGTACAAATGTACGACCTCTAAATCAAATTCCTAACCCGATGACATCAATCATTGAACATTTCAAAGTTCAACGCGGCAATCTTCAGATTGTGATTACGGATAAACCGAATTACATTATCGCGTTCACCGGACGGACGCACATCATCCTCAATACGTCTAAGAGCGTTGAACGGAGAGGTGTTACACTGATAGATATGACGATAACACTTGGCAATGTCATCGATGGTGTCCTCATCCATTTTCTGTTTACGCAGAATATATGCATTCACACCATAATACGCAATCGGATTATGGGCCATAATAACGTATGGAGGGATATGACTGTTGACACGACATCCACCTTTGACAAGTACCCATTCCCCAATATCACAACGTTCATGAACCAATGCGTTGGAAGATAGAATTGTACAGTTACCGATACGGCAATCACCGGCAATCTTCACCGCATTACCAATGACACAGTTGTCTCCTATTTCGGAATCATGACCTATATGGGTCTGCGCCATTATGAAACTATGATTGCCGATACGTGTGGCCGATTCCGGACGTATACCACGGTTTATAATCACATGTTCACGTATTTTATTATCATCGCCGATAATCACTTCCGTCCTCTCCCCTTTCCAACGGAAATCCTGAGGTTCAGCGGCAATGATTGCCCCTTCATAGATGATGTTCCCCTTGCCTATGCGTGCACCAGAAAGGACGCTTGCGTGGGGACGGATGTGGCAACCGTCTCCTATGACAGTATTGGCATCCACAAAAGCGAATGCGTCGATGGTTACGTCATCGCCGATCTTGGCATCAGGATTGACGAAAGCTAACGGGCTTATATGGGACATAATATTGATTCTTTGGTTTTCTGTTGTTTTTATAATGTAAACTGACTATCGTCCTCCGCCGACAGCCTGATAAAGACTAACCAGAGCAGCAGCACGGGCATGCCAGCATGCAAGACTCGAAAGTTGTGCCTGTAAAAGTCCCGAACGGGCCGTAAGCACTTCAAGATAAGTGGTGCCGGGATTGCCAAGTGTAAGAAGCTCCTGCGTGTACTCTACTGATTTCTCAAGTTGGTCAATCTGTTGGAGAATATATTCGCGCTTCTGTCCATTCTTTTCAAGTTCAACAAGAGCATCACTCACTTCTGCGGATGCATTAAGCACAGCATATTCGAAATTGTTCAATGCCTGTTGCTGTTGAGCTTTCGCAGCCTGAAGTGTAGCGATATTCTGGCCTCTGGAAAACAGCGGTGCTGTAAGTTGACCGGCAAGCTGAATAAACCATTTCCCCGGATTGGCTATGAAACTACCCAGAAGATTGGTGAATCCTCCGTTTGATGAAATATTGATACTGGGATAGAAGTTGGCACGTGCGCTGTTGGTAGCATAATATGCCACAGCCAGAGCACGCTCAGCGGCACCCACATCCGGACGTGCAGCAAGATAAGTCATAGGCACTCCCCGGGTAAGTTCAACCGGAAGATCAAAATTCAGATTTGACGTTACCTCCCATGTCTGTGGATATGTGTTGAGAAGAAGCGAAAGAGTGTTCTGGGTAATATGAATCTGACGTTCCAGATCAGGTATGGAAGAAAGGACACTGTAATAGTTGGCCCGGCTCTGCACTACCGCAGCCTCATTTACACGTGCCGCCTGTTTCATCAACTCCATAGACTCAACCTGTTCCTTCCATATTTCAGAAGTACGTTTTGTTAGATCAAGCTGTTGATTGAGAAGTACAAGCGTATAATACACGTTAGCCACACCACATACAATCTGCGATTGGGCGGCCTGACGATAGGCCTCCATCTGCTCTACAGCTACCTGTGCACCTCGCTTACGGTTCAATATTTTACCAAAAGCGTCTATTTCCCAATTGAGAGCCAACGGGATCTGGTAAGTCCAACTCATACGGCTCCCGTCGTAGCTGGCTCCTGCACCGTTAGGATTAAGAGCGGCCGAAGGGAAATAGCTCAACTTCGCGCCTTTGAGTTGTGCACGTGCTATTTCAACGTTGAGACGGGCATTCTCAAGATCCTTGTTATTATTGAGAGCAAGCCGGATAAGATTCTGGAGTTGCGGATCTGTGAAGACCTGTTCCCAGCCGAGATATGGCAGCGATGTGCTGTCGGGCATCACTTCCTTAGACTTGGCATAGTCATTAACTATTGCACTATCTGAGGTCGGAAGTTCATATTTTTTATAGATATTGCAACCTGTCAGCAGTATACCGACAGACGCAATGAATGTGTATTTTATGAAGCGGTTCATATTCTTATATTTATTTGACAATTTTAGAAGCAGGGATATGAGTTATATACATATCCCTGCTACAAAATCATTCATGTGCGGGACTATACTGTTCTATTTCGGAAGTAAGTCCTGAATTATCCTTGTCCTCCCACTTGATCGGTGAGATTTTCTCCTGAAGTTTCTGGAAGGCCACGAATAGCGCAGGCACTACAAGAACCTGAAGAATCATACCGATAAGCATACCACCGATCGCACCGCCACCGAGGGCATGGTTGCCGTTAGCTCCCGCACCATGAGCGAACATCATAGGCAACAGACCGATAATCATAGCCAATGATGTCATCAGGATAGGACGCAGACGTGCCACAGCTCCCTGTATCGCAGCCTGCACGATACTCATGCCGGTACGTCGACGTTCCAATGCGAACTCCACAATAAGAATGGCATTCTTGGCAAGAAGACCTATAAGCATGATCAGAGCGATCTGGAGATAGATATTGTTGTCAATACCCATGAAACGCGCGAAGATAAATGTTCCCATAAGACCGAACGGAACAGAAAGTATAACTGCCCACGGAAGCATATAACTTTCATACTGTGCACTCAGAAGAAGATAGACAAACAGAAGCACAAGTCCGAAGATATAAGCTGTCGATCCGCTACCTGTAGATGCCTCCTCACGGGTCAGACCCGAGTATTCATAACCGAAACCAACCGGAAGAGTCTGCGCCGCAACCTCTTCAATTGCTGCGATAGCATCGCCGGATGAGACACCCGGGGCAGGTGAACCTGTTACAGATATGCTTGTGAACATATTGAATCGATTGATCACGTCTGGACCATAGACACGCTTGAGACTCACAAAATTATCTATAGGAGCCATTGTCGCGCCATTGCGTACCTTGATTCGCTTAAGAGTTTCTGGAGATACTCGCGCCTCTGGACTTGCCTGCATCATAACTCGATACAACTTACCGTAGCTGTTGAAATTCGACACATACATACCGCCATAGTAGCCTTGCAGAGCCGTGAGAATGGCATTCTGTGTCAGACCAGCCTGCTTCACCTTCGCCACATCGATTTCTACAAGATACTGCGGAAAAGTCGGATTGAACGTGGAATAGGCCATAGCAATTTCAGGACGGGCATTAAGTGCTCCTATAAACTGTTGATAGACTTGGAAGAAGTTATCAAGATTGCCACCCGTTTTGTCCTGAAGTTTTACTTCAAAGCCGTTTGTCACAGAGTAACCGCTTACCATAGGTGGCTTGAAGAACATTATACGAGCGTCTTTAAGTACTGCACATTTCTGATAGAGCATGCCAAGCACCGCATCTGCTGTCTGATTGTCACCTTTGCGTTCGCTCCAATTGCGAAGTTTTATAATGAACGAACCGTATGTATTGCCTTGACCGCCTACAAACGAATATCCTGTAATGGCTGTGCGGAACTCAATCTCAGGAATGGTGGCAGCGATGCTGTCAACCTGATCCATGATGCGTTTGGTCTTTTCCATCGCGGTGGCCGGCGGCATGTCCACTACTCCCATAATTGTTCCTGTGTCTTCTTCAGGAACAAGAGAAGTCGCAGTCGTAGACATCAACCATACAAGTATACCCACACTCGCAGCCACAAAACCAAAACTGATTACTTTATGGCTGACAAAAAAGTCTGTCCATTTCTTGTAACCCCCGAGAAGTTTGTCGAAAGCCTTGTTAAAACTATCGATAAAACGGCGGGAGAACATTCCGATCACTGCAAGGATAGCCACAATAACTGCAATCACACTGAGTGTTACATTCTCAAATGAGTACCAACCCAATACCAGGAATACCACCGCTGCTATAATGAGAAGAGTTGTGACGAGTGGAGGGAAAGCCGGAATAAGCCGTTTTTTATAGGTTTCCTTAATCACATCACCTGCTGCAGAATATGCATCTCCAAGACGTTCTTTGAGTGTTGTGTCAGGTTTGTGTGGCTTAAGGAATATGGCACACAATGCAGGCGAGAGGGTCAAAGCATTGACTGCAGACAGGCCTATTGCCATAGCCATGGTCAAGCCGAACTGACGATAAAAGACTCCTGAAGTACCCCCCATGAACGACACCGGTATAAACACAAGCATCATTACAAGCGTGATGGACACTATGGCACCTGAGATCTCATTCATAGCATCAATGGATGCACGCCGAGCCGACTGATATCCTTGATCAAGTTTTGCATGCACAGCTTCCACCACCACTATCGCGTCATCGACCACTATCGCAATCGCAAGCACAAGAGCAGAGAGTGTAAGAAGGTTGATCGAGAACCCGAAGATATTGAGAAGAAAGAACGTTCCGATAAGTGCCACAGGTATGGCGATCATGGGAATGATCGTGGAGCGGAAATCCTGAAGGAATATGAATACCACAAGGAACACAAGAATGAAAGCCTCGATCAGAGTCTTTATAACCTCCTCTATAGAAGCATAAAGGAAGTCATTCACATTCATCGAGGTAGTGATGCGGATTCCTTTTGGTGCCTCTTTCTGGAAACGATCCACTTCCTTCAATATGTCGTTGACCACTTGAGTAGCATTGGAACCTGCAGCCTGGAATACAATTGCCGAACATCCTATATGTCCGTTAGTTGTGGAATGGAAACCGTATGAGAGACGTCCGAGTTCAATGTCAGCGACATCGCTAAGCCGTAGCAATTCTCCTTCTGGGGTAGCGCGTATGATTATGTCTCCGAATTCCTTTTCATCTGACAAACGGCCTTTGTAACGCATCACATACTGAAAACTCTGATTACCGTTTTCACCAAACTGGCCGGGTGCAGCCTCTATATTCTGCTCGGCAAGTGCAGCTGATATGTCTGTAGGCATAAGTCCGTACTGTGCCATCACCTCAGGCTTGAGCCAGATACGCATACTGTAATCGGCTCCCATCACCATGGCATCACCAACGCCGGATACACGTTTAAGCACGGGCACCACATTGATGGCCATATAGTTCTCTATGAATTCTTCGGAATACTGATCGTTTTCCGAATAGATGTTGAGCACTACAAGCATCGATGATTGACGCTTCTGAGTAATCACACCTACCTGATTAACCTCTGCCGGAAGAAAACTTGCAGCTTTCGATACGCGATTCTGTACGTCTACAGCCGCCATATCAGGATCGGTTCCCTGCTTAAAATACACGGTAACTTCCGCCGAACCGTTATTGGAAGCCGAAGACATCATGTATTCCATGTTTTCCGCTCCATTAATCTGTTCCTCAAGTGGAGCGATCACAGAGTTAAGCACACTTTGTGCATTGGCACCGGTATACTGAGTGGATACACGTATAGTTGGAGGAGCAATATCCGGATATTGCTCAATCGGGAGAGACATAAGTCCAAGCAGACCGAAAATCACGATAAAAATCGAGATTACTGTCGAAAGCACCGGACGCTTTATAAAATTTGAAAGATTCATTTTCTCGTGGAATATATCTTAAACCTAATATCCAAAGCCCAAAACCTATTTTTTAGGCTTTATCTGCATGCCGTCTTTCACAGAGATACCGACACCTTCAACCACGACCAGATCACCTGGTTTAAGGCCACTCGTCACTATATAGTTCTGACCATCATTCTGTTCGGAAATCTGAATTGGAGTGGAATGCACTTTACTTGAGTCGCCTACCACATAGCAGAATTTCATATCCTGAATCTCAAAAGTAGCCTTCTGCGGGATAAGCATGGCGTTGCGTTGAAGGGTGGGAATCATCACATTGGCTGTATTACCGCTTCTCAACACACCATTAGGATTTGGGAAAAGAGCTTTAGCCGTCGCACTGCCTGTAGTGGGATCAAGCACTCCGGATATCGATATTATTTTACCTTCACGGCCGTACCGTTCGCCATTGGCAAGTACCAGAGAGACCGGAGGCAATTGGGCAAGAGCTTCCTTCATGCTTTTCTTGCCATTGTCAGTAAGAGAATATATCTCTTTTTCGTTGAGCGAGAAATATGCCTCAACATCACCGTTGTTGGACAACACGGTGAGAAGTGTCTGAGGCGACACAAGAGCACCCTCCTTGAAGTCGATAGTTCCGACTACGCCCGAAGTAGGAGCAGTAACCACTGAATAGGATAAATTCTTGCGGGCCGAGACAAGCTGGGCATTTGCCTGATTGAGCTGTGCCTTGGCAACATTGAGCGCATCGACCGAAGTCTGGTATGCAGGCGCACTGATAATATTCTTATCAAGAAGTATCTTGTTGTTGTTGGCATTTGTCTGTGCTGTATTTACATTAGCCTGCGCCACAGCCACAGCAGCCTGCGCCGCATCCACGTTAGCCTTAAGTTGCACCTGGTCAATGGTAAAAAGCACCTGTCCCGCACTTACATGCTGTCCTTCTTGTACATTTACCTTTGTAAGAAAACCTGAAATCTGTGGACGTATCTCTACGTCGTTCTCGCCATGCAGAGTCGCCGGATAACCTGATTCAAGGTTTGCATCCTCTTCCCCTACAGTAATAACTGCCAGTTCCGGCACTTGCTGTTGCTGTGCGTCTCCCTCTTGTTTCTTTGAACAGGCCGAAAGAAGAAAACTTCCTGCGACCAGTCCGACTGCGAGATAAATGCTTGGTTGAATTTTCATAAACTTGGGTATATAATATATTTTTTTGACAAAATTACTCTTATTCGATCTCAGAGAAAAATTAAAAAAACATTATCCGACTTACGGAACAATATTACCGAATAATGGAAACTGAATTGCAGTTTTTAGTTTTATTGCTGACCAATCTTCGGCAAAGACAGTCCGGCAATACTTTCATTTATTGAAAGGAGGAGGAGTCCCGTCGTCGTCAGAGCCTGTATCGGAGGATTGGCCACCGGAGGAAGGAAGAGCCGGATGTTCCGATTTGAACTCATCGGCAATTTTAGTTTCCTCTTTTCTGTTAAGCTCCATAATTTCATCCGTACGTGACTTCCATTGACGTGGACCCAGAATCTTCTTTACATCATCATGATATATCACTTCATTCTTTATCAACAAGTCTCTGATCTGGTTATGCTGGGCCGCATAGCTTCTGAGAATTTGCTTAGCACGCTCATACTGTTCGTTTACGATCCGACTGACCTCAGAATCGATCAATTCCGCAGTCTGCTCAGAATAAGGTTTGGTGAATCCATATTCCTGACCAGATGAATCATTGAAATTGATATTCGGAATCTTAGGACTCATGCCATACATCATTACCAGTGAACGGGCCATTTTCGTACATCTCTCCAGATCGTCGCTTGCTCCAGTACCGATCTGACCAGTAAACACATCTTCAGCGGCACGCCCTCCAAGAAGACCGCACATTGTGTCGAGCAATGCCTGTGTAGGAATGATCTGCCTTGCCTCCGGCGCATACCAGGCTGCGCCAAGAGCCCGTCCTCTTGGAACGATAGTCACTTTCACCAATGGATTGCCATACTGGAGCATCCATGTGACAGTGGCATGTCCTGCCTCATGTGTGGCAATTGAGAATTTTTCCTCATCAGTAATAATCCGGGAACGTTTCTCCAGTCCACCGACGATACGGTCTATCGCTCCCATAAAGTCGTTCCACTCAACCTGATTCTTATTGTTACGGGCGGCTATCAAGGCTGCCTCATTACATACATTAGCGATATCCGCACCGGAAAATCCCTGTGTCTGTCGAGCCAACTGTTCAATATCAATGGCGGAACTTACCTTAATATTGCGCAGATGCACGTTGAAAATTTCCATACGATCAGTAAGCTCAGGAAGATCAACATATATCTGACGGTCAAATCGACCTGGACGCAACAATGCCTTGTCAAGCATATCTGCCCGGTTGGTGGCAGCGAGGATAATTACCCCGTTATTTGTGCCGAATCCATCCATCTGCACCAGCATCTGATTCAGCGTGTTTTCCCGTTCATCATTTCCTCCCATACTCGGGTTCTTACCACGGGCGCGTCCCACAGCATCAATCTCATCGATAAAAACAATACATGGGGCTTTCTCTTTGGCCTGTTTGAACAGATCCCGGACGCGGGCCGCGCCGACACCCACAAACATTTCTACAAAATCAGAACCTGAAATGGAAAGGAAGGGTACATTTGCTTCCCCGGCCACAGCTTTGGCCAGAAGGGTCTTGCCCGTACCCGGAGGACCTACCAGAAGTGCACCTTTAGGTATTTTGGCACCAAGTTCAGTGTATCGCTGAGGATTCTTAAGAAATTCTACAATTTCCTCTATCTCCACTTTTGCTTCCGCTAATCCGGCCACATCCTTAAAGGTGACATTTGTACCGTTTCCTTTATCAAATACAGTAGCCTTTGACTTGCCTACATTGAAAATACCACCTCCGGCCCCACCTCCGGACATCCGTTTGGATATAAAATACCAACCGAGAAAAATCAGGAGTATAGGTCCGAAAGCCCAGAAGATACGCATCAGATCCGAGCCTTTCTCAAAACTCACCTTTATCGTCGGTTTGCCTTGAGCCACGAGTGCATTATTCCACCCTTCTATCTTATCGGAAATTTTATCAGGAGAAGGGATTGTAGTCTCGATTTTCTTCTGGCCCTCAAAACCAGGCTGCATATCGAATTTCAATTTTTTCGCACCAGCTTCGGTAAGAAATCCGTATGCCTGTGCATTACTCATATCTACCGAGATTTTCTCAACATCGCCGGCCAGAGCAGCTTTTTCAAACTCAGTCCAATCAACCTGACGAGTCTGATCATTATTCTGAAAATAATAAAGACCGACCAAAGCAAGCCCAATCATGGCATACATCCAATACATATTGAGCAGCGGCTTTTTTGACGGCCTACGGGGAGATTTGTTATTTTGGGAAAACATGATGACAGGTTAAATACATATATTTTTAATCATCTCCTGACAACAACGAGACCCTAAAATAATCTCTTCATAGTCAAGAAGTTTTTGCGAATCACATTTTTAATCGAGGTCTGGAATAGATGATATCACACCATCTGCCCATAGTTCTTCCAGATTGTATCTCTCTCGAACCTCCGGCACAAATATATGAACCATAATCTCTCCATAGTCAATAACAATCCATTGTCCGTTGCGATAACCGTCATAATTATATGGTTTTCTTTTGCCTCGGTCATGAACCAATTCACGTACACTATCGGCAATCGCGCATACCTGCGACGGAGACCTGCCCTCGCAAAGGATAAATTTCCCGGCGGAGGCCATCTCTATTTCCGAAAGGTCTATAATAGTGATTCCTTTCCCTTTCTTTTCCTGAATCCCTTCTGTTATCAAAGAAGTTATATCGGTGTCTGAATACATCTGAAAATTTAACTGTAAACGTAAAAACTCGGCTACGCGCAATAGCTGAATGCCGGGTTATTTCTTACATAACAATTATCATTGAAAAATTATTACAGTCTTCGAAAAAGTATTATGAAAAATCTATTATCCGGTGTGCCCTTCGGATCCACAGAACACAATACTGCATATTTTTCAATCTGCGAAATTACAAAAAAAAGATGAGACGGCAAAAACCGTCTCATTGTCACCTTTATGTTTATCCGGCTATCTTCATACGTCAAATACCAGACTATTATCCCTCATAGCGACGGTAAACTTTTATCAGAATACAATCCGTCCTTTCTTTGCCTGCTCAAGCATCTTCTTCCCGGGTACAAGATAAATTTCCAATCTGCGGTTATCTGCCCGGTTCTCAACTGAGTTATTAGGTTTAAGAGGCATATCGTCGCTCATGGCATAGTCAAACAGATAACGGGTGTCATCCCCCCTGTCATCAAACCAATTGAACACCGCCTCGGCTCTCTCCACGGTAAGTTTATCACGGTATGCCTCTGATCCGGTATTGTCTGTGTGCATCACAAGAAGCACACGATACATATCCGGATCATGCAGATATCTTCTGATAGGATTAAGATAATCAGAAGCCCCCACAAGAAGTCGAGTAGAATTTGGCGCAAATAATCTTGAAGCAGGAACGGATACAAGAAGTACTTCTTTATTGCGGTAAAGTTCCACATTCCAGTCTGTCTTGGGCACCGAACGAGAGTTAAGCAGACGGGTTTTCCCTTCCTTGTCTTGGAATTTCCTGATGAGGTCGGCATTCTTACCGAGATCAACCGAATTGACCATCTCCACAAAAGAAAGATTGTCAAGTTCCTCGTCTCGTTCAGGGATATTGGCTGAACGAGGCTGAGCCATAACCGGACATACCGTCATAATCATGACTATAACACAAATATGGTCAAAAAAGGTCTTCAAGCGATTTTTCATAATCAAGTTCTGCTTTCACTATTAAATCCACATCTTTGGGATCCATCATGATCTCATTGTCCGACGCAATCTGTTTTTTCACATACCGAATCAAATCATCCACATCAAGAAGATCCTCCTCGGCATCTATGTCATCGAGAGAAGTCAGACCACGTTTGTCATAAAAATCCCAGATGGTGTCAATAACATATAAGATCTCATCGTCGGAGTAACGCTCTGATATATTCTCCGGAATTGCAGCTCGAATAAACTCGACAGCGTTATCTTCATCGAATCCTTCAAATTGCCCTGAATCAGGGTTAGTATCTGCCATAGTACTTTATTTATTGTTTTTAGAATTAAGATTCATAAGACCCTTCGGAATCTCGACTGTCACAGTGCGTGATACCGGATCAACACCGGATATCAATTCCGCTGCTGCCGGAATAAATATCTCACCGTCCGGTGTAGAAGTCACAAAAAGCGCATTGGCTGTGGAAAGATCCACTCTTTCTATTTTGCCTACAATTTTTTCAGTATAGGCATCCACGATTCTAAATCCGATCATATCATCAATATACAGACCTTCCTCTTGATCGGAATCCTCACCCAGATATCCGGCCACATCGGTTTTACGGGCATAAATGATCTGATTTATAAATTCACGGGCATCCTCTTCCGAATCTATACCATCAAGTTTTACCAATGATGCAAAATGACCTTTCGGTCGTACACTACTGATAAAAAAGGGTACTGGAATACCATCACGCTTCACAATCAACGGAATGTCCGGGCGTATGAAATCGGCATCAATGTCCAACTGCACATTGAGTTCTCCTTTGAGTGCGTGTGTTTTCAGAAATTTTCCTATCGCTTCTATATCGTCTTTTCCAATCATCGCAAACGGGGCCGGTATTATCTGTCTATTCTAATGATTCTGGCACCCAAACGGTTCAGTCGCTCATCAATTCTCTCATATCCGCGATCGATCTGATCAATATTCTGAATCCGGCTTGTTCCTTTGGCTCCGAGAGCAGCAATGAGCATAGCAATGCCAGCCCGGATATCAGGAGACACCATATCTGCGGCATGAAGACTATTAAGACGGCCCGAACCTATAACAGCTGCTCTATGAGGGTCGCAGAGAATGATTCGTGCGCCCATATCAATCAGCTTATCCACAAAAAACAGACGACTTTCAAACATTTTCTGATGAATCAGAACGCTTCCCTTAGCCTGAGTGGCCACAACCAGAAATATACTCAAAAGATCAGGTGACAGTCCTGGCCACGGAGCATCGGCAAAAGTCATGATTGAACCATCAATAAAAGTTTCTATCTCATAACCATCTGATTCTGGCACCACAATATTGTCTCCATCTATTTGCAGGCTTATGCCAAGACGTCTGAATGCCTCGGGCATTATTCCGAGATCTGAAACACTGACATTCTCAAGACATAGTGCCGATCCAGTCATTGCTGCCATACCTACGAATGAACCGACTTCTATCATATCCGGCAAAAGCCGATGATCGGCTTCTCCAAGACATTCCACGCCCTTTATTTTAAGCAGATTGGAGCCGACTCCCTCGATTTTCGCCCCCATTCTGATAAGCATGCGACATAATTGCTGTATATAAGGCTCACACGCAGCATTGTATATGGTTGTGATCCCTTCGGCGAGCGAGGCAGCCATGATAAGATTGGCCGTTCCTGTTATGGAAGCCTCGTCAAGGAGAAGATATTTTCCCTGTAATCTTTGAGCAGCAGATATGCGATAAATCTTATCGTCAGCAATATACTCAAATTCCGCTCCGAGTTTCTGCAGACCCAGAAAATGTGTATCCAGCCGACGTCGTCCTATTTTGTCACCTCCAGGTTTTGGCAGTATCGCTTTTCCGAAACGTGCTGTAAGAGGGCCGACAATCATCACAGATCCCCGGAGAGCTCTGGCCTTGCGTAGGAATTCCTCAGTATATATATATTCGATATCGATATCGTCAGCAGTAAAGCGACATGTGTCATGGGAGATGAATTCCACTTTCACTCCGAGATCACGCAACAGTCTGATTAGGTTACGGACATCAGATATATCCGGAATATTGGATATGACAACAGGGCTTGAGGTGAGAAGTGTAGCGCATATCACTTCCAGAGCCTCATTTTTAGCACCCTGACATGACAGGGAACCATGTAGCTTATGGCCTCCTTCGACTATGAACGTGCTCATTTCTTCTTTTTCTTCTTTGAAGTCTGTGGTGGAGTGACAATCGTAAAGTCGTGAAGAATATATTTTTCCGGATCAAGACTAATCGCACCGTCACTATATTCAGCCAGATCCCGGAGGACCTTTGCATTAGTCATCGCTTCGGAATTATGCGCTATCATCAGCTTCTTAAGATGATGGGCCATGCGTGAGACCAATTCATCCTTTTCGACACCGTTTTCCATCTCGGCCACACGCTTCACCATCTGTTCAATGAGTTTTCCATAATGGCGGAATCTGAATCGTGAGGCGGAATAAGGTATTTTCTTAGGACGTGGATTGAGATTTTCCTCACGTATCACGTCACAGGGAAAATCTATATCAAGTCTGAATCCAGACATGACGTTTATATGGTCCCAGAATTTCTGCATGTCTCCATTCTCACCTCTCATTTCAGGAAACAAGGTGGCCATTGTTTTCACAATGGCATGCGCACATGCGGTCCGACGATCCCGGTCAGGGATAGTCATACAGAAATCCACCATGTGCTGGATATTGCGCCCGTATTCAGGAAGAGGCATCCGTGGCTGGGCTGTATTGTAATATAACATTTTCCTATCAATGTGTAACCGACATGATATTTGTCAGCTTTTTAGATTGCAAAGGTACTAACAATCCTTATAATTTCAAAGTTTGTTTTTTGGAACTGACGCCTGAAATTCCTTAAGATATTCAGGGACAGCATAAGCCACATCGGCAAAGCGGCTCTCCCTGAAAGCCTTTTCCGATAATGCTGTCATGTCTCTGGCATAAGCGTTAAGTCCGTCAATCCATTCCGCACGGGGTATATCCACCAGTGCCTTAGCCTTTTCAGCTCCGGATCCAAAGAAAAGAATTTTTCTGTCATCTGGCAAGTCCTTGTAGGAGTTTTCATCAAGGATAAGAGGATTCGGTGATATTATCTTATTGAGAGCAAAATCATAAGCTGCAGTATACACCTCCATTCTGCGGGCATCAAGCATAGGTACAAGTATTTCATCACCGGTCCATTCCATGGAGCGAAACATCACCTTTACCGCCAATATCTCAAGTGTGGATATGGTGATCAGAGGTATTCCAAGTCCAAAGCAAAGTCCTTTCGCAGTCGAGAGCCCGATCCTGAGACCAGTATAGGATCCTGGTCCGATGCTTACTGCCACAGCATCTGCCTTCATATCACGCCGTGACATCTCTTCCATACACTTTTCTATGAATGGGGCCAATTTCTGGGCATGATTCATCGGTTGATGGTCTTCAAGTTGATATTCCACCATTCCGTCGCAACTCAACGCAACAGAACATATATCTCCTGAAGTCTCTATGTTAAGTATTGTAGCCATAACAATATTGATAACCAGCTTACAGATAATTTATAAATCATTGATATTACAGTCCGCATGAAGATCGACCTGTATATTTCCAGCCAAAGCCGTCACAGCGTTCTGACCGTCGATTGCAGCGGAGACAATGCCTCCGGCATAACCGGCACCTTCTCCAACAGGATATAGACCGGCCAAAGCAATATGTTGCAATGTTTCCCGATCACGTGGAATCCGTACTGGTGACGATGTACGTGATTCAAGACCCACCAGAATAGCATCTTCCGACATAAAACCTCTGGATCGCTGTCCGAATATCCTGAATCCCTCGCGTAGTCGGGAGGAGATAAATGTGGGAAGCAACAGATCCATGCGAGAAGGATGAATGCCAGGGAGATATGACGATGAAGGCAGATCCGAAGACTCCCGGCAAACCACAAAATCGGTCATTCTCTGTGCCGGTGCATTAAGAGTATGTCCCGCTTCCTCATAAAATCTTTTTTCAAGATTTTCCTGAAGAGCCAGCATCTGCAGGTTTCCTTCCTCCTCAAATTCTGGAAAATCGCCTGGCCGTATCTCCACAACCATTCCTGAATTGGCATACCGGGATGCTCGTGCCGATGCCGACATTCCATTGACAACCAACTGGCCGGGACCTGAAACGGCAGGTACAATCACTCCTCCCGGACACATGCAGAACGAATAGACACCACGTCCCCCGGACTGACATACAAATTTATATTCGGCGGCAGGCAACCATTTCCCCCTTCCTTTAGGAGAATGATACTGAATCATGTCAATCAGATGCTGCGGATGTTCAAGTCTCACACCTATGGCAAGACCTTTCGGTTCAATTTCCACTCCTCGCCTATCCAACATCCGATAGATATCCCGGGCAGAATGTCCTGTGGCGAGAACGACAGGTCCCATAAAATGCCTTCCGTCTTCCACTGCCACTCCTGTCACTGCCATTCGTCGTCTGTCAACCAACAGATCAGTCACTCTGGTATCAAAAAAAACATTTCCTCCATGATCCAGAATTGTCTTACGGATATTCTTGATTATTATCGGAAGTCTGTCGCTCCCTATGTGCGGATGAGAGTCCACAAGTATGCTTTCATCCGCGCCGTGCTGATAAAGAAGGCCAAGTATCTCGGACACATCACCTCTCTTTTTGCTACGGGTAAATAGTTTTCCGTCGGAAAAAGTACCGGCACCCCCCTCTCCGAAACAATAGTTTGAATCCGGATCGACTACTCCTTTACGATTTAGGGCAGCAATATCCAGCCTTCGCCTGTCCACGTCTTTTCCTCGTTCCAGTATTATGGGACGGATTCCAAATTCGATTGCCTTCAAGGCTGCAAACAGACCAGCCGGGCCGGCTCCCGCAATGATTACCTGATGCCGGGCAGAAGAAACATCCTGGAATCTTTTCGGAGTCCAGCATTCTTTCACTTCGGAAGTATCGCCGGTGGCGACCCGTACCGTCACATTTACCATCACCTGTCTCTGACGAGCATCAATACTTCTCCTCACCACATAGAGATCATTGATTTCCTGTGGGAGCAGAGACATTTGCCGTGCGACTGCAAGCCGCAACATTTCAGAAGTGGCAGCCTCCCGAGGATGCAGACGTAAACTTATATCATGGATCATCTGTGATTTTTTAGACGGCAAATTTAACCTTTTTCTCGCAAATAGAGTTATCTTTGCATAGTTTTTCCAACACCCGGAGCTTGAAAAACATGGAAGTGAACAATCATATTGGTTTTCTGTTCGATCTTGACGGAGTCCTGATCGACAGTGAGCGTCGCTACACAGAAATATGGAGTGAGATAAACCGTCGTATACCGACAGGCGTCGACGGATTTGAACAGAAAATCAAAGGTACTACTCTTGAAAATATACTTGACAGTTACTTTTCCGAATCCGACAGACCGGAAGTAGTACGTATCCTTAAAGCCCGGGAACATAACATGGTATACAATTATTGTCCCGGTGCACGCGACTTACTTGAGAAGATACAACAAGCAAATCTTAAGGCAGCCCTTGTCACAAGCAGCAACGATGTAAAAATGGCACGGTTATGGCAACAGATTCCAGAGCTGAAAACCTTTTTCACGGTAGTTATCGACGGCAATATGGTGAGTCGGTCCAAGCCTGATCCGGAGGGATACCTCACGGGGGCCAAAGCCATTGGAAGCATTCCGGAATCCTGTGTAGTTTTTGAGGATTCCCTTCAAGGCGTAAAAGCGGGCAAAGCCGCAGGTTCATACGTAGTGGGTGTTGCCGGTACACTCCCTGAAACAGTTATAAGTCCGTATTGTGATATAGTAGTCAATTCTCTGACACAAATTGACTTCAATCTTCTATGCGGAATGATGGAGAAAAGAATTCAGATATGAAAGCAGATTCAGTGGAAATGACCAATGTCCCTCTCGCGGAACGCATGCGCCCGACATCCCTCGACAATTACCTAGGACAGAAACATCTGGTCGGAGATGGAGGTGTCGTAAGACGGATGATCGAGTCAGGAAGGATCAATTCATTTATTCTATGGGGACCTCCGGGAGTCGGTAAAACGACTCTTGCCCGAATAATTGCCAATGCAGTCGACGCATCTTTCTTTACCCTTTCCGCTGTCACATCCGGAGTAAAAGATGTACGAGAAGTACTTGAACAATGCGATAAGGAATCCCGCAGTCTGTTTTCATCATCACGCCCGATATTATTCATCGATGAAATTCATCGTTTCAACAAATCACAACAGGATTCATTGCTCGGAGCTGTTGAGAAAGGAATTGTCACTCTGATTGGAGCCACTACAGAAAATCCCTCTTTCGAGGTCATCCGTCCTCTACTGTCGAGAGCGCAAGTGTATACTCTTCGTCCACTCGACAAAGAGGATTTGCAGACTTTACTTGACCATGCTCTTGCTACAGACCCCATTCTCTCCAAACGAGATATACAGATAGAGGAAACGGACGCACTATTCCGGTATGCAGGCGGTGATGCGCGAAAACTCTTGAATATTCTGGATCTTGTAGAACAATCGTCATCCCGAGGCC
Organism: uncultured Porphyromonadaceae bacterium; assembly: GCA_947427285.1. GTDB lineage: Bacteria > Bacteroidota > Bacteroidia > Bacteroidales > Muribaculaceae > Lepagella. The sequence continues at coordinate 17,189 of CANEHE010000010.1, forward strand.
AGACAATCATAATCAATGACAAGATCATAACTGAATCTCTGCAGGAAAATCCTCTTGCATACGACCGTAACGGAGAAATGCACTATGACATAGTATCGGCATTCATAAAATCCATACGTGGAAGCGATCCAGATGCCGCCGTATATTGGCTTGCAAGAATGGTGGCCGGAGGAGAAGATCCCAAGTTCATTGCCAGACGTCTGGTAATTCTTGCTGCAGAGGATATCGGTCTGGCCAATCCAAACGCTCTTCTGCTGGCTAACGCCACGTTCGACGCCCTGTCAAAAATAGGATGGCCCGAAGGAAGAATAATTCTTTCAGAATGCGCAATATATCTGGCCACATCACCGAAGAGTAATTCAGCATATCTGGCCATTGACGCGGCTTTGGAAGAAGTTTCCCGTTCTGGCAATCTTCCGGTTCCCCTTCATCTGCGTAATGCACCGACAAAACTCATGAAGGAACTTGGCTATGGCAAGGGATATGAGTATTCACACGATTATGCAGATCATTTCTCGGAACAACAATATCTTCCTGATAAATTAGTGATTTCACGATTCTGGACTGCCGGAGATTCCGTCTCCGAAAGGAAAATGCAGGACAGAATGGATGGCCTTCGACATAAATGAGAGCCAGACGAGTGTCATTCGTCCAATTCCTCATACGCATCCATCAATCCCTGCCTTGACTCAACGCGAAAACGCGACGTGCTCTTTGAATAGGAACCCAGACCGGACTGACGGATTTCAACAAGTTCCAAAGAAAGGTCTTTGATACTGATGCCTGTGAGCAGCGACAGATTGTCGAGAGTCACTTCGATTTCTATTCCTGTTGAGCCGCGTTCGGTTAAAATAGAAATCCAATAGGCAAGATATCCAATCAGACGTGGAGACTTGAAACGGTTTAGAATATCGACAGGTTTCTGAGCCCGTAATGACAAATAGTTGAGAAAGTTTATAAGATAGATCTCATCGGAATGCAACAGTTGTAAAAATTGCTCTTTAGAAAACCACATCATATCAACCATCCCCTGGCATTCAGCCCTCGACTCAAAACGGGTATTGAGTCCAAACAGACGGTCTACCCCTATCACCGACCCCGCTGCCAATGTTTCCACTACGATACATCTGCCTGAAAAACATGTATGACGAAGTTCAAGATTGCCTCCGATAAGATAACGCACATCACGGCATACATCTCCCGGACGGAACACAACCTCTCCCTTGTGATAGGTCCGAAAAGCGAGATTGGTCTTTTCCAGAAAAGAGGATACCTGCTCTCTGGAAATCCCCTTAAACAAGGGGAGACTCATAATCATGGCATACATTGAATCCATGGCCATACTCTGAAATCAAATGGAAACCGCTCTACTTAAAAGATCGTTTCAAATCAAAAATACCTCAACTCCTGATAAAGTCTATGAACGGGAAGTCCCATGACATTATAATAACTTCCGCAAATCGATTCCACCGCTACACATCCGATCCATTCCTGAATGCCGTATGCACCGGCCTTGTCGAGAGGCATATAATTGTCTACATAATATTTTATATCCTCTTCAGGAATATCAACAAACCTGACATCGGTAACTGTGGTAAATGATGTGCGTTTTCTTTTAGTAGTCACTGTAACCCCCGATGTCACCTGATGCACTCTTCCGGAAAGTTCACGGAGCATGCGACATGCGTCTTCCGCATCCACTGGTTTACCATATACCTTATTGTCAAGCACCACAATAGTGTCGGCCGTTATCAGAAGCTCGTCATCACCGATTATGGACCAATAGGCATCCGCTTTTATTCCTGAAAGATATTGAGCAACCTCCAATGCCGGCATATCAGAGGGATAATCCTCATTGATCTTACCCACAGTAACAACTCTGAACGGGATACGGAGATGGGTCAGCAACTCACGTCGCCGCGGAGACTTACTGGCAAGCAGCACATTATATTTTTTTAGATTCTCAAGCATACAAATTCATCAGATATTACTGAAATCCATGGCTACCATCCAAATGCCTTTTCATCAGCCAACCATCTCCCCTGAGCCTTCATCACCTGTTCCAGTACATCGCGTGCGCATCCATATCCTCCTCCATACGGAGAAATATATCTGGCTGTGATCCGAGACTCATGACATCCATCGTATGGTGTGCATGGGAGGCCGACATAACGCATAGCCGGAAGATCCGGAATATCATCTCCCATATACAGAACCTCTTCCGGATTCAACCCTTTTTCCATCATCCATCTCTGCAACACCGGCAACTTTTGTGATGCACCCATGTATACATCCTTTATTCCAAGCCCATTGAACCGTACTCTGACAGCTTCGGCCGTACCTCCGGTAATAATACCAATCATATAACCCGATCTCACGGCAAGTTGCAATGCATACCCGTCCTTTATATTCACCATTCTCATTGGCTCACCAGAGGCAGACAATGGAATTGTGGAAGGAGACAACACTCCATCCACGTCAAAAGCGAAAGCCTTTATTTTCAAAAGGTCATAATCTATGGCACTCATCCTTATTTCTGGAATTATAAATAGATGTGGTCATCAACCGATAGATTTCGGTCATATCCGGACGATCGGCAATCATTCTGAGTTGACTGTCACAAACACTTAGATCACCTCTGACAGCAGGGCCCGTCTGAGCTTCGGACGGTGTCAGTCTATCAAGCTTATCTACTGTATGTCTTACCAAAGGCAACAGAACCGAGAAATCAAAACCGGATTCCCTGAGAAAGGAATCTGCGATATCATAAAGTCTGTTGGAGAAATTACATGCAAACACCGCAGCCAGATGTAAACGTCGTCTTAGTTGTCCGTCAGCCTCATAGACACGATCGGTAATCAATGAAGCGGTCTGCCTGAGCATCTTCGACACATAAGATGATATTCCCTCTAAAAAAATGGGAATCTGGCTGTAATTCAACGAATCTCCCTTCGTAAATGTTTGTAATGGATAAAAAACCCCTCTATGCGGATGTTTTGACAAAACTGAAATATCCATGGAACCAGACGTATGAGCCACAATGCCGTCAACGGACGGCAACTTGTCTGATACATCTTTCACAACAGAATCCTTTACCGCGATCAGATAAAGATCTGCGTCTTTCGGGAAAGACGCAAATGTACGGGAATTCACCGGTACTGCATCGACATCGGGACATGCACCGAACGCGGACATCAGATGCCATGCCACATTCCCTCCTCCGATAACCGCTATTTTCACAGTCTTGTTTGTCATAATACCGAATCCCTTCATCCATAGATCGGGAAAATAATGGAGACGGCACCATCCCATAGTCTCTCTGACCACGGGGGTCTGCCGTCTCCGGTATGTTCGTAATGTAGGTTATATTATTTGTTTACCTGGAACTTGTTCCATCCATCCTTGAGATAAGCTACCGATTGTTCGGCGGCAGCCACTCCTGCGTTGAAATTTGCCTCAGCTGTCTGAGCACCCATCTTTTTGGGAGTGAAGAAAACCCGATCCGCGAATCTCTTCTCAAACTCCTCAGCCAGACCAGGCTTGATGTCGCTGACATAGCGAATATCAGGACGCTCTTCAAGTGCTTTCAGCAAACCCTCCTCATCAATGACTTCCTTACGTGCGGTGTTGATAAGGACTCCATTCTTGGGCATGCGGGTCACAAGGTCATAACCTATCGAGCCCTTTGTCTGGGGAGTTGCGGGGATATGAAGGGATACAAACTGATTCTGTGAGAAAAGTTCATTGACATCATGGAGAGGCTTTACACCCTCGGCTTCAATGACAGCATCCGGCACGAAAACATCAAGTGCCTCCACATTCATGCCAAATCCTTTGGCAATGCGGGCAACATTACGTCCTACCTGACCAAAGGCATAGATACCAAGTGATTTACCTTTCAGCTCTGATCCGGAAGTGCCGTTATATTTGTTGCGGCACATCATCACTACCATACCGAACACAAGTTCTGCAACAGCGTTGGAGTTCTGACCGGGAGTATTCATCACACAGATGTTATGCTCCGTGGCAGCTTTGAGATCGATATTGTCATATCCTGCACCGGCACGAACAATTACCTTGAGTTTCGGAGCATTGTTCATGACCTCAGCATCAATAATATCACTACGCACGATAAGGCCCTCTGCATTCTTTACAGCCTCGAGAAGATCGGCACGGGTGCCACGCTCAACCACTTCAAGATCATTACCGGATGCATTGACCACATCCTCGATGGCCTTTACTGCAGCGGGAGCAAAAGGCTTCTCTGTGAAAACAAGAATTTTCATATCTTTTCTCTTGATTATTCTTTGTTGGAAAGGCAACCATCCGGGAATTCCGGACGATTGCCATTATTGAATTGTATACTGATTATCGTATTCCGTACTTTGTGCTTTGTACTCTATGCTTCAGATTAGTGTTTTGCCTCAAATTCCTTCATGCAGGCAACGAGAGCCTCAACGCTTTCCAGCGGAAGAGCATTGTAGAGAGACGCACGAAAACCGCCGACAGAACGGTGGCCTTTGATACCGACCATTCCCTTGGAAGAAGCGAAATCAAAGAATTCCTTCTCAAGTTCGGCATATTCTGGTTTCATAACGAAGCATACGTTCATGATGGAACGGTCTTCTTCAGCTACCGTACCCATGAAGAGTTTGTTGCGGTCAATCTCATCATAGAGGAGACCGGCTTTCGCGAGATCAAGTTTCTCCATAGCCTTTACACCACCCTGCTCCTTGTAGTAACGGAGAGTCATAAGAGCTGAGTAGATAGGAAGCACCGGAGGAGTGTTGAACATCGAACCCTTCTTGATATGTGTGCGATAGTCAAGCATTGTAGGAATTTCACGGCTTACTTTTCCAAGAGCGTCTTCCTTCACGATGACAATGGTCACACCGGAAGGAGCCAGATTCTTCTGTGCGCCTGCATAGATGAGTTCATACTTCGAACAATCGAATTCACGCGAAAAGATATCAGACGACATGTCACACACCATGGGGATGGGGCTATCATAATCCTTGCGGGTCTCGGTGCCATAGATAGTGTTGTTGGAAGTATAGTGGAAATAGTCGGCATCTCTGGGAATGACGAAATTCTTGGGGATATAGTTGAAGTTCGACTCTTTGGAGGAAGCCACAACGTCTACCTCACCGAAAAGTTTGGCTTCCTTGATAGCATTGGACGCCCATGTACCGGTGTTGATGTATGCAGCTTTCTTCTTGAGAAGGTTGAACGGAACCATGCAGAACTGGAGACTTGCGCCGCCACCGAGGAAGAGGACATGGTATCCCTCCGGGATATGCAGCAGCTCTTTTGTGAGGGCCACAGCCTCGTCTACCACAGCTTGAAACTCCTTGCTACGGTGTGACACTTCGAGAATCGAGAGGCCGGTGTTGGCGAAATCAATCACAGCGTCTGCTGTAGCCTTGATTGTATACGGGCTCAGGATACTGGGGCCGGCATAAAAATTGTGCTTTTTCATGTCTGAAATATGGTTTAGATTTTTAAGTGTGAAATTTTCAGCAAAATTAGCTATAAGTCCCGATAGAAAAAAACTTTTAAGCCAAAAGTTTTCTCTGGTGTTTGGTTTTCTCTTTTTAAATATAAAACCTCTATAAACCGGTCTTGGAATCTATTGTCTTACCGGCCGGAATACATCCTCTTATAGTAATCTGCATAAGCTCCCGAAGTGACATTTTCAAGCCATGAAATGTTGTCGAGATACCATCGAACCGTGGCTCGCAATCCATCTTCAAAACAAGTACGCGGACGCCATCCCAATTCGTGTTCTATTTTAGAGGCATCAATGGCATAACGTAGATCATGACCTTTACGATCAGTCACAAAATTAATCAGGTGCACCGAATCTCCTTCAGGTCGTCCCAGTTCCTGATCAGTTATTTTGACAAGTGCCTTGACCAGATCGATATTACGCCACTCGTTGCAGCCTCCAATATTGTATGTATCTCCAGCCTTACCATTATGAAAAACAAGATCGAGGGCTTCGGCATGGTCTTCCACGTAAAGCCAGTCACGGATATTCTCTCCTTTACCATACACAGGAAGAGGCCGTCTGTTTCGGATATTATTGATAAAAAGAGGAATCAATTTCTCTGGAAACTGATTTGGTCCGTAATTGTTGGAACAATTTGTGACAAGCGTCGGCATTCCGTATGTATCATGCCAGGCACGTACAAAATGATCGCTTGATGCCTTTGCCGCAGAATACGGGCTATGCGGATCATAGCGTGTAGTCTCCTCAAACATCTGACCGTTTCCAAGCTCAAGCGCACCATATACCTCATCCGTCGATACATGATGAAAAAGTTTTCCTGTGTATTTTTCCGGCAAAGATTCCCAATAATTCTTCGCGCATTGAAGCATATTCACAGTCCCCATTACATTTGTGCGAACAAAATCGAGCGGATCTGAAATCGAGCGGTCGACATGACTTTCCGCCGCCAGATGTATCACTCCGTCAATATGATATCGGCGCAATATCGACATCACAGATGTGGCATCGCAGATATCGGCCTTTTCGAAGCGATAGTTGGGATAATCCTCAATGTCAGTCAGATTCTCAAGATTACCGGCGTAGGTTAGAGAATCCATGTTAACTACAAGAGTATCCGGATATACTTTTACAAGACGCCTCACGAGATGGGAACCTATGAATCCGGCTCCTCCGGTCACAAGTATAGCCTTGTCAAAATGTTTTTTTTCCATCGTTCACTTAGAAACTTCTTAAAACGGACTTTCAAAATCCTTCCAAAGAGGAAGCTGCAGATCTTTCGGAGAAAGGTTTGCATCAGCCAGACAGACCGGCCAGTCAATATGTAATTCCGGACTGAGAATGGAAATACCACCTTCACTTTCCGGAGCATAATACTGATCACACTTATATTCAAACACAGCTTCGTCTGAAATCACTGCGAAACCATGTGCGAAACCACGTGGAATGAATAACTGCAATCTATTGGATTCAGATAATTCCACTGCCACATGCTTTCCGTATGTGGTAGAACCTTTGCGTAGATCTACAGCCACATCCATCACCCGACCACGCGTACATCTCACAAGTTTGGCCTGTGCATGAGGTGGTTTCTGGAAATGCAACCCGCGCACCACTCTACGGCTTGAGCGGCTCTGATTATCCTGTACAAATCTCACCGCACCGATGTTGGCTTCGAAATCACGCTGTGAAAACGACTCAAAGAAATATCCTCTGGCATCTTCAAAAACTTTAGGACGCAGAATGACTACTCCCTCTATATCGGTTTTAATATATTCCATCTGTTATGAACAGTTAATTAATTCATTCCCTTACACCTGTCCGTCGGCGACCTTTATAAGGTAACGTCCGTACTGATTTCTTGACATGGGTTCCGCTATTTCCAAAAGACGTTCTTTAGAAATCCACCCTTTCCTGAAAGCGATTCCCTCCAGACAGCCTACTTTCAATCCCTGACGCTTTTCAATCACTTCCACGAAAATAGAAGCCTCTGCCAAAGAGTCGTGAGTGCCTGTGTCAAGCCATGCGAACCCACGGCCAAGAGTGAGCACATTCAGTCTTCCGGCGGCAAGATAACACCCATTGACACTTGTTATCTCAAGCTCACCTCTTGCCGACGGTTTTATAGACTTCGCCACACTCACCACATCATTCGGATAGAAATATAGACCTACAACCGCATAATTTGACTTAGGATGAGTCGGCTTTTCCTCTATAGAAAGACATTTGCCGGCAGAATCGAACTCAGCCACTCCATAACGCTGAGGATCATCCACACGATAACCGAATACGGTGGCTTCCCTACGACAGACAACTCCTTCCACTGCTTTGGAAAGAAGTTCCGGAAATCCGGCACCATGAAAGATATTGTCACCCAATACAAGGCACACATCGTCATCACCTATAAACCCCTCTCCTATCAGAAAAGCCTGCGCGAGACCATCCGGAGATGGTTGTTCCGCATACTCGATACGAACACCGAAGTTCGAACCATCACCAAGCAGACGACGAAAACCGGGCAAATCGTCTGGAGTGGATATGACAAGAATATCTCTGATACCAGCCTCCATCAGCACCGAGACAGGATAATATACCATCGGTTTGTCATAAATGGGGAGAAGCTGCTTGCTTACACCTTTGGTGATCGGATAGAGGCGTGTGCCGGAGCCCCCGGCCAAAACAATTCCTTTCATTTCTTTGTTATTGCTCCGCAAAGATAGCATATTTTCGGCGATTTTTTGCTAACTTCGCACCATAATTATTAACAATCCATATATGGAAAAAATTGCATTCGCTTCGGACCATGCTGGTTTTGAGCTCAAAATTAAGCTTGAAAAATACGTTGAATCAAAAGGTTATACTTTTGAAGATTTCGGAACACATTCGGAAGAATCTTGTGATTATCCAGACTTCGCTCATCCGGCTGCACTCGCAGTGGAAGATGGAAGATGTGCTTTCGGTATCGCGATGTGCGGTTCCGGCAACGGCATTCAGATGACTCTCAACAAACATCAGGGTATCCGCGCCGCTCTCTGTTGGCTGCCGGAACTTGCGACACTCGCCAAACAGCATAACAATGCCAACGTGCTTGTATTGCCGGCCAGATTTATCAGTTATGATGAAGCTGTAAAAATTGTAGATGCTTATCTTGAAGCTCAGTTTGAGGGCGGTCGTCATGAACGCCGCATTGAAAAAATTCCAGTAAAAGGATGTCGCTGAATAACTCTTTGCTCACTGTCTCCATTGAAGATGTGATTTTCCACGCCTTCCACGGAGTCTTCCCTCAGGAGGCCATCGTAGGCAACGAGTTCTCTCTTTCTTTGTCTGTGAAGATCAGAATAACAGAAGGAATGAAACTCGACATGCTTGAAGGCACTGTAAGTTATGCCGATCTTTATGATATATGCCTCGGTGAGATGTCGAAACCATCCAAATTGATTGAACATCTGGCCATCCGGATAGTTCACAAAATAAAGTTGGAATTTCCTGAAGTGGTGGAAGGTGAAATTCGGATCACCAAACTTCATCCTCCTATCGCTGGTTTCGACGGCAAAGCCTCTGTATGCATGCGGTTCTAATCCATCCACTTTGGCATAGACAATAAAACGACGTAAAGCGTCGTTTTTTTCATGATGAACATCAAGCGTTACGCCCTTCTGACAATCATGGCCGTTGCAATCATCTTTACCACTCTTGCCGATAATGTCAAGATTTCCGGAAAAGTAATTGACAACGAAGACAAACCGGTAGAGTTTGCAACCGTGCGTATTGCAGGCACTGCTGTCGGCACCAATACTGATCTTAAAGGAGTATATTCCTTAAATGTGGCTCAGGCAGATACACTGAAGATTGTCTTCAGCTGTATCGGATTCAAGACAGTAACACATCAGCTTATAAAGCCATCTGGCGATCTTACCTTGAATGTAAGACTTTATCCTAATGACATCGAACTGCAGGATGTAGAAGTTATCGGCTTCCGAAAAAACATCAACGGAATGCAGAGTCTCGACACTGAGTCGTTCAAACTTTCTCCCGATGTTTCTGGCGGATCTGTCGAAGCCATGATCACTACTATGGCAGGTGTGAACTCATCAAATGAAATGAGCTCACAATATAGTGTGCGTGGCGGATCTTTTGATGAGAACTCCGTATATATCAATGGAACGGAGATATACCGGCCACAACTCGTAAGGAGCGGCCAACAAGAGGGTTTGTCTATAATCAATCCAGACATGGTCGGCAAACTTGAATTCTCCACAGGAGGATTCCCTGCTCGTTATTCCGACAAAATGTCGTCAGTCCTCGACATCACATACCGCGAACCGGAAGCACTTGAGGCAGCAGTATCCCTCTCCCTTATGGGTGGTTCTCTGACATTCGGGCAAAATTCGAAAAAATTCAATCAACTGCATGGTCTGAGACTGAAGAAAAACAACTCTCTCCTTTCATCACTTGAGACAAGAGGTGAGTATGATCCTCTTTATTTCGATTATCAGACCAACATGACTTTCAAACCATCTGACCGGTTTGAACTCAACTTCCTCGGCAACATATCTCTCAATCATTATAACTTTAAGCCGGCTGACCGCACCACAAGTTTCGGCACGTCCTCTGATGTAAAACAGTTCAAGGTCTACTTCGACGGCGAAGAAAAAGACAAATTTGAGACATATCTCGGCGCACTGACCGCATCATACCGTCTCAACAGGGCAACATCGTTTGATCTCTCGCTGTCCGCATTTCTGACCAATGAACTTGTAAGCTATGATATTTCCGGAGAATACTGGCTAAACCAGGCGGGCACCGGAGGGGACAATGCCATAGGGGGTGAACTCGGAGTCGGAAAATACATGGAGCATTCACGCAACCGTCTTAAAGCATCCGTGATCCAACTCGCCATGAGAGGACGCACGGTAGTGCGTAACAACTATATCACATACGGAGTTACATTCCAACATGAAAATTTCCGTGACCGTACCCGCGAATGGGAATGGCGCGATTCCGCCGGATATTCTCTACCCACCGCCCCACCCGGAGTCCATTTGATATATAATCTTTCCTCACGTCAGGATATTTCAAACTCCCGTCTGGCATTCTTTGCCGAAGACGCTTTGTATCTATCCACTAAAGCCGCCTATCTCACGCTCAACGGAGGCCTTCGGTTTTCCTATTGGTCGATGAATAAGGAGTTTCTGGTTTCTCCCAGGGTAAATCTTTCCATATCCCCTGTCAACTTCAACCGTTGGAATTATCGTGTGGCAGTAGGCCTCTATTATCAGAGTCCCTTCTACAAGGAATACAGACAAGCCCTATCCGATGACTATGGCAATTCAATCGTACAGCTGAACCGGAATATAAAGTCGCCAAGCAGCCTACAGTTCATATTCGGAACAGACTACGAATTCCGTATGTTCAACCGACCATTCAAGCTTACAGGAGAAGCATATTTTAAGGCATTGTCTAATCTTATATCATACGAATACGACAATCTTAAAGTAAGTTATTCAGGGGTAAATGATTCCAAAGGTCACATCATGGGACTTGACTTCAAACTGTTCGGACAGTTCGTGCCTGGATCAGATTCCTGGCTGACATTCTCGCTAATGAACACAAGCCAGACTCTAAATGGCAAAAAAGTACCATTACCATCTGATCAAAGATATTCCGTCGGATTATATTTCACAGACTATTTCCCTAAATTTCCCAAACTCAAATTCTCTCTTAGAGGTGTGATTTCCGACGGACTGACCATGACCGCACCACGTATAAGCCGCGATCAATCATGGTTCAGAGCTCCTGCCTACAAACGTGTCGATATCGGTCTGAGTTATCAGTTTGTCGGTGCTCCTTCAGATGGAATAAGGCCTCATAATTTCTGGAGACACTTCAAAAGTATCGTACTCGGTGTGGATGTGTTCAACCTTTTCGACATCTCAAACGTCAGCTCATACTATTGGGTGACAGACGTCAACAACATTCAATATGCCGTGCCGAACTATCTTACTCGCAGACAGTTTAACGTAAGACTCTCATTTGAGTTATGAACGCACTACGTGAGCTTGAACTGCTGGCACCCGCACGCGATGCTGAAGTGGCCCGTGAGGCTATTCTCCACGGTGCGGATGCAGTCTACATAGGCCCCCCCTCACACGGTGCGAGAAAATCTGCCTCAAATTCCCTTGATGACATAAGGCGCACGGTCGAATTTGCACATCAATTTCGCACAAAAGTGTATGCTACAGTAAATACGATAGTATACGACAAGGAATTGCGCGATGTGGAAAGTCTTATTCACAACCTCTATCGAATTGGAATCGATGCCCTGATTATTCAGGATATGGGAATACTACGGCTCGACATCCCTCCCATTCCTCTTCATGCATCAACCCAATGTGACAACCGGACACCTGAAAAAGCACGTTTTCTGGAAGAGGTGGGATTTTCCCAGATTGTTCTGGCAAGAGAGTTGACAATAAAGGAAATATCGGATATATGTCATACGGTGAAGATCCCGGTGGAGGTATTTGTCCACGGTGCACTGTGTGTCAGCTACAGCGGACGTTGCCATGCCTCCTATCGTGCTTGCGGCAGAAGTGCCAATCGGGGTGAGTGCGCACAGCTATGCCGACTCCCATATACCCTTTCTGACAGCAAAGGCAATATCATAGCCAAAGACCGATATCTGTTGTCTCTGAAAGATCTGAATGCTTCTGACAGATTAAAGGAACTTATAGACGCTGGTGCCGCATCGTTTAAGATCGAGGGTCGACTCAAAGATGCCGCGTACGTAAAAAATGTCACGGCCTACTATCGTCGCCAGCTTGATTCCATTATAAACAGCCATCCGGAACGTTACATACGCGCATCATGCGGACAATCCGACATCTCTTTCAATCCGGATGTCACAAAATCATTTAATCGATCCTTTACGCATTATTTCCTCGATTCCCCGCGTCCAGACGAAATATCATCTCCACTGACGCCTAAATCCATCGGGGAACCGATAAATGATCTGTCCATGCTGCATAACGGCGACGGGATAAGTTGGTTTGACAAATCTGGCAACTATCGCGGAGCCTTGGTCAATGGCATCGTGAACGGAAAAATCAAACTCTCTGACGGGTCATCCATAAAAAGCCACAGTCAGATTTACCGGACCTCAGACCTGCGCTTCAATCAATTGTTATCAAAACCCACGGCAATACGCAGAATAAACGTACATATCCATCTCTCCCCCTCCGGACTGACCGCATGCGACGAACGTGGTGTGACCGTAAAGATCCCACTTGAGACTACAATCTCAAAAGCCAGAATCCCACAGGAACATACAACCACAATAGCAAAACTCGGGGCAACTATCTATAAAGCTGCTTCCATTACCTCCGACCTCTCTCCTGACGACTTCATCCCAGTATCGGCACTGACATCATTAAAGCGAAGAATGACGGAAGCTCTTGACAATACAAACACCGTCGTTTATCCTTACAGTTATCGGAGACCGGAAAACCCAACAGCGACATACCCGTTCCGACATATCGATTTCCGCGATAATGTCGCCAACTCTCTTGCACGTAAATTTTACAATAGTCATGGAGTGGAATATATAACAGGATCTCTTGAGACAACAGCTGGAGGGGATATAGACAATATGCCTGTAATGACAACGCGACACTGTATTCTGAGGGAACTCGGTATGTGCAGAAAAGAGGTCCGTATACACGAACCTCTGACTATGAGCACCGGTAATCGACGGTACCGTCTCAAATTTGACTGCAAGCGGTGCGAAATGATTATTCTGGAATCATAAACATCAGATATCCTCTATTAGGAAGCTATATGCCAATGTCAGAATCCTTTGGCCCATTTTTCTATATCCTCATCCGACACACCGTTTATCAACAATCCTTTTTCGAATTTCAGATTAGGATATGATCTTGTCAGTTCTTTCTCACTGTTTACAATATCACTGCCTCCAGAGGTCATGAAAGGCACAATTGTCTTTCCTTCAAGTGGAGTGGATTCGATGAAGGTATTTATAATCGTCGGGGCAGAGTTCCACCAATTCGGATAGCCAATAAACACCACCTCATATTTGTCAGCATCCTCCAGTTTACCTGAGATTGCCGGGCGCGATGACCGGTCATGCATCTCTATCGAACTGCGGCTTTTAGAATTCCTCCAGTCAAGATCCGCATCCGTATACTTTTTCTCCGGAGTGATTTCAAAAATGTCGGCCCCGATAGCTCTGGCAATTCTTTTGGCTGCCCTCTCCGTAGTGCCGGTTGCCGAGAAATAACATACCACCGCCTTACCACCATTGTCATTAGTTTTGGCAGCATTTTCTTCTCCCTGTGTATTTGTAGTACACGATCCCATACACAATATACCTGCCGTCATGGCCATTGCACCGTTCATAATTGAATTCTTTTTCATAATAAATCCTATGATCTGATTTACATAAGTCAAAGACAAAATTAATATCAATCCAAATTTTACAAAAACCATTTTTACTGTATTGCTTCACAGTTTCCCCTATCGTAATGACAAAATAAGTTGTTCATCCGTATACAATAAAACCGTCGCCCGTTTATAGGGCGACGGCCTAATAGTTTACTCAATTAATCTGAGAACCGATTATTTTGCCTCCTTGATAGTTACGGCGCGGTCGAGCGGAGCAGACTTGATGCCGAAGTCAGTGAGGTTGTTGTTGTCGATACGAGCGTCAAGCTGATCCTCGTTGACACCGCACTTGATGAGGAATGCCTTCACACCGTTCACACGGGCATTGCGGAGACGTGTATTGATCTCATCATTGCCGGTGTAGTTGTCAGCCCAGCCTGTGAGTACATATTTCTTATTGGACTCCTTCATCACGTTGGCCACAGAACGAAGTACGTTCTTCTCACGGGGAGAGATAGTGGACTGGTTGATGGGATAGTAAACAGTGCAGAGACCTTCGCAGTTCTCAGCGGGAGCCTGCTTCACAGGACGCTTGAGGCAGTCGTCAAGCTGCTTCTGCAGATCAGCGATCTTATTGTCGGCATTAGCGAGACGGGCCACAAGAGCATCGCCCTCAGCATCGGTATACTTCCATGTGGGGCATACAGCTGTTGTCGGGCAATTCCAATCGGTCTTACCTAGGTTAACAGTGAACCCAAGTGAAACGGCCAGATCGGAATTCATGCGCTGGAAGTCGATAAGATTATACTGAACGTCCAAGAACAGTTCGAAATGCTTTGAGAGAGCAAAGCTGTTCATGATGCCGACATTGGCAAACATAACGGTGTTATGAGCATTCACCCACATCAGGTCGTCTTTATTGCCATCGGTGAGATATACACCTCCATCATGGTTGTAACGACGGGCCTGTGTCCAATATGCGCCTGCACCTCCGTGGAGAGTGGCATTGTAGACACGATTGGGCTTGTAGCCACACCACCAGTTGGTGAGGTTGACCAGAATATCGAATTCAGGACCGATGCCCATGAACTTTTCGGGATAGAACTTACCATCAATGGAACCGTCGTTCATCTTCTGGTACATCGCACCGGGATAGCAAGCACCTTTACTCATAATCCAGTTGGCACCCAGACGGAAACCGAAGGTAGGAGTAACCCATTTGCCTACATAGAGAGCAGCATTGCCGCCAAAGCGGTTTTTGAGATCTGCATGTACATCATTTTTGCCGAAAAGGATGTTGCTACCACCCTGAGCTGTTATGAACCAGTTGTCTTTTGCACGGTTCATGAGCAGACCCTGCGAGCAATCCTCGACATAAGTCACCTCCTGAGCGGAAGCAGCACCCATTGCGAGAGATGCAAGAGCTAATAATACAATTTTCTTCATAGAACAACAATATTAACGAATATTTTCATTTATCAAATTTCGGGTATGCGAATCTACGTCAAAGTAAATTCGGTGCAAAGATAATACCTTTTTTCCGAATTAACAGCTTTAACCTAAAAATTGTTTAATTTTACTTAAAATATTAGGCAAAGTAAACCCGAATTTCTCATCAAGCACCTTGTACGGAGCCGATGCACCGAAACGTTGCAACCCATATATCTCGTAACATCCATGCATCAGAGGCATCAATGCCGCAGGTAAACCGGCTGTGAGACCAAATATCTTGGAACCGGACGGCATCACCTCTTCGCGATAGGCCACAGGCTGACGCATGAAAAGTCCAACAGAAGGTACCGATACTACCTGAGCGCGAATTCCTTCTTTAGCCAATTCCTCAGCAGCATGACACAAAAGTGAGACTTCACTGCCATTGGCAACAAGAATCACCTGCGGGTTTTCAGCCGGAATGACAACATATCCGCCATGTGATGCTTTCCTCGCATCCTCGCGACGGTTATCACCCGGAAGATCCTCAAGATCCTGACGGGAGAAAATCAGTACGGTAGGAGACTCCCAGTTGTTCATAGCCATACGATATGCTTCGACCGTTTCAGCTGAGTCGGCAGGTCGTATCACAAGAGCAGCCTGTTTGCCGGAAAGATTATCCATCTGTTCAAGCAGACGTATCTGTGCCTCATGCTCTACTGGTTCATGAGTCGGACCATCCTCTCCTACACGGAATGCATCGTGAGTATAGATATACTTGACCGGCAATTCCATAAGTGCGGAAAGACGTATGGCTGGTTTCATATAATCCGAGAATACAAAGAAAGTACCACAGGCTCCTACCAGCCCTCCATGAAGCGCAATACCGTTTATCAGACAGGCCATTGTAAGTTCTGCCACCCCTGCCTGAAGGAAAGCCCCCGAAAAATCTCCACGCATGAAAGCATGAGTCTTTTTAAGGAAGCCGTCAGTCTTGTCGCTGTTGGCCAAGTCTGCGGAGGAGACAATCATATTGCCCACGTGTTCAGCCAAAAAGCCCAATACAGCTGCAGAAGCTGCACGAGAAGCCATCCCGGGCTTAAGCTGAATCGCATTCCAGTCGAGATCGGGAAGTTTTCTGTCGATAAATGACTGAAGTTCGGCTGCCTTTTCAGGATTCTCTTTTGCCCAATATCCGTATGCGTCTTTCTTTACCTTTACTATCTTTTCAAGTTCAGCACGACGATCGGAATAGAGACGTTTTACATCGTCCCATATCTGCCACGGATTCTCTGGATCACCACCCAGATGCTTCACAGTAGCGTCAAGATCTGCCCCGGCCTTGGTAAGCGGCTGTCCATGAGTGGCAATACTACCCTCCAGAGATTTCCCGTCCGATCCTAAAGCTCCATGAGCCATAATAGTACGCCCTATTATAAGTGTCGGACGAACGGATTCCTGTTGGGCTGTTTCCAATGCCCCTGCAATGGCAACGGGGTCTGAACCGTCTATCTCTATCACATTCCAGTTCCACGAACGGTATTTGGCTGCAGTGTCCTCATCTGTGACCTCATCCACCATAGTGGATAGCTGCACCTTATTGGAATCATAGAACATAATAAGATTGTGCAGTCCGAGAGTTCCCGCAATGCGGCCAGCCCCCTGACTCACCTCCTCCTGAATACCTCCGTCGGAGATAAAAGCATACGTCTTATGGGAAACCACCTCTCCAAACCTTGCGGCGAGAAAACGTTCGGCAATAGCCGCACCGACAGCCATGGCATGTCCCTGACCAAGCGGACCGGATGTATTCTCCACACCACGTTCCGGATCAAGTTCCGGATGACCGGGTGTCACGCTGCCCCACTGGCGGAATTGTTGCAGTTCCTCAATAGTGAACTTGCCGGTAAGAGCGAGCACACTATAAAGCATCGGTGACATGTGACCCGGATCAAGGAAAAAGCGATCGCGGGCTATCCATGTAGGATCCGACGGGTCATAGACCATGAATTTTGAGAAAAGTACATTGACGAAATCCGCGCCTCCCATGGCACCACCGGGATGACCCGACTTAGCCTTTTCCACCATCTCGGCCACAAGGACACGGATGTTGTCAGCGGCGCGGTTCATTAATTGAGCATCCATAAATACAGATGTTTATATGTTTATAATATTGTCTTTTATACTATTATATGTCAGTATCAGAGTGCATCCGGTATCTCTTCTTCCTCCTCTACGGGAATATCCTTGTTGACATTTCTTGACCCTGCCAGAGCATAATAAAGCAGATACCCGAGCATAGCGACTACAAGCCAATAAGATGTCATATATCCGTATGAAGTGGCAATGAAATTCTGAACAAGAGGCATCACACCACCCCCGACCACCATCATCATAAAAATTCCGGAAGCCTGTGCGGTATATTTGCCAAGTCCTTCAACTGCAAGATTGAATATGCCTCCCCACATTATTGATGTACACAGTCCGCACAAAACGAGAAGAAGTGCGGAAACGGGTACCTGTGCCATACTGAATCCATTCTCCACCGAATATGCCGGCATTGACACACGTATGGACGAAGGAATAAGTATTGCAAAAATAACCAATACAATTGCAATAGAAGAAACAACAATAAGCTGCGTACGGCTGGAAACACGACCCGATATGACAGAGGAGGAAAGACGCCCTACGAGCATCAGAAGCCAATATACAGCCGCGACTGCTCCCGCTACAGCAGTAGCATTTTCTGTGATTCCGGATATTGCAGAATCAGAAAGATAAAAAATGAGTACACCGGGAATACCGACTTCAATGCCTACATAGAAGAAAATACCGATCACTCCCAATACGGTATGCCGGAAATTCCATGGAGAATGGCTGTATCGGATCCTGTGTTCACCTTTTCGGTTGAGATTGGGCTCCGGTATCCTGACAAAGGATATGACCACGAAAGCCATCACAAATACCCCCATAGCTATCCAGAGCAGCGGAGTGACGTCGGTCATTGATGTTCGTGGAGTGACTGTACCAATCAGCATTCCGACGAAAAGGGGAGTAAGTGTCCCTGTCAATGAGTTTAGCGAACCTCCAAGTTGGATGAGCTGGTTGCCCCTGTTTCCACCGCCACCGAGTATATTCCACATAGGATTGACTACCGTATTGAGCATACACACACAGAAGCCACTGACGAATGCACCGAAGAGATAAATCAGAAAGTTAAGCATTACAGGTGCTCCATCAATGTGGAATACAGCCGTTTCAGCTCCTGTCACGCTTGACAGATATTGGAGGAAAATACCAACCACACCGGTTGCCATAGCCCACAACGCAGTCTTTTTATACCCGATGCGGACAAGCATGTTTCCGGCAGGAATGCCCATGATAAGATAGGCAAAAAAATTCATGAAGTTTCCGACCATCCCGGCCCATGAATAATTTCCCTGCCAGATGGTACCTATAGGCGCAGCGAGATTCGTCACGAATGAAATCATGGCGAAGAGGAAAAACATGGCAATCACAGCCACTGTCCGCCCACTTGCTTTCACAGATTGATTGTTATCCATAATTTATACCATTAATATACTCTTCAACCGATATGTGACACTGCTGCCTGAGGATTGGGGCTCAGTAATTTCTCGGACCAAAAATCGCTGTTCCGACTCTGACCAGTGTCGAGCCCTCCTCTATCGCCAACGGCCAGTCACCGCTCATTCCCATTGATATGGTATCAAATCCCCGTAATTCGGGACAGATCTCCTTTATCGTACGGGCCACCTCCGATATTCTGGAAAAATCCGCCCTTATCCGGTCTTCATCCCCCGTGTTGGAAGCCATCCCCATCACTCCATATATGTGAGTGTGTGTCAGAGATTCAAATTTTCTTTCTGAGAAGAAGGCGATCAATTCTTCAGGAGAAAAGCCGAACTTTGTCTCCTCACGAGCCACGTGCACCTGCATCAAAACACCTGTAATCACCCCAGCACGGCGTGATTCTACATCAATAAGCTCCAGCAGCCGTTCGCTGTCCACACTTTCAATCATAGATACATGACCGATCAGTTGCCTTACTTTATTTGTCTGCAGATGACCGATGAAATGCCAACGGATATCCGATGGGAGAAGAGAAATTTTCTGAAGAAGCTCCTGTACACGACTTTCTCCAAAAATTCTCTGACCCGCGCGATAAGCCTCCATAACAGTTTCCGCGGGATGAAACTTGCTTACCGCCACCAAATCCACCCCTTCAGGCAGTAAAGCATGTAACCGTTCTATTTCCGATGAAATACTTCCCATAAAACTACGGCAAAAGGAGCAAGATCCTTTCAAGACTGCAAACACAGTGCCACAAATCTATAACTCCACTGATTACACAAATGTTCTTATCCCTGCGACGGTTTTCCGGGTACAGCATTCAGGGGAAAAACATCGCAAAGAGGTGTTTCTGCCACAGAAGCAACCTCAAAGTCTGCTGCAGTACCTTTCATACCCGCCATGAATTTATCAAGGGCGTCGGCAATGGTAGAAGCCTGTACCAGAATAAAACTGGCTGATTTCTTTTCTGTACCGGACTTCTCATCAAGAGTTATGAAATTAACCTTTACCATATAATACCGATCGCCATCGTCATGAAAAAAGATTTCAGCAATTTTCGTTTTTTTGACAGCGGAAACACTGAACTCTCCAGAAATATAAGGCTTAATTGCCTCTATGATACGTGATTCCGCTTCGGTGAAGGAAAGAGCATCTACAAGATACGGTTCATTGACCTTCTTGACAGCACCCGTCTCCTGCATTTTGTCGTATCTGACTTTGGTTTCAAACCACAGAGCCATAAGATTTCTTATTTAAGATGGTATTAATCATATTAGTTCATTCTGTCCGGCATATCACCGATCCAGAACCCTGATGTGTCGCCAGCACAAGCACTTCGGCAATCTGGACATGGGCCGGAGCAGTCGCGGCAAACACAACTACATCGGCTATGTCATCTCCTGTCAGCGGCTTTATCCCTTTATATACATTTTCAGCACGTTCTGAATCGCCATGGAAACGAACACGGCTGAAATCAGTCTCAACGAGACCCGGCTTGATATTCGTCACCCGTACCGAAGTATGGGCCAGATCTATTCGGAGGCCGTCAGTAATTGTCTTCACAGCCGCTTTCGTGGCACAATAGACATTCCCTCCGCCATAAGCGGCATCGCCCGCAACAGATCCTATGTTGATGACTTGACCTGAATCTCGGGCCACCATACCGGGCACGATAAAGCGTGTCATATTGAGCAGTCCCTTTATGTTGGTATCTATCATCGTGTCCCAATCAGTAAAATCTCCCTCATATTCCGGCTCAAGCCCCAGCGCAAGTCCTGCATTGTTGACAAGAAGGTCGATTCCGCTCCAGTCTTCCGGCAGATTTTCCACGGCTTTACGACACGCTTCCCTATCGCGCACATCGAAAGTCAGTGTCAACACCTCATATCCTTTTTCACGAAGAGAACCGGCAAACTCTTCAAGTTTATCGGTCCGGCGTGCCGAAACAATGATACGAAATCCGGCCTCAGCGAGTTTCTCTGCAGAAGCACGCCCTATGCCGCTGGTCGCACCTGTAATAAATGCTGTTTTTTTCATTATTAAAAATCTGAAAATTCTTCTCAAAATTTGTTGCAAAGATACAGTTTTTCCACTATATTTGCAAAATAAAACTGACCGTGTGATCGCATTCAAAAATATCAACAATCCAAGCAATTGGTATTCATAGATATACAAATGGCAGTTGGCCCATCACCCTCAACAGAGCAAATCAGAAACCATCTGACTGGATTCCGAGGTTTTATCCAATCGGTCTGGAATATGTATTATGAAGGCTTCAGAAATATGACCATCGGGAAAACCTTATGGATCATAATATTGATAAAACTTTTTCTGTTTTTTGTGATTGTCAGGCTGATTTTCTTCCCCGATATCCTGCAACGCGATTTCGAAAACGACGAAGAACGAGCCGAACATGTGAGACACGAACTCACACGTCCCCGATGATATTACCACTGCTTTCTTATCCTTAAAATCTGATCTAAAACAAAAATAATATATGGATGAATTAATGACGGTAGTCGACTGGTCGCGCTGGCAGTTCGCACTGACAGCAATATACCATTGGCTTTTCGTGCCGCTGACTCTCGGATTGTCGGTCATTGTCGGCGTGATGGAGACAATATATGTGCGTACCGGATCCGAATCGTGGCTTAAAGCCACAAAATTCTGGATGACACTATTCGGTATAAATTTCGCAATCGGAGTAGCGACCGGTATCATTTTGGAATTTGAATTCGGAACAAACTGGAGCAACTACTCATGGTTTGTAGGTGACATCTTCGGCGCACCGCTGGCAATAGAAGGTATACTCGCTTTCTTCATGGAATCAACGTTTGTGGCTGTCATGTTCTTCGGATGGAATCGGGTTAGCAAAAAATTCCACCTTGCTGCGACATGGCTCACGGCTTTGGGAGCCTCCATATCGGCACTTTGGATACTCGTAGCCAACGCATGGATGC
Source organism: uncultured Porphyromonadaceae bacterium (assembly GCA_947427285.1). Classification (GTDB taxonomy): domain Bacteria; phylum Bacteroidota; class Bacteroidia; order Bacteroidales; family Muribaculaceae; genus Lepagella. Next base: position 39,080 of record CANEHE010000010.1, read on the forward strand.
AATATCCTGTGGGAATGGAATTTGACCCGTATCAGATGAGAAATGTCATGGATAATTTCTGGGCCCTTTTCTCAGGCATAGCCGTCAACAAATTCTTTCACGCCGTATTTTCCGGATGGGCACTTGCAGGAGTGTTTGTGATTGGTGTAAGCTGCTGGTTCCTGATAAAGAGACGAAACCGGGATTTCGCTCTCCGGAGTGTGAAGACCGGAGCCTGGGTAGGACTCATAGGCATGTTACTCACCATGTACACAGGCGACGGATCAGCGGTCGAGGTTACAAAACACCAGCCCATGAAACTGGCGGCTATGGAGGGCCTTTATGAGGGTTCTGCTCCACAGGGAATAGTAGCATTAGGAATGGTCAATCCTGATAAACATTGGAACGATGATACTGATGAATATGTATTCGCTCTGGAAGTTCCTTATGGGTTATCTATTCTTGCAAAGCATGATCCGAATGCATTTGTACCCGGCATCAAGGATATAATCAACGGAATAGACATCAATTCGGAAGGTGATACCATCAATACAGTCAGCTATGCCGACAGAATTGCAAGAGGCAAGCTGGCCCATAATTCTCTCAGAGCTTTCGACACAGCCAAAGCAACAGGTGATACGGCCGCCATGCGGAAAGCCCGCAGCGAACTTCGGAAAAACTATCAATATTTCGGCTATGGATATTTCAATTCCGTCGACGAGGCGATTCCTCCCGTTGGAATCACTTTCTATTCATTCCGCATAATGGTCATACTTGGCAGTTTCTTCCTTTTGCTGCTTGTCGTGACTCTTATATCGGTATACAAAAAAGAATGGTTCATACATGCCCGGTGGCTACAATGGATTGCCTTGATTTCCATTCCGTTCGTATGGATATGTTCCGAAGCCGGATGGGTTGTGGCCGAGGTAGGCCGTCAACCATGGACCGTACAGGATCTTCTCCCTACCCGCGCGGCCATTTCAGCAATCTCCACTTCGACCGTAATCACGACATTCTGGATGTTTGCCATTATCTTCACTGTCCTTCTTGTTGCTGAGGTCAGCATACTTGTAAGACAGATTGGGAAAGAATCGAAAAAGAATCTCGACTGACTCTCACTTCTATAACTTCGACAAAATAAAATGACACTTGAATATCTTCAAAACTATTGGTGGCTGCTCGCCTCCGTGCTCGGGGGTCTGCTGGTATTTCTGCTATTTGTGCAAGGAGGCCAGTCGATGCTTCTTGAATCACGCGACAATATCTCACGCGATCTTATAGTCAACAGTATGGGTCGCAAATGGGAACTCACATTCACCATCCTTGTCACATTCGGAGGTGCCATGTTCGCTTCCTTCCCACTCTTCTACTCCACAAGTTTCGGTGGCGCATACTGGTTGTGGATGCTGATTCTCTTCAGCTTCATCCTTCAGGCCGTGAGCTACGAATACCGCAACCGAAAAGGCAACCTATACGGTACCCGTACATACGACACATTTCTTTTCATCAACGGCTGTATGGGATGCGTACTTCTCGGAGTGGCTGTGTCTATGTTTTTCTTCGGAGGGCATTTCATGGTCAGCAAAGCAAATTTTCTGGACAAATCCGCTCCTGTGATCTCAACATGGGCTCCCACACACGGTTTTGAGGCCATTTTCAACTGGCGCAACTTAGTGCTTGGTGTGGCTCTCCTTTTTCTTGCGAGAACCCAGGCCGCACTATATATGATGAACCACATATCCTCAACTCAAGACTTTTTCGATTCGCTCAAGAGGAAAATATTTGTAAATGGAATCATCTTCGTATTATTCTTTCTGGCATTCCTGGCCCTTCTCCTCACAGCTACAGGATATGACGTTGTAAGCAAAAGAACTTCAACTGTAAACGTGACAACTGTCCCATTCAAATATCTTCACAACTATCTTCATTTCTGGTGGGCGACAGTAGCGTTGCTCATCGGAGTGGCATGCGTTCTCTATGGAATCATACGTTCAGCTTTCGCATCCAAATGGAAATCCGGGATCTGGTTTAGTGGTATTGGGACATTACTGGTCGTATGCTCCCTTTTCTGGGTGGCTGGCTATGGTAATACCGCATTCTATCCATCTCTTGATGATCCGGCATCTTCACTTACCATCCGCAACAGTTCCTCATCGCTTTTCACCCTCACATGTATGAGCTGGGTGTCAATTCTGATACCTTTCGTGATTGCATATATATGGTATGTATGGAAAACGATGGATAAAAGAAAACTGACTGTAGCTGAAATCAAATCGACTGACCATAAATACTAAAATATCCAACCGACACGGATACACCCCGGATAATCCGGAAATGATTTCCCGGGGTGTAATATCAAAACACATATCCGGAAGAAATTGTGAACGATCTCTATAAAACCATATCTGGTCCAGGCAAAGGAATATATAAGGAGAAAATGAGTAAATTCATTGCCTTTGCCACTCCAGTCCACACTCCGGAAGAGGCCAGGACATTTGTAAAATCCATACAAAATGAATATCATGATGCCCGACATGTTTGCTGGGCATATATGATAGGCCCTGACAGAGAAATCTGGCAACTCAACGATAACGGGGAACCCTCCGGCACCGCGGGCAAACCTATACTCGGCCAGATAAACAGTCGACAAGTAACGAATGTGGCAGTCGCCGTGGTAAGATATTTCGGAGGAATCAAACTCGGAACTCCCGGACTCACTGCCGCATATCGCGAAGCTGCCGCCGCGGCTCTTGACGATGCCGGAATAGAGATTCGACAGCAGACCCGGCGTATAGAGATTTTCTTTCCTTACATCGCTGTCAATGATGTCATGAAAATTATAAAACAGACATCTGCCACCGTCGTGAGTCAGCAGTTTGACAATTCCTGCTTTATGACTATTGAAGTACCTTTGAGTAATTATGAGTCGATTAAGACACGTATACTTGGGATAGACGGTGTCACGGAATGATCCTGAAATCCTTTCAGACATTCATCTCACACTGTCTGAATACATCTTTTTCATAGTTTCCTACGCCCTACTCATATATGGCGTAGGAAACATAAATAGCCTCCAAAATACACATCTGAATTGTCTATTTCACCTAAAAACATGCCTTCCAGCCCATTCCGTCATCTTTTTTTGTCGAAAATCAGATAAAAACATGTTCTAATTCAAAAATAATTCCGATATTTGCACTGCCAAAACGAAAAACGCCCGTATAAGGCTATTTCATAGGTATGATTCGACTTATAAACACAACATTAATATATTTCAGACACAATGACAAAAGCTGATATTGTAAACGAGATTTCCCGCAGCACGGGAATTGAAAAGACTGCAGTACTGGCCACAGTGGAAAAATTCATGGAAGTTGTCAAAGACAACATGGCCAACGGTGAAAACGTCTACCTCCGCGGATTCGGCAGCTTCATCATCAAAGTACGCAAAGAGAAGACTGCTCGTAACATTTCCAAAAATACAACCATACGTATTCCGGAGCACAAAATCCCTGCATTCAAACCCTCTCGCGTATTCCTCGATCAGGTGAAATAAGACCGGGATAAATACCCCATATCATATTTCTCTGATCAGCCCGACAAAGCATAATCTTTATAAATAAAATACTACTATGCCAAGCGGAAAAAAAAGAAAAGGCCATAAGATGGCAACTCACAAACGCAAGAAAAGACTGAGAAAGAACCGTCATAAAAAGAAATAAGCCTGCCTCGGGCAAATCCATCAGTGACGTAAGTTTCTCAAACATCGCAAACCTCGGGAAGGGACACCCGAAAACCATCCCTTCTCCGTGGTTTGTTTTTTACCAGGAACTATTGATTCCCATCAATACATTTTAATGAAAAGCGAACTAATTGTAGACGTGCAGCAAAAGGAGATATCGATCGCTCTGACCGAAGACTCCCGGCTTGTCTCACTTCAAAAGGAAAGCCGCAACATCGCTTATGCGGTAGGCGACCTCTACCTTGCAAAAGTGCGCAAGCTGATGCCAGGCCTTAACGCCGCCTTTGTCGACGTGGGCTACGACAAGGACGCTTTTCTTCATTATCTCGATCTTGGATCTCACTTCAAAGCCTATTCCGAATTTATAAAAGAGGCTCTTGAAGATCCTAAAAAAATCCCCTCTCCTGCCAATTTCAAACCGACGGAGGAAATTCCCAAGCAAGGTTCGATCACAGATATTCTTTCTCAGGGGCAACAACTGCTTGTCCAGATTGCGAAAGAGCCGATCTCTTCGAAAGGTCCCAGACTGACGACCGAGATCTCCTTTACCGGACGATTCATCATTCTCATTCCATTCTCAGAGAAAATATCAATTTCGAATAAAATAAAATCCACCGAAGAAAAAATACGTCTCCGACAGTTGATCGGAAGTATCAAGCCTAAAGGATTTGGCGTAATCGTACGCACATCTGCTGAAAACAAAAGAGTGGCAGAACTCAATCAGGAGATGAGAACCCTTGTGAAATGTTGGGAAGATTCAATTGCAAAAATGCAGCGGAGCCAACCGCCAGCCCTCATTTTTGAAGAGGAATCCCGTGCGGTAGGTGTGATACGCGACATCTTCAGCTCTGATTTTGAGACAATATATGTCAACCATAAGGAAACAATGGAGCAGATTCAGAACTATGTTGCTATCATTGCTCCAGAGAAAAAAGAAATTGTCAAACTGTATACAAAGGAAATACCTATTTTTGATCATTTCAATATAACACGTCAGATCAAAAGTTCCTTTGGGAAGACAGTCTCTTTCAAAAGTGGTGCCTATATTATCATAGAGCATACCGAAGCCCTGCATGTCATTGACGTCAATTCTGGAAACCGGGCAAAGGCTGGAAACGATCAGGAGACAAATGCCCTCGACGTCAACCTGAAAGCTGCCGATGAAATTGCAAGACAACTGAGACTACGCGACATGGGCGGCATCATTGTAATTGACTTCATAGACATGAACAAGGCCGAACATCGTCAGACGCTCTACGATCACATGCGCCAGATTATGGCCAACGATAGGGCAAGACACAATATCCTGCCTCTCAGCAAATTCGGACTGATGCAGATTACCCGTCAAAGAGTACGGCCTGCTCTTGACATCACCACCTCTGAGACATGTCCATCATGCTTCGGCAAAGGGGAGATACAACCATCCCTCCTGTTCACGGATAAACTGGAAGAGAAAATAGACTATCTGGTCAATCATCTAAAGGTACATAAATTCGTGATGTACATTCACCCTTTTGTCGACGCATACATAAAAAAAGGGTTAATATCCCTTTACGGAAAATGGCGACGGAAATATGGGCGTAATTTCAAGATAGTACCCGACGAAGCCATGGCATATCTTGAATACCGGGTGATTGACAACACCGGAAAATCTGTCGACATAAAAGAGGAAAGCGACATGCAGTCAAGCCAGTCAAAATCCGGCTCAAAAATAAAACATCGAGATAAAGAAGAAAACTAAGACAAATTTTCAGACGTAAAAGTCTCTTATATTTATTATTGAAGACAGGATATCCGGATTGGACATTCTGTCTTTAATAATACGGACAAACTGTAAAAGCATAAAGAGGGAGAATAAAAAACACACAGTCTCCGTCGGCATGCCGACGGAGACTGTAGTATTCAAGTGAGCCAGAGGCTATACTTATTATTCTTCTGCAATAACTTCAAACGGAAGTTCTACGCTTACTTCTTTATGGAAACGAACCACTGCAGTGTATTCACCAACCTCCTTCACGGGCTGTGACACCTCTATGAGTTTGCGATCCACTTCGTGTCCGAGTGCTTTAAGTGCCTCCGAAATCTGAATAGCGTTTACAGAACCAAACACAGTACCTGCGGCACTTGTCTTTGCAGAAATCGTAAGTCTGAGGCCTTCGATTGCCTTGGCAGCTTCTTCTGCATCCGCCTTGATTTTCTCAATCTTGTGTGCACGCTGGCGAAGATCTTCCGCAAGCTGTTTGAGAGCGGCCTGCGATGCAATGATACCCTTACCCTGGGGAATGAGGTAATTACGGCCATAACCGTCCTTAACCTCTACGACATCATCTTTGTAGCCGAGACCGGCGACGTTCTCTTTTAATATGATTTTCATAATGTGGTAAATCTTTTGAGGTTGACAGTTATGATTATTTCATCAGGTCGGTCACATAAGGAAGAAGTGCCAGATGGCGGGCACGCTTCACAGCCTGAGCCACACGACGCTGGAACTTCAGTGAAGTGCCAGTGATACGACGGGGAAGAATCTTACCCTGCTCATTGAGGAACTTCTTGAGGAACTCAGGATCCTTATAGTCGATATATTTGATACCGCTACGTTTGAAACGGCAGTACTTTTTCTTTTTTGTATCTACTGTCAGAGGAGTGAGATAACGTATTTCTCCGTGTGCTGCCATGATTTATTTCTCCTTTACTTCTACAGCCTCTTCAGTGGCGGCCACCGGTTCGGCAGGGGTTTGACTTGCTTTTTCTGCTCTCAGACGGCGACGTTTCTCAGCATACTCGACTGCATATTTGTCAAGACGGAAATTGAGAAAACGGATCACACGCTCATCGCGACGGAAGGCGATGTCAAGTTTCTTGATAAATGAGGGATCGGCCTCAAACTCAAACAGGCAATAGAAGCCAGTCGATTTTTTCTGAATGGGATAGGCAAGCTTGCGTAGACCCCAGAGCTCTTCATTGACGAGCTTGCAGTCATTTTCAGCGAGAATCCCCTTGAATTTCTCTACCGTTTCCTTCATCTGGTCGTCAGACAAAACGGGAGTCAAAATGAAAACGGTCTCGTAGTGATTCATGAGTTTCGTTTTTTGAAAATTACTAATTTCCTGATTATCACATCCCTTCACATCATAATACTAATCATGATCCATAGAAATGCAGATTTCGGATGCAAAGTTACAAATTATATGGAAACCACACAAATAAATCTCATTTTTCTTATTGACATCATTTGGAATCCATATATTTTGAAGCCGAATTGCAATAATAACACAAATCATGCGTTAAAATATTGAGTCAGATAAATATGGGCAACCAAAGTCTGTCTCTCCACCCATTTTTAAGTTCTCAAATCATATCTCAACGCCTATGATAAATGATTCTACTTTATTAAAACCTTTTCTTAAACAGAATGGCATACTGATGTCTCCACGAAAAAACATTCTGGATCAGATTCGGCAATTTGCTGCAAGTTACGCCTATATCAAAGGCTCTCCAGCACGCAGCATCGTACTGAATTGAGGCCGAAACCAGAATATCATTAAAACGACATCTTAACTAAGATGACATGATCGACAAGGATATAGTCCTGTCAGTCATGTCATTTTCACATCCGGACTCAATGGTCTCTCAATCTGTTATATTCTTCATCTGTCACAGGTTGCTAATTTAATAACTATTTTCATCTATCTGGAGCCAAGATATCGCTCTGCACATCCTGATTTTTTGTACTTTTGCAGTCGTTTTCTAAATACAAAGTTCAATGAGAATCGCCAACAATATCCTTGAATGCATAGGCCAGACTCCGCTGGTACGTATCAATCGACTGAACCCGAATCCAAACGTCACTATCCTTGCGAAACTTGAAGGCTTTAATCCCACTGGCAGCATCAAAGACCGTATCGCCCTCAATATGATTGAACAGGCTGAGCGGGAAGGCCGTCTGCGCCCTGGACAGACCATAATCGAACCGACATCAGGCAATACCGGGATAGGACTGGCCGTCATGGGTGTGATAAAGGGATATGACGTAGAGATTGTCATGAGCCGTGGCGTATCTGTGGAACGACGTCGGATAATCCGTTCTTATGGTGCGACAGTCACGCTGACCCCGGAATCCAAAGGTACTGACGGAGCAATAAAGGTCGCACGTGCCAAAGTGGCGGCTAACCCGGAAAAATACTTCATGCCGGATCAATTCTCCAACGCGGCCAATTATGAATCCCATTACCGTCATACTGCAAATGAAATTTGGAGTATGACCTAAGGACATGTCGACTGGTTTGTCAGTGCGATAGGCACTTCCGGAACCATAATGGGCATATCTCGTTATCTGAAGGCTCTATTGCCCCAGATGAAAGTAGTATGTGCACAGCCGGTGCGAGGACATTATATCCAGGGACTGAAAAATCTTGAAGAAGCCATTGTGCCGGCAATCTATGATCCGACACGAATAGATGTTCAGGAAATGATTGAAAGCGAAGATGCCATTGACATGGCCAGACGGATAATCAGAGAAGAGGGTATCTTCGCCGGAATGAGCAGTGGGGCTGCAATGCTTGCAGCCCCCCGTACAGCAGAAAAGATTGATAAGGGCACAATAGTTGTGATATTCCCTGACCGTGCCGACAAATATCTCTCCACCACCATGTTCGCCCCTTATTCCCGCCCGGAAGAATAACAAAGGGATATTATCAGAAAAACTGTCCCGATAAAGAATGACTTCTCTACCGGGACAGTGTCATATTATGAAGAAATTTATATCATTTGTCAATTGAAACCAATCTGTATTCCGTAGTGCCCAATCCTATTTTCTCTGCATGTTCCACCGTATGGATTCCATGCTTCTGTTCAATCCTCTCTATTAGAGATCTCGGATCGTTTCCCTCCTCAGGTTTTATTTTATAAATGAGATCGACACATGCCTTATCGAGTGCGACGGGGTCCAATGAAGCAAGAATACCAATATCTTTAATCTCCGGATTTGCAGGATGACCGTTGCAGTCGCAATCAATCGACATATTGTTCATCACATTGATATACAAAATGCGATCTCCGAAATGTGTCGCCACACCCTGCGCAGCGGCAGCCATCGATTCAAGAAAGTCATCCTGATCGGCAATGTTGCGCCAGATTGTTTCTTTATCCTCTGTTTTACCGGCTGAATGGATATATGTCTTTCCGTTGCCAGAGGCGACTCCTATGGAAAGATTTTTCAACGCACCCCCGAAACCACCCATCGCATGTCCTTTGAAATGTGAGAGATCGATCATGAAATCATAATCTGGAAGCGTGGCTCCCACTATATCATATTTCAGATGTGTCGTATCCTGGACCGGAATCTTTATTTCTCCTTTGGCATCCATGATATCTATAGGAGCGATGGCTGTAAACCCGTGATCGGCACAAGCCTTCAGATGATCATCGGTAGAGTAACGCTTTCCTGTATATGCCGTGTTACACTCCACTATCGTCCCCTTAACCTTATTAACCAATTCCTTTATAAGTCCCGGCTGAAGGAAATTGTGGCCTCCTGGTTCTCCTGTGCTTATTTTCACCGCCACTTTCCCCGTGGCAGGACGACCAAGCACTTCATAAATTTTCACAAGTGACTCCGGTGTTATTTCGCGGGTCATGTACACATCAGACTGGGCTGACAGGCCCAATGCAAAAACAGATGCGCAAAATGTCAACAATGCTTTTTTCATTTCCTAAAATAGATTCAGAATTATAATTTATCCTGTTTATCTTGTCCGGATGCAAAATTAGCAGGTATAATTAAAATTAAAAATACCAATTTTACTTTTTCGTTTATCGTTTTCACGGTTTATCTGCTCATATAGGAATATTTTTTTAAACAGCCTCTAATATCAACATCCGACAGAACATTTTCCGTACAGAATTTGTGTTATTGTCATGAGGGAAAGATTTCATTTGAAAATTTCTCTGTATAAAAAGATTTTAATAACTTTGTCGGTTGAAATCCTCCCTTTCTCCCATATTCCGGCACATACGGAAATAATTTCGATTGTAAACTCAATTCGCCAGCCATGAAAAACATAAAACTGCGGCTTTCTCTGCTCAGCTTTCTGGAATTTGCAGTATGGGGCAGCTATCTTGTCTCTATCGGCATCTATCTTTTTAGTGTAGGATTGGGAGCCCAGACTTTCTGGTTCTATACGGTTCAAGGTATCGTATCGTTATTCATGCCAGCCTTGGTGGGAATCATCGCCGACCGCTGGATTCCTGCACAGAAAATGCTAAGCATCTGCCATGCTCTCGCCGGATGCTTCATGATTCTGGCAGGACTGTATTGCATGTTCAATTCCGGCAACGTGGAATTCGGCCCGCTGTTCTCATTATATACACTTTCGGTGGCTTTTTTCATGCCAACAATCGGACTGACAAATTCAGTGGCCTTCAATGCTCTTTCAAAAGCCGGCCTCGACACTGTGACCGCATTTCCCCCCATCCGCGTATGGGGAACGGTCGGTTTTATCTGCGCCGAACTGTTTGTAAACTTCACAGGCTTCCAAAGCAACTACTGGCAACTGATATCATGCGGAGCCATCAGCATATTGATGATGGTCTATTCGCTCACTATGCCAAATTGTCCGGTCAATAAGTCTTCCGGCACATCTGTCGCAGACACTCTGGGACTTTCAGCGTTCAAGCTATTCAAGAGCAAGACAATGGCAACGTTCTTCATTTTCTCGATGTTGCTTGGCGTATGTCTTCAGGTGACAAATAGTTATGGAACAATGTTTATCGACAGCTTCCAGAAAATAAAAGAATTTGCCGACACATGGGGAGCCAACAATGCTACAGCACTCACAGCTGTCTCTCAGGCCAGCGAGGCTCTTTGCATACTGCTGATCCCTTTCTTCCTCAAAAAATTCGGAATCAAAGGAGTGATGCTTATGGCCATGATCGCATGGGTGTTCCGTTTCGGCTTCTTTGGGATAGGCAACACCGGCAACGGTCTTGTGTTCATGATACTGTCGTGTATCGTCTATGGAGTGGCTTTTGATTTCTTCAATGTGGCAGGAGGTCTGTTTGTAGATAATCAGACAGATCCCAAACTGAGATCCAGTGCTCAGGGTCTGTTCATGATAATGACCAATGGCATCGGAGCGAGTCTCGGTACAATTCTTGCCGGAGATCTGGTGATCAACCGCCTTGTCGACATGAGTCCGACAGCCGACGCAGCTCTCAATCTTGCAGGCTGGCGTGAATCATGGTTCATATTTGCAGCCTACGCATTGATAATAAGTATTTTCTTCATATTCTTATTCAAATCAACAAAGCATCCACAGGTTAAATTATCCGACCCCAAAGCCTACGATATCGCCGGTGGAGATCCAGAAGGGATGCCTGGTAAAAACAAAAACATCTGATTTATCGACGTGATTCAATTCTTTGCTCCTGACATAGAATCCGATCCTTTTCTACCGGAAGATGAATCGGGGCATTGCGTGAGAGTGCTGCGTAAGTCTGTCGGCGATACCATATTCGTCACCGACGGTGCCGGATCCCGTTTCAAATGTCTGATTTCAGACGCACATCCCAGACATGTACGCCTCGACATTCTTGAGCAACAGACTTACATTCCTGCCTGGGGTGTAAGAATAACATTGGGAGTGGCTCCTACCAAGAATGCAGACCGCATGGAATGGCTTATTGAGAAAGCCACAGAAATAGGAGTGGACGAAATTGTATTGCTGAAATGTGAGCACAGCGAACGTAAAACCATCAATACCGGCAGACTGCGCAAGATTATGGTCAGTGCGATGAAACAAAGCCTGAAAACCACGCTTCCGATTCTACGTGACATGATCCCTTTTGCCGATTTCATAACCAGTCCGGCAACCGGTCTGAAGTTTTTCGGATATTGCGATGCAAATACTCCGAAACTTATTCTTGCACGGGAAATAATCCCTTCCCAGCCTGTGACTATCATAATCGGTCCGGAAGGAGACTTCACACCTGCCGAAGCAACAGCCGCATGTGACGCAGGTTTTATTCCTGTGAGTTTCGGTGAAAGCCGGATGCGTACCGAAACAGCAGCTCTTTTCGCATTGGAAGCCGTGCATATAGTCAACCAAGTCGGTCAATGCTTGTCTGACAAAACCAATCACCTCTCCTCCTAAATCACCAGAAATGACTACTATCGATTTTCTAAAAGACTCGCCTACACGAAATTTCTTCCTTGTGGCCGGCCCCTGCGCCATCGAAGGCGAGGAAATGGCTCTTGCCATAGCGGAAGAACTTATAAAAACAACTTCGTCGCTCAACATACCTTTTGCTTTCAAGGGATCCTACCGTAAGGCAAACCGCAGTCGTCTTGACTCATTTACGGGTATCGGCGATGAAAAAGCTCTTCATATTTTACGCAAAGTCCGCGAAACCTTCGGCATTCCGGTCGTAACCGATATACATGAGACTGCCGAGGCCGCAATTGCAGCCGAATATGTAGATGTTCTACAGATTCCCGCTTTTCTTTGCCGACAGACAGACCTGATTGTCGCCGCAGCTAAAACAGGCAAGACTGTAAATATCAAAAAAGGACAGTTTCTGTCACCTGCCGCCATGAAGCATGCTGTCGGGAAAGTTCGGGAGTCAGGCAATAAATCGGTATGCGTCACGGACCGGGGCACAATGTTCGGCTATCAGGATCTGATCGTAGACTACCGCGGGATTCCTGAGATGCAGAATGCCTGTCAATGTCCGGTGATAATGGATATCACCCATTCTCTCCAGCAACCGAACCAAGGTTCCGGAGTGACAGGTGGCAAACCGGCATTGATATCTACCGTTGCAAAAGCAGCCATCGCCGTAGGTGTCGACGGTATTTTTCTGGAGACTCATCCCGAACCTGCAGCCGCAAAGAGCGACGGAGCCAATATGCTCCCGCTTTCCCAAGTGAAACAACTTTTATCAAATCTCGTCATTCTGAGGGAAGCTGTCAATTCGATGAATTAAACCGTCATCCCATTATATCACACCATTCCACAAAATCTGACATAACATACAATGAGACTACGACATATTCTCTATATACCCGCACTCGCGCTGGCTTTCACCATCAATGCCCAGCAGATAAACCCCATTACCAAAGCTGTCCTTGACGGATATACACAGACACTCAAAGAAAATCCGAAAGATTTTGAGACACTCTATCAGAGAGCCGCACAATACTATAGTCTCTCGATGTACGACAACGCCCTTGCAGATGTGGTCCGCGCAATAGACTGCACACCAACAAAAGAAAAAGATTATCTGATGCGAGAATTTGCGCTTCTGGCAGACATCGACATAGAATTAAAGGAATATTCAAAGGCACTCTCTGCTGTAGATAAGGCATTGGATTTAAATCCCGACTCCTATCCGGATCTATACCGTAAAGGAAATATTCTTCTCCACCTAAAGGACGGCGAAGCGGCATACCGCACTTTCTACTCTATGCAACGACTGAAATCCCGAAGTCAGGAGGCTTATTTCGGAATGGCCAAGGCACGTCTCCTGACAGGACAGAAAGGAGAGGCCGAAGCTCTTATGAAAGAAGCTCTTAACGCTGATCCTACCAACCCGGTGTCATTCTGTCGCATAGGCGATCTATATCGCGAAATGGGAGACAACCGTCAGGCTGCCGCAAACTATCTCAGTGCCTTCGCGCTTGGCTCATCTTCCGATCGTCCTCTACAATCCATGATCAGAATTGCCGCCGATGATTTCCAGTCAATGGCCGACGCCATCGAGTATGCCTTGTCCCGGTCTGACAACCAGATCCCCCTGCTGTTTCTCAAAGGAAACATCGCCAATCATACTGGCAACTATCCACAGGCATACGAGGCATTCAGTTCTCTTTTGAAGATCCCGGCCGGACAGGCTCCGACCGTATACGCCGCTATGGCTGAAGCATGTCTGGCTCTCGACAAGACCGACGAGGCCAATGCCAATATATCAACTGCTCTTGAAAAAGAAAATTCCGTAGAGAGCCTGATTCTACGCTCACGTATATCACGGGCTGCCGGCCATCCGGCTGACGCACTTCTCAGTGCCACCAAAGCTCTGGAAGGAGACCCGGGGAATGCCGAGGCACTCGTTCAGACGGCCCTTGCCAACATTGATCTGAAAAACTATCCCGATGCTCTCAAGGCACTGAATGAGACTGTACTGTCAGACCCGGAGAATCCTTTGCCCCTGATGCTCCGGGCCCACATCAACGACCAATGGCTTGGCAATCCAAAAGCCGCTGTCGCCGACCGCAACAGGGTATCTTCATTCCCAACGGAAAAATTTCCAGAGACAGCATTCAAGGCTCTTGCCAAAGCAAGAAACGGCAAACGGATCGACGCTGATGAAATAATCGGAAATGCTCTGAAAAATTCCCCTTCAAAAGATGATTGCTACTGGGCTGCTGTTTATTATGCACAGACAGGCAATCTTGAGGAAGCAAAACAATGGCGTGACCGTGCTGTAAGCCTTGGATTCTCAAATCTATATCTATTGAATTCCAATACGACTCCCGGCTTGAATCTTAAACCATTGTCCCACCTCTGACATTCGGAATACGAACCAATTTTAACACATATTTGTTTTAGTAAAAAAGCTAATCAAATCATTGTTATGGAAAATAAACGACATAATCAAGGTGACGTCCGGATTCCAAGGGGCGCACGCATAGGAATAGGTATCTTCATGGTCATAATCTATCTCGCCGTGGGGCTGCTGTTTATCCTTAATGTATTCGATATCTGGAACCGCCCCGTCAGCTGTACTGTCGGCGGTCTGTTGATTCTATATGGAATATGGCGCGGATATCGCCTATATAAAGGTATCAACTACTGACTACGAAACTTAACATGAAATTATCACACTTAGCGATTTGCGCCGGTGCGGCAGTCCTCTTTGCCGCGTCGGCGTGCACACCTGTAAAACGAGGTGAATACGCAAAAGGAAGCGCGACAGTTTTCTGCGATGACGGATTCAAGACAATTCTCGACGAAGAGATCTCCGTCTTCGAATATTCTTATCCCGAAGCGTCCATAATACCTTTCTATGTCAGCGAACAGGAAGCAATCGACACACTTCTGGCCGACAAGACACAGGCAATCATAGTTACACGTGAACTCTCCAAAGACCAGATTGCTTTCATGAAGTCCAAATACAAACGGGTAGTGAAAACAAACTGTATTGCTGTCGATGCCGTGGCTCTGATCACAAATAAAAACAATCCTGTCTCTCAACTCTCTCTTGACGAAATCAAAGAGATCCTCACTGGAAAGATTTCCAGATGGAGCCAGCTTGCCGGATCTGACACTGCTGCGATAAAACTGGTGTTTGACAATCCCGGATCTTCCACCGTGAGCTACATGCGACAGCGTTTCCTCCCTACGGGTGTTTCTATTTCCGACAATCCGAATGCTTTCGCACAAAAAAACAATGCACAGGTACTTGATATTGTCAAAAAAGATCCAAATGCTCTTGGGATCATCAGTGTAAGCTGGCTGGGTGAGGATCTTTCCGCCGCCAGAAACATACCCATTGACCGACGGGTAGAGGACTATAAGGCTCAGAACGATACCATCGCATCCGAACTCACCACTGCGGTCAATATCGTCAAAGTTGCAAATCCTACCCCGGAGAACGATTTCAGTCCGGCCGGATACAAACCCTATCAGGCATATATATATTCAGGTGAATATCCACTTTTCAGAAAGGTATATATGATCTCAACCGCTTCCAATTCCACTGTAATGCATAGTTTCTATACATTCCTGACAGGATTTGCGGGACAGAAAATCATAACCAAAACAGGTATTCTCCCCTACCACTTTCCCCAGAGAGTAGTCAATCTGAAATGACACTCCCGTATTTCCACTTAAACCTCAGGCACCACTCCGTGTCAAAAAAACAATAAAACCCACCGTTTTCCGTAATATTATCTGAAACCACGGCAAAACACATCCTCTCCCAGATCAATAACCGCAAAATACCCAACTTAATATGAAATTCAAAGCACTATTTTCCCTTTGCCTCGCAGCAGGTGCCTTCTCCTCTTTCGCACAGACACATGTCGAAGGAGTGGAATATTTCAAAGCCGACCAGTTCGACAATGCACGCGAACTCCTTGAACGCAACATGGCCAACAGCAATACAGACAAAGCTGTAGCCAACTTCTATCTCGGTCAGATCGCACTTCATGACGGAGACCTTTCCAAAGCCGCCGCCTACTTCCAGAAAGGTATTGATCAAAATCCCGAATACGGTTACAACTACGTAGGTCAAGGTGAGATTCTCCTCAAAAAAGGAGAGGTGAAAGAGGCGGAAAAAATGTTTAAAACCGCTGAATCGAAGGTAAAGAAAGACCCTGCCATGCAGATTCAGATAGCACGTGCATATTACGCGGCCAATCCCGCCGCATTTGCGAAGGAAATCGACAAACGCGTGGAAAAAGCCAGAAGAATCAATATTCAGGCTCCCGACATTTTCATCTTCGAAGGCGATATGCTTGCCGACCAGAAAGACTGGGGCAATGCCGGATCAAAATATGAGATGGCCGCAAACTACAATCCCCAAGGTTCGGACGCATACGTGAAATATGCCAATCTTTTCACTCAGGTCAATCCGGAATATGCCATCAAGATGCTTCGCCAACTTCTTGACCAGAATCCGAATTCCGCACTTGGACAGAGAGAAATAGCGAATGCTTATTACAACAACAAGGATTTCACCAACGCCGCCCTTGAATATGGTAAATATGTGAAAAACCCAAACCATTTCAAACAGGACGAAGACCGTTACGCTTTCCTTCTGTTCTATGGTCAGAAATATCAGGACGGTTACGACTTCGCCTCACGTCTCCTTGAGGCTAATCCGCAGAACTTCACCGCACGCCGCTATCAGTTCATGAATGCCGCACAGCTCCCGGCTCTCAAAGAGCAACTCCTCCCCATGGCAGAGGCACTCCTCGCAGCACATAAGTCGAATCCGGCAAATAAATTCGCACCTATCGACTATACTCTCATTGCTGAGGAATTCCAGATTGCAAAGCGTACAGACGAGGCCGTGGCTGTGCTTGAAGAGGCAATGAAAGAGAATCCTGACAACGCAGCATTCAACAAGCAGCTTGCAATGACCTACGTAGATGGAAATGACTTCGCAAAAGCAGCTGATGCCTACAAGGGCTATCTGAAAAAAATCGGAGAACCCGGATATAACGACTTCGTACAGCAGGCTTTGTTCAGCTACTTTGCTGGTGTCACCAACAAAGATAATGACCAGTCACTTTCCGAAGCCAGCTTCAATGATGCATTGACATACGCAGACAAAGCTCTTGCCATCATGCAGAACTACAAACCCATCAAGATCAAAGGTGACATAGCCAAACAGCGTGCCACAAAGGAAGAAGTAGAAAAAGCCGCAGCCCCACTCTACACAGAGGCAATCACCCTTCTTGAAGCATCAGCCGACCCGTCAAGATACGCCGCTGATGCGAAAGAGATGTACAACTACATGGGCAACTACTATCTCGATCAGAAAGATACGGCAAAGGCAAAAGAGTATTTCAACAAGTACCTTATTTACGATCCCAACAACGAGGATTATCGTAAATTTGTAGAAAAACTCTGACACTCTGAATATAATCATACCGATCGATTCCGATTATACGGATCGAATAATTAAGGCTTATGACAGTTTAACTGTCATAAGCCTTAATTATTTTTAACTATAAGTCGATTTATTGTTAACATTATTTAATGGATCGAGGGGTAAACCGCTACGCTTTTATTAATTTTGCGGTCGGAAACGACAAGAAACAG
>CANEHE010000011.1 GCA_947427285.1 uncultured Porphyromonadaceae bacterium
AATTCAATATCCGCAAGATTTGGTGCCTAGATCAACCATTCGCTGAATAGTTACGCCAAGAAATCTACATCATGGCAAATGTCAAGCTAATAACGCGAGTTCGGGATTATTGTTTTTATTTTACGGTTTTTGATTATTGAAAAGACACATCTGCCCGATTGAACCTTCAAAAGAACAGTGGACATAAATAAACCGACAAAGGTTTAATTTAATAAATTGTTCTTTTGTCAGTTCATTTTTGTATCTTTGCGGAAAATTTGAATCTATGGATATACTGAAGAAAAGATTCCACAAGGCATTGTCAGAGGTCAAGACCGACATACACAGATTCCTTTATTCCGAAATAGACTGGAGCCAGCCGCTTATCGGGATCAAGGGTGCCCGCGGCGTGGGCAAATCCACCATTATGCTACAACGCATAAAGGAGACCGACCCGAAAGGCGAGACCTCATTTTACACAAGCCTTGACAATCTCTGGTTTGCAGACCATTCCCTGATTGATCTGGCGGAACATCTCATATCCGAAGGCGTCACGCATCTGTATATAGACGAGGTGCACCGTATGCCGGGATGGGAACGGCAGGTAAAGAATCTTTATGACTCGTATCCGGAACTGCATGTGGTGTTCTCAAGCTCATCCCTGCTGGTCATAGACCATTCCATCGGTGATTTGTCGAGGCGAGCCTCAATGTATCATCTTCCGGGACTTTCATTCAGAGAATTCCTTATGTTCGAGGGGAAAGGGACATACCAACGGCTGACCCTTCCCGACGTGCTCTATTCACACGAGACAATCGCGCCTACCCTCTCAGCGCATATGAACATATTGTCTGCCTTCGGCAAGTATATGGAGAATGGGTACTACCCATTCTATAAATCAATGAGAACGGAAGATTACTACAGTCGTCTGGAACATACCGTGACGACTATCATAAATTTCGACATTCCAGCCGTGGAGACAAAAATAGATTACGAGACCCTTATAAAAGCCAAGCGACTTGTGGGAATCATAGCCGGAACACTGCCTTACATACCCAACATCAGCACATTGGCGGGGACTATGAGAACAAACCGTGCCCAGATTCTCAAATTGTTTGACCTGCTTGACCGAGCAGGCATAATCCGGAAGTTGTTCGCGGCTGTCAACAGTCCCAAGAGCCTCGCCAAACCACAGAAGATACTGCTCAACAACTCCTCACTTATGTATGCGCTTGGATCCCCGCAGATTGGGGCTGTCCGTGAAAGCACTTTCGCTTCCTGTCTGAACGTGGATCATAAAGTCGGGTTCGCAAAGGATGGAAATTTCATTGTGGACGGGCGTTATCTTTTTAAAATAGGGGGAAAAGGCAAAGGTTTTGCCCAGATACGCAACATCCCCGACAGCTTCGTGGCGGCGGACGGCATAGAGTTCGGATTCGGAAATAAGATTCCATTGTGGCTGTTTGGTTTTCTGTATTGAACAATCATAGTTTCGGACCACGGCGTTTCTTTTTCTTCCTGTGATGCATGGATCGGTATAAGGCTTCCTCGTCGGAAAAAGCGAATTATGAACCGTAAATTGGCTATTGATAAAAAAATGTGTAACTTTGCAGCGTTTCCCGGAGCGGACCCCGCCCCGCGGTCTATTTTGTCTGCAGGCGAAAGCTTGCAGCTAATCAAAATCTAAGAGGCTGTTTAAAAGCTATGTTGAAAAATACAAACGTAAAGTCCGTAGAGCATGTAGTGATCCGCTTCTCGGGCGACTCGGGCGACGGAATGCAACTCGCCGGAAACATCTTCTCCAACGTATCGGCCGGAGAGGGGAACCAGATCTCCACTTTCCCTGACTATCCCGCTGAAATCCGTGCTCCACAGGGTTCGCTGAGCGGAGTCAGCGGCTTTCAGGTAAATCTCGGCCATGCCGTACATACTCCCGGCGACGAGGCTGATGTGCTTGTGGCCATGAATCCGGCAGCCCTCAAGACAAATCTGAAATATCTAAAACCCAACGGTATCATAATCTGCGACAGCGACACGTTCCGTCCCGCCGACCTGAAGAAAGCGGAGTATGAGACGGACGATCCCATAAAGGAGTTAGGCATCGACAAGCGTCGTGTGATGCTTGTACACATGACCGAACTGGTAAAGAACACTCTTGCCGACTCCGGCCTTGACCAGAAAGCCATGCTCAAGTGCAAGAACATGTTCGCCCTCGGACTTATATGCTGGCTGTTTGACCGCCCTCTCGACAGTGTACTCGCAAAACTGAAAGTGAAATTCGCCAAGAAGCCGGCTATCTACGAAGCCAACGCCAAGGTGATACGTGCCGGATGGGACTGCGGCCACAACACACACTCCTACATGCCCACCTATCGCGTGGAGACGGAGTCTGTCGAACCGGGCATATATACCGATGTCAACGGCAACACAGCCACAGCATGGGGACTCATAATGGCCTCCGAAAAAAGCGGCCGTCCTCTGTTTCTCGGCTCATACCCCATCACCCCGGCCACAGATATACTCCATGAACTGGCCAAAAGGAAAGACCTCGGCGTCAAGGCCTGCCAGATGGAGGACGAAATCGCAGGCGTATGTTCGGCCATCGGAGCATCATACGCCGGACATCTCGCCGTCACATCGACATCCGGGCCAGGTCTCGCGCTCAAGAGCGAAGGCATCGGTCTGGCCGTGATGGCGGAACTTCCGCTTGTGGTAATCGACGTGCAGCGCGGAGGCCCATCCACAGGTCTTCCGACAAAAACAGAACAGACCGACCTCATGCAGGCACTTTACGGACGCAACGGAGAGTCACCGATATGCGTTCTGGCTGCCGTAAGCCCCACAGACTGCTTCCACATGGCATTTGAGGCTGCAAGAATCGCCATCGAACACATGACTCCGGTCATTCTGCTCACCGACGCCTTCATCGCCAACGGTTCATCCGCATGGCGCATCCCGGAGGAAAAAGACTATCCGGAGATACGGCCGCCATTCGTCACCGACGAACATCTTGCTGCCGGATGGAGACCTTACAAGAGAATCGGAGACAATCTGGCCCGCGCATGGGCAATCCCCGGCACAAAAGGGGCCATGCATCGTGTAGGCGGTCTGGAAAAAGACTTTGAGACATCTGTGATCTCAAACGATGGCGCAAACCACGCCCTGATGATAGAGACCCGCCGACAGAAGGTGGCACGCATCGCGGACGACATCCCTGACCTCACTATCGCCGGAGACCGCAAGGCGGACACCATCCTCGTAGGATGGGGAGGCACGTACGGTCATCTCTTCACAGCCATGGAGGAACTTAATGCGAACGGACACCCCGTGGCCCTCGCGCAGTTCCGCTACATCAACCCGATGCCGAAAAACGCTCTGTCAGATCTGTCGAAGTTCAAACGCATCATCGTTGCCGAACTCAATACCGGAATGTTTGCCGATTATCTTCAGATGCATCTTCCCGGACGGGAGATCCTGCGCATAAACAAGGTGGAGGGCCAGCCCTTCATGGTCAAGGAGATTGTCGACGGAGTCATCAAACATATCGAAGAGAAATAATATGGAAACCACTCAGAACCAATATACCCCCTCCGACTATAAAAACAAACAGAGTGTGCGCTGGTGTCCCGGTTGCGGCGACCACGCCATCCTCAACGTGCTCCATAAGGCAATGGCCGAACTTCAGATTCCGCCTGAACAGACCGTCGTGGTCTCAGGTATCGGATGCTCGTCACGCCTTCCCTATTACATGGACACTTACGGCATGCACACCATCCACGGGCGTGCCGCCGCGATAGCCACCGGCGTCAAGACCACACGTCCTGAACTGACCGTATGGCAGATCTCAGGCGACGGCGACGGACTCGCCATCGGAGGAAATCATTTCATCCATGCCGTGCGCCGCAACATCGACCTGAACATACTCCTGTTCAACAACAAGATCTACGGTCTTACCAAAGGTCAGTATTCACCGACAACTGCCCGCGGCACTGTAACCAAATCAAGTCCCTACGGTACTACCGAGGATCCTTTCATCCCCGCAGAACTTTGCTTCGGCGCACGCGGCACATTTTTCGCACGCTCTTTCGATGTATCCCTCGACACAACAAAGGAGGTGATGGTGGCAGCCGCACGCCATAAGGGTGCATCGGTGGTTGAGGTACTCCAGAACTGTGTGATCTTCAACAACGGCATCTATGCCTGGTTCACCGACCGGGAGGAACGCCTCAACCGCACAATCCACCTCCGTCATGGAGAGAAAATGCTCTTCGGAAAAGACCTCGACCACGGTCTGGTACAGGATGGCTTCGGGCTTAAGGCTGTAAAACTCGGGGAAGAGGGATATACCATCGATGACGTTCTCGTACACGACGCCCACTGCGAAAGCAACTTCCTCCATCAGCAGCTTGCCATGATGGACGGCTCAGACCTGCCGCTTGCCATCGGTGTGATACGCGACGTGGAGGCACCCACCTACGAGACTGAGGTTCAGAACCAGATGGAAAGCGTCAAGGCAAAGAAAGGATTCACATCCCTGCGCGACATGATTCTACGCACCACCGAAACATGGGAAGTGAAAGCTAACTGAGCCCCACAAACATACACTATAACTGACAGAAGTGTCCGGAACCGAAAATTCCAGACACTTCGTTTTTTCTTTCCATCAACATGTTCAGGAGAGGGAGGCGCGGTATTCACTTGGAGTCTGCCCGGTGATACGCTTGAACATGCGCGAAAAATGCGCCGGATATTCAAATCCCAATTCGTAGGCGATCTCACTGACATCGGCATCTGTGACCGAAAGACGATGCTTTGCCTCTCCCACCACATGGAGTGCGATCAATTCCTTGGGCGAAGTCCCCGTCTCCTTCCTGATAAGATCTCCGAAATAACCCGGCGACAATGCGGCTTTGTCGGCGAAATATGCCACAGATGGAATCCCCTTGAATGCATCCGGGCTTTCAGACCACTCCCGGAGATGACACTGAAAACCTTCCACAACGGATGAATTCACCTTATGCCTCGTCATGAATTGTCTGTCATAGAAACGATGGAGATATTCAAGCAGAAGCTGGATGTTTGCCGAAATGAGAGTGGCGGAATGATGATCCACCGGATGTGAGATCTCCTCCTCTATCTTGCCGAGACAATCCAGAAATTTCCGTCGCTCATCTTCCGAAAGATGCAGTGCCTCCATGCTGGAGTAATCAAAGAAACTGAAAGAACGTATTTTCTCGGCCAGCGGAGTGCCATAGATAAGATCGGGATGAAACAACAGTCCGGTCACATCGTGAACGATGTCAGCCGGTTTTATCTCGACATCCACCACCTGCCCCGGGGAGAAACTGACCACCGTACCCTCATGATAGTCATAATGCTGGCGTCCATACCTGATGGAACATTGCGCCCCGTTCTTGAGAAAAAGAGCATAGACGCCATATCTGAACCGGATATTGTTTACCGGCGAGACAATATCCTTCAGATTGACTACCGTCACCAAAGGATGAAGAGTCGGAATGCCATAAAGTCTGTTATATGCATCAATAGAATCCAGATTGATCGTTTTCCTGTCCATTGTGAAGTAAAATTTTCAAACCTATTGAAATTTCCGCGAAGTTACAATCAAAATTTCCAGTCGACAAATTGCCCTACAATACTGGCAACCATTACCGCATTCCGGTCAAACATCCGGGAATATATCATCCGATGCCACACAGCGCACCGACATACGCCGCATGTCGGCGATATTGGCCCGAGCGGTTTCCTCATCGGAAGCCGAACAGCAGTCCGTCACCACTATAGTATTGAAATCCCTTTCAAGTGCCCCTACAGCCGTGGCACGCACACAGTTGGGATATTGTGTACCGGTGATGTAGACTTCCTCCACACCCAGTCCCCGGAGAAGTGTCTCCAGACCTGTACGGAAAAATCCGTCGAATCTCTGTTTCACCACAATGAAATCATCTTTCCCCGGAGCGATCTCCCGACATATCTCGGCTCCCGGAGTCCCTTCGGCGCATACAGGCTGTCCGGTTTCAAAAAGAGGGCGGCGGAATATCTCGGCATCCGCGCCGGAAGGATGATGACTCCGGATTATATAGACAACACACCAGCCGGCACGGCGTCCGGCATCGAGAAAACGTGCTAGTGCGGGAAGAGTCGCCTTCGCGCCGGCTACACAGACAGGAGAGCCCGGCTCCACGAAGTCGCGCTGCATATCGATCACCAGAATCGCTTTCCTATATTTCATAAGGATATCTGTATCAAAGCATCTTCACCACAGCCTCACGCAGACGTGAAGCCAATATTACCGGCGACTCACCTGACTCCCGAAGTTCGACAGCAGTCACAGGTTCTCCGAAAACCACCCTGAATCTTTTCCTCCGCTGACTGAAAATTTCTCCAGGAAGAAGCACCTGTTCAATATTCACTTTTATTCCGAGTTTCTTCCTCAGACGAGCCAGACGATAGAAGCGTCTGGAGTTCAGAGCATGAAATGCCACCGGCACAATATCCCGACCTGTCTCCAACGCTTTGGCCACAAACGCTTTCTGCCATTCCAGATCGCATATTCGACCGTCATCGCCCAGACGGCTGACCAGTCCGGCCGGATAGACACATATATTCATGTCGGAGGCATACGCCTCATTTATGCGGACAGCGGACTCACGGGCCTGACGGCCATATTTGTTTATAGGGAGAAAGACACCTGCAAGTGGCTCCACATTCATAAGCATGTCGTTGACCAACACCCTTATGTGACTGTCGCCGAAAGTCTCGCCAAGCAGCATCACCATGGTGATGCCATCAAGCCCTCCCAAAGGATGGTTGGACGCGAATACAAGCCTTCTCATTCCTCTCAGTCTGTCAAGACCCTCTGTCTCCACTTCGATTCCAAGCTGGTCCAGAATACTGGCTGAGAATGCGGAACCCTCGGCTGGGAAAGCACCACGGAGAAGAGCGTTGAGATCGCGTTGCCGTATAAGCCGTTCAAGTGGAGCAATGAGAAAACCCGGAACGAAACGGGCTATCCTACGCGGCATCCGTCGCCGGAGTATGGCTCGGAGATCAAGTTGAAGAGGTGTGTCACGACGCCTCATAACACTGTCAGTTCAGAAATGTGACGACCCGTCGAAGCAATGGGTACATACCTTGCACTTCGGAAGCCCTATCGCCTTCACGAGTGTCTCAAGAGAATTGAACTTCAATGACGTGAGACCGAAACGTTCGCGTATGATATCCACCATCCGCTCATACTCTGGTGAACCGGTAGTGGCATATTTGTCGAGATTCTTGTCGGGATCACCCTCAAGCTCCTTTATGATGCGCCGGGTGATAAGTTCCAGATCGCTCTTAGAGGCACTGAAACCTACAAACGGGCAGCTGTAGATAAGCGGCGGACATGCTATGCGTATATGCACCTCTTTTGCACCATAGTCATAGAGCACACGGGTATTGTCGCGCAACTGGGTACCACGCACTATGCTGTCGTCGCAAAGGAGTACGCGCTGACCAGTAAGCATGGCCCGGTTGGGGATAAGTTTCATCTTAGCCACAAGATTGCGGAGTTCCTGACGCGAGGGGGTGAAACTACGGGGCCATGTAGGGGTATATTTCGCTATGGCACGCTTGTAAGGAACACCCTTGCCGCAGGCATAGCCCAAAGCCATACCCACCCCGGAATCGGGAATACCACAGCAACAGTCAATCTCCGACTCATCGGACCGTCCCATCTCCTCACCGAACCGGAAACGTGTGTCCTCCACATTCCGTCCCTCATAACATGAGGTTGGGAAACCGTAATACACCCACAGGAACGAACACACCTGCATCTCCTCCTCGGCCTCACGTATTGTCTCCATCGAATCGGGACGCAGACGCACTATCTCCCCCGGTCCGAGATAACGTTCTATCTCATAGTCGAGATTTGGAAATGATGAACTCTCGCTACTGGCAGCCATCGCGCCATCCTTGCGTCCGATCACAATAGGAGTACGGCCCAGACGGTCTCGCGCTGCAATAATACCGTCATCAGTGAGTATCAGCATCGAGCAAGAGCCTTTCACTTTACGGTATACATTCTCTATACCCTCTCTGAAATCACGGCCTTGATTGATAAGGAGAGCCACAAGTTCTGTCTGGTTAGTCTGTCCGGAACTCAATTCTGCAAAATGGGCACCTGTCTCAAGCAATTCCTTTTCAAGCTCCTCAAGATTGCATATCTTCGCCACTGTCACTACGGCGAACCGGCCGAGATGGGAATTGATTATGATAGGCTGCGCATCTGTATCACTGATGATGCCTATACCTGAATTACCGGTAAATTTCCCAAGATCCGGTTCGAATTTCGTACGGAAATAGGTACTTTCCAGATTATGGATTGAGCGGGCGAACCGTCCGGTCTCGGAGTCGTATGTCGCCATGCCGCCACGACGGGTACCAAGATGTGAATTATAGTCTGTCCCGTAGAACAGGTCCGGCGCACAGGGCCGTTTGGAAACAGTGCCGAAAAAACCTCCCATGAGTGTATGTAGAATGAATAATAAAGTGCAAAGTTAATAAAATTTTCGGGAGTGGGAAACGCCTGTCACCGGTCTTCGGCCAGACGTCTCCCACTCCCGTTGAGTGAAGAATCTGTGTACAAAAAAGCTCTTAGAACCTGACTTTGCGGGCGATACGCTTGCCGCGAATATCAACACCCGTCATGATGACCACATCACCTGTCCGAGGAGACGGATTATCTGTGCCGTCAAGATTGAACCACCGCACATCGGAAAGTCCCTCCGCAGCCAATTCATCCACCCCAGACCTGTCAATACAGTCGAAAGTGAAATTCCGGGTGAAATCCCCGCACACGGCTGTGAGCGTTCCCTTGCCATTCCCTGTCGGACGGCCCTCGTCACCGTCAATGGTGATGAATCCTTCCGCTTTCCATTCAACATCACCAGGCTGACCGAGTTTCATCGGGCTTCCCACAGACGTCTCGCTGTCCGACGGGTCGAGGAGATAGTAAGCGGAGAAGGCTTTGGCGGCGTCAGTCTCCGCAGTTGCTTTCAGACGGGGCAGACAGTTGGCGTCATAGACGAAAGCGTCTCCAAGCTGATATTTCGAATTGAAAATATCCTTGGGATCTATGACCTCGCCATTGTTGCCGTCAATCTTGAAAGCCGGCATATTGCTGAGACGATAACAATTTGAGATCACCGCGCCTTCCATGCCGACAATATTTCCGGCATATTTCTCGATATTGTTTTCCTTTGTACAGGTTACAGTTCCAGCGTTGTAACAACGCGCGATTGTCAGTTGGTCGACTTTCCCGGCAATACCACCCACATATTTCTGTCCCGTGATGTCACCGGCATTGTAACAGTCGTTTACAATGACCGGTCCGGAGGCCACATTAAGTATTCCTCCCGCGATTCCATTAAGGCTTTCTGTCGTGACATTTCCGATATTGAAACACCGTTCGATCTTCAGTCCACCGGTTGTCACATCCCCGACTATACCGGCTGAATTGCCGTTGGCCTTGATAGTTCCCGCATTATAGGAATCCGAGACAGTGACTCCAGACACGCTTCGGCCTACGATACCTCCTCCGCGTACAGAAAGACTGATGTTACCGAAATTGGCACACGACGTTATCACACATCCATTGTTGCCCTGACCAGCGATGCCGCCGCCACCAGACATGGCCTTTACAGTACCGTGGTTCTCACATGCGTTTATCTCCGTGCCACGTTTTCCTGTGCTGGCGATTCCCAAATTGCCGACTATACCGCCTGCATATTCCCAGGCCACTTCAATCAATCCGTAATTGCGACAACTGTCTACCTGTGATCTGATATATGAATGGCCGAGAATTCCTCCGGCTGTATTACACTTTGTGGCAAGTATGTGTCCGTGGTTCTCGCAGTGGCGCACTACACCGGTGAGACGTCCGGCGATTCCTCCCGCCATGGCGTCGACATACACCTGACTCGGCTGACCACCTACAAGTTCTGTTTCCTGAGGGGCTACCGCACCGACTGTACCGTAATTCGTGCAACGTTCGATAAGTGCGCCGGAATCGGTACTTGAGCCTCCGGCAATTCCGCCTGCCTGTTTATTAGCCTGGACAGTCGCCTTGTTCTCGCAATCCGACACACTGGCTGTCGCGGCCATATAACCGGCGATTCCTCCGGCATAATCTCCTTTCTTTCCTCCGAGTATGCCGAGGCTTCTGCCAGGTACTACTGTGACTTTACTTGTCTCGTCGGTCGAACATCCGACAACTTTTCCATAAAGATATCCGGCTATCAATCCGGCACATGTATTGCCCCGGATCTCCGCACCTTTGACTTTAAGATTCAGGATTCTGCCCTTCTCTCCTACTCCACCGAAGATACCTGCTCCTCCGATGTCAGTGGTATCATCGGCTTTCGGTGTCTTGAAATTGGCGATGGTCTTCTCATTGCCGTCGAAAGTGCCGTTGAAATAAAGTTGTCCCGATCCGATAGAAATGCACGTATCTGCCACAGCAAAGTCGATATCGGCAGTCAGACGGAACACACGGTCTTCAAAATCAAAACCGCTTTCGGTCATGAATGGTCCTATCTTCAGAAAATCCTCAACGGAAGAGATGAGATAAGGGTTCTCCTCTGTTCCATCTCCTGTGAATATAGAGGGAAGTGTGGTCAGAGACAACAGACGTGTATAAGCTCCGTTGGTAAGTGAAAGTTCAGCTTTACGGATCTCATTTACCGGATGTGTCTTAACCATCCCTTCATCTATATAGAAAGGTTCGGCTACCTCTGCGATAAGCGGCATTGCACTGTTTATCCCGGCGGCTGCGATGAAGTTGCCAAGCGTCTGATTGCCGGGCATCGTAATGAATGTCGATGCTATCCGTCTGGCAATCTCCTTGGCAGCGATATTCTTGGGCAGAGGATAGAATCCTTTGGCGAATACGAATGTTTCCGCAAGAGATTCAATTGCATTCCCTCCAGTAAGGCTGTCGGTCCTGAGAGGCTCTATACCTTTTGTATCAATTCCCTGTGCCCCCGGAGTTCCGCTATACTGACTGTCATAGAAACAGGAAGAGAAGAGAATCTGATCCTGTGATCCCACCTTATGATAATCCTCGCCTATGAAAGCTCCGGCAGTGGTCATGTCTTTTGCCGACACCTGTCCGGCATTCAGACAGCCAGTGATCAGTCCGCCACTCATGCCATTGGAATTGAAGCCGGTAAGCCCCCCGGCGTATATGCTGTCACAATAGACATTCCCGATGTTGACGCATGCCGTGATATTGGCCACATTACTACCGGCGATGCCGCCTGCACGCTTCACGACAGCAGTCTTTGGATTCACACAGTCGTTGAAATGGCGCACTGTGATATTGCCGGCATTCAGACACCCGGATATCATGGCACGGGAATCACCGACAATTCCACCTGCGGACTCATCGTTGGAAAGCACGTCGCCATAGTTGATGCAGTCGGAAATAACGATTCCGTCTGTGATTTTACTGGAATAGGCATATCCGGCTATTCCGCCTATATGATACTGATAACCTGTAATCCTGGCACCATTGACACAATTGCGCACAGTGCTCCGCGCTGTCATCAGTCCGGCGATACCTCCGACATTCATGTAACCTTCCACCGAACAGGTTTCATCAATCGTAAGATTCTCGACCACAGCACCTGCTCCGAGAGAACCGAAGAAGCCTACATTCATCACACTTCCGCCGACAATTCCGTATGAAACCACGTCCCCGTTGGCGTCAAACACCACGCCCCTGATGTGCATATTGCTTATCTTATGACCGTTGCCATCAAACTTTCCGGAAAACCACCATATCGGTGTACCCTGATATTTACCGTTGTTTCTGGCAGAGATTCCCAAGAAACCCTCTGTTCCAGCCATATCTATGTCGGAAGTCAGTCTGAACCAGGTGTCTTCAAAATGATTCGGCACAGCACCGTTGGAAAGTGCGGCGAGGTTGACAAGATCCTCCTTGGAGGAAATCAGATATGGCTCAGCCTCGGTGCCTTTTCCTTCGAAAGCCTTAGGAGGTTTCACAACAGGTATCTCCATCCGGTAACTCCCATTTTCAAGACGTATGGTATCGGACACCATCATCTGTGTGGAACCGACGATTACCTTACCGTCACTGACAGAAAAATACTTTCCGACAGCCATGACAGCGGTTATTCCTGACATTGCCGTGCTGATGGTGGCCGAGCCGGTGAACTCATCAGCCTGCTGCCCTTCGGCAAACACCACGTATGTGGCTGCCGCACGTTTAGTGTATTCATTGGCATAACTTTTCAGCCGGGGATAGAAACCTTTTTCAAAAAGCCATTTTCCGGCGTCGAGCCCATCCAAGACGTTTCCGTCTGTCATTCTGGAAGTCAATGCACCACTTGCACCCTCTGCAGGGGAATGCCCTACGCCTGTCTCTCCCCATAGCTGGCGATCATACCAGCATCCGCTGACGGTGGAGGCGGCAAGTGTTTTCGCAAAACCGGCTATCGTTCCTGACGTCTGTGCGTCGGGAGTTATCAGTGCCCCGGTGCTTACACATCCTGTTATAGTTCCGTTGGTGGCGGATGTGGTGCCTATGATACCGGCGATCCCTCCTACATACGTACCCTCCACACCGACACTACCGGCGTTGATACAATCAGATATGTTGGAATAGTTGCATGATCCGGTTATTCCTCCGCCGTATTGTTGCACTCCATTGTTCCTTACTGAATTGAAACCGTTCATTTCCAGGGCTCCTACATTGGCACAACCTGTTATGTCGGTGTATCTGGCTTCGCCCGCGATTCCACCACCATATTTGTAAAGCACACGGACATTGCCATAATTGGCACAATCAAGAATGCTGTTTCTCTTGGCCGAAGTGGTATTGGAATAACCGACAATTCCACCACCGTATTGGTCGTAGGAAACAATGGTCGCACCGGAAGTACAGTTCTCGATACGCGTTCCGGCCCCTATCTGTCCGGCAATCGCACCGACACATCCGTAAGCGTCCATATAACACGATGCGTCTATGTTGAGATTACTGACCGTACCTCCTTCGACGATACCGAAGAAACCGCAATATTTCCGGGAGTTTGTCTTTCCTGTGGAAAGGGCTTTTCCGGTCGCGTCAAACTTTGTCCCTTTGATTGACATATTGCGGATTGTGTGACCCTGACCGTCGAAATTACCCTGGAATTTCCATTGTGTGGATGGAACCTGCCCTTCCGGAGCCGTCGCAATGCCTATGAACTCCGGATCTGACTGCATGTCGATATCCGCTGTCAGGATAAAATACTTACCCGAATACTTGCCGCAGTCTTTGGCTGCAAGCGTGCCGTCACCGTTACAGGCTCTGGCCAACTCCATCACGTCGGCTTTCGACGTGATTTTCCATGGGTCTGCCTCTGTACCCGAACCCGAGAACGACAACGACGGATCGGCCGCCCGCATTCCCGAAGTGGAAGCGGCAATGGCAAACACCCCTAAGAGAATTGATTTGTAGTTCATTGTGAATTAATGACTAAGTGTTAATAAATACCAGACAGAGACCGACGCAGAATTCGTCATGACGCCTCTGCCCTTTATCATTGTCAATAATTCACAAAATTATAAAAAATTCCGTTACCCCCCCGAAATTAAAGTTAAAAATTATTAATTACATTCACTCTGACATGCGTGCATCAGGATTTACGGCGTTTGTTGCCACCGTGAGTACGGGTCTTCTGGTTTTTCCTCTGTTTCTTCACAGGCTGGTTGCGTCCATGGTTTTTGTCTTTCTGTATACGTAGCGGTCTGTTAGGATTGCCGTCATCGGAGATCAACGCGAAATCGAGCTGTTTCCGGTCAAGATCAGCCCGGGCCACCTGAACCTTGACCTCGTCGCCGAGAGTGTATTTGTTGCCATGCTTCCGTCCGATAAGACTATAATTTTTCTCATCCAGATCATAGTAGTCATCAGCAAGATCACGGACAGGTACAAGTCCTTCGCAGAGATTGTCGGACAATTCGACATAGAATCCCCATTCCGTGACGCCTGATATCACACCGGTATACGTCTCCCCGAGCCGGTCGGCCATGAACTCTACCTGCTTGTAACGGATTGAGGCGCGTTCGGCATTGGCCGCCAGCTGCTCCATGTCGGATGAATGTTTGCACAAATCCTCGGTCTTCAGCTTGTCAGCACTCCGGCCCTTGTCGAAGTAACGCTGCAGCAACCGGTGGACCATCATATCCGGATAACGGCGTATCGGCGACGTGAAGTGGGTGTAATAGTCGAGAGCAAGACCGTAATGTCCCACGTTGTCTGTAGTATACATCGCCTTGGCCATACTCCGGATGGCCAGCATTGAAAGCATGTTTTCCTCTCCTTTCCCTTTGACATTCTTCAACAGGCGGTTCAGGCTCTTGTTTACTTCCCGCGCGCGTCCCTCCGCGTTCACCTTATAACCGAAACGCTGTGCGATAAGGGAAAGATTGGCGATCTTCTCAGGATCGGGATTGTCGTGCACACGATACACAAAAGTCTTGGCCTTCTTCCCTTTCGGGACTTTCCCGACAAACTCGGCTACCGTAAGATTGGCAAGAAGCATAAATTCCTCTATGAGTTTGTTCGCCTCTTTCGACTCCTTGAAGTACACACTTACCGGATGTCCCTCCTTATCGATATCGAAGCGCACCTCCGCACGGTCAAACTCCAGAGCTCCTGCATCGTAGCGACGACGACGCAGTTCCTGAGCGAGAGAGTTGAGAGCGAGGATCTCGCGTGCGAAATCACCCTTGCCTGTCTCGATGATCTCCTGGGCCTCCTCGTATGTGAAACGACGATCGGATCTTATCACAGTCCGGCCTATCCGGGAATTGACCACGTTCGCATTGCGGTCAAGTTCGAATATGGCGGAAAATGTAAGTTTCTCCTCGTCGGGCCGCAAAGAGCATATACCATTGCTCAGATGCTCAGGCAGCATGGGGATAGTGCGGTCTACAAGATATACGCTGGTAGCGCGGTTCTGTGCCTCCTTGTCTATGATGGAGCCGGGGGTGACATAATGTGTGACATCGGCTATGTGCACCCCGACCTCATAGTTGCCGTTGGCAAGAGTGCGTATCGAAAGCGCGTCGTCAAAATCCTTGGCATCGCGTGGATCAATGGTAAACGTCGTGACTCCACGGAAATCCTCGCGTTTCGCCACCTCTTCAGGTGTGATTCCCGCATCTATTTTGTCGGCTGCCTTCTCCACATTCTGCGGATAGCGGTAAGGCAGTCCGAACTCCGCGAGAATGGCATGCATCTCGGCCGTGTTGTCGCCCTTGTGACCCAGAATATCCACAATCTCGCCTCTGGGGTTCATCTCCTCATCGCGCCACTGCACGATGCGTGCCACAGCCTTGTCGCCATGCTTTCCTCCCTTGAGTCTGTTTCGGGGGATAATGATGTCGGCGGCAAGAAACTTTGAGTCGGTAGTCAGTGCGGAGTAGTTGCCATCTATATGAAGCGTCCCCACAAACACCTGTTCCTTCGGCTCTATTATCTCCACCACCCTCGCCTCGGGTTCAGCACCCTTGCGTCTAGCGGAAACCATTACACGCACCTTGTCACCGTTCAAGGCATGCATAGAATTGCGTTCAGCCACAAGAATCTGCTCTTCGTCGACAACGACAGCATTACGTCCGTTGCTCCGGCGCACGAATATGCCGATATTTTCTGACCCACGGTTGGATTTAGCCTTATATTTACCGAGAGAGACCTCGGTGATTTCGTCGGCTTCCGTTAGGAGGTCAAGCATATTGATGATATCGATACGGTTCGCAGGGCTGGTAGCCCCGATACCAAAAGCTATCTGCTTGTAATTGAACGCCTGCTTGCTCTGCATGGCAAGAAATTCAATAATTTTGTCGCGAAGCTCGTTTTTCCTGAGTCTGCGTGAGGAGGATTTTTCTTTTATCATAATATTATTTTATTGTCTAAATTTGGAATAATACATCTGGAAAGCACACCAAGAAAGGCGTCTCCTTAATTATAACGCGATAAGAGCGAAAAAATACATTTCTCCGTCAATTAATTCCAGATACACGTGCTCCGTCAGTGATAAAGAACCTCCCCGTCATCCCGACGGAGAGGCTCACTTGCGCTTTAATTTAACTGTTTTTCAGTTACCTTAATTATTTACACCTAATTATCCATTGTTTATGCAAAGATAATCCTAATCAATCTACTTATCGCATATCTATGCAAAATCAGATATGCGAATTATAGGTATATACCCAAGATTCAGATAGGTCTGAAATACAGCCAAAAGACTATCTTAAACCAATCGAATCTTTCAAAAAAGAAACCCTGCCTGGCATCGAGATCTTAGATTTCAAGCCCGGAGAACACTTAATCGAGGCAAAGATACAACACAATAGAATTAATTCCAAATAATTACCAATAAAAAAATTCCGCAACCCGAAATGAAAACGTTTACATTTAATGCAATCGTTTTCCCAGCAATAAAATTAACAAATTTTAATATATACTTCATTGCATCTTTTCATTATTATTTGTTACCTTTGTGCCAAAATATGGTGTCGGGCCGCCCTAAACGGCAGACTCTTTCCTGGCTTATTCCTGCCCGGCGGATTGCCTTTCACAACTCTAACACGAGCTGACAATATGCCCTTCCACCCTCGGAAAACATTTCCACAGCTCAAAAAGTCTATGAAGCGTACTACTCTCAAAGACCTCGCAAAAAAGCTGAACCTGTCTGTCGCAACCGTATCACGGGCTTTAGCCGACGGACCCAACATCCGCAAGGAAACGAAAGACCGGGTGCTGAAGGCGGCCGAAGAGATGAACTACAAGCCCAACACAATCGCCAGTCATCTCCGCACAGGCCGCACTGGAGCGGTAGGAGTCGTGGTCGATGAATTGATCACCCCTTTTGTGGCACAAGCTCTACGGGGCATACAGAGAGTGCTTCATCCCGAGGGCACAAGTATCCTGATGGCCTGCAGTTACAACGATCCGGCACAGGAAATCCGGAATCTCCAGATGATGGAAGAGGCTCAGGTAGACGGTCTGATTGTGTTTCCATGCCATGACACCGGAGACACTGATGTATATCTGCGCCTGATCGAGAAAAACATTCCTGTAGTATTCATCGGTCGCAATCCCGGCGACATCCATGCATCCGAAATCGCTGCCGACCATCATTCCAAAGTATACTTTCTGGTTGATCATCTGGTGAGGACCGGACGGACGAAAGTGGCACACGTCACCGGAAACAATCCCTCTCCTTATTTCAATCTGCTGCAGTCTGCTTTCACCGAAGCACTCGGGCGGCACCGTCTTACGGTGGATCCGGACCTCATCGTAGGTGCGAAACCGACATTTGAGGGTGGAGTCGCGGCAGTCGACGAACTCCTACGCCGCGGGAAAGATTTCGACGCGGTGTTCGCAGCAGCCGACCTGCAGGCGATCGGAGTGATGAACTGCCTTCTGGAAAAGGGAGTCAGGATTCCAGAGGATGTGGCTGTGGCCGGATACGCCGGCTCATATCTTGCAAAGATGGTATTCCCGCAACTCACCACAGTAGAGCCTCCCTTGGTGGAGATGGGAGAAAAGGCCGCGCATCTCGTCATGGAAAAGATAAATGATCCCTCGGCTCCGGACCGTATGCTTAAAGTAGACGCGAAGATTCTCCTCCGTCATTCCACTCATGGACCCGGTTATCAGTGAGCTGACAGGGCGATGGTGACAAACAGCGCGTCGGTACCGTTGGGCGACGGAGAAATCCGCTTCTCAAACCGGATGGTCCCGCCACCAAAATCATAGACCGACAGATCTGTCTCGCTGTCATCGTCATACTCAGTCGTTTCCACGACATCAGCCTTACCCAGACCGAGCGACGACACCACATATTCCTCAAGATCTTCCGGCAAAATATCGCCTGTGGCCAGATTGCGTATGACAGCGGTGGAGTCATTAAGCACATCCACCATCCATTCCCCCGGATTTCCCTGCGAATCGGTATAGATAGGACGGCCTTGACCGTCAGTAAGTATTCCCCGGAAATCATAATCGGTGCTGTCAAGGCGTTCTCCGACATTGATTGCATCGACAAGACTTCTTGCCGTCATGGCAATATCCGCATCAGCATGGAAATATGCCGTCTCGTCATTGCTTCTGTCAGGCTT
The DNA here is from genome assembly GCA_947427285.1 of uncultured Porphyromonadaceae bacterium. Lineage (GTDB taxonomy): Bacteria > Bacteroidota > Bacteroidia > Bacteroidales > Muribaculaceae > Lepagella. The sequence goes on from CANEHE010000011.1 coordinate 18,172, forward strand.
CTGATCTTTATGTCGACATCCAACTGCGGCCAGACTGAACAGAATCAGAAGACCGGCAAGCATAACCATGGTTCCGGAGCCTGGTCGGCATACTGGTTCGGAACCGCTATCTATCCTATTCACAATAATTTGTATTACGACAAACGACCTATATGCCGTCTGTCTCATAGAAATTTTTAGAGGCTGTTTAAAAATCATTGTTAGACGCAGAGTGGTGGATTTTTTGTTAAACCGCACTTTATGAGGAGGGAGCATATCGGGATATGTGACCGAGGAGTAAATGCGGATTAACGGAAAAGACACCATTCAGATGAAAACATTAAATTCTTTTAAAGAGGCTTTACAGGAATGCCTGCCGTTATTCCGGAATCTTTGCGCGTCTTTATCCCTTTGGCTCAGTCGCATAGCCCGCTATGCTCCTTCGCCGCAGAAATAAATCCATCACAAATCTTCCGGCTCTGCGTCAACAAGCATTTTTAAACAGCCTCTGAATTCCGGGTACAAACTTAACAATTATTTCCGAAATAAGAAAAGGCTGACATCACGTCAGCCTAAATTCTTCAATTAAAACAACAATAACAACTTTTTCAGAACGCTTATAGCAGTGTGTGTTTTTCACCTGTAGTGATCCGGCTCTCTTGAGCCTTGTCACATCTTCAAAACACTACGACCCCGGAAATGGTTCATCCCGGTTCAAAAAACGGATCCGGAAATTCTCCGCGGGGGAAAGCGTCGATCATCGAGACCGGAGATATATTCACAATCCTTACCCCCCGGGAGGCTGCATATTCCTTTATGTGGAAATAACTCCGGAAGGCTATCGACAGACTCTGATACACGTCATGGATATGCACTCCCCGATAGGCTTCTGCCACCTGCAGATCCTCTTTCGCATGGTCTTCACTGTAGAAATGCTCCACAGCCATACAGATCCGGTTCTGGCTGTCGACGCGCATCGTATGACTCCAGGTATGATCGGCACCGGCAAGCAGAATCCGTCCGAAACCTTCCCATATCGCCGCCATGACAGCTGCAATAAGCACATTGCGCGGACGCGGCATTCCCAATCTGCGACGGAATAACGCATGGGTAAGCCAACGCCATCCCTCCACCGGTGTCAGGTTGAGCGGACACAACGTCACGTTCCGGTTATCTCCAAGCAATTTTCTTGCCGCATCCATCCGGGCGACGGGAACAAAGAGGACCATCGGCCAGTCTACCTCACGCAGACAACACCATAGATGCCCGGCACGCGAATCTTCGTCAGGCGACAAAACAGGAAACATGAGAGCATCTATCATTATATAATAGTCCGGTCGCAGCTCCCGGAACTCCTCCGTCAAGGCAGCGAAATTCACCGCCATCCGCGAACGCGACATAAGATAATCCCTATCCTTCTCCATAGTATGCCGGAGGGAAGGTCCGTTGCCGAGAATGACAATCTCGCGAGTCTGGTCCGCAGGTATCGGCTTACGCGACCCGCGCGACATCATGATGACCTTCGCCACTGAAGCCGCCGAATCCACAGCATCTTTCAGAAACTTTTTCATCATTCTTCTTCGTAGGGATATGCTGTATCGCGACGGGCGATGACCTCGACCGTATCATAAAACCCGATGCCTGTGGCCGCTTTCAGTTTCTCCGGAGAAAACGTGAGTGTCTGCGAACGGCGTCGAATCGTCTCCCTGTCAAACATCCTTCGCAGACCGGGAAATATCGAGGCCGGTCCTGACAACACCGATGCCCACTTCCCGGGCAGTGCAGTCATTCTGTGATGACGTCCGGCATTCGCACTCATGGCTTCGGCAAGTTCAAGCCACGTATGTGGATGTCCGTCAGAGACGTTATACACACCACCTTTGTCATAGACCGCGCGTATGGAACGGGCCACATCATAAGCAGTCACAAGCGATATTTTCGCATCGTTGCCACGGATATGCAGATAACGGCCCGAAAGCACATCGGCAAACATATTCTGCGCCCAACCGGAAAGCCCACTCCCGAACATCGACACAGTCCGGAGGATCGTCAGAACCGTATCCGTGTCCTTGAACACCTTCTCCGCCATCCGCTCCGCATCAAGTTTTGAGCTTCCAAACGGGGTGGATGGCCATGTCGGCGACGATTCGTCAACATTCTCTCCTGACTCTTTACCGTAAACATCGGTGGAACTTATAAGCACAAACGCCTCAGGTGGATTCGGGGCCAACGCCTCAATCAGTCTGGCTGTGCCTTCGGCATTGACCTTCCGTGCGGTAGATCCGTCACACGTACCTGCGCAATGCACCACAATATCAAAGGATTTATCCGGAAGTCCCGGTATTTCACATGAAAGGTCACATCTTATGTCGTTGCCCTCGCCACGGCCAAGAGCCGTGATGTCGTGATCCGCAAATGCCGCAGCCACATAACGTCCAAGCATCCCCGAAGCCCCGGTAAGGAGCATCGAAGGCCGTTTCCGCGTTTCTTTATCGTTCATAGTGCGAAGTTACGAATTTCTTTTCATTTATAATCTGACACCCGACACGAAAAAAGAACCTTGTACACGCCCGCGATGTTTAATAGATGCAGACAAAATAGAATACATAAAATTTACGTTATGTCTACATATTATACCCGAAGCCGCAGCCACCGTCTTTCCCTCCTCCATCTCCGGTTGGCCAGACTAATTGAGAAATTCAAGACGTTTCATTTTCTTTGATCCAAAATTCTTCTTAATCAAGATAAGACAATGATCAGCAAAACCATCGAACAGGCGCTTAACGCGCAGATCAATGCCGAGTTCTGGTCGGCATATCTCTATCTCTCCATGTCATGTCGTTTCGCATCAAACGGCTACAAGGGAATCGCTAACTGGTTCAAAATCCAGCATCGCGAAGAAAACGACCACGCATATATTATGATAGACTACCTTGTGCGCCGTGGCGGCAAAGTCACTCTGGAACCGATCGCCGACGTGCCCTCCGAATGGGCCACACCCCACGAAGCATTTGCAGACACTCTGAAACACGAACAGAAAGTCACCTCGATGATCAACGCGCTTTATGCCGCCGCCGAGGCCGAACACGACTACGCCACCCGCCAGATGCTCAACTGGTACGTGGCCGAACAGGTTGAGGAAGAGGACAGCGTGCAGGAAATCCTCGACTCGCTGATGCGCATCGGCAACGACGCGACAGGTCTCTATCAGCTCGATCTTGAACTGGCCAAACGCACCTACACTGCCCCGAAAGCGGAATAATTCTCGTTCGCTTCGGCGACAAGACTCTGAAATTTGAAATATGAACAGTAAGCCCGGACAACCTCCGTGCATACCTCCTTACTACAACGGCCTCCGAATAACCTGAAGGCCGTTGATTTTTGATCACCTTTCTGAACGGATTCAAAACACAGACAGACACCACAATTTGGCCGTGTGAACGCTTTTTGCTAATTTTGCATCTGGTTTGATTTGACCCGATTATTAAACAGCCTCCAATATGAACATATCATACAAATGGCTCAGGCGCCATATCGATTTCGATCTTACACCCAAGGAACTGACGGCGGCCCTGACATCACTCGGTCTGGAATGCGACCAGCTTGAGGAAGTGGAAAGCATACGCGGTGGTCTGCGCGGACTCGTGATAGGAAAAGTGCTGACATGCACTGACCACCCCGATTCCGACCACCTACACGTCACCACGGTAGATCTCGGTGACGGCAACCCCGTGCAGATTGTATGCGGAGCTCCGAACGTGGCTGCCGGACAGACTGTGGTAGTAGCCACTGTCGGCACACATCTGTGGATGGACGACAAGGAGATAACAATCAAGAAATCAAAGATAAGAGGTGTGGAGTCTTTCGGCATGATCTGTGCCGAGGATGAAATCGGTGTCGGAGAAAGCCACGACGGAATCATGACTCTTCCTGACGATGTGAAAGCCGGCACACCGGCTGCCGAATATTTCAACGTGGAAAGCGACTGGTGTCTGGAAGTGGAACTGACTCCCAACCGGGTCGATGCGGCCAGCCATTACGGTGTGGCCCGCGACCTCAAGGCCCTTTTCGCACGTCAGGCTGCCACCGGCGGAAAACCGGGAGGTACAGCCGAGACATGGCTCCCCGATACAAGTTCATTCGCTCCCGACCGCACTGACAGCCAGACACCAGTAGAAGTAATCGACACCGAGGGATGTCCACGCTATTCAGGGGTCACAATCCGTGGAGTGGAAGTAAAGGAATCTCCGGAATGGCTGCGCAATCTCCTTACGGCCGTCGGACAACGGCCAATCAATAACATCGTCGACATAACCAACTTCATATTGCTCGGCATCGGACAACCGCTTCACTGCTTCGACCTCGGCAAAGTTACCGGGGAGAAAATAGTGGTACGCACCTGCCCGGAAGGTACAAAGTTCACCACTCTTGACGGTGTGGAACGCACTCTCTCGGCTTCCGACCTCATGATATGCGACGCCGAGAAACCGCTCTGCATCGCGGGTGTATTCGGAGGCATGGACAGCGGCGTTACTGAGATAACCCGCGACATCTTCATCGAAAGCGCATATTTCAACCCCACCCGCGTGCGACGCACTGCCCGCCGCCACGGGCTGAGCACCGATGCATCGTTCCGCTACGAACGCGGCACAGATCCATCCGTCACACCCTTCGCCGCCCGGTTGGCGGCAGTGCTCATCAAGGAGTTGGCCGGAGGAGAGATCTGCGGAGATGTGACAGATACTCTTTCCCGACCTGTGGAAAAAGCCGAGATGGATTTCTCACTCAACTATTGCGACCGCCTCATAGGGAAAGAATTGCCGGAAGAACTGGTGAAGACAATTCTGAGTGCTCTGGATTTCGATATAGAACCCACCGACTCTCCACGTATTCTGCACCTTAAAGTACCCACATACCGAGTGGACGTTACCCGTCCCTGCGATGTAGTAGAGGAGATTCTACGAGTATACGGATACAACAATGTGGAATTCGGCACCGAGATGCATGCCAACCTCTCACAGAAGGGAGCCACAGATTTCTCCTACGCCATGCAGCAGTCGGTAAGCGACATGCTCACAGCTCAGGGTTTCAATGAAATCATGAACAATTCCCTAACCGCCGAAGCATACTATCCCGAAGAGGGACGCTTCCCTCGCCGCGAGTGCGTCCGGCTGCTCAACCCCCTGAGCAACGAACTATGCCTCATGCGCCGCACAATGCTCTATGGGGGACTGGAATCGATCGCACACAATATAAACCGTAAGCATCCCGACCTTTCCTTCTATGAATTCGGAAATGTCTACCGTCTCGATCATGAAAAAGAATCCTCATCCGATAAACCTCTCGCCCCATTCTCAGAAAACAGTCGGCTTGACATCTGGATGACCGGTTTCCGCACACTTCCATCCTGGAACGGCAAAGGGGAAGAGTCCACCGTATTCGACCTGAAAGCCATCGTCCTCAACATTTTCCGGCGTCTCGGCATCAATCCACGTGCCACGGAAGCCCGACAGGGAAGCGATGAGATTTTCTCCGCCAGACTCGACATCTCCACCCGCAGCGGAAAACTATTGGCTGAGATCGGCCTGCTCAGTCACGGGATTCTCGCGCGCTTCGATATTGCCCAGCCCGTAGCATACGCCTCCATCGACTGGGACGCATTGATGCAGCTGGCCGCAAAAACAAAAACAGAGTACACCCCTCTGCCTAAGACACAACCCGTGAAACGAGACATGGCACTCCTCCTCGACAGTGGCATAACTTTCGCCCAGGTAGAGGAGGTGATCCGGAAGACGGAACGCAAACTTCTCGGAGAAGTATGGCTCTTTGATGTCTACGAAGGAAAGAATCTCCCCGAAGGAAAGAAGTCTTACGCTGTCAGCCTTACTCTTCAGGATCCGGAGAAAACACTCAACGACAAGCAGATCGATGCCGTAATGAAGAAAGTGACAGCAAATCTCACACGCGAATTAGGCGCGGAACTCCGCTGACAAACACGTAAATAAAAAACATACATCTTTTTCAGACAATGGGAAGAGCATTTGAATATAGAAAAGCCCGCAAACTCAAACGCTGGGGCAACATGAGCCGGACATTCACCCGCATCGGAAAGGAAATCACCATGGCCGCCAAACAGGGTGGACCGGATCCCGACATGAATCCCCGCCTGCGTGTGCTGATGCAAAACGCCAAGGCCGCCAACATGCCGAAAGACACTGTGGAACGCGCCATCAAAAAAGCCACCGAGAAAGACGCCGGCGACTACAAGGAGATCGTATATGAAGGATACGGCCCTCACGGAATTGCCATTGTGGTGGAAACAGCCACCGACAACAACCAGCGTACCGTAGCCAACGTACGCTCATATTTCAACAAACACGGCGGCTCGCTCGGCACCCAGGGATCACTGTCTTTCCTTTTCGATCACAAGAGCATCTTCCATGTGAAACCCGGCGACACAGCCTCTCTTGAAGAGTTTGAGCTGGATCTCATGGACTTTGAGGCCGAACTGGAGGCCGAAGAGGAGGAATGGCTCATCAGCGGGGCTTTCGACCAGTTCGCCAACATCCAGAAATATCTGGAGGAGAAGCAGGCGGAAATTGTGTCGGCTGAATTCGAACGGATTCCTACAGATTATAAGGAAGTGACAGCCGAACAGCGGGCTGCGATCGATAAACTCCTTGAGAAATTTGAGGAGGACGAAGACGTGCAGAACGTATTCCACAACATGAAAGAGGAGGAAGACGCCGAATAAGCGGCCCTTCCCCCCTCAATAGCAAAATCCTACAAAGTCCGCATCCGGAAGTCATCTTGCTTCCGGGTGCGGACTTCAATTCACAGCAATATGCTTACATAAACAATTTCTTGAATACCTTTACCGATCCCCTCTCGGCAACAGTCACCACATATATACCGGAAGGAACGGAAGATACATCCACACTTCTTCCGAACGCACACGTCACAAGGCGTCCGGTCATGTCGAACACTCTCACCTCGGGACGTTCCGATCCAGCCACAGTCAGCATGCCATCCTTGTAGTTTACAGCCACGCATCCGTCATCCTCCGGACCGGCAACACCGGAAAGCGGGTCTACATAGAACGCCGGAGAGAAAGTCTGCCGGTGTGTGTTGCCTGCGGCATCGGCAAGTGTCACGCGAACATCAAACCATCCATCCGGACTTCTCCTCTCCGCCGATGCAAGCGATGCACGGTAATAATGTCCCCACCCAGGCATAAAGAAGCGTTCCTCCAGCTCGGACACCGGAAGCTCTGAAAATGTATCATCTCCATGCGGAGCATATTCTATCTTGACATTGACCTTTCCGGCATCCGTGTAAAACGGATTCTGCACACCCTGAAAATTGAAGGCATAATCACCTGCGACAATATCGATAGAGCTGTTCTCCATATTTTTCAGACGGTCGGAGACCTCCTCTCCGTCCATCGGACGCATGATCTGTAACACAGGAGGGGTACTGTCATCACCCATTGAGGCATACTCAAGTTCCATAAGATTGGATCCGGTGATCGTATCGATGAGAATATTGTCGTTTCTCATCATCAGCCGGAATGTACCTTTGGCCGGAGGAGTCTTGGTCCATGAGTTGAAAAGTACGGTAAGCTGCTGCTTGTTGGCGGCCAACGTGTCACCGTCGAGAGTAAGTACAAAAGACTGTTTGAGTTCGTCGACCTCGCGTTTCTCTCCACGTATACCTACAAATCCCCATTCAAAAGGTGTTATGCCATGTTGCGTCATAGGCGTGAAGACAGTTGTGGCCGTCGAATTTCCAATCGTCACACGTCCCTCGCCAGACATGGCCATCCACGGATTAGATTTCAGAAGATTTACGGTTCCGGCCTCATCCTTCAGCCATTTGCCTACAATACCTCCCCCACTGTTATGCAATCCGAGAAACTCAACTTTGCCTCCGGTATTCCGGAAAGGTTGCGCCGTAAGGGAATATCCCACAGTCAACCGTCCTGACGTCACTTTCGCCACCCGGCGCGATGGCTGCGGATAGCGCATGTATCGTGTACCGTCCGGAGCCGAAGGTCCGGAATAGTAGACCTTTCCATATACTTCCGGTTTAAGAAGACTTGTAGTGACGAAAGTTCTGTTCCAGAGATATGCCTTGCCGTTGAATGTGTCATAGCTCATTATCTCCATGCCATGGTCAGGAATCGAATCGGGACCGTTATAAGCCGTGCCTGCGAACTCGACATCGGCCATCACATAGTCTGAGGCAGAATTTGACAGACTCGACGAAACCAGAGGAACACCTTTTTGGATATGAACCGCTCCACCCGTCCATGCATACTGCCTGACACTAGATGCATCCGCGTTGACAGCTCCGTTGGTCTTGAAAGAGTTGGCAAGATGGTCTTGGGTAAGGCTTCCATCGGAGTTCACAAAACGATATGTAAAGACATTGTTGTGGGTAAACAATTGCATCCCTTTATGTGTGAAATGCATCGACCTTCCCTCATATACTATGTTACCGCGTTCCACAACATGATTGTCGCGCGAATCCAACAGACTGAGTTCAGGTTTTGACCCATCGGGCAACACAAAGTCAAAATCCACTTTGATATCAGCGTCCTCCTCATCGAACAGAAGCAACGACTCAAGAGGCACCTTCTTATCCTCCTGGCTCAGCATCAACACTCCGTCCGACCCGTTGAAAAACACATAGAAATCCCATACTCCGGCAGGCACAGAAGGGAATGTCACAGTATTTCCAGAAAAAGAGCCTGTAATTCTTACCCACTTCCCATCGACCACACCTATGGCACTTGCCGACTGGAATTTGCGGTTGAACGTGTCGTCGACCGCAACCTTCCCGGTCACATTTGAGCCTGCGGCGCGTCTGGCACGACTGATTGTGGTGTCCTGAGGAAGAAGCTCTACCGACTCAGCGACAACCTGTGTCAACCCGGATTTCTGGATCTCTCCCCAGCCAATGGCCGGAAGGCAGGCCATTCCTGACAACACACACGGGAGCACTGTTTTGAAAAAATTTCCCATTTCTTAGGATGATGTTAGTTTATTGCCCTGTCTCCAACATTCATTATAAATGCAGACAATACGATTAATATTTACGAGCGTGGAGACCAATTCCTCCAATTCCATCTGAAATTCCGGAACTCATCATACATGCCGGAGAGAGGCACATATATATCTGAGCGAACCATTTTTCTGCCTTAACGAATCAAGGATTTTTCCAACATGGAATCAGCAAAATAACGCTTCAAGAAAATTACCGGACAAAAATAAATAAAAATACCCCCCCGACAAATATATACTTACTTTTAACTTAATTTAACTACTATACTACAGATTTAGTTAAGGCAAATCGCCCGCATGGCACTGAGGCATGCGGGCGATTCTCTTTTGCTCAATTCACTATTTATCTATTTCACCATTTTATTCTCAATTTGACAGCCTTGCCTCCGATCACTGCCACAAACACACCCGGTTCGGCGGCAATTCTGACACTTCCGGACGGAGTTCCTGAGTAAATCACGCGGCCATTAATGTCAGACACTACAAGTTTATCGCCTGAAAGCCCATCAAATACCATGTAACCAGGCTCTATCCTTACGGTCACATCCGTGTCATAGATATTTGTGACACCCGACACGTCAAGGGTGACACCCTCGCTGGGACGTGTCTCGACACCATTGATGACAGCTGTCACATGATACTGCATGCGGCCGTCGCGACTTATCTCGTCTGAATATGATTCGCCTGTGACAGGCTGTTCATGCACACGCGATTTGTTGCGATACACATAATATCCGTCAAGCGAGAGTTTCCCGTCGGGAATGAAAGTTATCTCATCGACAAACAGCATGAATTTATCAGCTGATACGCAATTGAGTGCGAACCGCTTGGTACCTGTGGGAAGATCTATGGTATACTTTGTCCATTCAGAAGGAACATTGTCGATGGATCTCACCGGAGTGAAGTCAGCCGGATCCGTTCCCCCTGTCGATGCAAGCACCTTCAGTGTCTCAAGATAGTCAGCTGAATAGCTGCGGGTATAGAAACTGATGGTCTGCGCCTCGCCGTTGAGCAGTGGAGATACAGCCCAGTCATTATTGGCCACACCACCCTTGTTATACATGCAGATGATCATCTTCTGGCCCTCATAAGGCTTCCAGCTTTCGTTGAACTGCGGCATATTCTTGTCAAATACGAAGAATCCGACACTCTTTCCGTCAATGCCCGGCAAGGAGATTCCTTCTGCACCGCCGATCACCGCACCATCCTTGTCAAAGAGCATCCAGCCTTCGGCTTCAGAGGTATTCCACGATTCGGCATCTTCAAAACCTGTGGTCACAGGCTCAGGCGAACTTGATTCAACATCCGGACGATTCCACCCTAATTCAACCTGACCATCTCTGGTTGTACCGTGCAGACCGGTCGGGACAGGCAGATTGGGAAGAATATTGTTTACAACGACTACATCCGACACGTTGTCATCCTCGTCCTGATCGGCTTCATACTCAACCGATATGGAATATTCGGCCGATTCAGCGTCGAAGGTTGTAAGCAGATGTCTGAATGTGACGGGCACAGTGGCGGAAGCACCCACAGCGGGACCCTCGGCGATATCGACCACTTCGCCGTCGCGCAACAGATTGACTGTGTATCCAGATGCCAGTTCATCACCGTTGTTTTCCACCACAGCGGAAATCGAGAAGTCTGTGTTGGACTTAACTCTCGATGGAGCGTCAATCGATTTTATCGACAGATTGTGTGACATACGCTGACGCACACGTACATTATCGATAAGCGTGAACACATACGACCGGGTAGTAGCTGTGAATGCCAACTGGATCTTCTTTCCGGCAAACTCATCGAGAGGAACAGTGACTTTCGACCAACCTGCTTCCAGATCGCTCATGACTGTAGTGTCCACTACATGCATACCCTCAGAATCGACCACAACTGTCTCCACCTCGTTGTCGTCCTCATAATTACCTTGAATATTATAGGCATAATATGTAAGCACGGGGCGGGTGCAGCCAGCCAGATCTATCTTGCCAAGTGCGAACAGACCTTTGCCACCGTTGGTCTGGCATTGCATGCCGATGAAACCGGAGTCTCCGTCCTGCGACGAGAGATCGGAAAATGAACCGTCAAGGAACAGACCCCACTGTACATTCCCGTTGAGTGCAACAGCTCCATAGACAGATGTCGGAGTTCCGTTGCGGAACGATTCCACCCAAGGAGTCCCGTAGGCCGGTCCTACAGCGACGGGTATACAGGAGACAAAATCAGAGTTGCCTCCCTCTGTTCTCGCCCGTACCGACAGATAGACTATCTCGGGTTCACCTGGCGACTTCAGTTCGTAGGGGAAAGTGAGAGACTCCCCTGCCACATTCTCGCCTACTGTCTTCACCATATAATTCTCAGTCTCCACTATCTGGACATCGTATGTCACATAATCCTTGCCAATAGGATTGCCTTCGTAATCCATAGCCGGTGCGGTCCAGCGAACAGTCACCTGACCGTTCTGCTCAAAAGCGGAAATATCAGTGGGTACAGATGGCTGACGTATGCCGATGAAGAAATCTCCATACCACTTCTTACCCTCACCGACAGCGTTGTAGGCCTGAAAAGAGAACTCATAATTACGGCCTCTCTCCGGCACAGTCACAGTGCATTCAAGGAGCTCTCCGGGATGAGGATTGTAGAATGTGGTGCACAAATTGCCGTCAAACATCACATCCAGTTTTGTTATCGACGTAAGCTGGGAGTCGTCGGCACACAAGGAAGGTGCCTTGAATCTGACAACAGCCTTCGAAGGCTCGTCTGCGGATGAACGCACATCTACCTCAGTGACATCACCGGGAGCCGAAGCAAGCACAGGAGCTGAAACCCGGAAATCACGGATGTATGCGGACGACGCGTTCGGATCAGATACATTCTGGAAACCGAAGTAATAGTCACCCGTTTCGTTAACCACGACATAATCTCCGATCTCTATAAATTTCGATCCATTGACCGAAACCGTGTCACACAGCAGATTCGTGAGTTCTTCCACAGATTGCCCTTTACCCCAGTGCACCCGGGCCTTCAGAGGCTTATAAGTTTCCACTCTGTTGCCGGCCGAGTACGTCACACGATAGTATTTACCGGCCTCAAGATGTACGGCAGGGCTTATCACCCAATCATCGGCTCTGCCCGAACTTCCGTACATATAAAGATATTCGATATCATACGAACCGTCATCGAAACGCCAGGTCTCTCCGTCACCGTTATGGTCGACTACCTTGTATGGATCGAAATTTCTACGGTCTGTGAAATCCTCATAATAAGGAGCCAAGATATGTCCGGTGGTAAGAGTCTTTGTATATCCGGCGGGTGACTGGGCCACCTCGTCAAACACCGCTTTCACCTCATAATACCAGGTGACGAGAGATTCCCCTATTTCGGGAGTGTCGGTCAGTATGGTGTCCTTGGCATTTTCAGCAATTACAGCACCTCCGGGATATCTCACAACTTTGTAGGAGATAAGCGTGGGATCGATTCCGATTCCCTCGGAAGTGGCGGCAACGGGATTCCATTTCACTGTAAAGGAATTACCGTTGCGCTCCAGTATCGGAGCGGGAGCGGCCGGAATGACATTACCCACCGCTGCCATCGTACGTGCCCATCGGCTCGGACCTGCGGCATTTGCGGTCTTGACCGAGAACTTATGGACTCCGTCAGTGGCGATATTGACAGTGACGTCAACTTTCTCGCCACACTGTGCGCTACCGGTGGCTATTTCACGTCCGTTGTCGAGTATGGTATAGGTAAGTGCGCCTGTGGCCTGGGATCCGTCGTACAACGTGGACGGAGCGACAAACGATATCCGTCCGCTTTTTGCTCCGACAGCGAAATCAGCTGACAGAGATCCTACCAACCCGGGGCAACCGGCTACAGTAAGTTCATCACACCATAAGCCATGGCGGCGTTCAACTCCCTGATCTTCCCATATCATGGTCGCGACACCTGTCTCGGGATTTATTTCGTAAAACGAGGAGAGGAAATCACGATTGTTGTCAATGGCGGAATAGAACAGACGTCCGGTACGGGGATCGCATGCCATTGAACCGGTATTTACCTGGTTCGCACTGACACCCGTTGGCCCTACAAGAGTAGCTTCACCGGTGAATTTGTCTATTTTGTAGAAATTGTTGTTGTAGTCTATACCATAGTACCAGTCTTTGCCGGCGGCCACAGACAGCATTCGTTTCGTATATTCATATTCCGGACCGATAAACTCCTTTCGATGACGGTCATAGTCGATAGAGGCAAGTGTATATGAACTCTTGGAATAAGTATGTGACACTGATCCTATTATACGGTCAGTCCACGGATCATAACATGCGTCGTCCGCATACAGTCGCCATAGGCCGTCGTAAACAGTACCTGTGAATTCGAATCCCTTCGACATATCCCACACTACAGTCCAGTCCTTCATAGGGAAGTTATAGGTCTGAGTAGCATAGTAATAATCGTCGACCGGAACACCACCTTTTGAGGCGTTAGGCTGGTTTTCGCCGCTGATAAGAGTGAAGACATGCTCCGGATCGTCCACATTCACCCTATAGGCACCGGGAGTATGGAGTTTGTTATCCTGCGGATTTATACAGAAATATACGTTCACACCGCTTCCCGAAGCATTTGCGGACACCCGCAGTCCGGCAGTCCCCGATGATTTCCGCAAAAGGATCTCGGGTCGTGTGGATGGAATTTCCTGTTGTTCCTGAATCACTCCGGAAGAACCTGTATTTTCTGCGGCTGAGGAAGAGGCAAGCTCTCTGACGTTTTTACCGGATGGTCGCGCACCAGTACTTTTCCTTACCAGATCCGCCGATGCCATGCCGCAGAAACCTACGGCGGCCACAGCAAGAATCGGAAGAGTCCATCGTCTCAAATGTAAATTACTCATAAAAAATATTTGGTTTTAAAAGTTGGTTCATATCGCTATCCGCGACACCTCGTCGCCAGACTTTATGATGTATACCCCGCGCGAAGGCATGAGAAGTGAAACGCCTGCGCGGCCCCGGACCACTATCGTTCCGGCCACATCGTATACGATTACTTCGTCTTCGCATCCGTCGACACGGATCGAGAGTCCGTCGCGGCTTATCTTCATTTCTCCTTCCGAAGAGATAGTCGAGACAGATGATTGTTTGGAAGTAGACACGCGGACTTTGGCTGAAGGCAGAGAGACAAGTGTGCCGTCGGTGCCACAAACAGAATATATGTAATCTGTCTCCGGTATCAATCCAGTCACTTTGTGGCGTGCACAATCGCCGACATTCAGGGCCATATATTCCCCGGCAGGCTCGGTAGTGGGATCTCCGCTTCCAGACACCTTTATGTCATCAATAGAGACAGAGCCTTTGCCGCCGGGAGAATCAAGACTGATCCTGAATGCGCTGGACTCGCCGAACGACTCGACAACCGTCACCGTACCCCCTGCAGCCGTCACTACCGGCATATCGCTTACAGGTACCCATCCGGAGGCTCTTTTCTCCTCCACCACAACCGTCGCTCCGGCAGGTGTTCCATTGCCTCGATGCCAGAATGACACGGAAGTCAGATTGCCTCCATACTTCGGACTCTCGACATAACCTCCATTGGAAAGTCTGGCTGACGGAACGGACTCCCCGGCATACGGTGAGAGTTTACAGTCGGTGGCATTGTCATAGTTCCATCCACGCGGCATACCGTCAAGACCGTTGTCAAAACTGTTCACATCGGTGAAACTTTCTCCGGGAGCAGTCACCCTGTCTACCGACAACAGATAGGCCGATGCACCGAAAAGCGGCTTCCATACAGCGTCAAAAGAATCCGAACCTACGGCCTCAGCCGGACACGACTCCACCGTAAAATGCGTCAACGCATCAGCACCTGTGAAAACAGCCGCTTCCTCCGAAGTGTCACCCAATCGCACACCGTCAACACAACGGACGGTATAATAATATATCTTTTCCGGTTCAAGGTTCTCCACCTGATACCGGTCGGTACCGGTGACGTCGCGCATGGCATAATCCTTCACATACTCAGCTTTGCCTCTGGCATCTTTGGAGTAGACACTCAGATAGTGCTTAAGGTCTCCGGCAGGTATCCAGCGTGCCACAAATTCCTGGCGACCGGTAGCCTCGGGAGCCAGTATTCCGGGACGTGGAACATCCAGCATGCCACCACCCTTGACTTTGAAGGTAATGAGTCCGTCATTCTCACGGATCTCGGTCACAGGACATTCAAGTTTACGTCCGTTCCACTGGCGCATGGAAGGATAAGTGTCGTCCGTAAACGAATCCTTGCCCGACACACCCGGAAACGAGTCACCGCTGCGGGTCTCTTCCGATTTTTTGTCATCAGCTTCCTCAATGTCGACATACTGATGCACGTTGTCATTATTCACGATGTTCTGCCTCCAGATATTGGCATTGTAGTCCACATGCCATACCAGCATTCCATGTCCGGGAATATATTTGTCCCACCCGGACTGCTGCCTGTTTTCAAACAGAAAGAATTCTTCTGGACGTGAAGTGGGTATGATGGCGGCACAGTTTTCTGAGATGGGACGCAGGGCCACGTCCATGCTTTCGGAAATATCCGTCGGTTCAATCCAGCCCAAGGCATAACGTTCGAAAGCAGTCAAATAAGGAGGGGTACGGCCATCATTGTTGTAAGGGCCCACATCCATAGTCGACCACGCTCCCGGCGTAAACGCCCCCGTATAGGAAGTGGCATACAGGTCGGGAAGGCCGAGCACATGGGAAAACTCATGCACGAAAGTCCCTATTCCGTCGGGACGTCCCTCACCCCATTCATTGGTGCAGGCATATCTGTCAAGACGGACACCATCAAATTTGTGTTGTTCCTGACAGGGACACATACTCTCGACATAACCGGCATGCGGCCATATCGTTTCCGGAGCACCACCTGACGCCTCGCCACGTCCGGCATAGAAAATGAACACATTGTCTATGAATCCATCGGAATCACAGTCATATACCGAGAAATCTATCTGACTGTCAAGTTGCGTGCAGGCATCTATCAACATCTGGTACGGCCTGAGATCGCTTCCGAACTCATTGTTGCCTCCATAATAGGCACATTCATGTGGCAACTTCACCGGTCCATACACATCGAAATCCGGCTTGAACTGTCCGTTTGAGGACGTCTCAAAGAAATCCCGCGCCGATCCGGTGGCATTCCACTGCGAGAATCCGCGGTCATTCAGAAGACCCTTGAAATAAGTCGAAGGATTCTCCAGCTGCATCGGAGTGTCAGAAACTTCCACCAACAGCACAAGAGCCTTAGGATTACCTTTGGTGGGATATGTTGCATTAGGGAAAAGACCCACACCCTTCTGTTTTGGAAGATGCAGCACAGCCTTACGCACATCTGCAGCTCTTCTCGAGAGTTGCATCATCATATCCTCTTTGTCAAGACTATCAAGAAACTTCGCCGTCTCCTTATCCATAACACTACGGTCACAGGCCTTGAATCCGGACGGGACAAGTAGTCCGTCGGAATTGACACTACCGAAATACCAGGTATCGGCAACCATGACGAGCGGATACCCGTCTTCACTCAGCCATACATGATGATTCTCGTCACCAATGAGCCGCGCCATGATTTCCGTCCCGTCGGGCTGCACAATCCGGCTATGTCCCGGTTTCGCAGGCACTCCCCAAGCACTCAATGCAAACAGC
Organism: uncultured Porphyromonadaceae bacterium; assembly: GCA_947427285.1. GTDB lineage: Bacteria > Bacteroidota > Bacteroidia > Bacteroidales > Muribaculaceae > Lepagella. Next base: position 34,886 of record CANEHE010000011.1, read on the forward strand.
AATGACAGGGAGGCCATGGAAAATTTTTTCATGATTCTATGGTTTATATAAGTATTAAGTATGTGATATAATCGTCAAATATACAGTATATTACCCCCTCTTACCCTCATCCTTTCAAAAGGATTGATTAACAATAATTATCATTTTATATTCCTAATCATTGTTGGGGGCCAGGATTACAGCGGATAAGAATTATTTCAGAAGCACCGCATATTTTATTCTCATTTTCGGACAAAAGTAAATAAAAATACCCCCCCGCAAAATATATACACACATTTAACTTATTTTAACTACATATAAAAATATGCCGGCACCTGCAAAGATGCTTCCCGGCAGCATCTTTGCAGCCATAACACAGGACAATCAAAGCTTTCGGACAAACAAGAAGCTGTTTAAAAATCTAAATTAGATTTTTAAACAGCTTCTAAACAGTAAAATATACGTCTTTCCAGATCAGAGGCGCGATCCAAGCCAATATCCCAACGCGCAGAAAAACAGTCCGCAGAATACTGTCATGGCTCCAAATATCAGCCATGTGCCGAAATGACCTGCCTCAAAGTACTTCACACAGTCAAGCGTGAATGAAGAAAAAGTGGAGAACCCCCCGCAGAATCCGGTCATCGTAGCGAGGGCAAATGCCGTACGCACCTCCGCATTCCAGGGTGCCGTGACCAGCCATCCGGCGAAAATTCCTATCAGAAAACAACCTATAGTATTTATAATCCATGTAGAAAGTCCCATCCACAATCCGGTAGTGCGCACGGCATTTTCTATCAACAACCGACACACCGCCCCGATACCTCCGAAAACTCCGACAATCAATATCTTGATACCTACAGACATACTTTCAGGCTTTTAGAATTACTCTATATGAAACCATAACAAAAGAACATGACACCTATTCTGGCCGGAACACAAAAAGACGCGTGGCGTCGAAACGAGGAAGCACTGCCAGCTGCACATCGGCCTGACGGTCAAGAAGCGATTCCTCGGCTGTGCCTACTTTAATACCGGCTCCTTCCAAAGCGGTCCGTACGGCGGTGAACGCCTTTACCGGGGTATTGTTATCCTGCGACAGATGACAAAGAAATATATATCTCAGGCGTGGATTGACAATCTCTGCCAGGAATGCCCCTGTCGCCATATTGTCCATGTGGCCTGCCGAAGTCTGTATACGCGCTTTCAGATGAGCCGGATATTTCCCGAATCTGAGCATTTCAAGATCATAGTTTGCCTCCATCACCAGATAGTCAGCCTGCGAGATATAATGTCTGGCCCGCATCTGAACCTCTCCGAGGTCGGTGGCCAATACAAAATGCCTACCATCAAATTCCACCGAGAATCCCATGCTGTCCGAGCTGTCGTGCGGCACCTCAAAAGCTGTGATTTCGAAATCGCCCACCTTGAAAGGGATCTCCTTGAAAATGGCATTGTGATACTCCTTTATCCTTTTTGAGATGGAGGTACGGCGGAGAATACCGCTGATCACTCTGTTCGTACAGAAGATTCTGATATGTTTATAGGTACGCACCAATGAGTATGCATACTTAACATGATCCGTATGGTCGTGAGTGAGAAGGATTGCCTTTATCTGGCTGAATTTTATTCCGTTGGCAGACAGATACGCCTCTACTTTGTCTGGTTTCACCCCCGCGTCAATCAATATTCCGGCACGTCGGCTTCCGAGATAACAGCAGTTGCCGCTTGATCCCGATCCCATCGACAGATAATAGAGCAGGCGGTCGGAAGGGTCTTTGGCACCCGGAGCGGGTTCGGGATCGTCAAGTTCCCGGACAGGTTCGGAAGCCTTTTTTTCCTCTGTCGCTCCCTCATTCACCGGTTCATCTTCGAATGCTCCATCCATATCCCATTCTCCGAACGGGATAGTCGGATGGTTGTCAAAACTTTTACGGGTACCTCTCTTAGCCATGACCGTTATCGGGATTTATGGATAAGGAATATGGCCGGTATCTTTGAGTAGTCGTATTCACGACGACGCCAGGTAGAGGCCGGAAGCGACACAATCGATTCCCGTTCCGGATCGGTGATTGCCGAAGCCACACAAAAGAGGGTGGATGGATTCAGGGTATCGGCAATAAGTTTCACCGTGCGATTGTTTCGGTAGGGCGTCTCTATGAATATCTGCGTCATGCCTGTCTTGACACAAGCGGATTCAAGTTCACGCACACGGCGTCTTTTCTCATCATCATGTACCGGCAGATAACCGTGAAACGCGAATCCCTGCCCGTTGAAACCGGAGGCCATCAATGACATGAGTATACTTGAGGGCCCCGCAAGCGGAATCACTCTCAGACCTTCCCGCTGGGCCACAGAGGCAACCGCCGCTCCGGGATCAGCAACCCCGGGGCATCCGGCCTCGCTCATCATTCCCATCGGTTCGCCGCGCCGCAACGGGTCGAGCATCGTGGAAATATCATTGGGATCAGTGTGGCCATTAAGTTCGGTAAACGTACAGTCATCTATCGGAAAGTCCTTGTCGCAACGGCGAAGGAATCTGCGGGCTGTGCGGACATTTTCCACTATGAAATGCCTTATCCCTCTCGTCAGCTCCACATTGCCCCGAGGTATGAAATCGTCGGCGGGAGCGTCGCTTATTGCGACCGGAATCATATACAGAGCTGCCTTGAGAGTCATATTTAGAGGTTGCCTGAATTATTCTGATTTTTGTTAGCGCAAAGTTAATAAAAATGTGTAAATTTGCTAACGTAAACATTAAGAAATTGCTCCGGACAAACCGGCCCGTAGAAACATCAATCTGTCTATGAGCGAAAAACCTATATTACCTCCTCTCCCGGAGGGTTTCAAGGAAGAGATGCGCGGACTCCCCGGCATCGACCAAGACGCTCTCTTAAGGGCGTTGGACACACCTTCCTCAGTAGGGGTGCGTCTCAACAGCCGCAAGCCAATGAGTCTGCTGTTCGAAGAGGCAGAAACGGTGCGTTGGTGCCCTCAGGGTAAATGGCTGGTCTCGCGTCCGAAGTTCACTCTGATGCCACAATTCCATGCCGGTGCTTTCTATGTGCAGGATCCCTCTTCAATGATCCACCGGACGATAATCAACCGGTTGGCCGACAGACCTGTGACAGTTTTAGACTTCTGTGCGGCTCCGGGTGGAAAGACAACCTCCGCTCTCGACGCGCTCCCCGACGGGTCGGTAATGATCGCCAATGAATATGAACCATCGCGTGTCGGAGCGTTGAAAGAGAATATCATCAAATGGGGATATCCCGGAGTTGCCGTGACCAATGCCGATACAAAACAGTTCAGGACCCTTGAGAACCAGATTGATATCGCGATTGTCGACGCGCCCTGCTCGGGAGAAGGGATGATGAGGAAAGAACCGGTGGCGAGGACACAATGGTCGCAGGGACTGGTGCGTCAATGTGCAGCATTGCAATGGGAAATTATCTCCAATGCTGTAAGGACACTGAAGCCTGGTGGATATCTGGTTTACTCCACCTGCACATTCAATCAGACAGAAAACGAGGAGATCCTCCTCCGTACGCGAGATGAACTGGGGATGCAGCCGGTCGATCTACATCTGCCGGAGGAGTGGGGACTCGGCGCGTCGCTTGCCGACATTCCGGCGGTTAGATTCATGCCACATATCACCCGTGGAGAAGGACTTTTTGTCGGGGTAATGCGTAAGGACGGTATATCCGGCACCCTTCCGGAAAGACCTCTCCGGAGTAAACCTTCCCGACAGTCCATACTGCCGGGAGCGGATCTGATACTTGAACCCGAAGGATATGTTCTGGAAAGAAACGGCAACACCATAAACGCAGTCCCTCATAAACTGGCAACTTTACTTTCGTGCATGCCGCGAACAAAAACAGTGTTGGCCGGCGTTGAACTTGGAGAGATAAAAGGGAAAGATTTCATCCCTTCTGCGGCATTGGCTCTTTCCATGGCTCTGAAAAGGGGAGTCTATCCTGAGATTGAAGTCTCGCTTTCAGATGCACTTGCTTTCCTGAGACGCGAACCTCTGTGTCTTCCCGAAGGCACCCCCAAGGGATTCATACTCGTATGTTTCGAAGGTCTTCCTTTGGGATGGGTGAAAAATATAGGCTCAAGAGCCAATAACCTATATCCGCAGTCATGGCGTATACGCTCATGAATATCGTTTCTTAGTCATCAAACTGCTGTAAGAGATAACTTATAATGGCTAAAGATAAAGTAAAACTCCAGACTTCGGTTTTCCCTATTGCCGGAATGATGTGCGCAGTATGTGCGGGTGCGGTGGAGAAAACCCTCAAGGAGACGCCCGGAGTAGAGGAGGCGCAGGTAAACTTCGCAGCCTCCACGGCCACCGTGAGTTGGAATTCGGCCATGACATCACCCGAGAAGCTGGCAGAAAGAGTAAACGGTGCCGGTTATACCATGATTGTCGCCCCGTCGGCAGAAGAGGCGATAAAGAAACAGGAGGAGGAGGAACTTGCTCTTTATCGAAGAATGAAAAGAAAGGTAATCGCTGCATGGTGCCTGACACTTCCACTGTCAGTGATATGCATGGGAAACTTCCACTTCCCCGGCGCATCATGGGTGATGTGTATTCTGGCTCTATCCGTACTCGTTTTCTGTGGCATGCATTTCTTTATCAAGGGCTTCCGCAACCTTTTTGCCGGTGTCCCATCGATGGAGAGTCTTGTGGCGGTATCGACTCTGGTGAGTTTCGCTTTCTCTTTTTTCAACACACTCTTTCCGCAGTTCTGGGAGACAAGATCATTGTCAGCCGGGCTGTATTACGAGGGCGCGGCCATGATAGTGGCATTTGTGCTCACCGGCAAAATGATGGAACTCAGAGCACGGCATTCCACAGGAAGTGCTCTCCGCGCCCTTATGGGACTTGCTCCCGACGAAGCATTGAAAAAACTGCCTGACGGCTCAGTGGTAAAAGTCGCGGCAGCTGCCCTCTTACCAGGCGACATCATCGTGATCCGACCGGGGCAACGGATCCCTGCGGACGGTATTGTTGTCAGCGGCACCACATCTGTCGATGAGAGTATGCTCACAGGTGAGTCCATGCCTGTGGAAAAACAGACAGGCGATTCTATGACCGCCGGAACACTCAACGGTCTGGGTACCGTAGAGATCAAAGCCATAAAAACAGGACACGACACCGAACTCGCGAGAATAGTGCGCAGCGTGCGCGAAGCACAGGGTTCGAAAGCACCGGTGCAGAAACTTGTAGACAGAATAAGTCATATCTTTGTGCCTGCTGTAATCGCTGTATCGATTCTGACATTCGGAGTGTGGGCTCTGGTAGCTCCGGGACAGCTGCATATCGCTGTGCTTGCGGCAGTATCCGTGCTCGTAATCGCATGTCCCTGTGCTCTCGGCCTGGCCACTCCCACCGCCATAATGGTCGGAATCGGAAGAGGTGCCCGCATGGGCATACTTGTCAAGGACGCAACCGCGTTGGAAACACTGTCGAAAGTCGATGTGATATGTCTCGACAAGACCGGAACCATCACTGAGGGTAAACCTGAAGTTTTACTTGAAGAAGGAGAAAATTTTATCGATGAAACCGGGATATTTCTGGCTCTTGAACTAAAAAGCGAACACCCGCTGGCACAGGCTGTGGCCCAGCGGTGTCGCGAACTCGGGGCAGTACCTGCGGAAGTGACCGATTTCCGCTACACCCCGGGGATGGGAGTGACCGGAAACTGCGATGGCACCACCTACTGGGTCGGGAATACTGATCTCGCCATATCTTTGGGAGCCGTGATACCGGACTTTATCTCAGAAGCCGTTGATAGGTGGCTAAAAGAGGGGGCCGGGGTTGTATTGGCGGGAAATATTGAAAAGGCTTTGGTCGCATTCAAGATTTCCGACCCTATCCGTCCGGGTGCAAAAGAGTCGATATTGAAATTGAAGGAAACGGGGATCACCCCTATACTTCTCACCGGAGACAGACTTCAGACTGCCAGACACATAGCGTCAATGACAGGAATAGACAAAGTGGAGGCGGAATTACGTCCGGACGGGAAAGCACGCTACATTGAGAAACTGAAAAAAGAGAGCAGAATTGTCGGTATGGCAGGCGACGGAATCAATGATTCGGAAGCACTGGCATTGGCCGATGTATCGATCGCCATGGGCACAGGTTCGGAAATCGCCATAGAGACAGCCCAACTCACTCTTACAAAGGCTGACATAAAAGATATTCCCCTCGCAATCGGTTTGTCGGCCAAAACAAGAAAAATCATACGGGAGAATCTTTTCTGGGCATTCATCTATAATGTGGCCGGAATCCCTCTTGCCGCAGGCATACTCTACCCGTTCGGGGGCTTTATGCTCAACCCTATGATCGCTTCTGCCGCCATGGCTGTATCTTCAGTCTGTGTGGTGGCAAATTCCCTCCGGCTCAAAACCGCTAAAATTCAAGATTAAACAACCATATATAAGAACATGAAATTCAAGACCAATGCCAAATGTGCGGGATGTACTGCCGCCATCACCAAGGCTCTGGCTTCAATAGCCCCGGAAACCGACTGGACATTCGATCTCTCCTCCCCGGACAAAACTCTCACATACACCGGATCGAAACCCATCAATCCCGACATGACGGTCAAGGCGATCGAAAACGCCGGATTCAAAGCTGAACTTCTGTCATGAGAATGCCGACGGGCAACTATTCTGCGGACCCTGCCGGAGAGACTTGGGATGACCGGACAGTGCGGTTGCTGGGGACGGACTCAATGGAACGTCTAAGGCAGGCGTCGGTACTTGTGGTCGGGATAGGAGGAGTTGGCGGATACGCAGCCGAGACCCTTGTCCGCTCTGGAATCGGAAAGCTGACAATCATAGATTCCGACAATGTGGCCCCGAGCAATATCAACCGTCAGCTTATCGCCACCCGCTCCACCATCGGACTGCCCAAATCCATAATGTATGCCAAACGCTTCCACGACATAAATCCGGAAGCCGTTATAGATGCGTTGCAGATTTATCTCTCCCCCGATCAGACAGATGAGATACTCGACAACAACTTTGACTTCGTACTCGACTGCATCGACACGATTGCTCCCAAAACAGCTCTGCTGACCCACTGTCTGCGCAGACGCATCCCTGTAATTTCCGCAATGGGTGCCGGTGGACGCACAGATCCGTCGAAAGTGATATATTCCGACATCTGGTCCACACGTGACGACGGTCTTTCCCGTGCCGTACGCCACCAACTGAAAAAAGCCGGGGTGAAACGCCCGCTGATGACCGTATGCAGCACCGAATCAGTCATCCGACACTCTCTGATGGAAGTCAACGGGACAAATAAACGCACGTCATACGGCTCCATTGCCGCGGTGCCAGCCGTATTCGGCATTTTCATGGCAAGTTACGCCATAAAAAAACTCACAATGCCATCCAACATCCAAATCACATCTCCAGCCAATGATCCGTCTTGAGTCCATCCGTAAATCCTTCGGCGACCTTGAAGTGCTCCGCGGGATAGACCTTACAATAGAAAAAGGTGAGATTCTGGCGGTGGTGGGTCCGTCCGGAGCCGGAAAGACTACCCTCCTCCAGATTGCCGGCACACTTGAAAAGCCATCTTCCGGACAGGTGATCTATGACGACACCGACATCACGCGCCTCAACGACCGTAAATTATCGGCCTTCCGTAACGCCAATATAGGATTTGTCTTCCAGTTTCACCAGCTTCTTCCCGAATTCACCGCGCTTGAAAACGTGGCCATCCCGGCTCTGATCGGAGGCGTCTCAAAAAGCAAAGCCGAAGCGCGGGCATCGGAACTTCTTGAGATTCTCGGACTCACCGACCGTATGCGCCACAAGCCGGCACAGCTCTCAGGTGGTGAGAAACAGAGGGTGGCTATTGCCCGCGCCATAGTCAATTCTCCATCGGTGGTGTTCGCCGACGAACCTACCGGTAGCCTTGACTCCCGCAACCGCGATGAGATCCGGCAGATAATCCAGACCTTGCGCGAAAACCTCCGGCAAACATTCGTTGTTGTCACACACGACACCTCGATAGCCGGATTCGCAGACCGGACAGTCACTTTAGTCGACGGGATTGTGACGGGTATCGAATCCAACATTATTTCCGCATGCATTCCGCCGACGGTTTGACAGTTCAGGATTTTTTATTACTTTTGTGCTCAAGATGGCTACCGATGTCAGACCGGAGAAATCCGGCTAGTATCCGGGAAGCATCTTGAAAATCAAAGAATCAAACAATTAACCATCTTCAGCACACCACTTACAATGGCACAGCAGGAAAACAAAAACCAGCTTCAGATCCAACTCCGTCCCGAAATCGCCGACGGAAAATATAGTAATCTCGCAATGATCGGCCACGGCCCCAACGAATTCCTTATGGACTTCATCTTCGCCGCACCCGGTATGCCCCAGGCTCCCGTAGTAAGCCGTATCGTGATGAGCCCCGAGAATGCAAAGCAACTCATGTTTGCCCTCACAGACAACATCAACAAATATGAGGCTCAGTTTGGCGAAATCAAGCAGAAAGCCCCCAAAGGCGGAATGCAGATCGGCAACAACTGAACAGGCAATATTTACTGAAATTTCTCTCAACTATCAACGGCGGGTGCAGATTCCTGCGCCCGCCAGCTTTATTCAGAACAGATAGCTTATCCCACGCGCCCGGACGGCGCACACCTGAACATGGAACACAACCTCGTCATCTACAACACCCTCACCCGCAACAAAGAACTCTTCAAGCCGCTACACGAAGGCCACGTCGGCATGTACGTATGCGGCCCGACTGTCTATGGCGACGCCCATCTCGGACACGCACGCCCGGCGATCACTTTCGACATACTCTTCCGGTATCTTCGTCATCTCGGACTGAAAGTGAGATACGTCAGAAACATCACTGACGTAGGACACTTAGAGCATGATGCCGACTCCGGAGAAGATAAAATCGCAAAGAAAGCCCGGCTTGAACAGCTGGAGCCGATGGAGGTGGTGCAACTGTATCTCAACCGCTATCATCGCGACATGGAGGCTCTCAATGTGCTTCCGCCATCCATCGAACCGCATGCTTCCGGCCACATAATCGAACAAATCGAATATATCAAGAAAATACTTGAGTCCGGATATGCCTACATAAGTCAGGGATCGGTATATTTCGACGTAGAGAAATACAACCTCGCCAACAGATACGGCAAACTCTCCGGACGCAACATCGATGACCTGCGCAACACCACCCGCGCACTCGACGGTCAGGACGAGAAACGTAATCCTCTCGATTTCGCACTATGGAAAAAAGCCTCTCCCGAACATATAATGCACTGGCCATCTCCATGGAGCGAAGGATTTCCGGGCTGGCATCTTGAATGCTCTACAATGGGGGATAAATATCTCGGCGAGACATTCGACATACATGGCGGAGGCCTTGACCTGATGTTCCCTCACCACGAGTGCGAGATAGCGCAGAGTGTTGCCGCGCAGGGTCATGAGGCCGTCCGCTACTGGATGCACAACAACATGATAACCATCAACGGCAAGAAGATGGGAAAATCATACAACAACTTCATCACTCTTGAGCAGTTCTACGACGGCACACATCCGGCTCTGACACAGGCATATTCGCCGATGGTGATCCGCTTCTTCATCCTGCAGGCGCATTACCGCTCCACTGTCGATTTCTCCAACGCCGCATTGCAGGCAGCTGAAAAGGCTCTTCAGAAGATGCTTGACGGCTACCGTCGACTCCAGAATCTTCTTCCGGCAGAGAAATCAACAGTCGATCTCCCGGATTTCGCCACCGCATGCTACGAGGCGATGGACGATGATCTCAACACCCCGCAGGTGATTGCAATTCTGTTTGAAGCCTGCAAGACCATCAACCAGGCCGTGGACGGTCTCATAAAACTAAATGTAGAAGACATTGCCGCTCTACGACATTTATTCGACACCTTCCTGGTGGATCTCTTGGGTGTCCGGATCTCAGCCGAAGCCGACACCTCTGCCGGAACCAAGCCTTTCGAAGGTGCGGTCGACCTACTGATGGAGATCAGAGCAAATGCCAAAGCATCCAAAGACTGGGCCACGTCCGATCTTATCCGAAACAAACTCTCAGAACTCGGATTCGACATCAAAGACACCAAAAACGGCGTAGAGTGGACTTTACGCTGACAAACCGAAAAATCTCACCGATAAAAACAGACAGCCTTGACAGGATCATTCTCCTGTCAAGGCTGTCTGTGCATATCCACCGCATCATAAGACCCTAAAAACCGGGCATAATACAAATTTTACCGTTGATTTTTGGCAGTCTCGGAATTACGTTCTAACTTTGCAGTTACCCCTGCGGCAAAGCGATCGACTATGCCCGGGAACTGTGCAGACGGAATGTCCGAAAACATATTGATACCTCTCTTCCGAACACTCCGGGCATAGTATGTGTTTAAAAAGGAAGCAATTCTTTTGCTGACACTACGAACCTGCACGAATAAAAAATTTACCGATACATGGACAGATACAAAAAAGCTCTGGCCGAGAGCAACGTGACGGAAAATGACGCCACTGTAGCGGCAGAAGTTAAAAAAATCGTCGACAACTCCGTAAAATACGCTTCACCTGAAGTGTATCAGTTCCTCTTCAGTTCAATAGACCTTACCACTCTGAGCACCGAGGACAGCCAGAAAAGCGTGGCCGCCTTCACACGACGGGTCAATGATTTTGACAATGACTATCCTCAGTACAAGAATGTCGCAGCTATATGCGTCTACAGCAATTTCGCCGAAGTCGTGAAAACCAATCTTGACGTGACAGGTGTAGACATTGCCGTCGTAGCGGGAGGTTTCCCTTCAAGCCAGACATTTACTGCAGTAAAGATCAGCGATGCGGCACTTGCGGTGGCCGACGGAGCCGACGAGGTGGACATTGTCATGAACGTCGGCATGTTTCTTGATGAGAACTATGAGGATATGTGCGATGAGATGATCGAAATCAAGCATACCATCAAGGACGCCAAGATGAAAGTAATACTGGAGACGGGTGCCCTCAAGACTGCCGCCAACATCAAAAAAGCATCTATCCTTTCCCTCTACAGCGAAGCCGATTTCCTGAAGACATCAACAGGCAAGATCTATCCCGGAGCCTCGCTTGAAGCGGCCTACGTGATGTGTCAGTGTATAAAGGAATATTATGAGAAAACAGGGCGCAAAGTCGGATTCAAAGCAGCCGGCGGCGTGCGTTCCTCCGAAGATGCTCTTCATTATTACGCTGTGGTGAAAGAAGTGCTGGGCAACGAATGGCTCACCCACGACCTTTTCCGTCTCGGGGCCAGCTCACTGGCCAATTCACTTCTCTCATCAATGGAGGGGAAAGAGACCAAATACTTCTGATTGCAATTTCTACAGGCGGTCACGGGCCATGATGCCCGTAACCGCCTGCCAAATTATTTCAACCCTTCAACCGTCTAAGACGCTGATTAAATGATACTGAAAAAACTCGTAGCCGGACTGATCGGAATCCTCATTCTGGCAGGAGCGCAAACTGTTGGCGCGCAGAATGTCAATCAGAAAAAGAACTCGCCGAGACAGGTGTACGGAGTAGCGTTCTATAATCTGGAGAACCTCTTCGACACCATCAACAACAACGGCAAGTATGACCTTGAATTTTCTCCGCAGGGGAAAAACAAATGGGACGGATATAAGTATTGGTCGAAAATCAAGAACCTTTCTTATGCCATTTCCCAGTTAAAGACCAAACGCACACCGGAGGGCCCGGCCATAATCGGTGTCAGCGAGATAGAAAACATCACGGTGCTTCAGGATCTTGTAAAAGCGAAAGATATCGCCGACCGCAACTTCAGGATAGTACATCACGACTCTCCGGACCGCCGTGGAGTAGATGTCGGGCTCCTATATGACCCGAAGCAGTTCCGTCTCATCAATGTAACCAACCATTACCTCCATATCCCCCAGCTACCCGACTTCCGCACCCGCGACCAGATGTGTGTATTCGGACTTCTCGGAGGACAGCGTGTCGGAGTGATAGTCAACCACTGGCCTTCACGTCGCGGAGGAGACAAACAGAGCAGCTGGCTGCGCGAAGCCGCTGCTGAATTGTCGAAACATATCGCGGACAGCCTTACCAATCTTTACCCCGACTGCGGCATAATAGTAATGGGCGACCTCAACGATGATCCCAACAACAAAAGCTGTGCCGAAGTGCTCGGAGCGAAAAAGAAGATCAGTCAGGTAAAAGTCGGCGGTTTCTTCAATCCTTTCTGGCAGAAACTCGACGACGGCATAGGCTCTTACATCTACCGTGGCGGCTGGGACCTCTTCGACCAGATCATTGTCGGCTACAATCTTCTTCCCGACGGAAAATCGAGACTCGTCTACGACGGTGCACTCGTATGGAACAGTCTGCCGTTCCTTCTCCAGACAGATGGACAATATAAGGGTTATCCTTTCCGTACGTTCTCCGGAGGTGTATGGACCAACGGATACTCCGACCATCTACCCACAGAGATATTCCTCACTTTCAAGTGAACAATAACAACACCGAATCACAAAACAATCAAAGAAATGCGAATAAAAATTTCTCTTTTGCTATTGCTGGCTTTCGCGCTGCCGACACTTGCGGCCTCTGGCGTGAAAGGCACATTGGTTGATGCGGCTACCGGGAAACCCGTGGCCGACGCCAACATCTTTATGAGAAACCAGCAGCTCTACGTCATGGGCGGAGCCGACGGCGTATTCTCTATCACAAAAGCCGCTCCGGGCAACGACGTGCTGGAGATCTCCGCATACGGTTACAAAGATCTTGATGTGGATGTAAACATTCCAGACGGACGTGTGCTCGATCTGGGGACAATAAAGTTGTCTGCAGACAATTCCATCTATTCCGGATCTGCCAACGATGACTATACCCACGATGATGCCAACGCCATGGAAGACGAAGGAGCGATGCAAAGCATCGGCACCATCCAGGGAGCTACCGACAACATCTATTATCAGGCTACCAACTATGATTTCTCTGTGATGCGTTTCCGCTACCGTGGCTACGACTCCAACTGGAACGCCGGATATATCAACGGCTTCAATTTCAACGACGGCATGCGTGGCCGCTTTAACTTCTCCGGTCTCGGCGGTATGACTTCCAGCGCATTCCGCAACCGTTCGGTCGATGTGGGTCTTGACGCGTCCAACTACGGATTCGGCAACATCGGCGGTGCGTCAAACTTCACAACTTACGCATCAGAATATGCACCCGGCTTCCGTGGCAATTTCTCCTACATCAACTCCAACTATATGCTGCGGCTGATGATGCAGTATTCCACCGGTCTCAACAAGCACGGATGGGCATTTTCCGCATCCATCATAGGACGTTACGCTCCTGAAGGCGTGATCAAAGGCACATTCTACAACTCGATCGGTTATTCGCTTTCACTCCAGAAGGTATTCAACGACAAACACTCGCTCAACCTGACGACATGGGGGGCCCCTACACAGCGCGCCACCAACACCGCCGCTACCGAAGAGGCTTACCATCTCGCGGGCACAAACCTGTACAATCCTTCCTGGGGCTATCTCGACGGCAAGAAGAAAAGCTCCAAGATCGTGGAGTCATTCGACCCTGCAGCTCTTCTGAACTGGATCTGGAAACCCCGCATGGGAACTACCATCAATACCGGCGTAGGATTCCGTCACAGCGCATACTCCTCATCCGCACTCAACTGGTATCAGGCCGCCGATCCGCGCCCGGACTATTACCGCTATCTTCCGTCATACTACAACCCGGCCAATCCATGGAGCGGCAACTATCTTGAAGAGGGAGAAAACAGTCCGCTTTGGGACGATTACGAAGCCAACTACCAGTATTACCGTAATCTCTGGCAGAGCGACGAAAACATGCGTCAGATCAACTGGGATGCCATCTACCGCACAAACCTCCTCAACCGTACAAACTACGACCGCAATCCCGAACTTATCGGCCACTCAAGTTACATCCTCGAGAACCGTCACAGCAACTTCACATCCTGGATGTTCAACTCATATATCGACCACCGTCTCAACGACTTCATGACCCTTCAGGGCGGAGTCAGCTTCAACTATACCGACGGTCATTATTTCAAGACAGTCCGCAACCTGCTCGGGGGGGAATTCTGGCGCGACATCGACAACTTCTCGGAGCGTGATTTTCCGGGTAATCCCGAGATCCTCCAGAACAACCTCAACGATCCCAACCGCCGCGTAAAAGAGGGCGACAAATTCGGTTACGACTATCATATCCGCACCATCATGGCAAAGGCATGGCTGCAGAACCAGATCAGCACCCGCCACTGGAACGTGAACTACGGACTTGAGGTCTCCTACACCAACTTCATGCGTCACGGCGAGATGCGCAACGGCCGTGCACCCGAGAACTCATACGGTCCCGGAAAACGCCACACATTCGACAACGCCGCCATCAAGGCCGGTGCCACCTACAAGATCAACGGACGAAATTATATCGTGGCACACGCCGCTTATGGCACACGCGCTCCACTCCCCGATCAGGCTTACGTGTCACCGCGTATCAAGGACACCGCAGTGCAGGGCCTCAAATCGGAGCGTTTCCTATCTGCAGACATCGCTTACGTATGGAATTATAACCGCTTCCGCGGAAGCATCGGAGGATTCATCACCGAGATGTGGAACGGCATCAAACGCACAGGATTCTACGACTACCAGCTCAACACGTTCATGAACTATTCGATGAGCGGCATGCAGACCCAATACCGTGGTATAGAGCTTGGCATGAGCTACAAGATCCTTCCTTCGCTCACTATCTCCGCGGCAGCCACCATCGCAAGTTACAAATACAAGAACAATCCTCTCGGTGTCCGCTCATACGAGAACGGCTCCCAGGAAGATGTTGTACGCCGCGTATACCTCAAAAACTACCATATCGGAGGCACACCTCAACAGGCATACAACATATCGCTCAACTATGCCGCTCCTAAAAACTGGTTCTTCGAACTTTCGGCCAATTGGATGGGCGACGCATACGTAGACCTCGCTCCCTCACGTCATGAGGAGATGCCTGACCTCTACACTGTAGTGAAACCCGTTCCTGGCCAGAGCTATGAGGACGCAATCAAGGAGAAGATAAGCGAAATCACAAATCAGGAGAAACTCAAGGACGCATTCGTGCTTAATCTCTCCATCGGTAAGATGATCTACACGAAATGGGGTGCGCTCAACTTCAACCTTTCTGTCAACAATCTTCTCAACAACCGTAACATACAGACCGGCGGATATCAGGAAGGTAAGTTTGACTACACCACCTACGACGTCAACAAATTCCCCAACAAATACTATTACGCTCAGGGCATCCGCGTATTCTTCAACTTCGGAATCCGTTTCTGAGCATAACCTTTCAAAAAAGATATAAGATGAAAAAAATCAGTATATATCTGTCGATGCTCCTTATGGCCGTAATCGGTCTGGCATCGTGCAGCGAAGACTATGCCCAGCCTCCAGTCATAACTCCCGAAGGGGGACTCGGCGACGGCACTTCGGTCAATCCTTATTCCGCCAAACAGATTCTCGACGGTACGAAAGGTACCGACGTATGGGTGACGGGGTACATCGTAGGCTGGATCAACACCGCAGGCGACAACTTCAAATTCAATGCCGAGACAGCCACATTCACCGCGCCGGCCACTCTGGCGACCAATATGCTTCTTGCCGCATCGCCCGACGAAAAGGACTTTGAGAAATGCATTCCCGTGGCCCTGACCGGTGATGTACGCAATGCCTTGAATCTTAAAGATCACCCCGAAAACCTTGGCAAGCAGGTAACAGTGAAAGGCAACGTCGAAAAATATTTCGGCAAAAACGAATCCCTAAAGAGCCTGACGGCCTATAACTGGGGCAACCAAGGTACAGGAGACGATCCTCAACCACCTGTGGGCGGAGAGGGCAACGGTTCTGCCGACAAACCTTATAGCGTTGCCCAGATGCTCGGTGGGCAGTCCGGCACCGGTGTGTGGGTCAGCGGTTATATCGTAGGCTTTATCAAATCCAATCCCGACGGAGCAAGCTCGCTCAACGAACAGTGGGCCGCATTCACCGCCGAAGGCGCACAGGCATCCAATCTGATGCTTGCCGACTCACCCACCGAAACTGACTATAAGAAATGTACCGCGATCAATCTTCCGACAGGAAGTGTCCGCTCGGCACTCAACCTCAAAGACAATCCCGGAAACCTCGGAAAACAGGTATCGCTCAAGGGAGACCTTTCGAAATATTTCGGCGTCAACGGACTGCGCAACACATCCGCATACGCATGGGGACCGAAAGGAGAAGAAGGCGGCTCAGTCACTCCTCCTTCGGGCGACGCAATATTCGAAGCCTCGTTCGCAAACAAGGATCTCTGCGGCTTCACTCTCGATCAGGGTAATCTGCCCTCAGGGCTCAATTTCGTATGGTCGGCTACAGCGACCTACGGTCTTAAGGCTTCAGCTTTCTTCAACGATACCAAGTATGTCACCGATGCATGGGCAATCTCGCCTGTCATCGACCTTAATGGCTACAAAGATGTTGTAATGGTCTTCTCTCAGGCAGGGAACTACTACAACGATGTCGCCACAATGAAATCGATGGTCCGCATCTGCATTCGTGAGGAGAGCGGAGAGTGGAAGACTCTCGACGCTCCGACATGGCCTACCGGCAGCTCATGGGATTTCATCGCCACCGGCAATATCAGTCTGGCCGATTATCAGGGCAAGAAAGTACAGATAGGATTCAACTATCTGTCCGATTCTTCCGTGGCAGGCACATGGGAAATCAAAGATCTCAAAATCACAGGAAGCAAGTAATACCTCTCTGAAACAGATATGAAAATGAAACTCAATAAAAGCATATATCTCGGACTGGGGATGCTCGCGTCGATGACGCTTGCTTCCTGCCAGGCCGACATGGACACACCGGAACTCAAAGATCCTGTTCCGACTGTCGAGGCCAACACTACCATCGCCGACCTGAAAGCCGCGATGTGGAAAGACGATACCAACTATGCCACAGCCGTAGGTTACAAGGATGAGGCTTCCAAAACTCCTTACATCATAAAGGGCCGTGTGATTTCATCCGATGCATCCGGCAACATCTACAAGTCGATGTATATCCAGGACGCTACCGGGGCCATCACTCTTTCCATCAATCAGGCGAGTCTCTACAACTTCTATCCTTTCGGACAGGAGATAGTGCTCAATCTCTCGCCTAAGGATTTCGTATATCCCGACTATGACAAAGGCGAGGATGTCGACGCTTCCCTGAACTTCTACATCGGCAAATACGCCGGGTTGGAACAGATAGGAGGTCTCGGACTCTACAATGGCACCCAGCAGGTCAGCTTCATGAGCTACGAACTGTTCAAACAGGGTGTCCAGCTCAGCGGCAATCCCGACACACAGGTCAACTATGTGCGTTTCGGAAACCCGTATCCCACTGATGGTAAAATATATTGCATACAGTCCACAATTGCCGAGATCAATGCCTGCAACACCGCTGAAGATATCCGCAAGATGCAGAGTCAGCTTGTAGAGCTCCGCAACGTGCATTTTCAGGACGGCGGCAAAGAGCAGTTCGCTCCCTATCAGGAGAATGCAAGCCGCAATCTTCTGGACGCTTCCGGCAACACAATCATCGTGCGCAACTCCGGCTACGCCTCATTCTACAACCAGACGCTTCCCGAAGGTACCGGAACAGTACGCGGACTTCTCTCCTACTTCAACGGATCATGGCAGCTCATACTACGCTCCGCGGCAGACTGCATCTTTGACTCAAAGGGCACTAAAGATGAGCCTTACACTGTCGAAGAGGCTCAAGGTCTCATCAACACAGGTGCTTCCGGATGGGTGAGCGGTTATATCGTCGGCTCTCTGAAAGTGGGCGTACAGACCGTTACTTCCGATGCCGATATCGACTGGGGCACGAATGACGGTACTGACAACAATCTCGTGATAGCTCCGGCGGCTGATGTGAAAGACTGGACAAAATGCGTCATTCTTCCTCTTGCACAGGGAAGTCCGGCACGTTCGAAGGGCAACCTGCTTGACAACCCCGCCAACCTCGGCAAGAAAATACTTGCCTACGGCACATTTGCCTCGACAAGCGGCATGACAGGACTTTCCGGCAACAACGGCACATCCGAGGAGGTGGAGATCGACGGAGTGACGCTCTCTGGAGGCGACACCCCACAACCTCCGGCAGGAGATGGCGACGGCTCCAAAGAGAAGCCGTACAATGTGGCATACGTGCTGAGCCAGACAGCCAACCAGACCGGTGTCTGGGTCGAAGGCTGGGTAGTGGGCTATGTGAAGTCAGGATCTCCCCAGGAATGGCGTTTCACCAACGACGTCACAGGTGTGGAAGACAGCCCGACAGCCGGTTACAACGGCTCCAACATTATCCTCGGTCCATTGCAGACAAGCAATACCAAGGAGGGGTGCATCGCAATTCAGGTGCCCGCAGGCGATCTGCGCAATGCTTTGGGTCTGCGTCAGAATCCAGGCATGTATCTCAAACATGTCAAGATCAAGGGCAATATAGAGAAATACTTTGGAGTAATGGGTCTCAAGTCCATCACAGAGTATGAGGAAATCAACTGACAGTTTCCGATAGACTGAAATCATGCCGCCGACGGATTTTTTCTTTCCGTCGGCGGCTGTTTCCACCAACCGCCACGACTGCCGAAACGTTTATAAGGCAGTAATCACAAAACTTTTTATCGCATGAAAAAATTTTTACTTTTAGCCATCGGTCTGGCCTTTTTCTCCATGTCGGCGGATGCCGTCTACAAGCAAGGTTATTACGACAAGATGGACGGAAAAAAGAAAGAGGCACTGAAAGCTGCGGCAAAAGAATGCGTGCAGCGGCACACCACCCTCGTCTATACGGATCTGCCCAATTACTGGCAATATTCCGATGTCTACCCCGACCTTTATAACGGCAGCAAAAGATGGTGGGACATGTACAGCGACAATATATATCTGATCCGTTCCGGACAGACAGCACGCTCGTCATTTTCAGCCAACAAGATGCAGCGGGAGCACAGTGTTCCAAAGTCGTGGTGGAAAAAGAACGGCGATGTGGAATACACACCGGCCTACTCCGATATGTGGAACCTATACCCCTCTGACGGCCCGGCCAACCAGGCCAAACTGAACTATCCTCTCGGGCTATGCAAATCCACCACATTCAACAACGGCGTGAGCAAGGTGGGACCTGCACAGACAGGTTACGGGGGTGGTTCCGGCAATGTCTTTGAACCCGCTGACGAATACAAAGGAGATTTTGCCCGTAGCTTCTTCTATATGGCGATGGTATATGATGATCTACCGTGGGTGGTCAACTATATGTATCGTCAGAACACCTGGCCCACACTCCAGCCCTGGGCCTACGAGATGCTTCTCCAATGGTCGAGAGCCGACAAGGTGAGTCAGAAAGAGATCGACCGCAACGACGCAGTGGAAAAAAGCCAGGGCAACCGCAATCCGTTCGTGGATTTCCCAGAACTCGCTGAATACATCTGGGGCACACGGACCAACGAGACATTCTATATCAAAGATCAGGGAGGCAGTGTGACACCGCCCATTACCGGTGATCCGGTGATCAACCGCCCGGTAAACGGTTCCGCACTTGATCTGGGGGAAGCAGCCGTAGGCCACACAGTGGTAATGCCGCTTGAGATCGACGGATCCAATCTGACAAGCGCGCTTACTGTCCGCATTCAGGGTGCAGACCGGGGAATGTTCTATATACCCGTAAATTCCATACCGGCTTCCGACATCAATTCCTCCGAACTATATCTGCTGCAGGTGGAATATCGACCGACTTCCGTAGGCGAACACACAGCGACACTACGCCTGTACGACGGAGGACTCCCCTTATCGCAAGATGTGGCCGTGACACTGCAGGGACAGGCGTTTGAGGTTCCCAGCCTTTCAACTCTGACTGCCACCGCCGCCACCGATATATCCGACGAAAGTTATCAGGCCAACTGGGAGGAATCGCCCGATGTGATAGACTATTACGTAGTGACGCGTGTACGGTATACATCCGACGGACCGCAGGCTTCCAAACTGACCTCAGATTTCAACTATGTGCTTGTCGAGGACCGGGACCCGGAGGTAGCCGAATCCTACACCGTGCAGGCATCACGCCTCGGCATCCTTTCCGAACCGTCCAACTCCATCCAGGTAGGTGCCGGACAAGGATCTGTAGGCACCATCTCGGCTCAGCCATTCACCATCGGCAATATCGACGGAGGCTTTGTAGTGATGCTCGACGAGGAGCAGACAGGGCTGCGAGTCTTCGACCTCACCGGACGCATCGTACTTGAACGCGAAAGCGTGCACGGAGGGGAAGTGATACTGCTACCCGCCGGCATCTACATCGTCACAACAGACCAGAGTGGCACACCGGTAAAACTGATTGTAGAATAATCATTTCAATGCCCGGTTCCGATATAATCCGGAGGCATGCATCCCGCACAGCCTCCGGATTTGTCATTTCCGCCGGCCAGTCAGGACTCTCTTTTGCACGTCCTATCTCACTCTAACCAATTCAAACTTCAAAATTTAACATTCAAAATTGCAAAAACTTCTCCATTCAAAATTCTAAATTTAAAATTACAAAAACATTTGTTTTTTAAGAAT
>CANEHE010000012.1 GCA_947427285.1 uncultured Porphyromonadaceae bacterium
AACAGCCCAGGCGGCAGACCTGAGCTTCGGGATCGCCGACTTCTCGCAGCTTCCGACGGACGAGTTTCCGGTTCCGGGTTACAGCTACATCGAGATGAACTATCTTCTTGTGGCCCCGACGGAGGGAGAGACAGCCAACCTTATCAATGCGACATACACGATCAACGGCAAGGCAGGCGCGTCGACAGTGAACACACTCAACCTCGCGTCGACGCCTGTGCGCCAGAACTACCGGACTAACATCTACGGCTCGCTTCTGACCACACAGAACGCCTTCAACGTCGAGATCGCCCCTGCCTTCGAAGGAGGCTAGAACAACGGTATGACAGTAGTCAATAACATAGAGGATTTTCATGCTGCACTTGAGGCAGGAAAACCGATATATGTGGCAGAAGGTACAAGCATTGATATGAGCACTCTTCCAAGTACTCCTACTAATGGAAGTGCTGTTACAAGATATGATAAGCCTGTCACCCTTATTGTAGATGGAACCCTCACGAATATAAAAAATCCTTTGGCATTCGAACAAGGTCTGACGCTTACCGGCAATGGAACTCTGGAATTTGATATGTCATCTGCTCCGGATAATGGAATTGAAACAGGTAGGACTTCTTCATATCAGACTTTCGGTGATGTAAAGATAGAGGGTGTAACAATCAAAGGTGTAAATCAACCTTCGAAAGATACCTACGGAAATCCTTTAGTTATTATTAGAGGCCCAAAGTCTTTGTCTCTGACTAATGTAACTGTGGAGAATCCGGTTGGGTCTGGTCTGCAGATTGATTGTGATTCAGATGTCAGGATCTCCGGATGCAGATTTATTTCCAATTATGGGGATAATGCGTCCAAGGATAATCCTTATGTTGCATTGATCCCATACGGAAATGCGAAGTTCACGTTTGATGATTGTGAGATTGTTGGGCCGATGGGTATTTGGGCGGCTGTCGGTAATGCCGGAGGAGGTAATAGCTCTTTAAATTATACAATGATCTTTAATAGAGGTGCCGTTGTTTCCACAGAGAGTGAGTTGAATGAGGAATCCGGGCCAATCGGTATGGGTGCGATGTTCGGAAATGGTAGTGTGACATTCAACGGTACATATATTTACGCGGCCAGTGGTTGTTTAATCTGGATGACACCGTTCTTCCGGTCGATTAACGCTACATTTGTCAATTGTATAACCAACAATGGGCAGATTTATGAAGTAGGAGAGGGCGCATCATTAGCTCCAGTAACAGAGGGATATGACTTTTCTGCCATTACTCCGGAGATCAAGACGTTCGCCGGTAATTCATATACATTCACAAAAAAACTCAATGGTACACATTTGTTTGATGTGAAGTGGTAGTATAAGAATTAATTCCTGATTGCAAAAAAGAGCCGGTTGCTGATGATTCAGTATCCGGTTCTTATTGATTATATCAATAATAGAAGGGCTGTATTTGTATTATTGACTTTTTGTTTGTAACTTTGCTCTATAATGTATAACATATCGATGCTTAAGGTTTTTATATGATGAAACGATATTCGCTTTCCTGTGTGGCATTGCAGGTTTTTTTAACATTAGCTCTTTTTCTGATAACTTCATGTGCTGAGCACTATGCAGATCTACCGCAATCTGAGACAATTAGTTTTAAAGTGGCTTTGTCTGACAGAACTACAAGGTCCGATGAGGGGCAAGCAGAAAGAGAGGTCAACCATCTATATTATTGGATATATAGTGTTGATGAAAATGGAAATGCGAATGATGTTTTGGAGAAGGGTGATGTGGAAGCCTTTGCGGGAGAGACGACTGCAACTGTTGAAGCTCGTCTGGTTCCGGGAGTTACTTATAAAGCATTGTTTTTTGCTTGTGATTATGCTTCTGTCTCTTCTGGGATATTCACTCTTTCGGATGCCGGGAATCTGGATATTGATTATGCTAAAATGGAATCAGGAATTGCATCTGTAGAAGCGTTTTATTCCTGTGAAAAGATTTCTGTATCCGGTGGGACTCATGATGTTAAGTTAAAGCGTCCGTTTGCTCAGATCAATATTGGATCGGATGACTTGCAAAATCTGTCGGTTCAAAATGTAGGAATCCAGAATTTCCAAACGGAGTTGAAATTGGAATCGGGTGTTTATTCCAAACTTGACATGCTGAATGGAACTGTTTCCGGGGAATTGGGTAAAGATGAATATATTCTGATGTCGGATGTGCCGGAAAATCTGAAATTTCCTGTAGAAGGTTATTCTATGCTTCAGAGCCATTATATTCTGTGTGGAAATGACGGGCCAGAAGGACAAAGTCTTATAGATGCTAATTTCAGAGTATATAAGAGAAATGCCAGTAATCCTATAACATCGTTTAATCTTGCCGCTACACCTGTCAAAGCCAATTTCCGCACGAATATAACCGGTTCGTTGCTTACCGGACAGAATGATATTAAGGTCGGTATTGACAATGTTATCGGTTCCGGAACGGATATTGAGATAGTGGATAATAGAAAAATTGTCAATTCATCTGCGGAATTTTTAGCCGCTTTGCAAAGTGGAGGTGACATACTTGTTCCTTCTGGAACAGAATTTACAGTTATTCTTAAAAATGACAACAGTAATAACAATTATTGTCTTGCTCTCCCTAATAAAGCAAATGTGACTATAGATGGAAATGTTACGGTCACGTTGCCTTCCGGGGTGTATGATAATGGGAAATATACCCATTTCCTGGTGCAGAATGATTTGAAAATAGGCGGTAAAGGGGAATTACGAATCAAGGGAGGAAGTTGTTTCATTGAAACTATGGGCGATGCAAATGAAATAGACGTAAGAGGTATTTCGTTAACTTCAGAACCTGTCATAACAGGAACGGTCCGGAGAACTCCTGTATTTATCAGATCATTGAATTCAAGTCAAATACATTTGACGGACTTAACGGTATCATGTTGCAGTTCTATATTGGAGATCAAAAATACGGATATTCGAACGGAAGCTGTAATTGAAAATTGCAATGTCAGTCAACCTACAAGCGAGTCATCGTCTTCATATAATCTGTTTTATGTCAATAATGCCAAAGCCGGTGGAAATCTGATATTGAATAATGTGACGGTGAAATCTTACAATACTATCATGGCTGTCAATTCCGATACCGGCTCTGGATCTGCAGTGATCAAGGATTGTGATTTTACATTGTTGCAACAGAAAGCACGAGTATATCTGATTAAAAATCTATCCAATAATACTGTTGCATTCACGATTAATATTCAGAGCGGAAATTATTATTACAAGTCGGGTGCGTCAAATTCAAAATATGGTATAGCAGGATATGAGGGAAATATTCTGATTTACGGCGGAATGTTTAATGTGAAGCCATACATATATTCGTATGAGGGAACAACTACTGAGATGGGATTGCCAGAGGGTTATGAATGGCACGTTACAGGAGATACGACTTACCCTTATACCGTCCGAATTGTAGATTAAAATGGATATTGGTGCTTCATGGATGAGGTTGGTTGAGCTGTTTGTCAGGAGATAAAAATTGCATGATGTGTGGATAACTTTGGAGCTGACAGAGTATGAAATACGTTTTTTTATTGTAATTTTGTATCTCTTATTCAGGATCGTCATGATCTGTAGAGGATGAACACCTTAGATAATGGCAACAAAGTACGATTCATATAATCCAGAGATATATTACACGGAGGAAAAAGAGGCAACTGCGCCTTCAGGAGAACAGATGCCAGATGGCGGACAGAACGATTCTTCCAGAGGAAGAAGATCGGGAGTCCGGCGTAATAACAAGAAGAAAAAATCATCTGTCACCACTTCGTTGTCGAAACGTATCAATAGTTGGGCGACCTCTCTTAATGTAAGACTGATAGTAGGTATCTTACTTGGTTTTCTGGGAGTGTACCTCACTATATCCTTTATATCATATCTCGGCAGTTGTGTCGATGATATGGCAATGATAGAATCGGCTGCGGTAGGAAGTGCAGTTCATGTGAGCAATGCCGGTGGTGAAGGTGGTGCAAGACTTGCTGATTTTCTGATTAACCGAAGTTTCGGGCTTGGGTCGACTGTGATCATATTTTGGCTTTTTGCCATGTCGTTGAAACTTCTTGCGGGCAAGCCAAGATTCAAATCGGTGGATTTCAGCATAAAATGTGTAGTCGCTCTCTTGATAATCTCGATGATTGTCGGGTTGGTTACTATCGCTTCCAATAGTGCGGTAAACTGGGGAGGTTATGATGGCAGATATGTAAATGAACTCATAATTGGATTCATTGGATGGTCTGGTGCGGTTCTTGTGTGTCTGTTTCTTATCTCACTGTTTATAGTGATCTGTCTTCGTGATATAGTAAGATGGATTCTTAAGATCAAGAGAAAACGGGATGAGCGATTGTCTGCGATACGTGCGGCCCGGGAAGAGGAGCGGCAACGTTTAGCGGTAATCGAGGAGATGGCTTTGCAAGAGAGAATTGATTCTGCAATAGATAAGGGAACTCCAAATCCGGAGGAATCATTTCTTGAGGAAAGTACAGGATATGTGAGTTTCAACGAAGATGAACAGCCTCATGAAGAGGATTACATCAGTGTTGTTGATTCTGAAGAATATAATGATGAGGATACGGAGACTCATATAGATGGAGAGGAGTCAGGAAATGAGATAGTTCCGGTAGACCCGATTGAAAATCATATTGAATCGGATGTTGACAATGAAGATAAAATGATTGTCAATGTCAATACAATAGCTCAGGCAGAACCTGTACATGACCGTCGTGGTCCGGGAATATTGCGATATAAATTTCCATCCACTGAACTTTTACGTCCTGGTGAGACAAAAATAAGTGTAGATACACAGGAACAGGATGAGAATCAGCAGCGTATCAGAAAAACACTTCTCGATTTCAATATCCCTATTACAAGAATAGAAGCGACTGTGGGACCGACAGTCACTCTTTATGAAATAGTCCCGGACAAGGGTGTCAAGATCTCCAGAATAAGAAATCTTGTAGATGACATAGCGTTGTCGCTCTCGGCGATAGGAGTGCGTATCATAGCCCCTATACCGGGGCGTGGTACAGTGGGTATTGAAGTAGCCAATAAGGATCCACAGGTTGTGTCCATGCGAACTGTGATCCAAAGCAAAAAGTTTGTTGATTGCCGGTATAAGCTCCCTATTGCTCTTGGATCAACTATCAGTAATGAAGTATTTATCGCAGATCTGGCCAAGATGCCACATCTATTGGTGGCCGGTGCTACAGGACAAGGTAAGTCTGTAGGATTGAATGCAATAATTGCTTCATTGCTCTATAGGAAACGTCCGGATGAGCTCAAGTTCGTGATGATTGATCCTAAAATGGTGGAATTCAGCCTTTATGCGAAAATAGAGAAGCATTATCTTGCAAAACTTCCAGATGCGGAGGAGCCTATCATCACAGATATGAGCAAGGCAGTGGAGACTTTGAGCAGCCTTTGCGTGGAGATGGATGACAGATATCAGCTTCTGAAAGGGAACTCACGCAATGTGGAGGAATATAACGAGAAAGTGAAATCCGGCCGATTGAAAGAGGAAGACGGACATCGGTTTCTTCCATATATAGTCGTAATAGTTGATGAGTTTTCAGATCTTATCATGACGGCTGGAAAAGAGGTTGAAATGCCTATCGCTCGTCTGGCCCAGAAGGCACGTGCTGTCGGCATACACGTGATTATTGCCACACAGCGTCCGTCTACCAATGTTATTACAGGTATAATCAAAGCCAACTTCCCGGCACGCATAGCTTTCAAGGTATCATCGGGAGTTGACAGTAAGACTATTCTTGACACCACAGGGGCCCAGCAACTTATTGGACGGGGAGATATGCTGGTAAGCAACAATTCAGAGATGACTCGTGTCCAATGTGCTTTCATAGATACCCCTGAGGTTGAGTCAATATGTGATTATATAGAAAAACAGCCTTATCCTCAAGGTGCATATATTCTGCCTGAGCCAGTCGTTACAGGCAGTGAGGACGGAGGTGTAAAGGGAAATCTTTTCGATGAGGGCCGCGATCCATTGTTTGAAGAGATCGCAAGGAGAGTGGTACAGAGCAGCAATGCATCTACTTCGGCCATACAGCGTAGTTATTCCATCGGATATAACAGGGCAGGTCGCATAATGGATCAGCTTGAGGCGGCCGGTGTCGTAGGCCCGGCAACCGGAGGAAAACCCAGAGCTGTGCTTATGGATCCAATTACATTGGAATCAGTGCTCGCATCAATGATGTAATGTTATTTTTTCACAAATGATACGGAAATTATTATTGTGTTTTTTGATTTTGTCTTTTGCGGTATGTGGAGCTGATGCATCGCTTACCGCTTCACAGATAGTGGCCAAAGCATCGCAACGGATTACACGGGCAGGAAGTGTTACGGCTGGTTTCCGATATTCTGGCGGAGGTCAGAGTGGGTTGGGTACGCTTAAGGCCAGCGGCAAAAAGTTTATAGTAGAGACTCCGGGAATGTCTTCGTGGTATAACGGGAAAAATCTTTGGACCTATAGTGCTGCTTCAAGAGAAACTACTGTGGTGACACCTACTTCCGGGGAGTTGGCGGAAACAAATCCATTGACTTATATGACAAGTGCATCGGCTTCTTTTACATTCAGTTTTGGCAGGGGTGACAGTCCGGTGCGCCGGATAATAGTTCTTACTCCCAAGAGTCGTAAACTTGGTGTAAAGGGTGTTATACTTGAACTTGAGGGAAAGACTTTGAATCCATTAAAGATAATTGTGCGGGGTGGTGACGGGAGTGTAAGCACGATTGTCATAACGAAATTTCAGCTTGGAAAAGGCTTACCGGCATCAAATTTTGAATATCCCAAAAACAAATATCCCAAAATAAAGATTATAGACTTAAGATAGGGGTGTTATTCGATGGTTATTTATGCCTGAAGACACATCTCTTGAAAACATATATTGAAGTATGGCAGAAAAAACAGCAACAAGAGTTCTCATAATAGGATCAGGACCTGCAGGATATACAGCAGGTATATATGCTTCGCGGGCGAATCTCACCCCAGTCATTTACGAAGGGATACAGGTCGGAGGTCAGTTGACACAGACTTCTGAAGTAGAGAACTTTCCTGGATTTCCGGAGGGTGTGGATGGTAATGAGATGATGTCATTGATCCGACGGCAGGCCGAACGTTTCGGGGCTGATATCCGTAGTCGTATCATCAAGAAGGTAGACTTTTCTAAGCGACCATTTCTATGTGTTGACGATCGTGGCGATGAGGTGGAAGCTGAAACTGTAATTATATCTACCGGTGCGTCTGCTAAATATCTGGGGCTTCCTGACGAAGAGAAATACCGTGGTATGGGTGTAAGTGCCTGTGCGACATGTGACGGATTCTTCTATCGGAAACGTATTGTAGCTGTTGTGGGAGGAGGCGATACAGCCTGTGAAGAGGCCCTGTATCTTTCCGCAATAGCCAGAAAGGTTTATATGATAGTCCGTAAGGATTATCTGAGGGCTTCTGATGTTATGAAACGGCGTGTCGGCGATAGAGATAATATCGAAGTCTTGTTCAACTGTAATGCTGTGGGCCTTTTCGGTGATGGTGCTGTGGAAGGAATACACATAGTGAGAAATCTCGGGAAAACCGATGAAGAGAGATTCGATATAGAAGCGGATGGTTTCTTTCTTGCAATCGGACACAGACCGAACACAGAGATTTTCAAAGGACAGCTTGATCTTGATTCAGAAGGATACATTATTACCAAGGCACCTACGACGGCTACAAGCGTTCCCGGTGTATTTGCTGCCGGAGACTGTGCCGATCCTATCTATCGTCAGGCAGTATGTGCAGCAGGTACAGGTTGCCGGGCAGCTCTTGACGCTGAGAAATTTCTAATTAATGCGGAGGAACTATGACCTTGGAAGAGAAACAACTTCTGCTTGACCGCCGTTATCTCCGAATGGCATCTATATGGGCGGAGAATTCATATTGTAATCGTCGCAGGGTCGGAGCGTTACTTGTCAAAGACAAAATGATCATATCGGACGGATATAACGGTACTCCTGCAGGATTTGACAATATATGTGAGGATGAGCACGGCATGACACATCCATACGTACTGCATGCGGAAGCGAATGCCATAACCAAGGTGGCGCAGAGTAACAACTCCAGCAGTGGCAGCACCTTGTATGTCACTACAAGTCCGTGTATGGAATGCTCAAAACTTATTATTCAGGCAGGTATAGAAAGGGTGGTCTTTACTGAACTATATCGTATAGCAGACGGAGTCGAGTTGCTGCGTAAGGCTGGTGTGCGTGTTGATCAGATCGCATTGAAATGATAATTTGTGTCCTGATATAAGCGGAAGAATTCTTTTATTTGATCAAATGAAGAAGACGCGAAACCTCGGCTATGTACTTATTCCTGTTGTGCTGGCAATCGGCACAGTGGGAGGTGTTTTCATAGGGAAACTGATGAGTAGCCGGAATCTGTCTCCGGCACAGGAGAAATGGTCAATGTTGTTATCACTGATCGATCATGAGTATGTGGATGAGATAAATGTGGATAGTCTGATTGAAAAGAGCATACCACAGTTGCTGGCTCATCTTGATCCGCATTCGGCCTATATTCCCGCCAGTGATCTGGCGGCAGCCAATGAGGAGCTTGACAACAGTTTTAGCGGAGTCGGCATCAGTTTCCAGTTGCTCAACGATACGGCCGTGGTTGTGGAAGTCATTGCAGGGGGGCCGGCAGAGGGCGCAGGGCTGAGACCTGGTGATCGGATTGTAAGTGCCAACGGAAAGGATCTTACAGGGCCTAAGCTGACCAATGATATGGTATTCAAGAATCTAAGAGGTGTAAAAGGTACGAAAGTAAAACTTAGGATCAAACGCCAGACATCAAAGAAACTCCTTGATTTCGATATAGTTCGTGATGATATTCCGGTCAACAGCGTGGATGCGGTATATATGGCATCGCCGGAGGTCGGTTATCTTCGAGTAGGGAAATTCGGTAACGGCACTTATGACGAATTTTTCAACGCATTGACCGACTTGCAAAGCAAGGGAGCCAAAAAATTTGTGGTCGATCTACGTGGTAATTCAGGCGGATTCATGGATCAGGCAATATTTATGGCTAACGAATTTCTTGCTAAAGGGAGCCTGATAGTCTACAGCAAGGGAAGACTTCCGATGAACGAAACAGTTGCTGTCGCAGATGGCAACGGATCTTTTCAGGATTCGGAGTTGACAGTTCTCATCGATGAGTATTCGGCATCTGCATCGGAAATTTTTGCAGGGGCCATACAGGATAACGACAGAGGGCTTGTTATAGGACGACGTTCGTTTGGCAAAGGGTTGGTACAGAATCAGACATTGTTGCCCGACAGCTCGGCCATACGCCTTACTGTTGCACGTTATTACACTCCTTCCGGACGATGCATACAGAAAGACTATAAGCGAGGTACGGATGGAAGTTATGATCTGGATATACTTGATCGTTACCATCACGGTGAGTTTTATTCCGTAGACAGCATACGCCAGGACAAGAGCAAACGGTTTCTTACTTCCGGAGGCCGTATTGTATATGGAGGTGGAGGTATAATGCCTGATATTTTTGTGGCACAGGATACCACAGGATATACGAGTTATTATATAAATGCGGTCAATTCAGGCCTTATTCAGAAATTCGCTTTTCAGGTTGTGGAAAAATATCGGGCTGTACTGAAAAATGTCAAAACTCTTGAACAACTCGACAAAGTTATTCCCAGAGACGAGACTCTTCTTGACAATTTTGTAAGTTTTGCTGCTTCCAACGGACTTCCGGCCCGATGGTATTATATCAATCAGTCTAAAGGTTTGATATTATCACAGATTAAATCGGTCGTAGCGCGTGATGTATTGGGTTATAGCCAGTTTATACGTAGTCTTAATCGTAAGGATAAGACAGTCAGGGCCGCTGTTGATGCCTTGAACCAAGGAAAGTCTCCGATTCAGCTAAAAAAATAACACCAGATGGAAAAACAGGAAATCAGAAGAAAAATAAAATCTTTGCGCACTATGCTTTCTGAGGAGGAAAAGCATTCGGCGGCTGAGGAAGTATTCAGACAGTTGGAACAGACAGCCGCATTTATCATGGCTGAACGTATACTGATGTATCATTCACTTCCCGATGAACTTTCGACACATACTTTTCTTCGGAAGTGGAGTGGAAGGAAAAGATTTTTCCTTCCGAGGGTGAACGGAGTCAATCTCGACATATTGCCATATAATGAATCAAGACTTGAGTTGGGTTCGTTTCATATAGAGGAGCCTATAGGAGATGATGTTGTGGATCCAGCCGAGATAGAACTTATTATAGTTCCGGCTGTAGCTTATGACCGTTCAGGCAATCGGCTCGGCAGAGGAAAGGGTTTCTATGATCGGCTTCTTTCTTCCTCCCAGGCCACAAAAATAGGCGTGGGTTATGATTTTCAGCTTCTTGACAGTCTGCCTGCAGAGAAACATGATGTCCCGGTTGACATAGTGATAACACAGAGCACAGTCAAAGTGATAAAAAGCTGATTCTAATGTATTCTTCAGGTACGCGTCTATCAGACATAATATTCAAAGACTTCACGGTGATTCCAGTTCTCAACCGGTTTGGAATTTCACTTGGAGTAGGAGATGAAACCATAGAATCCGCTGCTCGACATGCGGGAATCTCAGTCTGGTTTATTCTTGATATACTCAATGATACAGATTCTCCGATAGATACGATGACTGGGTTTTCGTTGTCTGCAGGTGAGATTGAGAGGGCTGTGAAATATCTTGAGGATGCGAATCAATGGTTATCTTCTACAGCTCTTCCCAATATAGAACGTCATTTCAGGGCTCTTCACGACAGAAGCACAGAAAAAAGCAACAATCTTGAATTTTTGTGGCGTTTTTTCCAGGAGCTTAAGTATGAATTGCTTTCACGAATAGACAGAGACAGCCAGATATTGTTCCCAGCTGTCAGAAAGATAATATGTGACGGTCAAGAATATTTGGTGGAAGGTATTTTTGAGGAGAACAGTGTCGAGGAGAAAGTGGATGACTTGGCATCATTTTTTGTAGTACATCTCCGAGGAGACTATGATCGAAATCTGTCAATGGCTGTTGTTACTTCTCTTATAGTGCTTGATCGGGAGGTGAAAAGGAGCAATAGACTGCGTGCGCGGCTGGTGAATCAACTTTCGTACAGGTCTCCGCATTAATGAATAGAGACGATAAGCAGCGATGTAAGGAAGTGGTGGTCACAGGCCTGTCACCTTTGATTGTGGCAGGGTTGCGCCAGATTCTTATTGGTTTCTGTGAAGTGAGTTGTATTGATGATGCAAGAGAGTGTAAGGAGGCAGATTGCTGGATAGTATCGCCATCTTCTTTATTGTCTGCTTTGGATTTCTTTATGCTTCGAAAGGATAAAACTCTTGTTTTATCGGATGCTCGTGTAAATGGCAGTGGGTTCAGGTGTGTGGGAAGCGATGCGGGATGCACAGAAATTGTGGAAGAGGTGAGGATGGTTATTGGACGCTCTACAAGGGTGGATGAGCCGGAATCAAGACAACTGTCAGAGCGTGAAACAGACGTATTGCGGTGTCTGGCTGCAGGTATGACAGTCAAGGAGATTGCAAATGAACTATGTATATCCTCTAATACAGTTACGACACATCGCAAGAATATTTCATCGAAACTTGGCATCAGATCCATCTCCGGATTGTCGTTGTATGCATTGATGAATGGGATCGTGTGATCGTTTCATAATAAAAACAAAACGGACTTTCATATCAATATGTGAAAGTCCGTTGTTTTCTTATATGGTTAGGATGAAAGAATCATGATTGTCGCAGAAGTGACAGAAATTCGGCCCGGAGAGACGGATCGTCGGCGAAACGTCCGGTAAAGTCGAAAGTAGTGGTGGAGGAATCCTGCTTCTCAACTCCTCGCATTTTCATGCATAGGTGTTGTGCTGAACAGTATACGATTACTCCATCATTTGGAAGGGCTCTGGAGAGCAATGAGCATACTTCTGCCGTGAGTCGTTCCTGAACCTGTAGTCTTCTTGCGAAGCAATCCACGATGCGGGCAAGTTTTGAGAGCCCGATCATTTTTCCCTTAGGGATATATCCGACAGAAACCGTGCCGAAGAATGGTAATATGTGATGCTCGCACACACTATAGAATTCAATCCCTTTTACAATCACGATTTGAGATCCTCCGTGTTCAAAGATTGCTTTCTGTGCGATTGCAAGAGGATCTTTCCGATAGCCGGATGTTATGTCTACTATAGCTTTTGCGGCTCTGACAGGGGTTTTTACAAGTCCTTCACGGTCGGGATCTTCTCCAATCAGACGAATAATTTCACGGTAATGATAAGCGAGTTTCTCAACGAGTTTTTCATCGTGAGTTTCTTTTCTGATCATTGAATCGGAATTATCAGATTGACACTCCATATTTTCTGCCTTTGCAATTTATTTCAGAATGACAATTGAGGATTTCACTACTCTCATCTCGGATGCAAATGATGGGAAGGCACTGCGGAGTTCCCTTAAGGCCGAGTTCGCTTCGGAAAGAGATGAAAAATTGCCTACGGTTGTGTACCAGTTTGGTGAACGGGAAAAAGTATATACTTGTCCCCTGTATTTAGGCAGTCGTGCGGCAATGGCATTTCCTCGGGCTCTGGCCCTGGCCTGAAGTGAGGATGGGTTATGACCGTCGCTGAATACCTGAATACGGTATCCTGTCCGTTTTGCTCCGTGTTGTTTTTGATAATTCTGCGAAGTATTCTTTGAAGGTCCGACTTTTGGAGTTGCAAATAGAAGTTGAGTCAGTTCGTCGGATAGATTTATGTGTATCTTTCCGTCTGATTCTTCTTCAATTGACTCAAGGGCATTTTTTTCATTATGCTCCTTTTCTTCTGGTCCGGGCGACTGTGCAAGAACACAGAGCACTGACAAAAACAGCATGCAGAGAAACGTCGCGCTACGGGTGATCATAATCGATGAGAATAATGATACATCGTGACCGGGCCAGATGTTGCCGACGAGTCCGGTCAGAACAACAGATTCAGTCGAAAGCCTCGATAATGCCCATGAAAGAGTCGGCGTTGAGTGCCGCACCCCCTATAAGACCTCCATCAACATCGGGTTTGGCAAATAATTCCCGTGCATTTGTTGGCTTACAGCTTCCACCATAAAGGATAGAAGTGTCATCAGCTACATCTCCATATTTCTCACGGATAGCCATGCGGATATTGGCATGCATGTCCTGAGCCTGATCAGCTGTGGCGGTCTTACCTGTGCCGATGGCCCATACTGGTTCGTATGCGACTATAATCTTTGAGAAATCTTCAATTGGGAGTGAGAACAATGCTTCTATCTGCGAACGTACCACATCATTGAACGTGCCGTTTTCACGCTGTTCAAGCATCTCGCCAACGCAGAAGATCGGGGTCAGCCCGTTAGCCAATGCAAGTTTTGTCTTTTTAAGGAGCTGCTCGTTGTTTTCTCCGAAATACTGACGTCGTTCGCTATGTCCCAGTATGCAATATGTGGCACCTGTGGAAGCGACCATGGAGGCACTGATCTCTCCTGTATACGCACCTTTTTCATGTTCGGAGCAGTTTTCCGCTCCAAGTCCTACTGTCTCAGGTTCAATGACAGCGTTTACAGATACAAGGTGTGTGGCTGGAACGCATATAACCACGTCACAGTTATGTTTTTTACCTTTGAGAGCGTCGTTAATGCTTGATGCGAGTTCCACCCCTTCTTCAAGGGTAGTGTTCATTTTCCAATTGCCCGCAACTATATTCTTTCTCATTTTTACTTAAAGATGATTGTTTCTCTGTGCAAAGTTAACACTTTCCCCGCAGACCGCAAAGAAGTGAATCTCAAAACTGATTTGGCCGGGGTTACTGATTAGAATTTGAGATCGTCGAATCCTTCTCCAAGTTCATCCTCGTTGAATTCGGAGTCGCCATAAAAATCGATATCCAGTTCTCTGGATATATCTGCGGCTTTCTGAGCCAGATTTTTTTCGAATTCGTCCATATCCACATGCTGGAGAGGTGCTTTTCCCTCGGAACATACACATACCGGTTGTTTAAGATTTTTTCCGGTTATGATTTCTTTGAGTTCCATTATGAATGACCGTTCAGTGAAACCGTCAAATATGAATTCAAGTTTCTGCCCTTCGTCTTCAATCAGTTCTGCAATGGAAGTGTCAGACATAAGCCATAAATCCTTGTCGCTTGAAGTCCCGAAATCCTCCATTGCGACTTCATTGATTCTTTTCCAGTCGTCATCGCAAATGAAAAAAGTGTTGATTTCGTCTTTTGAGAAGCTGACACAGGAAAGAATTGCGTCACGCAGAGTAAGAAACGAATCGTCCGGATTGATTTCAATGTCGCGACGGAAAGAGTCGGATTCCTCGCTCATTATTTTGAAACGGTATGTCATGGTTTTATCAAATGTCGTTGTTTAATAAATGAGGATAAAAAGCCTGAGACAGGTCTTTTATAGAAAAACGAAAGCGGCAAAGAAAAATTTGCCGCTACTGAAAAAACTTTCAGAGTCGGATATAAACGAGTATATTTTTACTTTATAATATCGTATTTTCTGAATACTTTCGCGATTGCCTCAAGCGAACGTGTGACCTGTTCCTTTGTGTGTGTGGCCATCAGTGAATATCGGATGAGAGTGTCATTGGGAGCTACGGCAGGTGTTACCACTGGATTCACGAACACTCCTTCGTCGAGAAGATCGCGTGTGACGTGGAATGTCTTATAATCATCCCGGATAAACAAGGGTATTATCGGAGTCGAGGTATGACCTATCTCGCATCCCATAGCCCGGAAGTTCTCAAGTGCGTAATTGGTGATTTCCCAGAGATGGGCCTGTCTTTCCGGCTCTGTCAGAATAATGTCGAGTGCTGCATCCACAGCTGCGGTTGCCCCAGGAGTGATGCTGGCTGTGAAAATATATGAGCGGGAGTGATGCCGAAGGAAATTAGTTATTTCCTTATCTGTAGCAATAAATCCTCCTAAAGAGGCAAACGACTTTGAAAAGGTTCCCATTATGAGATCCACATCGTCAGTTACACCGCAGTGATTGCAAAGACCTCGTCCTCCTTCTCCGAAAACACCGAGGCCATGAGCTTCGTCCACCATCACTGTGGCGTCATACTCTTTTGCAAGACGCACTATTTCCGGAAGGTTAGCCACGTCACCCTCCATTGAGAATACGCTGTCAGTGACTATGAGTTTTACTTTATCGTGTTCGCATTTCTTGAGTTGCTGCTCAAGCATTGCGGTATCGTTATGTTTGTATTTGAGGTAGTTTGAGAACGAGAGCCTGCGGCCTTCAATGATCGATGCGTGGTCTTGCTCGTCAAGTATTATGTAGTCTTCACGGCCAGTGAGGGTAGACACTACTCCCAGATTGACTCCAAATCCGGTAGAATACAGCATGACATCTTCTTTGCCGATGTAGTCTGCAAGCCTCTCTTCCAACCGCTTATGTATGTCGAGGGTGCCGTTGAGAAAAGGGGAGCCCGCCATCCCTGTTCCATATTTTTTTGTAGCAGCGATCGCAGCCTCTTTTACTTTCGGATGGTTGGTCAGTCCCATGTAGCTGTTTGAACCGAACATTAAGACTTTTTTTCCATTCATGAGGACTTCGGTATCCTGGTCGCTGTCTATTTCACGAAAATAAGGGTAGACGCCCGCGGCTTTTGCTTTCTGGGGCGCGTCATAGCGCGACAACTTCTTCTGTAGGAGCTTCATAATTGGGTGTTGGTAGTGACTCTGGGTCATCGTAATTCTGACATCGGGGCATTTGCATATCAAATGATGGATCTGCATTTTGCCGGTGTTCAGATAAGTTCAGGCTGCAAAGTTAGAAAAAAATCATGAAAATTTGCACATAAAGATAAAAAGATTTGTGAGATGCCGCTGGAAACGACGGCTTGATAAGAATGGAAAGCTTTCAGTTCCTCATGTCATCTGAAAGCGTGATAGTAATATCAACTATCGTATCGCCTCCAATTTTTATTCTGATTTACGGAAAACAGTTGTCTGTTTCCCTGAATCGGAAAAACTACTAAGGCAGTATTCCTATTATGGAAACTTAAATGTGGAAATTTATATTTACTTTTGCGGATAGCTTTGCGTATCATTGTGTGAAGTCATATCTATTTTTGTAACACGATTTTATTTCGGGTATTGAAATATTGGATTCTATCCTGAGATAATCATTATGGTACATAATAACATTCAATATATTTTAAACTAACCATTATGTTGCACTATTTTAAGTATCTTGCTTCGATTTTCGTGGTGGCAGGAGGTATTTTGACTGCATCAGGCAATGTGCCCGA
Source organism: uncultured Porphyromonadaceae bacterium (assembly GCA_947427285.1). Classification (GTDB taxonomy): domain Bacteria; phylum Bacteroidota; class Bacteroidia; order Bacteroidales; family Muribaculaceae; genus Lepagella. The sequence continues at coordinate 16,378 of CANEHE010000012.1, forward strand.
TTTCGGGACTGCATGTCTGGTTTCTTCGGTCAGGGCTACCTATACCGGACAGCTTTCGTCTGATCTGCCATCATTCGGAATGGAAAAGCAAGCGTCGGCTTCACAGTCTGATTGTCTGTTTGATGAAGCCAAAGCCGCATCAGAGATGGAAGCCGTTTTCCAGAAACGGTTGCCTAAACCGGATGTCTCAACTATTAAATATGTGGATTTCAAAAATGCGGAGAAAGTTTTGGAACCACAGGGTAGTAAGTGGAATTCAACTAAGATTGCGGTGTCTCCTTTTTCCGGGAGGCGTGTTGCAGGGAATCTTAAGACTGGCGTGATGTATACAAAAGACATCAGTCTGTCAGACGGACTATATTCCAGTTCCACTCTTCAGATCACACAATCGACTTCCAATACTTCTCAATTCTCAGTCAAAGGGATATGGGGTCTCTCTTCTCCTCTTACCGTGAATGTTGATGCGGGTGAGGGTGTTGTTAGGATTGCTGCTCAGGTTATATTCCGCAACAGTATCTATGGGGATCTTTATGTATGTCCTATAAAAGGAAATATTTATGATCCTAACGGTACAATCGAGGGTTCTTTTGATTCGGAAGGAAATGTGTCGTTGCAGTCGTGGGGCATATTCTCCACTTCAGGTACTTATGCTGGATATGCGTTGGCTACGTTCAGTTCAAGCCGTTGGTTGGTGCCTAATGTCACTGTAGTGACTACAGGGCCACGTGAACAGGACAATATGCATCTATCAGGTGCAGTGGAGCAGGAAAACTCCAATACTGTGAACATATACGGAATGCTTGGTTATGACAATGTCATCGTTGGTACTTTAACACCTTCACGCACTATAAAAATTTCTCCTCAGAAACTTTATACTGCCCAGGTAGGAACTGTGATGTGTTATCCTGTGGAAGAGGCTACTGTCGACGGTCAGACCGGAATGATGATCAATTATGGGGGAAATGTGATGGGTGCAGCTACTGAAAGTGGGTTTTCCCTTTCTCCATGGACTGCTGCTGTAAAAGGATATGGAGCTGCGTTTATGCTTGAATCTACGAATTATACGTTAACTACACCACTGAATTATCCGTCTCCTATTTCAGCTGAATGGAAGGGATCAGGAACTGTTTCTGATCCGTATGTCATTTCTACGCCTGGTGAATTACTTTTACTTTCGCAGAAAGTAGAGGAGGGTAATCAATTCGAAGGGTATAATTTCGTGTTAGGTGGAGATATTGACATGTCGGGTGCTGACAGATCGTTCATGGCCATAGGATCGGTAACATCTCCGTTTAATGGTATTTTTGACGGTAAAAATCATGTGATCCGCAATTTGTCCTACAATGCATACGGAACTCAGTCGGCAGGTCTGTTCGGCAGTGTGGGTAAAGGAGGATGTGTGAAGAATCTGTTTATATCTGATTGTCGGATGACCGGCTCTGGTCCAAATCTGGGAATGCTCGCCGGTGTGCTTCAAGGCAACGCGACAAATGTCAAAGTAGAAAGATCCGTTCTGAACGGCACCGGGGAAGTTGCCGGAGGCCTTGTAGGACAACTTGAGGGGATTGTCAGGGAATGTTCGTTTAATGGAACTGTCTCCGGGCCCGGTTATGTGGCCGGGCTGGTCGGTTTCAACGCAGGTGTGGTGGAGAAGAGTCATGCGTCAGCCACTGTTTCTTTGACAGGAACCTATAGTGCTTCATATCACAATGTAGCCGGATTATGCACGGCTGTTGCTTCGACCCAACTCGGCAATGGTCTGGGTGTGGTGCGTGACAGCTATTTCAGTGGAGAGGTACGGGATATGACAGGCAAGGGACATGCCGGAGGTCTTATCTGTCTTGCGTCCAGAGCGACTGTCGAGAGATCATTCAACGTCGGTGTGGTTGAAGCGGCCCTTTCGGCCGATGAAGAGACCAATACCTACGCCGGAGGTCTGATTGCATATATCACTTCAAGTTATGTCAAGGACAGTTATAATGCCGGAACTGTGATCGCGCAGGTGACTGGAAGTTATCCCATGAAGGCTGTGGGAGGTCTGTTCGGTTATGTTTCCGTGACACGTGTAAGTTCTTCTTCCGGCTCGTACTTCAGTTCCCTTTCCCGAGTTGAGAACTGTTATAATTCTGCAATGGTCATTACTCCGAATGATAATCCGAAACAGGGGGTATACGGTCGTACGTGGGATGGAAACGAAGATGAGCTTGAGGAATCTATCTTCAACAATGTCTATTCCGACAATCAGATTTTCCACGGTGACACATCGAAATATGGGCGAACGACCCATTATCTGATGAATTCGTCACTTCCGGCAGGTTTTTCCGCTGACGTATGGACAGTGTCACCTAATCAGTATCCGCTTCTGAAATCTATGTCCTCTTCTGACGGGGCCATGCTTTCCGGAGCCGGAGTATTGCTTTCGACAGACCAATGGCCGGGAAAAGTCAAGAATGTTGCTCAACTCAGTCATTCGGGTCAGGTGTCTTGGTTTCTCGTAGATGCGGCAGGGAACCTTTCTGATAAAAGTGCCAATGCATCAATAGTCAACGGATCTGTTCTTAGTGTTGGAGAGGGGTATTCCAATGAAGTGCTGGTCGCCACTATTCCTGATGGGAGTATGAAACTTTATCGGCTTGGGCTTGTTCCTGAGGGCCTTTATGATGGAAAGGGTACCGAAGAAAATCCATATATACTGAAGACCGTGGATGACTGGAAGAATCTTCATATAGCGGTCGATAATTTTGCACAGACTCATGAGGGCGATTTTTTCAGGATGGACTCGGATATCGATTTTTCAGGTTCTACATTCCGGGGCGTAGGTGCCGGCAACACTGTCAACGCATTTGACGGGACACTCGACGGTGCCGGACATACAGTCCATAATCTGACCGTTAACGCAGCAAATGTGAACGGAGCAGGGGTTCTCCAGACTTCCGGCAATTATTGGCATGGTGGTCTGTTCTCGCTTGTCGGAAAACCGGGGTTAGTGAAAAATCTAAACATCGCTTCCGATGCAAAACTGACTATGTATCATTATGGAGGGGCTGTTGTAGGCCAGCTTCTGGGTTCTGTAGAGAATTGCCGTAATTATGCAGATATCAACTGTTATGGTGCGTATGCGGGCGGTATCGCCGGTGTGGTACGCGATTCCGGTAAGGTGACAGGATGTTATAATTCCGGTCGGATTTACACTACTAAAAACACAGGACAAGGATCTGGAGGTATTGCTGGATACAATATCGGAAAAGTATCATATTGTCAGAATGACGGCGACATTCTTTTGGATGCCGCAGGAAAGAATTCTGTTGGCGGAATAGCTTCATATAGTTCCGGCACAATAGAATATTGTGTCAATAATGCTAATGTTGAAGGACCGGCTTCTGTAGGTGGTATTGTCGGCTCTGTGACTTATGCCAATGGGGCCGGATATATCAATGGGTGTGTGAATAGCGGTCTGGCTTCCCTGTCTCAGGATGGACTCACACTGGGAGCGATTGCTGGAAATACGGACGGGATAAGAGGAGCGACAAATAATTATTATGATGCCTCGGTCAATGTAGAGGGTGCTCTTATGAACGCCGGTCATCCAGGTATGAAGGGTGTCTCCACTTTAACATTGATATCCGGAAATCCTCTTGATGGTCTTGATCGTTTGAAATTTGATTTCATAGAAGGTCGATATCCGGTGATTTCTCAGTTCAAGGATGAGGCTAAGTCAAACGAACTGCGTCAGATTTATCTTGGTTTTGATGACAGCCAGGTGAGAAACAATATGAAGAAAAGCGTGTCATTAACTGCCCCATCTGGTTTCGAATGGAAAGTAGACCCTGTGGAAAATGCTTATTTCTCAATCAGCGGCAACAATCTTTCGGTAACAGTACCATCCGGCATGGAACTCGGTCAGGCTACGGTAAGAGCATGCAAGGGCACTGATATTGTCAAGGCTTTCGATCTAAAGTCTCTTCCGGTTTATCTTTCCGGAGAGGGGACAGAGGAGACTCCGTATCTTATAAATAATGTGGAGGATTTCACAAAACTTGCCACGTTTGTAAATGCCACTGGTAATGACTATAAAGGAGTGTCGTTCCGACTGGTCAATGACCTTGATTTCAAGGGCTCTCAGATTACTATGATTGCGGGTGCTCCGACCAACAGGAATAATATCTATAAATTCCAGGGAAAATTTGACGGTAATGGCAAACGGATCCATAATTTCAAGTATATATATGATAATCACACTACGGCAGTCAATTCAGGTGGCGACCGGATCGGTATCATAGGTACACTTGGTGAGGCCGGTGAGATTTGCAATCTGACATCGGAAGGGGAGTTTTCCGGTCTTCGTTATGTGGCCGGTCTTGTAGGTGTGCTGTACGGGAAAGTAGAGAATTGCATAAACCGTACATCTGTCAATGCTACCATGTCAGCCGGTTCCGGCGGTGTTGCCGGTGCGGTAATGGCAGGATCGTCTATTATAGATTGCGTTAATTTCGGCCGTGTGCGCGTTGAAAGTACCTATGGAGGTGGTGGAATAGCAGGCGAAATGGAGACTTCTACCGTTATAGATGGATGTTCAAATGAAGGCGATATAGTCGGAGGGCCCAAAGCTAAATATATCGGTGGAATTGTCGGGCGTGGAGCTGGTCTTATCACAGATTGCGTGAATAAAGGCACTATTAGTTCAGAGGCTCCTTATTCCACTTCGCCTATGAATTTCTTTGGCGGTATACTCGGAAGCCCCTTCTCGGGAGCATTGCATCTGCGTCGTTGCATCAATGAGGTGTCTATTAATCTTTCTAACCAGACAGCAGTGGGCGGTATTGTCGGAGGAACTACTTCCGCCCGATCCGAGACAAGCATTTTTCGTATAGATTCCTGTTTCAATAAAGGCGATATCACTGCTTTAGGCACTGTAGGGGGAGTGGCAGGATATCTTCCTGCCGGTTCACAGATATTCGATTGCGGCAACTATGGTAAAGTTACTGCAGTATGTAACCCTGCCATGACAAGAGCTATCGGGAGTGTATCAACTGCCACACGTTCCGGCTATACAGGTGGCTTTGCTGGATATGTCGGTGGTCAGAATGCAGACTTCAAGACTACTATGATTTCCAGATGTTTCAATGAAGGCGTGGTGGAAAGCGGAATGGACTATACGGGAGGATTTGCAGCTTATTGCAGCAATGGAGCCACCATAGACAGTTGTTATAATACAGGTGCCATAAACGCTATGTCGGTACAGCCTGTATTGAACGGCTCATTGACATCATATCATGTCGGAGGAATAGTGTCTGATCAGTCTGGTGTTATCTCGCATTGTTGGAATTCAGGTAAAATTACTGCCGACGGCCATGATATTGGAGGAGTCGTCGGATTGCAGAATGCAAATTCCAGTATTCTCAATTGTGTCAATATCGGTGAGGTGACAGTCCTGAGATCAGCTGCAAATGATGCCGTCTCTTTTCAGCCTGTAGGCGGGGGTGTCATCGGACGGGCCAATGGATCGAGAAACTATAATGTGGTCAATCTGGGTGATGTAGTCTGTCCCGACCGTGCGGCAGGTCTTGTATCGATGCTTTTTGCAGGCAACCCCACTACTGAAGTTGTAAATGGATATACATATTCGTCCGTTTCCAATACCAACGATGGTGCGTCGTTGATTTCAAATATCGCTAATTTCCGTGACAATAATCTTCCGACGCTTGCCAATCTGTATTATGTGAAAGATCAGAATCCACATATTGGCACAAATGTGGTTGATGCAAGTACAGGAGTCAAAGGTGTGGATATGCAGGGATTGCGGAGTGCGGAACTTGGTGACGGGTTTATCCCTTGCAAGGCTGGATTGCCTATGGTGAAAGGCCTGTATGATGCCGCGCCGGTGCATTTCCGTGCGGCCGGTATCGGATTTTGTAATTCTTCTGATACGGAAGATAATGTGACTGATAACATTAATATCAGTGATCTTCCTGGTCTGATATGGAGTTCTTCTGATGGGATGGAGATTGTAGGCTCAATCGCTCTTCCCCGCAAACTGGGACAGCAATGGCTTGAGGTGGCTACTGAGGATGGCACACTTGAAAAACGCTTTGTGTTGAATGTGACTAAAGTGAATACTGCGGTCATGCCTGTTTCTGTCGCTTTTGATCGGACTGAGATCGAGGCTGCTGTCGACGAGGAGGTTATAATTAAAGTAACGCTGTCGCCGGAAAATGTCACGGAAGCAGAAAGAACTCTTGTCTGGACATCTACTAATCCGGACGTAGCACAAGTGACGGATGGAACGGTGAAATGTCTTTCTCCGGGCACTGTTGTCGTTACAGCGACTACTGTCAATAACCTTTCCGCCCGATGTGCTGTGACAGTCATGGAAGTGCTTCCTTCAAATATTACTCTTTCTGAACATGAGAAATCTGTTTATGTGGGAGAAACATTTGCTCTTATAGCCGATATCGCTCCGTCCAACTGCACGAACCGTCAGCTTCGCTGGACAAGCGATAATACCAATGTATGCATGGTGGATGCCGAGGGCAATGTGACTGTGACCGGTCTTGGGGAGGCAACAATCACGGCTACCACTGTCAATGGATTGTCTGACAGCTGTAAAGTGAATGGTAAGGTAGGAGTAAACGGTATTTATATAGACGGTAAAGAGGTGATGGATGTGGAATATTGGTCACTTGACGGCCGTCGCCTTTCTGCTCCCACTGTAAATGAGATATGTCTTATAAAATATGTGTTTACCAATGGTTCTTCTACCACCTTAAAGATTCTTTCTGACACATCTCATTGATAACATTGAAAATATGATCTGGTAATATCTCCCGGTACGGAACATCGGTTTCCGTGCCGGGAGAGTTTTTTATGACCGAAAAGGTGATTTCGTGTGTTATAGGATTAAAGAGGAAGTAATGATGAAAGAGTTAGACCTTGAATCCCTACTGTTCGGTAGTGGAGGGCAGCGAACAGAAATAGCATCCGGAGATGTGCTGATAGCCGAACCCTTTATGGAAGAATCTATATTCAAGCGGTCTTCCATACTCATGCTTGAAGCAGATCGGGCAAGAGGATATATGGGTTTGGTGCTTAACCATCAGATTCCTTTATCTATGCGAGATCTGATTCCAGGTTGGAAATTCGGAGAGCTTGTGCCGTTGTTTGCCGGAGGTCCTGTTGATCTTGATCGACTTTTCATGCTTCACACTCTGGGAGATCGCTTCTCAGGTTCCAGAGAATTGTTTCCCGGACTTTATGTAGGTGCCAGGATTGATGATGTGGTTGGTTATGTGGAGGGGGGAGGAGAAGTTGACGGTTGTCTCCGTTTTTTTCTGGGATATAGTGGATGGGGTACCGATCAACTTGAGAATGAGGTCCTCCATAATACCTGGGCTATCGGAAGACATGAAGATGCGGATGTCCTTCTTCACGGCTCAGGCAACGAATATTGGAGACGGCAGGTAGAACACCTCGGGGATGATTACCGTAGCTGGCTCACGGTTCCCGTGGATGCTGCTCTTAACTGATTAAGTGAGGGGCTCAGCGGATGAAAAGCATTTCACGATATTTCGGAAGAGGCCATATTTCATTGTCCACCATTAGTTCAAGTTTGTCGATGTGGTAGCGTATTTTCTCCATTAGTGGAACTATAGTGTCGTGATATACTATCGCTTTTTGTCTTTCTGTAGTTATTTTATTGGCTGATTTTCTGTTTTCAACCATCTCTTCAGTCAGATTTCTTACTATTTCTGTATGTCGGGCGATTTCTTCTATTGATTCTACATCGGCTTTTGCTATTATATCTGATTTTTCCACAGGGAAAATAGACTTGGTTTTATATACGTTGTCAAGAAGCCTGTTTTGGTACAATGTCGCTGCCGGAAGAATATGATTAATAGCCAGATCTCCAAGTACACGGGCTTCAATCTGTACTTTTTTTGTGTATATCTCCCATTTGACTTCATTACGAGCCAAAAGCTCCACGGGGGTAAAAACACCTGTGTCTCCGAACATTTTAATTGAAGATTCGGATAGATAGGCATCATACATGAGAGGTACCGATGTTTCGGTATCAAGTCCTCGCCGCATTGCTTCTTTTTTCCATTCATCGCTATATCCATTGCCATCAAAATGTATGGCCTTGGAAGTTTCGATCAACTCTTGTGTCTGTCGGAATATGGCTGTATTTGTATCTTCACCGGAAGCTATACGTTTCTCTACAGCGTTGGCGAATTAATTGAGTTGATCGGCAACCGCGGTATTGAGGACAATCATGGCGGAAGCACAGTTGGCAGATGATCCCACGGCTCTGAATTCAAATCTATTACCCGTAAAGGCCATGGGACTTGTGCGGTTGCGGTCTGTATTGTCAAGAAGAATATCTGGAATCTGGGAAAGATTTAGAATTAAGTTTCCATTATCTGAATCGGTGAGAGCCTCGTCATAGTTGTCAGATATTTTTAGACGTTTGAAAATATCTGACAGGCTTTTCCCGAGAAACATTGAAATGATTGCCGGGGGAGCCTCATTGGCACCAAGTCGATGGGCATTGGTTGCAGAAGCTATTGACGCTTTAAGCAGTGCATTATGCTTATGCACAGCTGTCATTACATTGGTGACGAATGTCACAAAACGTAGGCGATCTATTGGAGTTTTGCCCGGAGAGAAAAGCATTTCTCCTTGATCGGTACCCAGACTCCAGTTGTTGTGTTTGCCTGAGCCATTGATTCCGGCAAATGGTTTTTCATGAAGCAATACACGGAAATTATGCCTGCGTCCGACTTCATTCATCAAGGACATCAGGAGGAGGTTGTGGTCGTTGGCAAGGTTTGTCTCCTCAAAAACAGGAGCAAGTTCGAATTGGTTTGGTGCGACTTCGTTGTGTCTGGTTTTGGCGGGAATGCCAAGACGATGACATTCAAGCTCAAGGTCGAGCATGAATGCTTCGACCCGGCTTGGAATAGAACCGAAATAGTGGTCCTCAAGCTGTTGGTTTTTTGCCGATTCATGTCCGATAAGTGTGCGACCGGTCATTACAAGATCCGGTCTGGCTGAATAGAGTGACTCATCAATAAGAAAATATTCCTGTTCCCATCCCAGAAAACTTTTCACATGGGCAATCTCAGGATTGAAGAATCTCGCTACCCGTGTAGCGGCTTTGTCTATTGCGTTCAGTGCTCTCAGAAGGGGGGTCTTATAGTCAAGACTTTCTCCTGTATATGAAATGAAGATGGTCGGTATGCAGAGTGTATTGCCGAGAATGAAAGCTGGAGAGGATATATCCCATGCAGAGTATCCCCGTGCCTCAAAAGTATTGCGGATTCCACCATTGGGGAAACTTGAAGCATCCGGTTCCTGTTGAACAAGGAGTTTGCCTGTAAAATTTTCCACAACGCCACCATTACCGTCATGATCTATAAAAGCATCATGCTTTTCGGCGGTTCCATCTGTCAACGGATGAAACCAGTGGGTATAATGTCTGGCTCCGCAGTCTATGGCCCATCTCTTCATACCTTCAGCTACGCTATCGGCTACGTCGCGAGGCAATGGCTTTTTTGCATCGATGGCGTCGATCAATATTCTATAAATGCCTTCAGGAAGATATTCGGACATTTTCTGACGGTTAAATACCTGTGACGCATAATATTTATCGGGGCGTTCTGCCGGTGTATCTACAGGGATTGCTTTTCTGGAAAATGCTTCCTGAACGCATTTGAATCGTAGCATGGACATTTCGGTTTGGTATATATAATTTATAGATAATAAGTATTTTATTCTGCGGGTGTGAGATAGAATACCCCGTTTGCAACTATTGTTGAAGGGCCGGTAAGCATAAAATTACCTGAATCGGGTTGACGTGTCACAGATAGAATCCCTCCTTTCAAACGCATAGTCACTATCAGAGATGTGCATCCTGTGAGCCATGCGGCGGCAGCTACGGCACATGCTCCTGTGCCGCATGCTTGAGTTTCACCATGACCTGGTTCCCAGACTCGTATATCATAATGACCGTTACCTGTTTTGTGGACAAATTCCACTGTCGCATTTTTTGGCCATCGGGGATGACTGCTTATTAAGGGTGCGTTGGAAAGGAAATTGCTGTCTGAAAGATCATCAGTGAACACTATTCCATGCGGATATCCCATTGACACTGGAAAAATCGTGAATGCGCGTTCCCCGGCAGTGAGAATCACTCTGCCGAAAGCATCGCGTGTGACCGGAAGATTGGGAGAATTGAAATCTGGGTAGCCCATATCTACTGTGACCACAGCGTGTCTATCGGATAATTTTTCGATTTGTGTGCTGATTATACCGTTATCTGTTTCCACGGTTATGAGCGACGATGATGTGATACCGGTAGCACGGGCATAGAGTGCCACACAGCGTAGACTATTCCCATATCCATTGGCCTTTGTACCATCAGGATTGTATAGGATCATACGTACAGTCGCAGTTTCTGAGGGTAATATCACAATCATTCCGTCGGCTCCTATACCTTTGTTGCAGTCTGTGATTGCGGATGCAAGATCGGATAGACAGTCATGAGGGGTGCAACGGGTATAGTCAAGGCAGATAAAACTGTTGCCTGTACCATGGAGTTTTGTGAACTGCAGAGGATTATGTATATTATTGAAGGGGTAAGATGCCATGGGGTATGATGTTTTTACGTAGGGATCATCCGTATATCATCCGTATCGGGATATTTTTTTTAGTTGAGCCGGATTTATGATTTTTATTCGTCGTCCATCTACAAGAATCAGTTTTTCCTCGACAAAAGTACCTAATGTACGTGTGGCATTTGAGGAGGTCATGTTAGAAAGGCTTGCGAGGTCTTCCCTGCTCATGCATATCCTGAGGGTAGCGTCATCATCTTCCAGACCGTAATTGTCTGCCAGAAGAAGCAATGCTTCGGCAAGTCGTCCTCGAATATGTTTTTGCGTAAGGGTGACAATCTTATCATCACTGCCACCGAGGTTTCGAGAGAGCTCATGAATGAAAAAACGTGCGAGAGCATTGTTTTCCCGCAGAAGTAGCTCAACCACTTTCATTGGAATACATCCTACAATACTCGGTTCGAAAGCAGCCGCTGAAGATGTATAATTTTCTCCGGCGAAATAAGCTCTGTAGCCGAAATATTGCACCGGTCTATAAAGTCTTATAATCTGAACCCTATCGCCTACGCCACTTTTGAATGTCTTCACTTTCCCTTCAAGAAGTACCAGAAGACTTTCCGGAGTTTCTCCTCCGGCATATATTAGTTGGTTTTTCTTGAAAGAATGGAGCGTGAAATTACGCGTGACCACGCTTCTCTGTTCTGGAAGAAGTACTTCCCACAGATGGGCCATATCGTTGGCCAATATCCGCTCAGGATCTGTATTTTGTTTCATTGCCGTCCAAAAAACGTATGGTATGGGAAAGTATGATAATCCGCGTACCGTCTTAACCTGTAGATAATATATGCCTGTCCGTAATTGTCGGAAACTATCGGCAATTGTTATAAAACACAAATTTACGACATATTTTTTTAACAGCAAAATTTTTATTTTTATCCGCAAATTTTTCACAAAAAAATAACAGGAAAGTTTGGTGGGTTCGGAAAAAGGTTGTAACTTTGCACTCGTAAAAGACATCGCGGGGTGGAGCAGTGGTAGCTCGTTGGGCTCATAACCCAAAGGTCACAGGTTCGAGTCCTGTCCCCGCCACAAAGAAAGCCGACTCAAAAAAGTCGGCTTTTCATATTAATTATGTATGGAAGTAATCTACGAAGATAATCATATAATTATTGTCAATAAGGCGGTAGGAGAGATCGTACAGGGAGATAAAACAGGAGATGAACCCCTATCTGAAATCGTCAAGAAGTGGCTTAAAGAGAAATATTCCAAGCTTGGCAATGTTTTTTGTGGGGTAGTGCATCGTATTGATCGTCCTGTGAGTGGTGTTGTTGTATTTGCTAAGACGTCAAAGGCTCTTTCCCGACTTAATGATATGATCCGCAAGGGTGAATTACATAAGACTTATTATGCTCTTGTGGAGGGATGCCCAAAAATAAAGGAAAACATTCTTGAGGATATGCTTGTGAGCAATAGTAAACTCAATAAAACGTTTATAGCCAGAGAAGGGCAGGAGGGGGCAAAAAAATCTATTCTTCACTATAAAGTTGTAGCGAAAGGGGAGAGGTATTCTCTTTTGGAAATCAAGCTAATTACTGGAAGAAAACATCAGATCCGCTGTCAGTTGGCAGCTCTTGGACATCCCATCAAGGGAGACTTGAAGTATGGAGCTCGACGAAGCAATCCAGACGGAGGTATTTCATTGCATGCCAGTAGAGTGGAATTTTTGCATCCGGTAAGCAAAAAGATGATCCTTTCAGAAGCTCCTATGCCGATCGATATGCGTAAGATATTGACTGCTACCGGGAATTTTAGTGAAATTTAAAACTGGATATTTATTGCGGGATTTTGTTGCTGATAAAATTTTGAACTTGCAAAAAAGTTTGGTTATATGAAAAATTGTGATTAATTTTGCAGTCGCAATTCATTTTGGTATGGGATGCATGCCAATGAATGCGAAAACAATCAAATACTTTAATACACAAACAACCGGTAAAGTTTATGGCAACAAAAATCAGATTGCAGCGTCATGGCCGTAAGAGCTACGCTTACTATCCGATAGTTATCGCCGATAGCAGGGCACCACGAGATGGTAGATTTATTGAAAGGATAGGTTCCTATAATCCGAACACTAATCCTGCTACAATAAGTTTGAACTTCGACCGTGCGCTGTATTGGGTAGAGGTCGGTGCTCAGCCTACCGACACTGTTCGTTCCATTCTTTCTCATGAGGGAGTGATGTTGATGAAACATCTTCGTGGAGGAGTAAAGAAAGGTGCATTCAATGAAGAAGAGGCACAGCGTCGTTTCGATGCTTGGAAAGCCAATCGTAACAAGGCTACGGACGCAGTTCAGGCAAAACTATCTGCTAAAGCGGAGGCGGATGCGAAAGCCCGTATGGATGCTGAAGCTGAAAAGAATCGCCTGAAAGGCGAGGAAGTAGCCAAAAAGAAGGCTGAAAAGATTGCTGCGGAGGAAGCCGCTGCCAAGGCTGCCCTTGAAGCTGAAGCTGCCGCACTGGAGAACGAAGAAAACACCGAAGTTTCTTCGGAAGAGTAATCTGGAGTAATACAAAACCAACAGTGCTTGTTATAGGGATTCTACATAACAAGCACTGTTGGTTTATTTATAGAGCCTGCTGTGTTTAGATTATGTTTAAATTCTAAGCCAGCATTGTTTCAATAATATTCATAATGGGCATTATGTTAAATAGGATATTTAGGATGGAGGATTCTCCATCTCTCTATCTGTTTTTTTGTTGAACGATTTTTAATCCTTTGCCTATTACTATGAAATTAGTTCGTAATTTTGCTATATGAAAGAGATTTTGATTGCTGAATTGGATGTCAGATCATTCATTGAGGAATATAGGAATGTGCCTTATTTTTTAGAGTTATGCAAGGAATGTGGCAATTATAATAATTCATGGTTGTGTCCTCCATTTGATTTCGATGCTGATGCAAGATTGACACAATGGCTAAACGCCTTAATTGTACTTTGTCGTTTTGATTTCCCTGTAGGCCAAAATCGGGTGAATTGTGCGATGTCGTTGATTAGGGATACTCGTATAGAGTTGGAAAAAAGGTTGCTTGAACTTGAAAGTAAATATTGTGGTCTGGCATTTGGTTTCAGTGGAGAGTGTCTCCAATGTCATAAATGTGCCAGACTTGTAGGGAAACCATGTATTCATCCCGATAAGGCGCGTCCAGCCATAGAAGCGTATGGATTTAATGTGGCCAAGACATTGAAAAACTTGTTTGACATTGATATGGAATGGGCTAAGGATGGTATATTACCGTCAAGGCTCTCAATCGTAGGTGCCCTTTTTCATAATAAGAAAAAAGGCGAGATTATGTTTTAGTTAAAGAGCCACCCAGAATGGATGGCTCTTTAGATATAATTATATTTTTGTATAGTTAAGATTCTAATATATGTTTATTTAGCAGATTTTTTCATTTCCTTTGCCCAAGTATCTTTAAGACCGATGGTTTTATTAAAAATCAGGCGGCTTGAATCTGAATCCGGATCCACTGTGTAGTATCCAAGCCGGGTGAATTGATACCTCTCCCCTGTTTTCGCCCGTTTAGCGAGCCATGGTTCAATCATTACATTCTGACGGATTATTAGAGAATGTGGATTAAGCAAGTCGCGGAAATCACCTTCTTCTGCTGATGGATTTTCTACAGCAAAAAGTCTGTCGTAATCACGTACTTCGGCTTTTACGGCTGTCGGAACTGATACCCAATGCAGTGTACCTTTAACTTTGCGGTCAGCACCGGGAAGTCCACTACGTGTTTCGGGATCATAAGTAGCTTGAATTTCGGTTATGTTGCCATCTTTGTCTTTTGTCACTCCTATGCAGAGGACAATATAGGCACCTTTAAGCCTTACCTCCTTTCCTGGAGTCATCCTGAAAAACTTTTTAGGCGGATTTTCCATAAAGTCTTCCCGTTCAATCCAAAGTTCACGCGTGAAAGGCATCTGATGAGTTCCTTCGGATAAATCTTCCGGATTATTGTCCATTTCCATCATTTCAGTCTTATCTTCAGGATAGTTCGTAAGAATGAGCTTTACAGGATTCTGGACCGCGCTGACACGGGTAGCAGTTTTATTAAGGTCTTCGCGAACAGAATGTTCAAGAAGTTCAATATGATTCAAAGCTTCATATTTGGTGTAACCAATCTTGTTGATGAATTCTTTTATTGCCGAAGGGGTGTAACCTCGTCTGCGGAGACCACAAAGAGTCGGCATTCTGGGGTCATCCCAACCATTCACAAGCTTCTCTTTTACAAGCTGAAGTAGTTTACGCTTGCTCATCACTGTATATGTAAGGTTGAGACGGTTGAATTCTATCTGTCTTGGACAATATGTATCGTCTGCGAGCTCTTTGACGAAGTATTCATATAGAGGGCGGTGCGGTACAAATTCCAAGGTACATATAGAATGAGTAACACCTTCAAAATAATCACTCTGTCCGTGGGCAAAATCGTACATGGGATATACTTTCCATTTGTCGCCGGTTCGCCAGTGGGGTGTTTTTATTATGCGATACATAATCGGATCGCGAAAATGCATGTTTGAGTTGGACATGTCGATCTTGGCACGAAGCACCATTGTGCCCTCTTCAAACTCTCCTGCATTCATTCTTTCAAATAGATCGAGATTTTCTTCTATCGGTCTGTCTCTGAAAGGGGAATTAATGCCGGGTTCGGTTGGAGTTCCCTTTTGGCTTGCAATCTCTTCGCTTGTCTGCTCATCAACGTATGCTTTCCCTTCGCGAATCATTCTTTTTGCGAGTTCAAATAGCTGAGGGAAGTAATCGGAAGCGTAATAGAGACGATTGTCCCAATCAAATCCAAGCCATTTTATGTCTCGCTTTATAGCTTCCACATATTCCGTATCTTCTTTTTGCGGGTTTGTGTCATCAAATCTCAGATTGCATGTGCCTCCGAATTTCTCAGCGATGCCGAAATCCATAATGAATGCCTTGGCATGCCCTATGTGAAGATATCCGTTTGGTTCCGGAGGAAATCGTGTGTTGAGTCTACCGCCGTTTTTGCCGTTTTCAAGATCGGCTTTTATTTCCTGTTCTATGAAATTAAGGCCATTTTCATTGACCACAGTTTCATCTTTTATTTCAGTCATGAGTTGTCAGATGTAAGTGTAATAAATCAGATGTTCAATTATCACGCATTATCCTTAGTACTCGTTCCATGCTTTGATGCCTATTTCATCGACCGACATTTCGCAGAAAGCGTTTATGAAAGCTGAGGCAAGACGTGCGTTGGTGATAAGAGGGATGTTTAGGTCAACAGCTGCCCGTCGTATTTTGTATCCATTACTTATCTCTTTATCAGATAGATTTTTGGGGATATTGACAACCATGTCGATTTTGTGAGTCCTGATCATGTCAAGCAGCTGGGGTTCTCCATTCTCGTTTGGCCAATAGACTCTGATGGCCGGAATGCCGTTTTCACAAAGGAAACGATGTGTCCCTTCGGTAGCATAGATTGTGTATCCTTTTCGATGGAGTTTTCTGGCAGGCTCAAGCAGAGCCACTTTTTGACGGGCTCCTCCGGAACTTATGAGTACCGATTTCTTTGGTACAACATAACCTACGGAAAGCATCGCCTTCAGTATGGCTTCGTTTGTGTCATCTCCGATGCATCCGACTTCTCCGGTTGAACTCATATCCACACCGAGCACTGGATCGGCTCCCTGCAGACGAGAGAATGAGAACTGCGATGCCTTGATGCCTACATAGTCAAGATCGAAAGCGGATTTCCCCGGTTTATCGATTTCTTGTCCGAGCATGACGCGAGTAGCGGCATCTATAAAATTCTGTTTGGAAACTTTGCTCACAAACGGGAATGAACGGGATGCCCTCAAATTGCATTCTATGACTTTGATGTCATTGTCTTTTGCAAGAAACTGTATATTGAATGGTCCGGATATGTGAAGTGCCTTGGCAATCTTTCCGGATATTTTCTTGATTCGTCTCATGGTTTCCACATACAATTTTTGTGGAGGGAACTGTATAGTGGCATCTCCGGAATGGACACCGGCAAATTCAATATGTTCCGAAATGGCATACAATTTGATTTCACCATCCTGAGCTACAGCATCCATTTCAATTTCTTTAGCCTGCTGTATAAATTCACTAACCACAACGGGATGACGTTTGGATACATTGGCTGCAAGTCGAAGGAAACGTGTGAGTTCCTCTTCATTGGAACATACGTTCATTGCAGCTCCCGACAGGACATAAGATGGACGGACAAGCACTGGGAATCCTACTTCCGCCACAAATTCATCGATAGCTTCAATAGAAGTGAGCTCTCTCCAACGAGGCTGGTCAACTCCGATTGAATCACACAGAGAGGAGAATTTGTTCCGGTCTTCTGCGCGATCTATATCATAGGCCTGAGTACCGAGTATGTGCTGTCCGGATGTGTCCAGACGCATGGCAAGATTATTCGGGATCTGTCCTCCTGTGGATAGAATCACGCCGTGTGGATTTTCAAGTTCAAGAATGTCCATCACACGTTCGTATGTGAGTTCGTCGAAATACAGACGTTCACACATATCATAATCGGTGGATACAGTCTCTGGGTTGTAGTTTATCATTACCGGACGATATCCTTCCTTTGCGACAGTAAGCAAAGCATTGACTCCACACCAATCGAATTCGACAGAACTGCCGATACGATAGGCACCTGAACCTAACACTACAACCGAACGTCCGTCGTTTTCGTATGTTATATCGTTTTCGTCTCCATTATATGTGAGGTATAGATAGTTGGTCTGAGCCGGGTATTCAGCTGCAAGAGTATCTATCTGTTTTACTACCGGAATAATGTTCAGAGCTTTGCGCCGGAGACGTATTTCATCGGAAAGTTCTTCGCTGTGTTGGTTCATCTGGTTGCCATATATCGCACGTCCAATCTGGAAGTCGCTGAATCCCTGTCTCTTTGCGATGCGAAGAAGCCGTTCCGGTACTTCTTCGATAGAGGAGAATGTCGCTAATTCTTTTCCTGTCTCGACTACATGACGGAGTTTTTCAAGAAACCAACGGTCTATTTTGGTCAACTCATGGATCTTCTCTATTGTGAAACCATGACGCAATGCTGTGGCTATGGCAAATATTCTCATATCAGTCGGTTCGCGGAGCGCAGTCTCAATGTTGTCTTTTGACACTTCCTTGTTTTCCACGAATCCGTGCATTCCCCGCCCGATCATTCGCAAACCCTTCTGAATGGCTTCTTCGAAAGTACGTCCGATGGACATGACTTCTCCAACTGATTTCATGGAAGAACCGATCTCGCGGCGCACTCCATGAAATTTACCCATGTCCCAGCGTGGAATCTTGCAGACTATATAATCAAGTGCCGGTTCGAAAAATGCGGACGTAGACTTTGTGACTGAGTTCTTGAGTTGATGCAAGCCATAGCCGAGTCCAAGTTTTGCGGCTACGAAAGCCAAGGGATAGCCTGTGGCTTTCGATGCGAGAGCGGAGCTTCGGGAAAGACGTGCGTTGACTTCAATCACGCGATATTCCATCGATTGCGGATCAAATGCATATTGGACATTGCACTCTCCTACTATTCCTATATGTCGTATGATTTTTATGGCAAGTTTGCGGAGATAGTGGTAATCCTCGTTGGAAAGAGTCTGTGAGGGGGCGACTACGATACTTTCACCGGTATGGATTCCAAGAGGATCAAAGTTCTCCATATTGCAGACCGTTATACAGTTGTCAAATCGGTCACGCACTACTTCATATTCTACTTCTTTCCATCCTTTCAGTGACTTTTCCACTAATACCTGTGGTGAAAATGAGAGAGCTTTTTCTACCAGATGAATAAGCTCTTCGCGAGTATCGCAGAATCCGCTTCCCAGTCCACCAAGAGCATACGCAGCACGCACTATTACCGGATAACCGAGACGATCAGCTGCGGCAACTGCTCCCTCTATGTCTGAGACAGCTTCGCTTTTTATGGTCTTGACATCGATTTCATCAAGTTTTTCCACAAAGAGCTCCCGATCTTCTGTGTCTTTGATTGCCTGAACGGGCGTTCCCAAGACCTGTACACCAAATTCTTCCAACACACCATCCTCGTATAGACGTACTCCACAGTTAAGGGCTGTCTGACCTCCGAAAGAGAGTAGAATGCCATCAGGTCGTTCTTTCTCTATTACTTTTCTGACAAAGTAAGGAGTAACAGGAAGAAAGTATATCTTATCGGCAAATCCTTCCGAAGTTTGTACCGTGGCAATGTTGGGATTTATGAGAACAGTCTCGATATTCTCTTCTTTAAGAGCTTTAAGGGCCTGCGAGCCACTATAGTCGAATTCGCCGGCCTCTCCTATCTTAAGAGCCCCGGATCCCAGAAGCAAAACTTTTTTCATCATCTTCGGAGTTTCTCCAGCTCCGGATTGTTTATGGTTTGTCATTACAAATCTTTCAGAAGATGGAAATGTCAGAGCATTTCGATGAACTTGTCAAATATAAACTCAGTATCTTTTGGCCCGCTACTGGCCTCTGGATGGAATTGTGCAGAGAAGAATGGTTTGGTCTTATGCTTTAACCCCTCATTTGAACCATCGTTGAGATTGATGAAAAGAGGTTCCCAATCTTCCGGCACGGAATCATTGTCGACTGCAAAGCCATGATTTTGAGATGTGACGAAACATTTGTCTGTCCCTGCCATAATCACAGGCTGGTTATGTCCGCGATGTCCGTATTTGAGCTTGAAAATATTTGCGCCTGCCGCGCGACCCAGCAACTGATTGCCCATACAGATTCCACAAATAGGTTTGTTTCCAGCCATGGCTTTACGGAGATGTTCCACAGTCTTGTCTGCAAATTCTGGCGAGCCAGGTCCGTTGCTTATGAATATTCCGTCGAAGTCAAGGGAATTGAAATCAAAATCCCAGGGAACAAGGGTGACTCGTACTCCTCGTCGTGTGAGACATCGGATTATGTTATATTTGGTACCACAATCAACCAACACCACATGTTTGGCTCCGCTACCAAAAGATTTAACTTTTTTTGTGGAAACGCGATCAATCAGATTTAATGCATTGGGATCAACAAAATCAATCTCATTGTCGGACTCAAACACAATCTTCCCCAACATACTTCCTTTTTCTCGCAGCAATTTGGTAAGTTTCCGGGTGTCGATACCAGTCAGTCCGGGCTTCCGTTCTTCTTTGAGCCATTCTCCCAGTGTGCGTTCGGATTGCCAATGTGAAGGTTCGTCGCTGTATTCCTGACATATAATCGCTTCACAATGGATTCTGTCAGATTCAAAATACTCGCTTACACCTTCGGAATCTTTTACACCAGTCGAGGGGACTCCGTAATTTCCTAAAATCGGATAGGTAGTGACTAAAATCTGCCCTTCATAACTCGGGTCGGTAAGGCTTTCCGGATAGCCTGTCATGGCGGTGTTGAAAACAACTTCACCTGCGCAAGGATGCTCATATCCAAACGATATTCCCTCAAAATGGGAACCGTCTTCGAGCACTAATGTGGCCTTTCTCTTTTCGGTCATTTTCGCTCATCAATGTTGGTTGTGCAAAGTTAGCGGTTTTCGACTGAATGTGCAAATCCAAAGGGGAAATATAAACGAAGGAGAAGAACTATGTATGATTGAATCAGACACAGTCTCCTCCTATCAAAAATTATAGAGATTTTCCTATGTTAGTTTTCTGTTTTAAATCATTCCGAGCGTAGCTTCTCTTCTTCAGGAGAAATAATCGGGTCTGATTCCCATTTCTGGTTTGCAAGACGCACGTAATTGGAATACCTCCAACGGGCATTGGCCTCCGCTGCATCGAACAGTTCCTGTGCGACATCCGGGAACGCTTTGAATATTGAGGCAAAGCGCACCTCGCTTTTCAGGAAGTCGGAGAATTTACTCCAGTCTGGATCTTTTGAATCAAGAGAGAAAGGGTTTTTACCTTCATTCTCCAGTTCTGGGTTATAACGCCACAGATGCCAGTAGCCGCATTCCACAGCCAGCTTCTCCTCTGCCTGACTACGTCCCATTCCGGCTTTCAGCCCGTGATTGATACATGGAGAGTATGCGATGACCAGAGAAGGTCCGTCGTATGCTTCTGCTTCCCGAAGAGCCTTTAACGTCTGGGCATTGTCAGCACCCATTGCAACTTGAGCCACATATACGTAGCCATAAGTAGTGGCAATGAGTCCGAGATCTTTTTTACGTATACGTTTGCCTGCGGCTGCAAATTTGGCGATTGCTCCTATCGGGGTTGACTTGGAAGCCTGTCCTCCGGTATTGGAATACACTTCAGTGTCAAGGACAAGGATGTTGACATTCTTTCCCGAAGCAATCACGTGATCCAGACCGCCGAAACCTATGTCGTAGCTTGCACCGTCACCTCCGATAATCCATTGGCTCCGTTTTGTAAAATAAGAGGACAAAGCCATTATATCTGATGAGTAGTCACAATCTTTGGCATCTGTTGCTTTCAAGGCATCTACAATTGAGAGTCCAAGCTGACGGGATTTGCTTGCATCTTCTCTATTTTCAATCCATGCTTTTGCCAATTGTCTCAATTCGTCGGGTGTATCCTTCCGATCTATGGTATCCTGAAGTATTCTGACAAGCCGTTCCCGCATTTTCTCGTATGCGATATGCATTCCCAGTCCGAATTCACAAAAATCTTCAAAGAGGGAATTTGCCCATGCAGGTCCATGTCCATCGGAGTCCGTGCAATAAGGTGTTGACGGGACTGAGCCGGAATAGATAGAGGAGCAACCGGTCGCATTGGCCACCACTTCTCTATTGCCAAAAAGCTGAGTGATAAGCTTCAGATAAGGAGTCTCGCCGCAGCCGGAGCATGCCCCGGAGAATTCGAAGAGAGGCGTTGCGAACTGACTGTTCTTTGTGTTGAGGCTCACGTCCACCAGTTTTGCCTTGGAACTTACGTTGTTGCGGCAGTATTCCCAGTTCTTCTGGTTTCCGTATTGTGTCTCGATATGCCTCATGGTCAAAGCCTTCTGCCCTTTCTTGCCAGGGCATACGTCCGCGCAGTTGCCGCATCCGAGGCAGTCGAGCACATCCACCTGCTGCACGAAACGCATTCCTGTGAACTGCTTGCCTATCGCAGGGATGGAATGCTCTTCCTTGAACGGAGCGTTGGCGTATTCCTCTTCATCGAGGAGGAAGGGGCGGATGGAAGCATGCGGACATACGAAGGAGCACTTGTTGCATTGTATGCAGTTCTCAGGATTCCATTCCGGCACAAACGCGGCCACTCCGCGCTTTTCGTATGCTGCGGTGCCTTGTGGCCATGTCCCGTCGGCACGGTCTGCGAACGCGCTCACGGGGATGAGGTCTCCCTCCTGCCCGTTGATTTTGTTCACCACGTCGGTGATGAACTGCGGCACGCCTTCCGGATGCTTCGGATTGTCTTCCAATGATGCCCATGCCGGATCCACTTCAAGTCGGTGGTATTCATTGCCACGGTCTACCGCCGCAAAATTCATGTCTACCACGTTCTGGCCTTTTTTGGCATAACTCTTCACGATGAATTTCTTCATCTGTTCCACAGCCAATTCTACGGGTATAACCTCAGTTATACGGAAGAATGCACTCTGAAGAATGGTATTTGTACGGTTTCCCAGACCAATTTCCTGAGCTATTTTTGATGCGTTGATGTAATATAATGTGATATCATTCTGTGCCAGATAGCGTTTCACTTTATTTGGGAGATTCTTGGCAAGTTCTTCTCCTTCCCAGACGGTATTGAGGAGGAAAGTGCCTCCTTTCTGTAAACCGCGGGTCACATCGTACATCTGTAAATATGCCTGAACATGGCATGCCACGAAGTTAGGAGTATTGACCAGATAGGTGGATCTGATCGGGTGGTCTCCAAAACGCAGATGCGAACAGGTGAAACCTCCGGATTTCTTCGAATCGTAGGCAAAGTATGCCTGACAATATTTATTAGTATTATCTCCTATGATCTTGACAGAGTTCTTATTGACTCCGACAGTGCCGTCGGCTCCGAGTCCAAAGAATTTGGCGGCAAACATACCTTCTCCTCCGAGATGCATTTCCGTAAGAATAGGAAGAGAATGGAATGTTATATCATCTACAATACCGATTGTAAATCCATTTTTCGGTTCCGGAAGTTCCAGATTGTCATATACGGAAAGAATTTGCGCTGGTGTTGTGTCTTTAGAACTTAGGCCGTATCGTCCTCCTACTACGAGAGGCGCATTCTTCTGTCCGTAAAGCACATCCTTGACATCCATATATAAAGGCTCTCCGTTGGAACCTGGTTCCTTTGTGCGGTCAAGAACAGCGATACGTTTTACGCTGGCAGGAAGAGCAGCGAGAAAATGTTTCGCTGAGAAAGGACGATATAGATGAACACTGACAAGTCCGACCTTTTTACCCAATGGGCGCAGATAATCAATGGTTTCTCTTATAGCCTCTGTTACGGATCCCATTGCGATAATCACATTTTCAGCTTCGGGGTCTCCGTAATAATCGAACAGACCGTAGTTACGTCCGGTTATACGGTTGATTTCCTTGATATAATTCTCTACTATTTCCGGGATGGCATCATAATAAGAGTTGGAGGCTTCGCGATGCTGGAAAAAAACATCGGGATTTTCGGCCATTCCACGCGCTACCGGAGTGTCTGGATTTAGCGCGCGTTGACGGAATTGTGTCAAAGCATCACGGTCTAGAAGCGGAATTAGATCTTCCTCATCAAGACGTTCGATTTTCTGAATTTCATGAGATGTCCGGAAACCATCGAAGAAATTGACAAACGGTATCCGTCCTTTTATAGCCGAAAGATGGGCCACAGCAGAAAGGTCCATGACTTCCTGGACAGAGCCTTCGCACAGCATGGCGAATCCCGTCTGGCGGCATGACATCACGTCCTGATGATCACCGAAAATACTCAATGCATGTGATGCCAACGTACGTGCCGATACATGAAACACGCCGGGAAGAAGTTCTCCTGCAATTTTGTACATGTTCGGAATCATCAGAAGAAGCCCTTGAGAAGCCGTATATGTTGTGGTGAGAGCACCGGCTTGGAGAGATCCGTGTACAGCCCCGGCAGCCCCGGCCTCGCTTTGCATCTCTTGCACAAGTACAGTCTCACCAAAAATGTTTTTTTTGCCTGCCGCTGACCAGTCATCTACATATTCAGCCATTGTAGATGATGGCGTGATCGGGTAAATGGCAGCCACTTCAGTGAACATATAACTGATATGGGCTGCTGCCTGATTGCCGTCGCAAGTCAGGAACTTTTTAGGTTTACTCATAGTTATATCAAGTTTGATTTTACCTGTGAATTACGATTATTTTCAATTCAACGCAGAATAAGCTGTACTATTTCATCCTGCCACAGCAATCTTCCGTTTCTCCCCTTTTATTTTTCTGTTGGCGATTTTCTCCAGCAGGGTTTTTATTCCCTTTTTTGGTACTGCCACAAGCGAATAATGATCAAAAACGTTTATCTTACCGATATCTCCAGCGTCCAATCCCCCTTCCTGTACAAGAAATCCTACAATGTCACCTCGAGACAGCTTCTCTTTCCGTCCGGCAGAAATATAAAGAGTTTTTAACGGAGACCGAAGGGAAGCATCCGGCATATCAGAACAACTGAAGGTATCATCGGGATTTATGAATGGTTTTAATTCCTCATCCGGCCCGACTAATAGATAAATATCACCTTCCTTATCCATTCGGGCAGTTCGCCCATTTCGATGAGTATAAGCCTCAACTGTGAGTGGTTGATGATAATGAATCACCTGCTTGACACCTTCGATGTCAAGTCCCCGGGATGCAAGATCAGTAGCCACAAGCACAGGTGAACTCCCGTTATTGAACATAGCCAGTGCTTTTTCGCGCTCACGCTGTTCAAGCGCGCCGTGATATAATCGACAATCCACCCCCGATCGTACAAGAAAATCCGCGACTCTTTCCGCACTTTCCCTATGGTTGACAAAAATAATTGTACGCTCTAACTGTTCGTTGCATAGGTTTCGTAGGAGTGAAAGAAGTGCGTCTAATTTGTCACGCCCGTTGGAATTCACTCTTTTTACGCGTTGCCGGTTGCGCAGATCGATATTTTCATCCAGATAGTTTAGTCTGACTGGATTTTTGAGATTGAGAAATTCGGGTAGCAGGGGGATATCGGTGGCGGATGTAAGAATATATCTACTTATGTTCTTTAACCGGGAGACAATCTTTTTCATTTCTGTCTCAAAGCCAAGTTCAAGAGATTTGTCGAATTCGTCAAGTACGAGAATACGGGTAGGAAGCACATCGATATTCCCTCTTTTAATATGGTCAAGAAGGCGTCCTGGTGTAGCCACTATGATGTCGGGCGTTACCGACAGAGTTTTGACTTCGTCATCCACTCCATGCCCTCCATATACGGCTGTAACCTTGAATCCCCGGGCAATTTCTCTTATTATGGATGCTATCTGCATAACCAGTTCCCGTGACGGAGCAACAATCACACACTGTACGCGCCCGGTAGAGGGACGTAATAATTTCAATACAGGCAGTGTGAACGCCAATGTTTTCCCGGAACCAGTCGGAGAAAGCAGTATGATGTCGTGGGGTTCAGACGCAAGCTGCATCATCCGGGTTTGCATCGGATTTATATGTTCTATGCCAAGTCTTTCGGAGACAAACGGTAAAAATTCTTTTTCTCTCATTGAAAACAGTGATTTTCAGACAGCCTTCCATCTGGTTAAGTTATGTGGTCAGCTTCCGGTAATACAACGTATGAAATGCGCAAATTGTTAGGATATTCTTGACCAGTCCACACTTCTTGCAAATCTTATGTCCAGTTCGCGTAACAACATGCTTATACTGGGTGGAGAAAGCTGTCGAAGGCCGTACTCTCCTTTCGACGTTATCGCAGTTTGAGTTTCTCCGGCGTTTAATGCCGGATTGGTGTCAAGCACTCTAATTGCTTCCTCCCGGGCCATAGAGACAATTTGTCCGTCGTGTACCAGATCTGCAATCTTGAGATTAAAGGCAAGTCCGCTCTGACGGGTGCCCTCCATATCGCCAGGTCCACGGATTTTCATATCGGCTTCGGAAATAAGAAATCCATCTGTTGTCTCAGTCATTATGTCAAGTCTTTTCCGAGTGTCTCCTCCGATGTCTGGTCGTGTCATCAAGATACAGAAACTTTGGTCTGCTCCACGTCCGACGCGTCCTCGAAGCTGATGGAGTTGGGAAAGTCCGAATCGTTCGGCATTTTCAATTAGCATTACAGATGCATTTGGAACATTTACTCCAACCTCGATTACAGTGGTAGCCACCATAATCCTTGCTTTTCCACTAGTGAAAAGATTCATCTGCCAATCTTTTTCCGCAGGCTTGAGCTGACCATGTATGAAGCATACCTTATACTGGTTGAATATATCGCAGATACGCACATACCCCTCCTCAAGACTTTTCAGAGAAAGTTTCTCGTTTTCATGTACGAGAGGATAGACTATATAGATCTGACGTCCGGCCTTCAGTTCGTTTCCTATCATAGAATATACAGATTGGCGTTGACTCTCAAACCGGAGAAGTGTTGTCACGGGTTTTCTACCAGGAGGGAGCTCATCAATCACAGATACCTCAAGGTCTCCATATACTGTCATGGCCAGTGTGCGTGGTATGGGAGTGGCAGTCATTACAAGAATGTGCGGAGCCGCTTTATTTTTACGCCATAATCTTGCCCTTTGCATCACTCCGAATCGATGCTGCTCGTCGACTACGGCAAGACCGAGATTTCGGAACTCTACGTTGTCTTCTATAAGGGCATGTGTTCCGACAAGGATATGTATAGAACCATCGGTAAGTCCGGAATGAATTTCATTTCTGACCGACTGACGTGTACTCCCAGTGAGTAGTTCCACTCTTACGCCCACACTTTCTCCCCATTTTTTCAATGTCTCGTAGTGTTGTGTGGCCAATATTTCGGTAGGAGCCATCATGCAGCTCTGGAATCCGCTTCCGAAAGCCATAAGCATGCTCATGAAAGCAACCATGGTTTTCCCACATCCGACATCACCTTGCAAGAGTCTGTTCATTTGTTTGCCGGATTTCATATCCGTCCGTATTTCCCTGAGTACACGTTTCTGGGCATTGGTGAGTTCAAATGGAATGACTTCGGAATAGAATTTCCACAGAGCGTCTCCGACTGTAGGGAACACCAGTCCTGGAATCTTTCTGCCTCTTTCTCTGGCAAAACGTAATATATGAAGTTCCACATAGAACAATTCTTCAAACTTCATACGTTCGCGGGCTTTCCGGAGATTTTCCACAGATTGTGGGAAATGCATGTTGATCAGAGCTTCTTTCAATGGCATGAGATGAAATGCATCCACTATTTCATACGGAAGGGTATCTCTGATATTCTGAAATCGTTCGTGGGCCAACAATCGTTCCACCATTTTTCCGATAGTCCGGGCACTGAATTGCCGATCACGTAATTTTTCTGTAAGGGAGTATATTCCACGCAGTCCATGAGGAGGATGGGAACTATCCAACTTTTCTATCTCCGGATGGGCCATTGACCAGACATTGCGATAAAGAGAAGGTTTGCCAAAAATGATATACTCCTCTCCCGGCTTATATAATCCCTCTATCTGACGGATACGTGAAAACCAGACTGTCTCCATCATTCTTTTGCCGTCGCTGAAAAGGCCTTTAAGCCTCCTTCTGACCCCTTCTCCCTCCTCTGTAAAACGTATAAAATGCCCCTTTATCTGTATCATAGGCATTTCAGGGCGTAATTCATCCACCGTATAGAAACGGCTGCGATCGACATAACGGAATGGAAACGTATATATAAGATCGCGGAATGTGTGTATCCCCAGTTCGGATGCAAGCAATTTTGCGCGACTTTCTCCTACTCCTTTAAGAAACTTAATGTCATATCTGGCCAGTGTATCCATTTATGAGGAAGATTCATGAAAGTCTTTCTGACAACAATAGTCCTGCAACGGTAAAATCAGATGGATGGGTGACTTTAATATTTTCCGGACTTCCATCGTAGAGACTGACATAGAATCCGGAGGCTTCTACCACTGATGCATCATCGGTAAATTGAACCGAAAGGGTGTCTGCTTGCCTATATGCCGTCCGCAATGACTGAAGAGGAAATACCTGAGGTGTCTGTACACAAACATAAAGGCTGCGATCTACTGCCTGGCTCTTTCCTCCGGAACAAACCCGAAGAGAATCTGTGACTGGAACAACTGGCACAGATCCAAAGCCGGATTCCATACATTTTTCCCATCCTCTACGGATAATCCCGGTAGTTACCAAAGGACGTGCGGCATCATGGACAGCCACAATGCCGTCGTTTTCTTTTATTGGGATCGCCATTAGCCCATTGGCAACAGACTCAGCCCGCGTACGGCCTCCGCACACTACCTCATGTGGTATCTGTTCTTCCATAAGTTCCGAACACAGTCTATCCCAATCATCAAAAAATCCCGGGTGAAGTACTACTATAAGCCGACATGAAGGATCTTCGTCATAAAATGCTTTTAGTGACCACCAGAGCATAGGTCGTCCACAGATAGCCTGAAATTGTTTCGGAATATCTCCACCGGCACGGAGTCCACTTCCTCCGGCAACAATTATTGCATATTTCCGAATGTCCAATTTATATTTATCAGAAATCGTCAAAGGTTTCCTTACGGGAGAATCCACGCGTCGGAAACCTTTAACGTCTTTTAGACAATTTGTTAACTATAATCCTCAATAAAAGTTGACGATCACATGTTCATTCCTCCGTCAACCTGAATCACCTGTCCGGTGACATATCCTGAAAGATCGGAGGCGAGGAATGTGGCCACATTGGCAATATCCTCAACCTGTCCTCCACGGCGAAGAGGTATTTTCTTTTTCCATTCTTCGCGGATCTCATCGGAAAGTGCTGCAGTCATGGCGGTCTCGATGAAACCGGGTGCGATTGCATTGGCGCGTATGCCACGTGATCCTACTTCTTGTGCGATACTTTTTGCAAGAGCGATAAGACCGGCTTTTGATGCCGCATAGTTGGACTGGCCGGCATTGCCATGCACTCCGACTACAGAAGCCATATTGATGATGGAACCACCACGTTGACGCATCATGACAGGAACAACGGCATGGATGAAGTTGAAAGCCGATTTGAGATTAACGGCAATCACAGCATCCCACTGCTGCTCGGTCATACGCATCATGAGCCCGTCTTTTGTGATCCCGGCGTTATTGACAAGAATGTCTATTCTTCCAAATTCGTCCACTATGTTTTTGACTACTTCCGTTGTCTGAGTGAAGTCGGCTGCGTTTGAGGCATAACCTTTGCATTTCACTCCGAGAGCTTCAATCTCTTTCTCGGTATCCTTCCCGTTTTCATCAATAACAAGATCGGTGAAAGCAATATTGGCCCCTTCCTGGGCAAAACGCAAAGCGATTGCTTTGCCGATGCCACGTGCGGCACCTGTGATCAAAGCGGTTTTTCCTTCTAATAATTTCATTTTATCTTGAGTCTCAAAATATTTTATTTGTTAAACATCTTTGGGAACCTCTGTGGCTGGAAATTCCACTATGAAACATCCGCAGCTGTATCCTCCGCCGAAGACCATCAAGGCTACTCTGTCGCCTGAGCTGAACGAAGCGGCATTCTGGGCGAGTACCAATGGAGCGGATGCCGAACCTGTATTGCCCAGAGTCTCAATGTTGTTGAGAAAATCATCCATTGGCTTTTCAAGCTGGTGGGCAACCTGTGCCACAATTCTTTTGTTGGCCTGATGACAGATAAACTTCCTTATGTCTGCGATTTCAAGGCCTGTATTCTTAAGAGAACGGTTGAGTGCGTATACCATATAACGGCATGCATAAAGAAACACATCTCTGCCATCGGGCATCGTGATACCATCTTCTTTGGGACGCAAACGCACTCCGTCAGGCCCTTTTCCCACATTACCTAATCCTTCGGTATATACATCAAGTATCTTTATATCTGAAGTGGAAATTCTTTCTTTAGATACGAAAAAAGCTACGGCCGCATCACCCCAGAGATGTCCGCATTTAGGATCAGTCTCGTTGGCATAGTAGGAATTTTGCTCTGAGCATATTATCAGTGCTTTGGAAGCCTTACCCATTGCGAAATAACCTTCTGCAATCTCAAGCCCGTTGATAAACGAAGAGCATGCCGAAGATGCATATAATACCTTGGCACCGGTGATATCATATTCACGCTGGATTTTATGTGCCACTGTGGCCACTGTATCGTATGCACAATATGAAGCCGCAACGATGAGATCCACATCCTTTATGTCGTATGACAGTTTCTTTATCGCATCGGCCACAGCATCCAGGCCCATGGAATCCACTCCTTCACCATCGGCCACTCTGGAGCGTGTCTTTATCCCGGTACGCTGCACGATCCATTCGTCGGAAAGTCCGTTCAGCTTTTCAAAATGGGCATTGGAAATTCTTTTAGAGGGGATATAGAATCCCATGGCGTTTATATACATGATCGGTCTGGATTTTCAGTGTGTAATGGAAATTTTATAGAACTCCCGATGTTGATGCATATTCATGTCTGACACCTTTTAATTCCGTTAAGAATCAGATCGCTCAGATAGTCCTTCAACATCTGTTTTGATATACCTTGCTCGATAAGGTTATCTCGGATGTAGGGGACATCCAACCCGTGTATGGCATGAATTATAATAATGGCTGTGTGCACACAGTCATCTATATGAAATGTGCCTAACGCTTTCCCTTCTCTCAAAATGTCGCACAGAAGAGCGATCTCTTTTTTCGATATGAGTTTGCGCGCCCTGTCCACTTTCCTCACATCACGAAAGAAACCGGCTCTCAGCGATCCGTTACGACTGACAATCTCTTTCATTGTCTCAAAGCGACAGGACACATACTCCTCGATTTTTCTTTCTGGAGAAATTTTTCGGTTCACTATCTCCTGTAGTTTTTCCAGGAGCTGGTCTGTCTCTCTTTCTATTACGGCGTTGAAAATATCACGCTTGCTCTTGAAGTATGTATAGATGGTACGGCGCCCTTTATCAGAAGCTGAGGCGATGTCATACATGGTAGTATTCTCCACCCCTTTTCGGGCGAAGAGCTGCCTGGCCACTTCAATAAATCTGTCACGGGTTTTCTTTACCATCCTGTGAGTTTGTCTGCCGTTTGGGTTCAAGTGGCTCTTGGAAAATGCACACTTGGTTTAATCCTGTGCAAAGTTAACCATAATTTCCGAATCGTCAAATTTTCATTATTGGAAAATACTGTCTGTTTCGTGTGTTTTATTCCCCTGTTTTTCCGATATTATTTAACTTTCACATGTCGGATCCCGCTGTGCGACCGGCAGAGCACTGTTGATTGATTCCCGGCATTGTGTCATCAGAGTACGGGTATTGAATCCCTTTTGATCAGGATATATCGGTTTATGTATTGTAATAGTTATTGTAGTCGGAGTGACATTATATGTGGAGCGGGGCATCGCTTTGAATGCTCCGTCGATTGTAATCGGCACAACTGGAAGCCGGAATTCGGACGCAAGTAAAAATGCTCCTCTTTTGAATGGAATCATCCGTCCGTCGTATGTCCGGCTTCCTTCAGGGAAAATTACTACCGACATTCCGTCTTTCAATGTATGTTCAGCTTCGTCGATGGTTTCACGTATGCTGGTGAGTTTGCTGTCATCTACGAATACATGTCCGGCACATTTACAGGCATATCCGACAAGAAATATATTTTCAAGTTCTTTTTTCATCAGCCATTTGAAATTGTGATTGAGATATCCATAGATGGCCCATATATCAAATGCTCCCTGATGATTCGCCACAAAAACGTATGAGTGTTTGGGATCAATGTTTTCTCGTCCCATGACTTTTATTCTTACAAACCAAAGACAGCATACACATCTTGACCAATAATGTGCGGGCCAATATCCCCAGAAGACTCGATTGCCAAGAGATGTGCCTATAATTGTGACAAGAGCTGTGATTATTGTCAATATGAGGAGAATTGGAGCGGCAATAAGCCATTGGTATATTCGGAATAACGATATCATTTTATGACTGATGATATTTGTGTGGGTATTATTTGGGCACAAAGATAGTGCTTTCCGATGTATTTATCATCAAAGGGTTATTTAAAATTAATCTTCCGATATATATTTGTCAGGGATCTTCTTTTTTGAGGAGATCCCCATGTCTCTAAGACGTTCTGTTCTCCTTACAATACTTTGCCGACCCTTTGTCAGACGGTCGATACAATCCGAATACGCCTTATGAGCCACCTCAAGACCTCTTTCCGCTCTTTCAAGATCCGTCAGCAAAACAACGATGTCATCATAGATCAAACCGCCGAGTTTGGCGACTTCCTCCACATTCCTGCTTCGATGTTCCACGCGCCACAGATGATTGACAAGATGTATCACAGAAAACAGATGAGCCGGAGCCACAATAACTATCTTTTTCTGACATGCAAAATCCCATAATTCCGGATCCAGATCCATTGCAGCCATATAAGCACCTTCGTTTGGTATGAACATCAATACCTGATCAATTGCTCCTTCTACTGCAAGAGTGTATTGTTTTTCGGAAAGTTCTTTGACGTGCTGTCTGATCGATTCTATATGTCGTCTGCCCGCTTTTCGACGTGATTCTTCATCTTTAGAGGCATGATATTCGGTATAAGCTTTCAGAGATACTTTCGAATCAATTATCAGATTTCGTTTGCCTGGCAGAAAAACGACAATATCGGGACGGAGATTCCGACCGGTTGATTCGCTTTTGATTGTCTGTCCTGAATCATCGCGGGTGGGCTGAGCCACAAAGTTAATACCTGCTTTCATTCCAGATCGTTCAAGTAGCGTTTCCAGAATCAACTCTCCCCATCTTCCCTGTTGACGTGTGTCATTTTTCAATGCATTTGTCAGATTGCGTGCTTCTTCTCCGATAGATCTGTTAAGTTCCGAAAGGCGTTCAATATGATCAGACAGAGACTGTCGGGAGGAATTTTCCCTGACATACGCGTCTGTACATGCCCGGCTGAATTCCTCTAATCTCAATTGCAACGGTCGAAGCAATGCATTTATCTGTTCTCCGTTGGCAGCACGCAACCCATCGGTATGCAACCTAAGAGATTCTTCACTCATTGCCTTGAATCTTGCTTCGGCACGAAGATACACATTCTCTTCTCTCTGTCTGAGAATTTCTGAAAGTTCCTTATCCCGCTGTTCCAGACGTAAAGTCAAGTCGGTCAGGCGGTTCTCTGTGTCGGCTTTCACACTTCCAAGGTTCTTGACATCCCGGGTGCGTATGACCATCAAAACAAGCAATATGATTATCACGCATGTCAATAATATGACTAATATACTTGCATTCATTGCCTTTCAATATATCTGATAAACCCATCACTTTCCCATACCGATGAATCATCCATAATCAACATTACCTTTAGACCAAGCCTATTAATCATTTTTTTCGCATTAAGAGATCCCATTGCCATACACGCGGTGGCGTATGCATCTGCCTCCATGGCTGTTGGTGCGATAACTGTCGCACTTAGTATATCGGTTTGCACCGGACGTCCGGTTCGGGGACTTATGGTATGGCCGTAACGCACACCTTTCTTTTCATGATAATTCCGGTAGTTGCCAGAAGTGGCGATGCCACAATCAGTAACAAAAATCTTCAGTTGATTTATATGTCGGTTTCCTTTTGGATCTGTCACAGGTTTGTCAATGCTGATAGACCATGGATGCCCCTTTGGATTTCTACCTTTGCAGGCTATCTCGCCTCCTATCTCCACCAGATAGTTTGTCACTCCTTTTGAAACAAGCCACTTACCCACTGCATCGCAGCCATATCCTTTAGCTATAGCAGAAAAATTGAACTGCATATTTCTGTTAGGTTTACAGATAAACCCTGATCGGAAATCGGTCTTTCCGATTCCTGTCAATGCCAGAAGACTATCCAATCGAAGCGTATCAGATGTGGCACGATGACCTTTGCCGAACCCCCATGCTGTGATCAATGGTGACAGCGTAGGGTCGAACATTCCGTCACTTTCTGAATTTACTTTCACTGACAACAGGTAGATTCTACGCAGAGCTTCATCTGTCATACATGAATCAGAAACATTCAATCTGCTTACCAACGATTCCTGATCGAACACCGATACGCTCTTCCCGATTCTGTCAAGAATAGGCCGGATGGAATCCCCAAATTCAGACGGCCCGGAATAAGTTATATGATAGAGAGTATTCCACGCTGTTCCCTCCGCAAAAGAGTAACGGCGTTGTCTCTGGCATCCGATCAACATCATACAGACCAGAGTCATACCTATAAAATGAATACCTATTCGTCGCATAATATATTGCTCAAAATATCCTAAATACAGACTCATATTATACAAAGTTAATGAAAATTCTCTTAATGAAGTTATTTTCGTATCTTTAAGGATTGCCTGAATCCCGGATTATGATTAAATT
Organism: uncultured Porphyromonadaceae bacterium; assembly: GCA_947427285.1. Classification (GTDB taxonomy): domain Bacteria; phylum Bacteroidota; class Bacteroidia; order Bacteroidales; family Muribaculaceae; genus Lepagella. The sequence goes on from CANEHE010000012.1 coordinate 50,514, forward strand.
TGCAGTTGTAAATTTGCTTGTTTTTCCATGATACAGTCCCATTTATTTCGACGCATCATCTATCTCCCGGCACATCTGGGATCGATTGTTATAGCCTGTATTGTACTTACATGCTGTAATACAAGCCGAACATCGTTGGAGTCGGTATCACCATCATCAAAACATTATCCGGAGAAAGTAGAAGCTACCCATCATCTGGATAGGCGTCAGAAGCAGATTATTGAAGAGGCTTATACGTGGCTTGGCACTCCTTATACATACGCCATGCAGGAAAAAGGGAAAGGGACCGATTGTTCAGGCATGGTAATGTCTGTTTATCTGGAAGTTACAGGATGTAAATTGCCTCGGAATTCCGCTAAACAGGCCGAATATTGCCAACGTATCAGTGAAAGGGATGCCCGTATAGGCGATCTTGTTTTCTTCGCGACTGGAAAAGATCCGGACAAGATATCTCATGTAGGAATCATTGTTGATGAAGACAATTTCATCCATGCATCCACATCAAAAGGAGTAGTGGTGTCAAAACTTCACACCCCCTATTATACGGGGTGCCTGAAAATGTATGGACGCGTTCCTTTGTCAAGAGCTGACAGATAAAAATGAATTGGAGGCTGTTTAACAAGCAGCCTCTTAGTCAGGAAGGAGAGAAACAATTATCTCATCTGATATAAAGAATCCATCCTCTGTCAGCCGAAGAACACCATCCCGACAATTAATCCATTTATCTCCTATCCGGCGACATACTTTTGTGATTCTGGCTGCTTCTTCTTTTCCAAACAGATCACCGTATTGCTCCAGATCTATTCCTTCGGAGGTACGGAGACGTGTCAAAATATATTCCTCTGTAAGTTCTTTCCGGGATAAGTACTCGCTTTCGACATAATCACTATTTTCGCCTCCATCAGTATAGAAAAATATATACTCCTTTAGGGAAGGAGGATTGGATTTTCGGGTCCTATATCCGTCATAACTTGATGCTCCAGGTCCAAGTCCCAGATATTCCGAGCCATTCCAATATGAGGAATTGTGTAGAGTCCGCTTTCCTGAACGTGCGAAATTAGAAATCTCATAATGTTCATATCCCGCTTCAGCAAGTCTATGGCACACCCATCGGAACATATCCAATGACAGGCTTTCCTCGACCTCTGTAATCTCACCCTTCTTGAGCATTTTTGAAAAGCGTGTACGTTCTTCGAAAGTGAGACTGTATGCAGATATATGTTCGGGGTACATGTCTATAATCTGGTGTACAGTCTCTTTCCATGATTCCATAGTCTGTCCGGGAAGACCAAATATAATGTCCAGCGATATATTGGAAAACGAAGCTCGAAGCATTTGATAAGCTTTCGAAGCCTCCAAGGCAGTATGTCTTCTGCCTATGGTCTGAAGTTCTTGTGGAATCATGGATTGGACTCCCATACTTATTCTGGTTACTCCCGCATTGCGCCATGCCTGAATTCTGGGTATATCGACATTATCCGGGTTTACCTCGATAGTGTATTCCACAATTTTGTCAGGAGATATTTTAAAATTTTGCTTTATGATCCTATCCAGTTGTTCAAATTGTGTAGGAGACAATAAAGAAGGTGTACCTCCTCCGATATATATGGTTGAGAGTGGAGAGAAGAGTTCATGTGTCCGGACGACTGCTTCCTTGGCGAGAGCATCCAGAAACATATCGATACGGTTTTCACACCCTACGACACTATAGAAAGCGCAATACCCGCACTTTCCGGAGCAAAAAGGAACATGTATGTATAATCCAGCCATTATCGGATGCAAAATTATAAATAATTTAATTAAACCTGAATCCATGCATCCTGAAAATGAGGATATAAACAAAAAATGAATAAATGAAACCGAAAAAATTAGGGAGTTTCAGACATTTTTAGTAAATTGCACCCGGATTTCAGAGGGATATTGAATAACTTTCTATCCTGAACGTCCTCATCACTCAGACAAAATCATCAAAACACTCAAATCTTACAGCTATGAAGATTTACGATACAAAGGAAATCAAAAACATCGCCCTTCTCGGATCAAAGGGCTCTGGGAAAACCACACTTGCGGAGTCAATGCTCTTCGAGTGTGGAGTTATAAAGCGTCGCGGAACTGTAGAGGCAGGTACGACTGTCTCTGATTATTTCCCTGTTGAGAAAGAGTATGGATATTCTGTATTCTCAACTGTATTCAATGCGGAATTCAACGGTAAGAAACTCAATGTGGTTGATTGCCCGGGAGCCGATGACTTCGTAGGCAACGCATATACGGCTTTGGGAGTGTGTGACACAGGAGTAGTGTTGATCAATGCCCAGAACGGCGTGGAGGTCGGCACTCAGAATATCTTCCGTGTGACAGGTTCATTACACAAGCCTGTGATTTTTGCACTCAATCAGATTGACGGAGAAAAAGCGGACTACGATAACGTCATCGAGCAATTGCGTGAGACATTCGGGCCGAAAGTCATTCAGATTCAATATCCACTGGAATCTGGAGCGGGATTCAACTCCATGATTGACGTTCTCCTCATGAAGAAATATGAATGGGGACCTGAAGGTGGCACACCAACTGTTTCTGAGATTCCGGCGGATCAGCTTGATCGGGCGAATGAACTTCACAATGCGCTTGTTGAGGCTGCTGCTGAAAATGACGAAAGTCTTATGGACAAATATTTCGAACAAGGACATCTGTCCGAGGACGAAATGCGTGAAGGAATCCGCAAAGGTCTTATTGACAGATCAATTTATCCTGTGTTTGTTGTCAGTGCCTTGAAAGACATGGGTGTGCGCCGCATGATGGAATTCCTTGGTAACGTATGTCCGTTCGTCGATGATATGCCGGCTCCGGAAGATACTGCTGGAAAAGCAATCACTCCAGACAGCGAAGGACCTTTGTCAATATTCTTCTTCAAGACATCCGTCGAGCCACATATCGGAGAAGTGAGCTATTTCAAAGTGATGAGTGGTACACTCAAGACCGGTGCGGATCTTGACAACATCACCCGTGGAGGCAAAGAACGTCTCGCACAGATATTCACAGTATGCGGACAGATGCGTACTCCGATCGAAGAACTGAAAGCAGGCGACATAGGTGCTGCGGTGAAACTGAAGGATGTCCGTACCGGAAATACGCTTAACCAGAAAGGTATCGACTGGCAGTTTGATTTTATAAAATATCCGGATCCCAAATATACCCGTTGTATCAGACCTCTTACTGAAAGTGACGCCGAAAAGCTCTCCGCCATACTCACCCGCATGCATGAGGAAGATCCCACATGGATAGTGGAGCAAAGTAAGGAATTGAAGCAGACTTTGGTAAAAGGCCAAGGCGAGTTCCATCTCCGTACACTCAAATGGCGCATTGAGAACAATGATAAGCTCCCCGTAGAGTTTATCGAACAGAAAATCCCCTATCGCGAGACTATTACCAAAGCTGCCCGCGCAGATTATCGTCATAAAAAACAGTCTGGAGGCTCCGGTCAGTTTGGTGAGGTGCATCTTATCATCGAACCCTATACCGAAGGAATGCCTGAACCTGACACTTACAAATTCGGCAATCAGGAGTTCAAGCTCAATGTGCGCGACAAACAGGAAATACCCTTGGAATGGGGTGGAAAACTTGTGGTATACAACTGTATTGTAGGCGGAGCCATCGATGCCCGTTTCATTCCGGCTATTGTCAAAGGTTTGATGGACCGGATGGAACAAGGACCTCTTACAGGCTCATACGCCCGCGATGTCCGTGTAATGATCTATGACGGCAAAATGCATCCCGTGGACTCAAATGAAATCTCTTTCCGCCTTGCCGGACGTAACGCTTTCTCAGAGGCATTCCGGAATGCGAATCCGAAGATTCTTGAGCCGGTGTATGATGTAGATGTGCTTACTCCTGGCGATGTGATGGGTGATGTGATGAGTGATCTTCAGGGACGTCGTGCGATCATAATGGGAATGAGTTCGGAGAACGGACTGGAAAAACTTTGTGCCAAAGTTCCTCTAAAGGAGATGGCCTCCTATTCCACCGCCTTGTCATCAATAACAGGGGGCAGGAGTTCTTTCACTATGAAATTCTCCAATTATGAGCTTGTACCTGGCGATGTACAGGAAAAACTCCTCAAGGATTACGAGGCTTCCCAACAGGAAGACTGATTTCTTATTATACATATTATTGGCCGAATAATGGCCGTATATAGAAAAATCGCGCTTAAATCCAAAGCGCGATTTTTCCGTATTTATAATAATTAGGTATTAGGGAAACTAATGATTGAATTTCACTGGAAAACCCAGGGTCGGATGACCCCTTGAGCCAGGCTGATTTGCCCCCTTTG